>NZ_JBLBWI010000010.1:0-150437 GCF_047308515.1 Nocardioides sp. Bht2
AGTCAGACCGTGTCATCGCAGAATCTCGACCAACGTGGCTGGACATCACAGCTAGCGATTGTTGCGGAACGCCTCCAGATCGGCATCGTCGCCGCTGCGCCACAGTGGCACCGTCGCCCGGAGCAGGAGTGTCACCATGCCGATGAACTCGGGGTCGCGGAGCTGGTCGCCGAAGAGTTCGGTCAGTCTGCGCCAGCGATAGCGCACCGTCTGGGCGTGGACGTCGAGCCGTTCCGCGATGACCGGGGCGCTGTCGCGCGTGGTGAGCCAGGCCAGCATCGTCTCGGCGAGGCTTATCCGGGTGGTCGGCCCCTCGTTGAGCAGCGGGCCGAGGAACTCCTGGACCAGCCGTCGGCGGATCTCCGGCTCCGCGTGAAGCCAGAGCAGGGCGGTGTGGTCGTCGCACCAGGTCGCCGGTGCGGGGTTCAGTACGCCGGCGTCGATCAGTTCCAGAGCCCGCCGGGCCCAGCGGTCGCCGCTGGCGCAGTCCGACGGCGCGACCGGCGTGCTGATGGCGAGCCGCGGCTTCGTGAGCCCAGCCGTCAGCCGGTCCGTGGTCGCCTCGCTCAGCGGAGCGGGAACGATCAGGCGGGTCGGAGCTGAGATCTGGTCGACGAGCACGGTGTCGGGCACCAGCGGGCGCACGGTCGCGGCGTCGTGGTGGAGCCTGATCACCACCAGTTGATCGGGCAGTTCCCAATGAGCTGCGTCGCAACGGGCCGCCAGGTCGAGCCACTGCTCGGGGTTGTCGTTGCCTTCCCGGACCAGCGCCAGGATCAGGCGATCCTGGACGACGTGTGGGTCGCGGGGCGGCTTGCCGGCGCTCTGCTGGCCCTCGGTGATCAGCCGGTCAACGTGCTGGCGTACCAGGAGCAGCGTCTCGCCGACCTCGCCGAGTAGGTCGCTGTCCCAGCCGCGGGTGATCGCCAGCCGGTGGAACTCGCGCCAGAGTTGCCGCAGCGCGACCGTTGCGACCCGGCTCAGGTCGTCCAAGGAGATGGCCCGGTGCGTCTCGGCGAAGCCGAGGTCGTGCAGGCGCTGCCCGATCGTCGTGGCGGTGCGCTCGTCAAGCGGGGTGGGTGACTCCGCGATGTCCTCGGCGATCTCGAGCAGCGTGCTGGACAGGCTGGAAGTGGTCGTCGCCTGGCCGCCTTCGTCTGCGTAGGCGGAGACCTCGCGCGCTACCTCGCGCATGGTCGCTGTGGCGAACCTGGCCGCGACCCCCACGGTGGTGGCTCTGGCCAAGACATCCGACGGCGTCAACGCGATCAAGTGGGCTAGGGACCTGTTCCACTCCTCGGTCTCATCGATGGTGCTCTGAGGCTCATCTGCGGGCTGCTCCACGCTCTGCTGGCTCCTGCGCTGTGCGACGTTGATAACTTCCGCACATTTCAGGAGCCACAAATCTAGGCAACGGACGCTTCCACATTGCTACGTATCCGTAGCGGATTTCTTGAGGGGGTGGCCGTGGTTTCATCGACGCCGAACGAGGACCGTGACGGTTCGACGACTCGGTGCCACGGTGGAGCTGCCGGTGTAGATCGCGGTCAACCGGTGACGCCCGACCCGGCGGAAACGGTGCAACCTGATCCGGGTCGCACCGTCGACCAACCGGGCGACGGTGAGGGTCTTGGCGCCCCGACGGATCTCGACCTTCCCTGCTGGGACCGCGCCTGACGTGGTCACGTGCACCGACAGCCGCGGCCTTCGACCCGCTCGGATCGATGCCGCCGCCACGGTGAGAGAGCTGGCCCGGCGCGGCGTTCGTGGGGCGGCGGGGATGCGGAGGCCTGGGGAGTCGGCCGTCCCCGACGGGTAGCCGGTATGCGACGCCGTCACCCGTACGTTCAACGTCGTGCCGAGGTCCTCCGGGCGCACCCGGTAGGTCGGCTCGATCGCGGCGACGGTCGAGCCGGCTGCGTCGGTGCTCGTGATCGGGCGCCCGTCGCGGTACCAGAGATAGTGGTAGGTCCAGGTTGTGCGCGACTCGTTCCAACTGCCGGGCTCTGCGTGGAGCAGGGTGCCGGCGGTAAGCGCCGATGAGCTTGGCCGGATCTGCGGTGCCGCCAGGTTGGTGGCAACGCAGGGCGAGTCCAGGGAGTCGATCCAGCCCGCGCCGTTGATGCAGCTGCGTTGGTCCGGGGTGTCGGGACTCTGGGCGAAGAAGTCGCGCGGAACGAGCTGGAACCGTTGCCAGTGCATCGGCATCGGGCTCTGATCCTCATCGCGATCCACGTGGTGGAAGTCGACGTTGACCCACGCCACCGGGTCGGTGAGCTCGGCCTCGTCGGCGGCTACATAGTCGAGGACGGAGAGACCCGGGCACTCTGCGTTCAGGTTCATCGAGGCGTACTCGGCACAGGCGCGGTGGTTGGTGAAGCTCAGCTCTGGCTCGAAGACCGGGATCGTGGTGTTCGGGTCGTTCTCGTTGACGATCGCGTAGGAGCGGGGGTGGCCGTCGGGGTTGATCGAGTCAGGGTTGAGTACCCGGAACCACCTCTGACCGGTGCCCTCGCCGCGGTGCGCCGAGAACGCACGGGAGCGACGGGTACCGGTACCGGCGAACTTCGGGAGCGAGGGCGGGGTGGAGCGGTTGGCGTAGGTCCACTCCTCGACGTATTGCCGGGAGCCGCCGTCGATGCCGAAGTCGACCTTCCAGATGGCATTGTGCCAATGGGACGCGGCATGGGTTTCCAAGCCCGACTCAGCGATGGGACCACCCAACGGCCAGCCATAGTCGGGGTCGGTCGAGAAGTGGCTGCCGCCCGGGCCGCCGGGAGCGACGTCCCCGGTGGCGCCGAGGGCGACGTCGATCGTGCCGACGCCGTCGAAGGTGACCTGCTGCTGGTATTTGTACCAGGAGATCTTCGACAGCGAGCTCAGCTGGAGGGCGGTGCCCCGGGCGGCGAAGCGCTGCTCGCTCGCGCCGTCGCTCTCCACGGAGTGGTGGGCCAGCCCGGTGTCCACCTCATCGACGCAGATCCCGGGGATGGTGCGGCTGACCAACTCTCCGCCGCTCAGGTAGGTCTGGGTGACGTCGCTGGCCTCGCCCGGACAGGTGGTGGAGTTCTGACTCAGCAGATGTGTGCCGCCGAAGCCGAAGGAGGTGATGTCGTTGTACTGCACATGACCGTTGTCGTAAGGCACATTCAGCTGCGCCAAGGAGAGTTGGTCGAGCACGCGCTTGTAGCCGCTGAACTCACGACTGTTCGGCGGACGGTACTCGATCTGCTCCAGGACCAGCCCCCTCATCTCGTGGACCCGGACGCACATCCGCCAGGAAGCCCCGTTGGCCAGCGTCTCCTCGACGAGGCTCTGCGGACAGTCCGGGGCTGGGGTCTCAGCAGCGGCTGGCGTAGTCCCAATCGCTGCCGCCCACCCTGCACCGGATGGAGTGGGCGCCGGTGCCAACGGAGAGAACGCAGAGACGCAGAACAGGGGGACCAACACGGTCACCGCGAAGCTGAGACGAAGGATGCGCATAGTGCCTCCTCACCGGAGCCGGACCACGGCCCGGGCCGAGAGATCGACCACGAAGTCTGTGGTGGTCAGGTAGGTCCCGTTGGGAAGCCGGAGCAGCAGTTGGGCGCAGCGATGAGCGCCGCATCGATCCCCGCCGGCGGTACTGCCGTCGAAGGTGAAGGCACCGGCCGCGTAGCCGATTTGATCGGCACTCACCAGGGGCGTGCCCTGCGCTGCCTGGAACTCCGCGGTGAACGTCAGCGCGGGATCGTGGTCGATCGCAAGCTGTACTGCGACGCGCGCCTCGTCGGCGGAGATCTTCGCCTCGGCGAGGTTGCGGGTCGACCGGACCTGACCGGAGCCGAGATCGACGGTCTGTTGGTATCCCTGACCGGCGGTGTAGTCGTAGAGACCGACCACCGCAAGCCGACGGTCGGGCACAACTTCGGCGGGAAGCTCCACCGTGAGCACTTCGGCGCCGTTGTCGCCAGTGACATCGGTAGCGGAGCGCGGAAGGCTGGCGTCGGTGGCGGCGAGATGGACCGCGTAGCCGACTTCGGCGCCGGTGAGGGGGTCCCGCGGTGCGCTGAGTTCGGGGCGTTGTGTCGGGGGCGAGCCGAGCACCGTGAAGGAGTCGCTTCGAACAGGAGGTTCGTTCGGTGACCGTGCATCGGTGGTGCTCTGCAGGATGCCCACGATGCCGAGGGTCGCTGCGGCAAGAACGGCAGCGCCGACGGCGCGTCGGTGCAGGGCAGGGCGGGACGATGGCATCACGGCACCTGTTCACTCATCCTGCGAGCGGCGCTGTCCGGTGACGGGCGTGCCTTTGGCCGGACGGCGTTGCGGAGCTGGCCCCATCAGGTCGGCGTCGTCCCCGATCCGCCAGAACGGGAGCGAGGCACGCAGGGTCAGCGAGGCGACCGCGATGAATTCAGGATCCTCCAGCAGGTCGCCGAAGACCTCGCGCATCCGGCGCTGCCGGTATCGGACGGTCTGCGGGTGGACTCCCATCCGTTCCGCGACGATCGGGGCACTGTCGCGGGTGGCGATCCAGGCCAACAGGGTTTCGGCGAGCAGCCGGCGCGAGCGTGGTTTCTCGGTGAGCAACGGTTGCAGCATCTCATTGACCAGACGCCGTCGAAGCTCGGGCTCAGAGTGGATCCACAGCTGGTACATGTGTTCGGTGGTACGGAGGACCCGGTGCGACGAGGTCTCCCGCAGCCTGACCAGATCCAGGGTGCGGCGGGCGATGCGATCCGCGGCGGGGAGCTCGGTGGGACTTACCGGCCAGCTGATCGAGATCCGGAGCACGGAGTCGTGAAGCAGCAACTCGGCGCTGGCCTCCTCGGCGCGTTGCGGCGAACAGACCAACAGGGCCGGGGCACGTCGGGCGTCCATCAAGATGTCGTGGTGAGGCTCGGCCAGGGTGGGGAACTCGCCCTCGAACGCGACCCTCATCGCTACTACCTCGGAAGCCAACGGCCAATCGGCGCCGGCGGCCAGTACGGTGATCCGATCCGCACGGTCCTCCGCGGAGCCGAAGTGATCGTCGACGCAGATCTCCGCGAGCAGCCGTTCCCGGATCACCCCGCGATCGGCGTCGCGCATCTGGACGCCGTGGGTATGGCCGTGCGCCGCTTCCTCCTCCAGGTGTGCGAAATAGAGGTCGAGAGCTTCGCCCAGGCTGCCGAGAAAATGGGTGCTGACCTGGTGAGTGGTCGCGGTTTCGGAGAGCACTCGCCAGGCTTCCAGGTGGGCGATCCGCAGCGCGATATGCATCGGCTCCAAGGTGTTGCCCTCGGAGGCGATCCCGAACCCGACCTGCTGGAAGCTCTGTGAGACCGCCGGGTCGTTCGGCACGGTTCCCTCGAGCAGGGCGAAGAACTCGCCGGTGGCGGAGCGGGCGGCCCTCCGGATGATCGCGCGCCGTGTCTTGCCGCCGGCGAAGGCGGTGACCTCACGTTGCAGGGTGTGGACCAACTGCTGGGTGAGGTTCGGGACCCGTTCCTGGAGCGCTTGTACGAACTCCGGAATCCCCACTTCTGGTCGAGCCTCGTCCAACGGCGCCTGGACCCGGGTCAGCCAGGCGGCGCGGCGCTCCGTATCCGTCAAACGGCGTCGTGGTCGGCGCGGGGTGGGGACGGATGCCATGGGGTTCCTCCGAGTAGGTGGAGCGGGAGCGTGGGGTGGGGCGAGTGAGGAAGCACCCCACCCCACGCGGAGCGGTCAGCGGATCCGGAAGGACCGCTTCGCCGCTGTGGAAGGCCGGCTGCGGGTGTCGCCGGCGTAGGTGGAGGAGATGGTGTGCTTCCCCTTCTTGAGGCGCTTGACGGTCACCTTCACCGAGCCGGACCTCAGGGTCACGCTCTTCTTGTAGACCGTCTTGCTGCCGCGCTTGATCAGGACCGCGACCTTCCCGGTCGGGGTACCGCCGGAGCGGGTGACCCGGATCGAGAAGGTGGCCGTCTTCTTCTTGCCCTTGACCTTGGAGATGGCGGTCTTCGAGGCGACCTTGACCGGCGCCAGCGGGGTGACGGCCGCGGTCTGGGTGCTGTCCGAGTTCAGCGGGGTGGAGCCGTCGAGAGCGATGGTGCGGAAGCTGATCCGCTTACCGACCTGGGCGGAGCCGAGGGTGAGGGTGCGCTCGGTCGCGCCTGAGATCGGCGTGCCGTTGGCGAGCCACTGGTAGCTGAGCGTCGGGGCACCGGAGAACGTGGCCGGCGTCCCGGTCAGGGTGCTGCCCTGCTTGGCGGTACCGGTGACGGTGGAGGCGGTGATCGTCATGACCTTGCGTTGGATCGCGACGGCGAGCTCGCCGCCGACGGCGACGTGGGAGAGGGTGCGACCGTCGAGTCCGGCCGGTATCGCCGAGGGGAGTTGGGTGGGCAGCCCCCACACGTGGATTCCGCCGGTGGAGTCGATGGCTAGGTTGGTTGCGTAGGAAGTCGTCGAAGCGATCTGGGTGATGGTCAGCCCGTTCACGGAGGCAGGGACGGCGTTGACGGCACTGGCTGGTTCACCCGTGGTGTTCTGTCCCCAGGAGCGCAGCGTGCCGTCTGCCAGCAGCGCCAAACCGCCTGCGACGCGAGCCTCGATGTCCTTGACGGACCCTGGCACAGTGAGCTCGGGCGGCAGTACCAGTTGGTTCTGCACACTGCGGCCCCAGGCGACGACGGTGCCGTTGGCCCGCAACGCATAGACCTGCGCAGAGCCGGCAGCCACCTTCACCACATCGGTGAGCCCGGCCGGGACGTTGGTCTGACCGTAGGTGTTCTCTCCCCAGGTGACCACCGTGCCGTCGCTCTTGACGCCGACGCCGAACCGGGCCCCAAGATCGAGCTGGCGCAGGTTGGTCAGGTCGACGCCGGTGGTGTTGCTGACCGTGCTGCGAGCACCCCAGAAGATCAGCTCGCCGTCGTCGGTGAGCGCTGCGAGGTCCGAAAAGGAGGGGTCGGCGGCAATCAGTGCGACTTTCTTCCCTGCCAGTTCTGGTGGCACCTGTTTGGTCTCGACGCCGCTGTGGACCATCACCTCGCCGGCGGAGGTGAGGAAGAGCCCCTCGGTGCCGACGACCAAGGCCTGGGCGAGGGGGGTCTCGGCCAGTGCCGACGGGAGGACCGGTGGCGGGGCGTCCGGTTTGCCCCAGGCCACGGCAGCTCCGGCGTCGGCCGGGGAGAGGTTAGCCTCGGCCGCGCCGACGTGGGCCAGGCTCGCGGTGAGGAGCGCGGCACAGGCAAGCGCTACGGCGCGGGCCCGAATCGGCGGTCGGAGGGCTGGTCGGATGGTCATGGTTGCTCCTTAAGGGGTGGGTGTGAACCGCGCGGGCGGCAGGGTGATGCCCGGCGGAATCTGAGACGGGCAGTGGACGGTAGGGTCGTAAGCGCCGACGTCAGGCAACAGCCGGCCGCAGCCAGCGGGCGGCGATACATGGAGGGTGAGGCTGTTGCCAGGGCCGCTGATTGCGGCGGTCAGTAGGCGAGAGACGTCTTCGTCGCTCTCGGTGCGGCAGTTGGCGAAGGCGGGGATATCCGCAGTGCCGGTGATCAGGCCGCCTTTGCCAGCAGTGAAGTGCCCGGAGGCGAGGACGTTGTTCTCATCAATCTCGGGGTCGGGCACCTCGAAGCCCTCGCCATGGAGGGCGACCGGGGCTGCGGTGCTGGTGCGGCAACCGGCGCGGAGCCCGAGATCGACGCCGTCGACAGTCAGCTCCTCGACCTCGACGAAAAGCGCGTCGGTGGCGTTGAGGTCGTAGTATCGGGTATGGACCTCTCCCCAGCTGGGCGGTCGGACCCGGCCGGCGTACCACTCGTCGAGAGTCTGGACGATGAGTGGAGTTGGTAGGTCCTCGCTGGTGCGGCGCTGTGCCAGCCGCAAGGTTGCGGAGACGGGGATCGTGCCGAAGGCCGTCGTGCGGACCGTGAACGGAGCCGACAGCCCGTAGTGGTGCCGTGCGCCGGTCTCCGCCATCAAGTACAGATAGTTGGTGTTCTCCCAGATCCGGTGGCCCGACTCCTCCGGTGGGGCGAGGTTCCGGTTCGTCGTGTAGAGCGAGGTGGCCTGCATCGGCACCCGCACCCACTGCTTGGCGCGCCGAGCCTCGGAGGCCCCGCCCTGAACCACGGAGTTCCAGCTGCCGCCCGGCTCGGTGTGCCGGGGCAGGCCAGGGCGCGGTCCCTCGTCGGCTAGCCCCGCTGACGCGACCAGGGAGACAGCTGCGGTGCTGGCACAGAGAAGGAGGAGAAAGGTCGAGCGCATACCCGAACGGTGCACGGGAACGGATGCCACTGAAAAGAGGGACCGGCGATCTTTCCTGGCTTGCCAGCGAGAATTCTGGAAAAGTTGTGACGCGGGTAATAAATTAGAGTTTCGCCGGAATTTCTTGGTATTTCCAAGTGCTTCTCTGTGTGGCTTCCCGACCTACTGCAATGTCCCTTTTGGGGAGAATTGGTCAAAAGGAAGCATTGTCGCGACACGCGGGCCAGCGTTGGTTGTGCGTCGCGGAGGGGGAAGTCGGCGCGAGGCGCGGGCGCAGATTTCCTGCGGGGGCCGTCCTTTCCGGGGCATTTGCGGGTCAGTGTCGAGAGTAGTGGGAGATTTTGCTGGCAGGTGCGGTCGGCGAGTGCAAATCCTGCACGACTCAAGAACGGAATGGGCAACCGCGGTCAGAGTGCGAAGTGTTTTATCACGCGGATAACAAGCTGGCTCGATTCCGCCCGGGACTAAAGTCCTCAGTTTCTCCTTGGTATTGATTAATTGCTCAGTCGCATGCGCACCATGGCGTCAGTGGCACCGCCCGGTGCCGCCTGAGCTAAGGAGTGCAATATGAAACGAAAGCTCATCGGAGCAGGAGGTCTGGCGATCGCGGCCATCGGCGTCCTGATCTCCTCGGCCTTCGCCCACCCGCCGTATGACGTGGAGGTGGGCGGCTCCACGGCCACCGCCGACCATCTCTTCTTCGGCACCTCGACCCCGGCGGGGATCGACTTCTCGGTCGATCACCTCGGGACCATCACCAATATGGACTGTGGTGACGTCAACGTCGAAGGCAAGGTGCACGCAGGCCTCAACAGAAACAACCCGATCGCCACGATCATGCCGGTCACTCGAGTCAACACCCCGGAGACCTTCCACGGGTTGGACTGGAAGAATTGTCGGGGTCCGGCCGGCCTGGCGATGACGGTACAGCCCACGCTCAACTGGGAGCTCCGGGCGAGTGGCCCGGCGACGGCGGCGAACACCGACGTGATCGCCGGTCAGATCACCGGTGCCGGCGGCGGGCTACTGACGGCGCGGGTCTACGCGACCGCAGCCCCCGGAGCGTGTGACTTCACCGTCTCCGGCGTGGCCGACGGCTCGTTCGATGAGGCCACGCAGGCGCTCACGGTCAACGAGACCGGCTACACCGGCAACCTGACGATCACCTCGATCGGCAGTGGCGGCGCCGCCAATTGCTTCGGTCTGGTGGGTGTCGGTGACTCCGCCGACTTCCAGGGTGTCTTCGACATCGGGGCCGACGCTGTCGGCAACGACAAGGACGAGATCACTGTCCCGCTGCCGGTCTACCTCTCGGAGTAGCCGGCTGCTCGGCGAGGGCGGGGTGTCGAACGGCCAAGGTTCGGCACCCCGCTCCGTCGATTCTCCCATCCGCACCAACGTCAGGAGTGAAGATGCAGCACCTCAAAGAGTGGCTCCGCTTCGGGCTCGCCGCCACCACGGCGACCGCGGCCGCGGTCGCCCTGCAGGCCTCGCCGGCGAGCGCCGCGCCGATCCTCAACATTCAGTACGACGCCTCCGGGGAGGCGCAGATCGCCAGCACCGGCTCAACCATCGAGCTCGGACCGTCCACGTTGAGCACCGCGCTCGACTACGCGACCTTCGACTTCACCGGCAGCATGCCGCTGCCGGGCACGGAGACGGAGTTCAATCTGATCGGCTTCCTGCCGGTCACCGCCGACGTCGCCTTCCAAGAAGTGGCGCCGATCGCCGGTTCGCTGAGTGCGGCGCCGGTGGAGAGTCGGGTCGATGCGGTAGCCAGCTACTACATCCGGCTCTCGAACATCCGGGTGCTCGGCTTCCCGACCTTCGCCGGTCCGCACTGTCGGACCAGCGACCCGGTGACGATTCCGATCGCGTCGCCGCCCTCCGGCGAGTTCAACCTCTTCAACGGCGGGCACCTCAGTGGCGAGTTCACCATCGGCAACTTCCAGAACTGTGGCCTGAACACCTGGCTGATCAACTCGGTGATCCCGGGTAGCGGCAACCAGGTCGAGCTCGACATCAGCAACGGGCGTGTCGCGCCCTGACCTCGACGGACGCGGGCGGCGGTCACTGGCAGGTCCAGGGACGTCGTCCGCGTTCGTCATTTGGGATGTATTGGGTAACGACGACGGTGGGATCTCGGTGCCGTTCTGGATCTACACGGAGCCTTGAGCGGTGTGCGGGCCAGCCTCAGCCGACGACAGCATCGGTATCGTCGCCGGCTGGGGAGGCTTAGGTGTGTTGCTCTCCGTGGGAGCAGAGTAGGTAGTCGGTGCTGACGCCGAGGCGTTCGGCAACGTTGTAGATCACGCGGAGACTGGGGTTTCGTTCACCTCGTTCCAATGCTCCGATGTAGGAGCGGTGCATGCCGATCGAATCGGCGAGGGCTTCTTGGCTGACCTTCTTCTCCTGGCGGATAGCGAGAAGACGGCGACCGACTTGCTGATGTAGTTGCGTTGTCATGGCAGCAGTCTGGCGGCGCGCCAGGGTTGGGGCCAGGGGCCGAGAGACCCGGTGGACAACTCAACGCGATCCTCCGCCTGTGGAGGAAGAGCGGGGTCCAAGAGCCCGCAGGTCACGGCGGTGGGCCGCTGCCAGGAAGTCGGCTCAGCGCATCGCCCAGCCGGCGCGCACTCGTCAGCGAGACCGTGAAACCACCGTGGTCCGCCTCGGGTGCCGAGATGTGCAGCCAGTCGTCGTCGGAGCCGACCCGGCGGAAGAGCGCCAGGAAGAGGTCGGAGTTGTCGACCTCCTCAAGCGCGGACGAGCCGGCGAGGACGACCGGAACCGAGACGCTGGTGGCGTCATGGAACCGGTCCTCGACCAGGTCGTTCTCGTGGTGCGTGATCACGCACCAGTCCGGACAGGGATCGTGCTGCCAACTAGGTGATGGGTTCGCCCTCATGGTGCTCCTTGAAGCTTGGGGACCGGTGGTGGACCGGTCCGATCCGGTGCAGTGACTACGGCCGCTGAGCAACTCTGAGCTGGGGCGGGGCAGCAGGGTTTCGGAGGCACCCACGGACCGTGGGTACAGAAAAGAGGCAAATTCGATCGATGTCGAATCTTGTCAACCACGTCACAAGTCTTGGAACTTTCGGTGCCGATCCGGGGATTCGATGGCCGGAACCCCTTGTGGTGATCGGGATCACGCATACGGTCAATCAAGCAGTGGGGGCTCCCCACTGCAAGCACCGCGAACCGAGAGGGAAACGATGGGCGGACTCGTCGAGGTCACTGGCCTGACCAAGAGCTTCGGACGTCAGAACATCTGGCATGACGTGACACTCACCCTGCCGCCAGGGGAGATCACGGCACTGCTGGGTCCGTCAGGCACGGGCAAGTCGGTCTTCCTCAAGGCGCTGATCGGCCTTCTGGAGCCGGAGGAGGGGCAGATCCTGATCGACGGCGTCGACATGGTCTCGTCACGGGAGTCGCAACGCCTGGAGCTGCGCAAGAAGTTCGGCGTGCTCTTCCAGGACGGCGCTCTCTTCGGCTCGATGAACGTCTACGACAACGTGGCCTTTCCGCTCCGCGAGCACACCAAGCTGCCCGAAGCGAAGATCCGCGAACGCGTGATGGACAAGCTCGGCCTGGTCGGACTCGCCGGCCAGGAGCACAAGCTTCCCGGGCAGATCTCCGGCGGTATGAAGAAGCGCGCCGGTCTGGCGCGAGCGCTGGTCATCGACCCGGAGATCATCCTGATCGACGAGCCGGACTCCGGCCTGGACCCGGTCCGCACCTCCAACCTGGCCCAGCTGCTGATGGAGGTGAACGCCGCGACCGACACCACGATGCTGGTGGTCACCCACAACATCGAGCTCGCGCGCACCCTTCCCGACAACCTCGGCATGCTCTACCGGCGCGAGCTGGTGATGTTCGGTCCGCGTGAGGAGTTCCTGCTCACCGACCACCCGGTGGTCAGTCAGTTCATGAGCGGCGACCCGGACGGTCCGATCGGGATGAGCGAGGAGACCGACCACAGCACCACCGACGTCGCTGCGTACGACGAGTTCGATATGAACGGTGCCGGTGGTGGCACGGCCCTGCTCTCCCGGCACGCCGGGGCGCGGCCGATCGAGGTCCTGCCGCGGCAGCTCACCCCTCGGACCGGGATGCCGCGCGCCGGTGGCGATCGGCATCGGGAGCGGGTCGCCTCCGGCGCCTCGCGCCTGTATGTCGCCGACGACGAGGAGAGCGACCGAGAACGATCGGTACCCACCCGGGGGGTCGCGACCCGAGCGCTGACCGGCGTCGGTGACCTTTTCGCCCTCGCCCTCGACACCATCCGCGAGACGTTCAAGCGTCCCTTCGCTGCCCGCGAGACCCTGGAGCAGTTCTGGTTCGTCGTCAGCGTCTCGTGGATCCCGGCGATGCTGGTGGCGATCCCGTTCGGCGCGGTGATCGCACTCCAACTCGGCACACTCACCGTGCAGATCGGTGCTCAGTCCTTCACCGGCGCGGCCAGCGTGCTGGCGGTGGTCCAACAGGCGGCGCCGATCGTGACCACACTCGTGATCGCCGGCGCCGGTGGTGCCGCGATCTGCGCCGAGATCGGCACCCGGCGGATCCGCGACGAGATCGACGCGATGCGGGTGATGGGCATCTCACCGGTGCAACGGCTGGTCGTGCCCCGGGTGATCGCCTGTGTGCTCGCGGCGGTCCTGCTCAACGGCTTGGTCTCGGTGGTCGGTGTCCTCGGTGGCTACTTCTTCAACGTGGTGGTCCAGGGCGGGACGCCCGGTGCCTACCTCTCCAGCTTCACCGCGCTCGCGCAGCTCTCCGACCTGTGGGTGGGCGAGATCAAGGCCGTCGTCTTCGGCTTCGTCGCTGGCGTCGTCGCCTGTTACCGCGGACTCAACACCGCACCCGGCCCGAAGGGCGTCGGCGATGCGGTCAACCAGTCCGTGGTGATCACCTTCCTGCTGCTCTTCTTCGTCAACTTCGTGATCACCACCCTGTATCTGCAACTCGTGCCCGGGAAGGGGGCCTGAGCATGATCGAGCTCTCCGGCGTGTCCAGGCTCCGCGACGTACCCGTCAACCGGTTGGCCGCCCTCGGCGAAGCGCTGCGGTTCCACGGCCACGTCCTGATCCGGATCCCCAGCACCGTGGTCCGGTACCCCAAAGAGGTCCTGCGGCTGCTCTCCGAAGTGAGCTTCGGCTCGGGTGCGCTCGCCGTGATCGGCGGAACCATCGGCGTGATGCTCGGGATGACGCTCTTCGTCGGCACCGTCGTCGGCATGCAGGGCTACGCGGCCCTCGACCAGATCGGCACGGCAACCCTCAACGGCTTCATCTCCGCCTACTTCAACACTCGTGAGATCGCGCCGCTGGTCGCCGCGCTGGCGCTCTCAGCCACGGTCGGTTCCGGCTTCACCGCCCAGCTCGGCGCGATGCAGGTCAACGAGGAGGTCGATGCGCTCACCGCGATGGCGGTGCCCAGCGTGCCCTACCTGGTGAGCACCCGGGTGGTCGCCGGCTTCATCGCGATCATCCCGCTCTACGTGATCGGACTTCTCACCTCGTATGCGGGTTCCCGGATCATCACCGTCTACTTCTACGGACAGTCCGCTGGAACCTACGACCACTACTTCAACCTCTTCCTGCCGCCCATCGACATCCTGCTGTCGTTCGTGAAGGTGCTGATCTTCGCGGTGCTGATCATCCTGATCCACTGCCGCCTGGGCTACACCGCGACCGGCGGGCCGGCCGGGGTGGGCATCGCCGTCGGTACCGCGGTTCGCCGCAGCATCGTCACCGTCGCCGTGCTCGACCTGGTGCTGTCGATGGCGCTGTGGGGAACCACCACCACCGTAAGGATCGCTGGATGAGTCCGCGCAAGAGCCGTCTTCCCGACGTCCTCCTGGGCCTTGGTTACGCCGTCCTGATCGGCGCGCTGCTGGTCGGCGCGATGGCCGCCTACAACCAGAGCTTCACCAAGAGCGTCGACGTGACCCTGGAGACGGGCAAGCTCGGCAACTCGCTCCAGACCGGCTCCGACGTGAAGCTCAACGGCGTCCCGATCGGTCGCGTCGCCAAGATCAGCTCGTCCGAGCAGGGCGCCAAGCTGACGCTGGCCCTCGACCCCGACGTAGCCAAGGACATCTCGCCGCAGACCGTGGCTCGGCTGCTGCCCAAGACCCTCTTCGGGGAGCGCTACGTCTCCTTGCGAGAAGCGTTCGCCGGTGACGGCGGGCTGGCCAACGGCGACGTGATCCGGGAGGACTCCTCCACCGAAGCAGTCGAACTGCAAGAGGTCTTCGACGAACTACTGCCGATGCTACAGGCGATCCAGCCCGCGAAGCTCTCCGCCGCCCTGGGCGAGATGTCGCTGATGCTTCGCGACCAGGGTGAGGATCTCGGCACGATGATGGTGGCCTGGAGCGACTACTTCAAGAAGCTCAACCCGTTGGTCCCCGAGATGACCACGAACCTTGCCAAGTTCGCCGAGGTCGCCAACCTCTACGCTGACGCCGCGCCCGATCTGCTGGACGCGGTCGAGTCGATGGCCACCACCTCGCAGATGCTGGTCGACGAGAACGACAACCTCACCGCGCTCTTCGCCTCGGTGATCACCAGCTCGAACGACGTCACCGGCTGGATGGACGACAACCAGAAGACCATCGAGGTGCTCTCCGCGGAGAGCAGGAAGGCGCTGGAGGCGGTCCGGCCGTACGCCGACCAGTTCCCGTGCATCCTCCGCTCGGCGACCAAGTTCGCTCCGAAGATGGACACGGTTCTCGGTAAGGGCACCGACGAGCCCGGTCTCCACGTCAAGCTCAGCGTCGTCAAGAGCCGGGGCAAGTACCTGGTCGGCAAGGACACGCCGACCTTCCCCACCCAGGGCAAGTCCAAGTGTCCGTATGTGACCGGTGACCCGGCATCGCGCGGCTCGAGTGTGGGCGACCAGCAGGTCGCGCCCCGCCAGACCCCGGCTCCGCCGCGTCGGTTCGCGCCGGAGGTCCTCAGCGCAGCGACGGGTCTCGGCGATGCGAACTCGCCGTCAGAGAACCGGCTGATCGCCGAGTTGGTCGCCCCCACCCTGGGGATGGCCCCCGCTGACTACCCGCAGTGGTCGAGCATGCTGCTCGGTCCGGTGCTCCGCGGAGCGAAGGTGAGCTTGAGATGAGTAGGACCGCATCCATCACGCCGGTGTTGATCAAGAGCCTGATCTTCACCCTCGCCACCTTGTTGGCCACTGCTGCCCTGGCCGCCACGATCAGCAACAGCAGCGGCGACACGAACCGCACGTACACAGCGCTCTTCACCGACGTCACCAGCCTGAACAAGGGAGATGACGTGCGGATGGCCGGTGTCCGCGTCGGCACGGTCGAGAAGATCCAGGTCGGCCGGGACAACCTCGGCGAGGTCACCTTCAAGGTCAACGACGAGGCGCCGATGTTCGCCGGAATGAAGGCCGAGCTGCGGTTCCGCAACATGGTCGGCCAGCGTTACATCGCGCTGATGCCCTCGCCCACGCCAGGCGACGAACTCAAGGACGGCCACACCTTCGACGTCAAGGAGACCAAGCCGGCCCTCGACCTCACCGTCCTTTTCAACGGCTTCCAGCCGTTGCTGGAGTTCCTCGACGCCGAGCAGGTCAACAACCTGAGCGCACAGGTGATCGCGGTCTTCCAGGGCGAGGGGACGACGGTCGAGGGGCTGCTCTCCAGCACCGCCAGCCTGAGCAGCACCCTGGCCGGACGGGACGAGGTGATCGGTCAGTTGATCGCCTCGCTGACCGAGGTGCTCGACACCGTCGACACCCGGTCCGAAGATCTCTCGACCACCGTCTCCACGATGCAGGAACTGGTCAGCGGTCTGGCTGAGGACCGCGCCGTCATCGGCAGCACCATCGAAGGCCTCGGCGGCCTGACGACCAGCGTCGCCGGGCTGTTGGAAGGCACCCGGCAGCCGCTCAAGGGGTCGATCAACGCGCTCGGCGAACTCTCCGAGAACCTCGCTGACTCCGAGGCCGTGCTCGACGATTTCTTCCAGACTCTGCCGCTCAAGCTCGACAGGATCGGTCGCACCGCCAGCTACGGGTCCTGGATCAACGTTTATCTCTGCTCGATCAAGGGACGGATTCCGATGCCTGAGGGCTACTACGGCGATCTCGGTGTGAAGCCGGTTGCGGGGAGGTGCCGCTGATGGCCCGCCACCCGTTGTCGTTCGCCGAACGCAACAAAGTCGTCATCGCCGTCGTCGGGCTGCTCGCACTGGCCGCAGTCTTCTTCGCCACCTTCAACGCGGCGTCGCTGCCCATCATCGGGGGCGGCGAGACCCACACCGCCTACTTCCGCGAGGCCGGAGGGCTTCGCGAAGGTAATGAGGTGCGAGTCTCCGGCGTCAAGGTCGGCGAGGTGACCAAACTCAGCCTCGAGGGCAACAAGGTCAAGGTCACCTTCCGGGTGAAGGGCGTCGACCTTGGCGACCAGACGTCCGCGGGGATCAGCGTGAAGACCCTGCTAGGACGGAAGTTCCTCGACATCTCTCCTGCCGGGGGCGGCGATCTCGACGCGGCAATTCCGCTGGAGCGGACGACCACTCCCTACGACGTCAACGCGGCGTTCTCGGACGTGTCGTCGGAGATCGACCAGATCGACACCGCCCAGTTGGAGAAGAGCCTTGAGGTGCTTTCGACGGCGTTCGAGAACACCCCGCCCGCCGTACGCGAGCTGGTCTCCGGGCTGAGCGCCCTGTCGCGGACCATCTCCACGCGTGACGACGACCTCTCCGCACTGCTGAAGTCCACCACCAGCGTCACCGGCACCCTCGCCGAGCGGAACGCCGAGTTCGCCAAGATCCTCTCTGACGGCAATGACCTGATGGGGGAGTTGGAGAACCGGCGCGACGCCGTCCAGGCGATGCTCAAGGGGACGGCGAACCTCGGTGTCCAGGTCCGTGGCCTGGTAGCTGACAATCAGAAGACGCTGGCGCCGGCGCTGGCCAAGCTCGACCGGGTCTCCGCGATCCTGCAACGGAACGAGGCCAACCTGAACTCCGCGCTGAAGAAGCTCGGCCCCTACTACCGCGTGCTCACCGCGACGACCGCCAACGGTCACTGGCTGGAGAGCTACATCTGTGGCCTCTTCGACGGCCAAGGTGCGCCGCTGCTGGAGAACGACGTCCTGCGGAACTGCACGCCGAAGAAGGGAGGCGGACGATGAAGTTGTCGCGCCGCTCCAAGCGGATCGCCGTCGTCGCCGTGGTCGCGGTGGGTCTCGGCGGATTCGCCCTCCAGCGCACAGTGCTTGCGGAGGAGCCCACCGAGGTGACCGCCTACTTCACCCAGACCGTCGGCCTCTATCCCGGCAACGACGTCCAGGTGCTGGGTGTCCCGGTCGGTCGGGTGACCGACGTCGACCCGCAAGGCTCCCGGGTCAAGGTGACCATGGAGATCGACCCGGACCACAAGATCGCCCAGAGCACCGCCGCGGTGATCGTGGCGCAGACGGTCGTCAGCGACCGCTTCGTCCAGCTCACTCAGCCGTGGACCGAAGGCCCGACGCTCCAGGACGGCGCCGTCATCGACGTCGACCGGACCGCTGTGCCGGTCGAGATCGACTCGCTCTATCGGAGCCTGATCGACGTCAGCGACCAACTCGGCCCCGAAGGGGTCAACAAGAACGGTGCACTCTCCAAGTTCCTGGCGGTCGCTGCCGAGAACCTGGACGGCCAGGGAGCCAAGCTCAACGGCATGATGCGCGAGTTCGGTGAAGCCGCGGCGACTCTGGACGGCATCGACGAAGAGTTCTTCGCGACCCTGGCGAACCTCGACAAGTTCAACGGGATGCTCAAGGAGAACGACGCCGACGTCGCCTCGATGAACAAGCGGTTCGCAGCGGTCACTCGCTATCTGGCCGAGGACAAGGACGACCTCGCCGACGCTGCCGCCAACCTGGCGGACGCCTTCGTGGTCCTCGACGACTTCATTCGGGAGAACCGCGACAACCTCAACACCAGCGTCCGCAACCTACAGGGGCCGACCAGCGTCCTGGTCAAGCAACGCAAGTCCCTGGAGGAGACGGTACGGAACGTGCCGCTGCTGTTGCAGAACTTCATCAAGGCCTACAACCCGCGCACCGGCACGCTGGACAGCCGCGGCAACCTGCACGAGATCACCACCTGGAGCGACGGCGGGCTCACCGGACGGAGCTCCCCGGACGCGCCTCCGGTGCTGCTGAACCGAAAGGGGGCCGGCGAATGAAGCGGCTCGGACTGATCAGCGCGACCGCGGTTCTCGGGCTCACCGCCACCGGCTGCGGCCTGATCGGGGGCGGCGTCTACGAGACCGATCTCCCCGGCGGCGCGGATCTGGGCAGCGACCCGATCGTGATCACCGCAGACTTCGCGGACGTGCTCGACCTGGTGCCGCAGTCGAGCGTCAAGGTCGACAACGTCGAGGTCGGTCAGGTCAACAAGATCATCCTCAACAAGGACGGCAAGAGTGCCCGCGTCGAGCTGAAGCTGAACCGCAAGGTGCGCCTCCCGGAGGGCACCGACGCGCGGCTCCAGCAGACCTCGTTGCTCGGTGAGAAGTTCGTGGCGCTGGTCCGCCCGGCTGCGCCGGGGGCTGCCCGGCTCGGCGACGGCGCACACCTCGGGATCGCGCAGACCTCACACGCCGCCGAGGTGGAAGAGGTGCTGGGTGCGCTCTCACTGGTGCTCAACGGTGGTGGCGTCGGCCAGTTCCAGGAGATCTCCAAGGAGCTGCAGAAGGTCTCAGCCGGTAGGCCCGAGGAGATCAAGGCGTTCCTCCGCAGGATCAACACGTTCGTGAGCGGGCTCGACGATCGCAAGGAGTCGCTGACCGCGGCTCTCGACGGTCTGGAGCGCCTCGGTGCCTCGCTCGAGGCCGACAAGGAGAAGATCGTGACGGCGCTCGAAGACCTCAGCCCCGGTATGCAGGTGCTGGTCGACCAGCGCAAGCAGCTGGTGGCGATGCTCTCCTCGCTCGACAAGCTCTCGAAGGTCACCGTCGACACCTTGAACACCGCGCAGAAGGACATCATTGCGGACTTCAAGGCGTTGGAGCCGATCCTGGAACAGCTCGCCAAGGCCGGGACCGACCTGCCCAACGCGCTGCAGATCCTGCTCACCTACCCGTTCCCGGACTCCGTCCTGGAGGCGATCAAGGGTGACTATTTCAACGGCTTCGTGACGACGAACTTCCGCACTCCGGACAACTGCGGCGCCTTCGCCTGCGCCTGGCCGCAGCCCACCGACGGCTCCTTCGCGCGTGGCACTGCGAACCGAATGCAACCGGGGCTGAACTGGGACGACTACCCCGAGCTGACCGACCCCGGGCCGAAGCAGGGGAAGAAGAAGGACGGCGCCGCGACCCCCGCCGGACCGGCGCCCAGCCTGCTCACCCCGACCGACACGGCTCTGCCTGGGTTGCCGTCGCCGACGGTGATGATCTCGCCGACCGGTGAACCCAGCGCGTCGTCGCCCCCTTCGCATCCGACGCAACCGACCGAGACGGTCACGGGAGGTGGTGAGTAGTGCTCAGCCGCACTGTGCGCGTGAAGCTGACGGCGTTCGTCATCGTCGGGCTTCTCGCTACCTCGTACCTCGCCGTCAAGTACCTCGGCGTCGGCAGCTTCGGCGGCGACTACCGGGTCTCGGTCCAACTCCCCGAAGCGGGCGGTCTCTTCGAGAACGGTGAGGTCACCTACCGAGGCGTTCCGGTCGGACGGGTGGAGAGTCTGCGTGCCACCAGGGACGGCGTGAAGGTCGTGCTCCGGCTGGACGGCGGTGGGCCCGACATCCCCGCCGACGTTGACGTCGCGGTGGTCAACCGTTCCGCGATCGGCGAGCAGTACCTGCAGTTGGCCGGTGAGGACGGCGCCGACGATCTGCTCAAGAACGGCGACTGGATCGACGGCACCAACGCAGTGCTGCCGCCGCCGATGGACGACCTCCTCTTCAGCACCCGCAACTTCCTCAACTCGGTGCCGAAGGACGATCTGGCCACCGTGATCGACGAGGTCTACGAATGGACCCGCGACGGCGCCGAGCCGCTGCGCCAGCTGAACACCACCCTGTCGTCGTTCGCCGAGACCGCGCAGGCCAACTTCGTGGTCACCTCCTCGCTGATCCGGAACTCGGGCCAGGTGCTCGACACCCAACTCGCCTCCCAGGCCAGCATCAAGGCGTTCAGCCGCGACCTCGCGGTCTTCGCCAAGGCGATGGAGGAGTCCGACACGGAGATCCGGAAGCTGATCGAGAACACGCCTCAGGTGGCGCGCGAGTTCCAGAAGGTCATCCAGCAGGTCGGGGGGCCGCTGGGCGAACTGATGGCCAACCTCGTGACGCCGGCTCAGGTCTTCGGGGTCAACGCCGCCGGAGTCCGGAACTCGATGATCAACCTGCCGGACGCGATGAGCATCGGGTGGGCGGTCACCACCTCGCAGGGTCTGAACCTGGGTCTCGCCCAGACCTACTTCGATCCGGCCGCGTGCACCTCGGGCTACGGCGGTACCCAGCTCCGTCCCGGGGTGGAGACGTCGAAGGGTCAGCCGTTCAACACCATGGCCGGCTGTACGGCAGCGCCGTCGACGGGCACCGGTGTGCGTGGGACGAAGAGCCTGAAAACTCCTCGCGTCAATCTGCGTATGGCCGATGACCTGGGGCAGTTGATGGGACGATGACCCGCAACGAGGCTGATCGGGGGCTGATGGTGGACGACGCTGTGCGGGACGACGAAGGTGTGCGGGACGACGAACCGGTGCCGGGCAAGGAAACCGCGGGTGATGGCGGCGCTCCGACGTCGTCCACCTGGCTCCCCGGCTGGGCACCGTGGGGCCTGCTCGCGGTGAGCCTCGTCGTCCTGGTCCTCGGCGTCATGTTCTGGCGGGACGCCGAGCCTGACCCGGACGCGGCTCGGGCGGAACGGCGCGACGCGGTGATCGTGGCAGCGAGCAACAATCTCGCCGTCCTGCAGACCATGGACTACCAGAAGGTCGACGAGCACCTCGCCGCCTGGGAGGCGGCGACGACCGGCGTCCTCGGCGACCAGTTCGCCGATCAGGCAGACGAGAAGCGGCAGACCCTGATCGACAGTCAGGCGGTCAGCGTCGGCAAGGTGTTGAGTGTCGCCGTCACCGAACTCGGTGAGGACACCGCGACCGTGATCGCCTCGATCATCACCGAGGTCCGCGACTCCTCTGCTGAGGGTGGTGCCGTTGAGAAGCGCAACCGGTTCGCGGCCGATCTCGTCCGGGTCGACGGTAAGTGGCTGGTGGAGAACCTGAACACGGTGGGGGTGAACCTCAAATGACCTCTGTGCGTAAGTACGGCGTGCTGATCGTGGCGGTGATCTGCCTGCTTGCCGGCGTCGCCTTCTTCGGGCGCGGCTACGTCGTGAGCCGTGAGGACGCGCCGGACAACCAGGCGCTGATCGACGAGGCAGCGACAGAGCAGGTGATCAAGGAGGCGGCGATCGGGCTGGTCTCCGTCTTCAGCTACGACTTCGCGGATCCGGCGGCCAGCCAGGCCGCTGCCGACGACTTCCTCATCGGTGACGCGCGAGCCGAGTACGACACCTTGATGAAGACGCTGATGGAGCAGGCACCGGGGCAGGAGTTGGTGCTCAGCGCTGAGGTGTCGGCGACAGGTGCGAAGCGCGTCACCGACGACTCGGCGGAGCTCCTGGTCTTTCTCGACCAGCGGAGCCAGCGCTCCACCGACAAGGAGCTGACCGTCTCGGCGGCGATGGTGACCGTCGACCTGAAGCGGATCGGTGGCGCGTGGCGCGTGGAGCGGTTCGAGGTCCTGTAGTACTCGGGGCGGTAGCTCTCGAGACGCCGCGAGGCGTTGCCTCGGCGTCCGCTCAGGTGGCGCGGATGCCGAGGTCGCCGAGCGGGGCGACAACGGTGCCTGAGTCCTCGCAGACCCAGACCGGGTCCGGCCCGCCCAACTCGGGGTGGATGTAGAGGGCGTGGACGGCGTCGTCGCACCGCGGGCACAGCGGCCAGCGCCCGCGGTGCTCGAGCAGTTCGTCCTGGAGATCTTGAGCGACCAGACCGTCAAGGTACTGCCGACCGGCGGGCCACTGGTCCGACCACCAGCGGCGGTTGATCAAGATGTCCTCAAGGAGCGAAACAACCTCCGGCGATGCGCTGCCGGTGGCTTCGAGGTCGCGCATCACCAAGGCGCGTGCGGACAACAGGAAGTCGCTCATCTGGCCATTGTGGCGCGCTGGTGGTGAGCGGCTCCGTCGGCCCTGGGTGGGCCAGGGACGAAGTTCAGAAAACGCCCGCGGGCCGGAACTGGACCGAGACCCGCTGCCCGGCCTGGGCGACCTTCGGTACCGCATGCTCCCAGGTGCGCTGGCAGGAGCCGCCCATCACCAGCAGATCGCCGTGTCCCATGGTGAAACCGATCGTGCGGCCGCCGCCCCGGGGCCGCAGCGCCAGCTTCCGCGGATTGCCGAACGAGACGATGGCGACCACGGTGTCTTCGGTCCGGCCTCGGCCGATCGTGTCGCCGTGCCAGGCGACGGAGTCGTTGCCGTCGCGGTAGTTGCAGCAACCCGCCGTTGCGAACTCCTCGCCGAGCTCGGCGAGGTAGTGAGCACTCAGCGCCTCACGAGCCGCGGCCAGCGCCGGATGCGGGAGCTGGTCGCCGGCTGCATAGGTATGCAGCAACCTGGGGACATCGACCACCGAATCCCACATCGTGCGCCGCTCAGCGCGCCACGGGACCGCGGAGACCAGCGCCGCGAAGACGTCGTCCGCGGCCTGGAACCAGTTCGGTCGAACATCGACCCAGGCCCCGGCGCTCAGATGGGTTCGGCGGGTAGCGCTCAGCGAGGCCAGTGCGGCGCCCCCGGCTGTGTCATGCGACGTGCCACGGGCGGCAGGCTCCGGCGCCGCGACGGCGTCGAAGAGGGTGCTCTGCACTTCGATCCGACCCACCCCACGCTCCTCCCCGAACCGCCCGAACGCCTTCACGTTACATCTTCCATCGAACAATTGTTCGATAGACGCGCGCGCGTGGCGACGTCATGCGTTCCGTGGGAGCGCCTCCTCGCAACGTATGACGTCCCGCTGGGGGAAAGGAGTAAGGCCAGAAAAGGGGAGTGGCGCAGGTCACTTTTCCCCTAGGTTGGCCACCATGAGCACCCCGACCGCTGAGCCGGCCGCCCGCGTCGTGCAGTTGAGCAAGACCTACGGGGCCGGAGACGCGCTGGTCCGAGCCCTCGACAACGTCACCCTGGAGCTGGCTGCCGGGGAGTTCACCGCGGTGATGGGGCCCAGCGGATCGGGCAAGTCCACTCTCATGCACTGCTGCGCCGCGCTGGACACCGCGGACTCCGGGCAGGTCTACCTCGGCGACGTCGAGCTCAGCAGGCTCGGGGACCGGGAGCTCACTCGGCTCCGCCGCGATCAGATCGGCTTCATCTTCCAGTCGTTCAACCTGGTGCCCACGTTGACGGCGGAGGAGAACATCACGCTGCCGCTCAACATCGCCGGGAAGAAGCCCGAACCCGGGTGGTTCGACACGGTGATCGGCACTGTCGGGCTCGGCGACCGTCTTGCGCACAAGCCGAACCAGCTCTCCGGCGGACAGCAGCAACGGGTAGCGGTGGCCCGAGCGCTGGTGAGCAGGCCGGCGATCGTCTTCGCCGACGAACCCACCGGAAACCTCGACTCGCACTCCGGTGCCGAGGTCCTCAACCTGTTGCGCCGCAGCGTCGACGACTACGGCCAGACGATCGTGATGGTCACCCACGACCCGGTCGCTGCCGCCTACACCGACCGCGTGGTCTTCCTTGCGGACGGCCAGGTCGTCGACGAACTGCGTCAGCCCACCCGCGAACGGGTCCTGGAGATCATGACCGCGATGACGGCGCCGCGGCTCCGAGCCGACGAGGCGCGGTAATGCTGCGGGCCTCCCTCAAGAGCCTCCTCGGGCGCAAGCTGCGCCTCCTGATGAGCACCTTCGCGATCGTGCTCGGCGTCGGGTTCGTGACCGGGTCGCTCGTCTTCGGCGACACGCTCAACCGGTCGTTCACGGCGATCTTCGCCAGCACGGTCGGCGACGTCGTGGTCCGTCCGACCGGGGGCATCGCCGCCGACGGGACGCCGTCGGCGATCACCCTGCCGGCATCGCTGCGCAAGGAACTGCGGGCGGTCGACGGCGCCGCGCGGGTCGACGGCAACGTCACCGCACTCGGCGTCTATGTGATCGGCAAGGACGGCGACCCGATCGGCGGCAACGGCCCGCCCGCCATCGCCAGCAACTTCACCGACGCCCCGGCCGGTCACGGCCTGAAGGGGATCGAACTCCTACAGGGCCGACAGCCGGGCAGTATCGACGAGATCGCGCTGGACAAGGCGACCGCCGAGAAGGCGGGGTACCGGATCGGCGACACCGTTGAACTTGCCACCACGGCGGAGACTGCGTCGCTCAAGCCGCGCCTGGTCGGCATCCTCGGCTTCAGTGAAGGCGGGTCGCTGAACGGGGCCACCCTCACCGTCTTCGACACCGCAAGCGCCCAACAGCTCTTCCTCAACGGGGAGAAGGCGTTCAACGACTACTGGGTGACCGCGAAGCCCGGCGTCAGCCAACAGGAGCTGCGGGACCGGGTCGCGGCCGTCCTGCCCGACGGCGTCGAGGCCGTCACCGGTGACGACGCCGCCGACGAAGCGGCCACCGGCCTGCTCGACCAGATCGGGTTCCTGACCACCTTCCTGCTCATCTTCGCGGTGATCTCGCTGATCGTCGGGTCGTTCCTGATCGTCAACACCTTCTCGATCCTGGTCGCTCAACGCAGCCGGGAGCTCGCGCTGCTGCGCGCCCTGGGTGCGTCGCGCCGACAGGTGAAGGCGATGGTGCTCTTCGAGGCGTTCATCCTCGGCGTCGTCGGCTCGACCCTCGGCCTCGGCCTCGGCGTCCTGCTCTTCTTCGGGATTCGCCTCGGATTCGAGAAGTTCGGCCTCGACCTCGGCAGTACGCCGATGGTCTTCGAGCCGTTGACCGTCTTCCTCGCCTACGCGATCGGGATCGTGGTGACGATGGTCGCGGCCGCCATCCCGGCCTGGCGGACCGGGCGGATCGCGCCGATCGCAGCACTACGTGACGACGTCGCGTTGCCGGAGTCCAGCGTGCAACGTCGGCTGATCGGTGCGGTGATCGCGATCGGTCTCGGTGGGGTCGCTATCGCCGTCTCGCTCTTCGGTGATGTGCCGAACTCCGGTTACGTCCTGGGGCTGGGGGCGTTGGCGGTGCTGCTCGGTGTTGCGGCGGCCAGCCCGGTGCTGTCGCGGCCCTTGCTGCACGCCGCCGACCTGCTCTTCAGTCGGCTGTACGGGATGGTCGGGAAGCTGGCCGGCCAGAACTCGCTGCGCAATCCCCGGCGTACCGCGGCGACCGCCTCCGCGTTGATGATCGGGTTGACGCTCTGCACGTTGATGGCGATGCTCGGCTCCTCCGCGAAGGCCAGCGTCGACCGGGCGGTGGCCGAGAACTTCGTCGGCGACTACGTGATCTCCAACGTCTTCGGGGCGGCGTTCAGCCCCAGCATCGCCGACGAAGCGGCCAGCATCGACGGCGTCGAAGCGGTGACCCGGGTCCGGCTCCAGTTCGTGGAGAAGCCCGGCGGTGGCACCGCCGTCCTGCAGGGGATCGAACCCGACAGCATCGACGTCGGGGTGAAGGTCGAGATGGCGTCGGGGGCGACCGCCGAGGTGAAGAAGCCCGATGCGGTCCTGGTCTCCGAGAGTCAGGCGAAGGACGACAACCTGAAGCCGGGCGACACTCTGAAGATCGAGGTTCCCGCCGGGGAGGCGAGGCTGAGGGTCGCCGGGGTCTACCGCGACAACGAGCTCTTCGGTGACTCGTGGGTGGTCGGGCTGGAGGCGCTCAAGCAGATGGGCTTCCGGCCGGTCGACAACTACGTGATGATCCGGCTCGACGCCGGGGCGGACCGTACCCAGGTGCGGACGGCCCTCGATCGGCTCACCGAGCAACAGAAGCTGATCTCGGTCAAGGACCAGGAAGGGCTGGCTGACGAGGCGCGCGGACCGATCGACCGGATCCTGGCGTTGATCTACGGCCTGCTGGCCCTGGCGTTGTTGATCGCGGTGCTCGGCATCGTGAACACGCTGGCGTTGTCGGTGATCGAACGGACCCGGGAGATCGGGCTGCTCCGGGCGATCGGGCTCTCCCGACGGCAGTTGCGGCAGATGATCCGGCTGGAGTCGATCGTGATCTCCTTCCTCGGCGCGGTGCTCGGAGTGCTGCTCGGCCTGATCTTCGGGTACGTGCTGCTCAAGGACCTCGCCTCCCAGGGGCTCGAAGTGATCCAGGTGCCGTGGATCGCGATCGCTGCTTTCCTGGCGCTCTCCTTGGTGGTGGGTGTGCTCGCCGCGGTCTTCCCAGCTCGTCGTGCAGCCCGGCTCGACGTGCTTCAAGCGATCGCCACGGACTAAATACCGGCGCATTCGTGGACAGTGTCCGGAAGGTGTGGGACCAATAGGGCAAGGTTGATAGTCCGTCTGGGTCATATCGGGTCGGGAGACTCGCGGGTAGCGTCCGGCTACTTCTAGACTCGCCAACGTGAGCGATTTAGATGTACTGAGCAACGTGACGGGTCTCAAGCACGTCGCGGTGCGTGAGTACGTCCGCGACCTGATCGCCGGCGCCGAGGTCGGAGCACCCGCACCCTCCGAGCGCGAGCTCGTGCAGCGGTTCGGCGTCGCCCGGATGACGGTCCGTCAAGCGATCGACGCGCTGGTCGCCGAAGGTCTACTGGAGCGGATCCCCGGCAAGGGCACCTACGTGGCCCGCCCGCGGACCCGGGTCGGTGCCCTGCGTGGCTACACCGAGGAGATGCAGGCCCGCGGCATGCTCGCGGAGTCGCAGACGCTGATCGCCCGGATCGAGAAGGCCGGCCCCGGCATCGCCCGCGTGCTGAACCTGACCGAGGGCGACCCCGTCCTGCACTGGAAGCGGTTGCGTCGCGCCGACGCCCAGCCGATGTGCATCGAGGACGCCTTTCTCTCCGAGGTCCTGCTCCCCGGCTTCCTCCAGTCCGGCACCCCGACCAGCCTCTACGACGCACTCCGTCGCCGAGGCCTGCACCCGACCTGGGCCGAGGACTCCATCGCCGCTGACGTCGCCACCGGTGAAGAGGCCGAGATGCTCGAGATCGCCGTCGGCTCTCCCGTGCTCCGGGTGGCTCGCCGTGCGGTCTGCGGCGACAAGATCGTCGAGGTCTCCCGCTCCACCTACCGTGCCGACCGGTTCACGATGTGGGTGCAGTTCGCCGGGGACGGCACCGAGCGCTGAGCGCCGCCGTCGGCGAAACGCCGTCGCCTGTGGTGCGTCAACCACCGCAGAACTCGGGTTCTGAGCTAATAGGCTGCGGCCATGTCACCGCTACTTGAGGTCGAGGTACGCCAGGTACGTGACGTCGCGGGTGCAGTCGAAGGCGGCGCGGACCGGCTGCTGCTCACCACCGAGAGCGGGCTCTCGCCCGATCTCAAACAGGCGCTCGGCGTGATCCGCGAAGCGTCGATCCCGGTCCGGGTGGCCCTACGGCTCAACGAGTCGCGGACCACCACCGGTGGTGAGTTCACCCGGCTCTGCGGTCTGGTCGGCGAGTATCTCGCGCTGGGTGCCGAGGGCGTGATGTTCGGGTTCCTGGACGCCGAACTGGGCGTCGACGTCGAGGTCTGCGGGGGGATCGCCGAGGCGAACCCCGGTGTGCCGTGGACCTTCAACGACGCGATTGACGACTGTCTGGAGACGGAACGCGCGTGGCGGGCGCTCCGTACGCTGCCGGGGTTGGACGCCGTCCTGGCCTCGGGGTCTCCGCGTGGGCTCGGCGTCGGCTACGACGAGCTGCTGGCGTTCGCCGAGGGTGACCGGAGCGCGGCCGCGATGTTGCTGCCCGGTCGTGGGCTCGTCGCCGAGCAGGTGCCGTGGTTGGTCCGAGCCGGCGTCGGGCAGTTCCACCTCGGCCCGCAGAGCCGCCCGAGCGGCTCCTATCGGGCCTACGTGGACGCCGGGCATGTGCGCTCCTGGCGCCTCCTCCTCGACAACTCAATGTGACCTCAGCGCGCTGAATTGCCGCGAATTGCAGCGCTCAGCTCACATCAAGCGGTGAGGCAGGAGGCGCTGATCCGCTGTGCCGTGGCGGTGAAGCCGGGCGGCAAGGCGTCGCTGGTGAGCTGCTTGATGCTGTACTCCCGGATCAACCGGTCGCCGAAGCACCAGGCCGCCTTGGTGCTCAACGCCGGACCGGCCTCGGAGACGAGCTGGGCGGCGAGCGCGGAGCGGGTGGCGACCAGGGTGAGGGCATCGACCGATGCCTGGGAGCCGCGCTTGGTGGCGCGCTTCGGGTCACAGGACGAGAAGACCAGGTAGTCGGCCTTGGCGCGGACGCTGGCGGTGCCGTCGGGAGCGCCAGCGACCCAGGTCCGCAGCGCGTTCAGCATCGTCGTCGTTCCGGCCGCGGTGTCGCCGCGGTAGTGCGTCCGTACGCAGATCCGGTCGTTGCGGGTGAAGGAACGGTAGTGGTCACCGCCCCACGTGTCGGCGGCGTCGAGCGCGGTGAGTACCGGCATCCGCTCGGAAAGCATGAAGAGCCAGCCGAGAGCGCCGAAGTCGCCGTCGGCGTCCTCGACCGCCTTCTCGTCCTTCGTCAGCGTCACCTCGGGAACGGACTTGGCCTTCTCCTTCCCGTCCAGCCAGCTGAACGGGCGCAGCAGATGTTCCTCGGTGGTGGGGGTGTCGTCGAAGAGGTCGTTGGCGCCCTTGAGGCCCTGAGCCGCGGCCGCCAGCGTGGAGAGCGGCTCGCCCAGGGCGTAGGGGGCTCCGGTCGACGCCTGGACGAAAGCCGGGACGCCGCGCAGGTCCTTCATGCCCTGGTCGTAGAGCTTCTGCTGGCTGCGTTCCACCGCTTCCCGCTTCTTGGTGGGGAGGTCGGCGACCCAGAGCTTCTCGACCCGGCTGGCATCGCCCTCGGCGACGGCGCGGAAGATCGAGGCCCGGGTGTCGTCGTCAGCGTTGAGACCGTCCTCCAGGTCGAAGTGTTGATCCTGCAGCGCATGGGTCAGTTCGTGGACCAGGGTCGCGGTGTTGGCCGGCGTCAGTTGGCGCCCACGCATCCGGATCCGCTCGTCCTCGGGGCTGTAGTAGGCCAACGTGCCGCCGGAGCTGTTGGTGTTGAACGCTTTGAAGATGTCGACCTTGGCGTCGATCAGGCCGAGGGCACGCAGCATCCCTTCGTAGGCCTCGATCTCGGCGCGATCATCGTCGTCCAGATCGTCGTCCTTGACCTGAACCTTGGCCTTGAACTCCTTGACGCTCAGGAAGTCGACGTAGACCGGCTCCTTGAACTTCAGGCCACGCAGTTTCTCCACCTGGGCGGCGTAGGGCGCCACCCGCTTGTCCCAGGAGTCGGGGTGCGGCGGGCCGTCGTCACTCGGGTTGAAGTGCCGATAGACCGTGAAGGCGCCGAGGCCGGCGACGATCAGGAGGAGGGCGAGGCCGATGGAGGGCCAGAGCATGCGACGGGACACACAGGCAAGCTAGCCGCTCAATGTGACCTCTCGGTCCGAAACCAGACGGTTCGCCAACTCTGAGGTCACATTGAGCGGGGCGGGCTAGAGTGCTGTCCGCTAGAACGTGTTCTTATTTTAGGAGTGGGTATGGCGAGCATCGAAGAGCGCAAGGCGACCGTCGAGCAGTACCTCGGTCTGGTGTCGAGCGGCACGGCCGACGAGATCATGGCGCTCTACGCGCCCGACGGCACCCTGGAAGACCCGGTCGGAACCGACCCCAAGGTCGGTCGGGACGAGATCGGCGCCTTCTATCGCAGCTTCGAGCAGCTCGAGATCCAGACCAACCTGCGCGAGGTCCGCGCTTCGGGCGAGTCGGCGATCGCCTTCGCGTTCGACGTCGTCACCAAGCTTCCGGACGCCACGATGACCGTCTCCGCGATCGAGGTGATGACCTTCGACGACGCCGGCCTGATCACCTCGATGAAGGCCTACTGGTCGCCCGAGGCCGACATGGTCATGGCCTGATCCGAGCCTGAACCACCTTCACCTGAAGTCACCGCTTCGCGCCACGCTCCCGATAGTCCCTGACGTTTCGCCCGCTTTTACGGCGTGTCGCGGGGCTTTTCGTCAGGGACTATCTCGGGAGGTGTGGAGGAGATCAGGGCCGCGGCGAGAGGTCGTCGGCGTCGACGATCCGGTAGGCGTAGCCCTGCTCGGCGAGGAATCGCTGGCGGTTCTGGGCGAACTCGGCGTCCACGGTGTCCCTCGAGACGATCGTGTAGAAGTGCGCGATCTTGCGTTCGCCGTCGGGGCCCGGCTCGCCCGGACGGAGTAGCCGACCCAGTCGTTGCGCCTCCTCCTGGCGCGAACCGAACGAGCCGGAGACCTGGATCGCGACCTCGGCTGAGGGCAGGTCGATCGAGAAGTTGGCGACCTTCGAGACGACCAGGGTGTTGATCTCGCCGGAGCGGAAGGCGTCGAAGAGGCGCTGACGTTCCTTGACCGGCGTCTCGCCCTTGATCACCGGCGCGTCGAGCGCCGCCGCCAACTCGTCGAGCTGCTCGATGTACTGGCCGATGACCAGGGTCGGCTGGTTCGGATGCTGCGCGATCAACTGCTCGACGACATCGACCTTGTGATGGGTGCACGCCGCCAGCCGGTACCGCTCCTCCGGCTCCGCCGTCGCGTAGGCCAGCCGCTCCGACGACGGCAGGGTGACCCGGACCTCGACACAGTCGGCGGGGGCGATCCAGCCCTGCGCCTCGATGTCCTTCCAGGGGGCGTCATACCGTTTCGGGCCGATCAGGCTGAAGACGTCGCCCTCGCGGCCATCCTCGCGGACCAAGGTCGCCGTCAACCCGAGACGGCGGCGCGCCTGGAGATCGGCGGTCATCCGGAAGATCGGGGCCGGCAGCAGGTGGACCTCGTCGTAGAGGATCAGGCCCCAGTCGCGTGCGTCGAGCAGTTCCAGGTGCGGGTAGACGCCCTTCCGGCGCAGGGTCAACACCTGATAGGTCGCGATGGTGACGGGCCGGATCTCTTTGACGGCGCCGGAGTACTCGCCGATCTCGTCCTCGGTCAAGGAGGTCCGCTTGATCAGCTCGTCCTTCCACTGCCGCGCGGAGACCGTGTTGGTGACCAGGATCAGCGTGGTGGCCTTGGCCTCGCCCATCGCGGCGGCACCAACGATGGTTTTCCCTGCCCCACAAGGAAGAACGACGACCCCGGAGCCGCCAGCGGTGAACGCTTCGGCGGCCTCGCGCTGGTAGGTGCGGAGCTCCCAACCGTCCTCGTTGAGCTCGATCGGGTGCGCTTCTCCGTCCACGTAGCCGGCGAAGTCCTCGGCGGGCCAGCCGAGTTTCAGCAAGGCCTGCTTGAGGTTCCCGCGCTCAGAACCGTGGACGACCACGGTGTCGTCGTCGAGCCGTTCGCCGAGCATCCCCTTGATCTTCTTGGCGCGCAGCACCTCTTCGAGGACCGGCCGGTCGGTGGAGGAGAGGACCAGGCCGTGGGTCGGGTGCTTCTCGAGTCGTAGGCGGCCGTAGCGCGCCATCGTCTCGGCGACGTCGACCAGCAGGGCATGCGGCACCGGGTAGCGGCTGTACTTGAGCAGGGTGTCCACGACCTGCTCGGCATCGTGGCCGGCGGCGCGGGCGTTCCAGAGTCCGAGCGGGGTAAGCCGGTAGGTGTGCACATGCTCGGGAGAGCGCTCGAGTTCGGCGAACGGCGCGATCGCGAGGCGGCATTCGCCGGCCTGTTCGTGATCGATCTCCAGCAACAGGGTCTTGTCGGACTGCACGATCAGGGGGCCGTCATTCACCGGACCAGCCTACGCGCGCCCTGTGCGAGGCGGGCCGTCGTGCGAACCGTGGACCCGCCTGCTCGGGACGGATGACGTCCGCACGAGGCTCGCAGTACGAGGTATGCAGGGTTGCTAATCGGGATAAGGCGGCTTTACTCTGATAAGCGTGAATCTGACCGAGCGGGAGAGCGAGATCGTGGCGCTGCTGCGCCGGGACTCCTTGCTGGACTCCACCGCCATCGCCACGGCCCTCGGCACCACCCGGGCCGCCGTCAACGTGCACCTGTCGAACCTCGGCAAGAAGGGAGTCATCCTCGGGCGCGGCTACGTGCTCGGTGACGGCCCCTCCGTCGTCGTCATCGGCGGCGCCAATATGGACATCAAGGCCACCAGCGCCAACGCCGCCCGGCCCGGCACCAGCAACCCGGGGCTGACCACCTTCGCGGCAGGCGGCGTCGGTCGCAACGTCGCCGAGAACCTCGCGCGGCTCGGCACCCGGACCTCGCTGGTCGCCGTGGTGGGCGCCGACGCTCTCGGTGACCAGGTCCTCGCCGCCACCTCGGACGCCGGGGTACGGGTCGAGCACGTGCGGCGCAGCGCCCACGGCACCGGCACGTACACGGCGGTCCTCGACGCCGACGGCGAACTCGTGATCGCCGTCGCCGACATGCGTGCCACCGCCGAACTGACCCCCGCCGCCATCGATGAGGCCCGCGACCTCATCGCCACTGCCAGCCTCGTCGTCCTCGACGGGAACCTCGCCGCAGCCACCCTCGGGTACGCACTAGACCTGGCCGCGGCCTCCGACGTTCCGGTGATCCTGGAGCCGGTCAGCGTGCCCAAGGCCGAACCTCTCCGGGCGCTCCTCGATCCCGAGCGCCCGATCCACGTGATCACCCCCAACCGCGACGAGCTCGGCGCCCTGGTCGGTCGCACGATCAGCGCCGACACCGAGATCGCCGACGCCGTCCGCGAACTCCAAGCCAGCGGCGTCACCCACGTCTGGGTCCGGCTCGGCGAGCATGGCTCGCTGTGGTGCGGGCCCGACGGGGAAACCGTCGCCCTGCCGGCCGTCGCACCGAGTGCGGTCGTCGACGTCACCGGAGCCGGCGACGCGATGCTCGCCGCGTTCTGCCACGCCACCCTCGCCGGCGAGGCCGCTCACCGAGCCGCGGAGTTCGCACATGCCGCCGCCGCACTCACCATCGCCAGCCCCCACACCGTCCGCCCCGACCTCACCGACCGTCTTGTCAGGAGACTCCGATGACCCCGCACCCCCTGCTCACCTTGACCGACGAAGTTGCCGCAGCGCTCCGCGACGGGCGCCCTGTCGTGGCGCTGGAGAGCACGATCATCAGCCACGGCATGCCGTACCCGCAGAACGTCGAGATGGCGCGCGAGGTCGAGGAGATCGTTCGCCAGAACGGCGCCGTGCCCGCCACCATCGCGATCCTGGACGGCGTCCCCCGGATCGGGCTCTCTGCCGACGACCTGGAGGTCCTCGCCAGCCACCCCGACGTCGCCAAGGTCAGCGTGCGCGACATCCCGTACGTGATGGCGCGCGGGACCCACGGTGCGACCACCGTGGCCGCCACCATGCGGTTCGCCGCGTTGGCCGGGATCAAGGTCTTCGTGACCGGTGGCCTCGGTGGTGTGCACCGCGGTGCATCGGAGTCGTTCGACATCAGCGCGGACCTCACCGAGTTCAGCAGCACCGACGTCGCGGTCGTCAGCGCCGGCGTCAAGAGCATCCTCGACATCGGGCTCACCCTGGAGAAGCTGGAGACCCTCGGCGTGCCGGTGCTGGTCGAGGGCAGCGACGAGTTCCCGTCGTTCTACTCGCGCTCCAGCGGGCATGCCGCTCCGATGCGGGTTGACGGCGCCGAGCAGATCGCTGCGGTGATGAAGGCCAAGTGGGAGTTGGGGATCGCCGGTGGTGTGGTGATCGCGCAGCCGATCCCGGAGGCCGACGAGATCCCGGCCGCGGAGATCGGCGGCATCATCGAGCAGGCGCTGGCCGACATGGATGCGCTCGGCATCCACGGCAAGGAGGCCACCCCCTATCTCCTGGGCCGGATCGTGGAGATCACCGGTGGAGCAAGCCTGACCGCGAACATCGCGCTGGTGCGGGCGAACGCCAAGCTGGGTGCGGCGATCGCGGTCGCCTACGCGGGATGAGCCGCTAGCAGCGGTTTCGGAGAGACGCCAGGGAACCGGGTGGGGTGCCGGACCGTCTGAGCCTGCATGACGCTCACGACGATCCCGTTCCGCGCGGCCGCCTCCCTGACCGCACTCGCCCTCTTCTCCTCGCTCGCCGGGTGTGGCCAATCTCCGGAACGTGACCAGGCGTCGGAAGCGTCGCTCAAGCTGGTGCAGGCCAGCGCGGAGCGGCAGACCGGCGACCCAGCGGCGATCGACACCGTGGTCGACGGGATGGACCGTCTCGCCGGGGCGCTCTATGCGGGTCTCGCCGATGACGACGGCAACCTTGCCCTCTCGCCGTACTCGGCGGCGGCTGCGTTGGCGATGACCAGCAACGGCGCCCGACACACCACCCAGAAGGAGATGCTCGCGGTGCTCGGGGTCGACGACCTCGATGCCCTCAACGGTGGGCTCAACGCGTTGACCCAGCGGCTCGAGTCGTTGGCAGGCGGCGTCGACGAGGACGGCGACGGCAAGCCCGACCGGGAGGTCGAGCTCGCCGCAGCCAACGCGCTCTTCGGGCAGGACGACGTCACCTGGGCGGAGCCGTTCCTGGAGACCCTGGCACGCGACTTCGGTGCCGGGATGCGCGTCGTCGACTTCAAGCACGACGCCCGGGCTGCTCGCCGAGCGATCAACGGCTGGACCGCCGAGCAGACCCGGGATCGCATTCCGGAGCTGCTCGGGGAGGGCACCCTGAGCGAGTTGACCAGGCTCGTTCTGGTCAATGCCCTTTATTTCAAGGCCCCTTGGGCATCGGAGTTCACGCCGAGTGGCGACCGCGAGTTCGACCTCGACGGCGACAACACCGTCTCCGCGCCGATGATGAGCACCAGCCTGACCAATGCCAGCTACCGCGCCGACGACACCTGGCAGGCGGTCACCGTGCCGTATCTCGGTGGTGAGTTGGCGATGACGATCGTGCTACCGCAGGCCGGGCAGCAAGGCGCGGTCGAACAGCAGGTCATCGACGGTGGTCTCGGCGCGATGCTGGCCGACGACGCCACGACGGCTCCCACGGTCGACCTGACCATGCCGAAGTGGGAGTTCCGGACGAAGGCGAACCTGGTGCCGCCGTTGCAGCAGGCGGGGATGGCGCGGGCCTTCACCAGTGACGCCGAATTCGAGCCGATGGCCGCACCCGGGACGGCGTCCGCCGACCGCGACCTGCAGATCGACACGGTCCTGCAGGAGAGCTTCATCGCCGTCGACGAGCAAGGTACCGAGGCGGCTGCCGCCACTGCGGTGGAGATGGGCGTGCGCTCCGCACCGATGCCCGACCAGCCGATCACGATGCTCTGCGACCGCCCTTTCCTCTTCGTGATCCACGACGTCGAGCACCGGACTCCGCTCTTCCTGGGACGGGTCAGCGACCCGACGGCTTGAGGGCTCGCCCGGGCGGTACTCCGAGGCCCCGACGACCCACGAAACGTGTCGGGGGCCGCGCGTAGACTGATCGGCACGACCCCCGGATTCTCGAACCGGGGGTGCTCGTGCTGTGCCTGCACTGTGAAGGGAACCCCTGTGCGCCTCTCCGGACTTGCCCGGATCGTCCTGTCCGAACCCGCCCTTGCGGGCGCCTTGGCCGACGCCGGCACCGTCAACGCCTTGGATCTCACCGGTCCCGTCGGGCTCCGTCCCTTCCTGATCGAAGGCCTGGTCCGCGAAGGCCGCACCGTGCTCGCGGTCACCGCGACCGAACGCGAGGCCGAGGATCTGGTCGCCGCGCTCAGCGACCTCATCGAACCGGGCCAGGTGGCCTTCTTCCCGAGCTGGGAGACGCTGCCGCACGAGCGGCTCAGTCCCCGCAGCGACACGGTCGGACGGCGCCTCGCGGTGCTACGCCAGCTCTGCCACCCCGGCGACACCCCGCTCCACGTGGTGGTCACCACGGTGCGCAGCGTCCTGCAACCGCAGGTCAAAGGCCTCGGCGACCTGGAGCCGGTCGCCCTCAGCGTCGGCGACACCATCGAGATCGAAGACGCCGCGCGCCGGCTGATCGACGCCGCCTACTCCCGGGTCGACCTGGTCGAGAAGCGCGGCGAGTTCGCGGTCCGCGGCGGGATCCTGGACGTCTTCCCGCCCACCGAGGAGCACCCGCTCCGCGTCGAATTCTTCGGCGATGACGTCGAGGAGATCCGCAGCTTCTCGGTCGCCGATCAGCGCACCCTCGAGGCAGTCGACCAGCTCTGGGCGCCGCCGTGTCGCGAACTGCTGCTCACCCCCGAGGTCCGGGAGCGGGCTGCGGCGCTCGGTCAGCAGCATCCCGAACTCCGTGAGATCACCGAGAAGCTCGCCCAAGGCATCGCTGCCGAAGGGATGGAGAGCCTGGCGCCCGTGCTGGTCGACGAGATGGAGCTCCTCGTCGACCTGCTACCGATCAACACCCAGGTCCTGGTGCTCGACCCTGAACGCACCCGGAGCCGGGCCCACGACCTGGTAGCCACCAGTGAGGAGTTCCTGGGCGCGAGCTGGGCGGCTGCCGCAACGGGCGGTGCGGCACCGATCGACCTGGGCGCAGCCTCCTACCGCAGCATCGGCGACGTCCGCGAACACACGCTGGCCCGTGGCCTGGCCTGGTGGTCACTGAGCCCCTTCGGCCTCGACGAGGAGGCCACCGCGCTCGCGCCGGAGCCGGGGGCACCGGAGACCCGTGTGGTCGCCGTCCAGCCTGCGGAGAGCTACCGCGGCGACGTCGCGCAGGCGATCCGCGACATCCGCACCTGGAACGACGAGAGCCGCGCCGTCTTCCTGGTCCGGGAGGGCCACGGCTCGGCGGAGCGCTCCTACGAGGTGTTGGGGGAGAACGACCTGCCGGCCCGTCTCGACGAGACGGGGGAGGCGCCCGCGCGAGGTGACGGCATCACGACCGTCACCTGGGGCCGCCTGCTCGGAGGCCTGGTCGGCGAGAAGTTCGCCGTCATCACCGACGACGACCTCACCGGTCAGGCGTCATCGACCCGCGACATGCGCAAGATGCCGGCCCGGCGCCGCAAGCAGATCGACCCGCTCGAGCTCAAGCCTGGCGACTTCGTCGTCCATGAGCAGCACGGGGTCGGCCGGTTCGTCGAGATGAAGCAGCGCGAGGTCGGCGGGGCGATGCGCGAATACCTGGTGCTGGAGTACGGCGCCTCGAAGCGTGGTGCGCCTGCCGACCGGCTCTTCGTGCCTGCCGACACCCTGGACCAGGTGACCCGATACGTGGGTGGCGAACAGCCCAGCCTCGACCGTCTCGGTGGCGGAGACTGGACCAAGCGCAAGAACAAGGCCCGCAAGGCGGTCCGGGAGATCGCGGCCGAGTTGATCAAGCTCTACGCCGCACGTCAGGCGACCCGCGGCCACGCCTTCGGTCCCGACACCGCCTGGCAGCGCGAGCTCGAAGACGCCTTCCCCTTCACCGAGACCCCGGACCAGCTGAGCACGGTCGAAGAGGTCAAGGGCGACATGGAGCGCGTCATCCCGATGGACCGGTTGGTCTGCGGCGACGTCGGCTACGGCAAGACCGAGATCGCCGTCCGCGCTGCCTTCAAGGCGGTCCAGGACGGCAAGCAGGTGGCGGTGTTGGTGCCCACCACGCTGCTGGTCACCCAGCACCACTCCACCTTCGCCGAGCGGATGAGCGGCTTCCCGGTCGTGCTCAAGCAGTTGAGCCGCTTCCAGACCGACAAGGAGGCCAAGGAGGTGATGGCCGGGATGGCCGACGGTTCGGTCGACATCGTGATCGGCACCCACCGGCTCTTCAACGCGGACGTGAAGTTCAAGGACCTCGGACTGATCATCGTCGACGAGGAACAGCGCTTCGGTGTGGAGCACAAGGAGCAGATGAAGCGGCTGCGGACCTCCGTCGACGTGCTCGCCATGTCCGCGACGCCGATCCCGCGCACCCTGGAGATGGCGATCACCGGCATCCGGGAGATGTCGACGATCGCCACCCCGCCAGAGGAGCGGCACCCGGTGCTCACCTACGTCGGAGGCTACGAGGACCGCCAGGTGGTCGCCGCGATCCGTCGTGAGCTGCTCCGTGACGGCCAGGTCTTCTACATCCACAACCGGGTCAACTCGATCGAGAAGGCGGCCGCGAAGCTCAAAGAACTGGTCCCCGAAGCTCGCGTCGCCACCGCACACGGCCAGATGAACGAGAAGCAGCTCGAGCAGGTGATGCTCGACTTCTGGGAGAAGCGCTTCGACGTACTCGTCTGCACCACCCTGGTCGAGTCCGGCCTGGACGTCTCCAACGCGAACACGATGATCATCGAACGGTCCGACTCGCTCGGCCTCTCCCAACTGCACCAGTTGCGTGGCCGGGTCGGTCGGTCGCGGGAGCGGGCCTACGCCTACTTCCTCTACCCGACCGAGAAGCCGCTGACCGAGACGGCGCACGAGCGGCTGGCCACCTTGGCCCAGCACTCCGACCTCGGCGGCGGTATGGCGATCGCGATGAAGGACCTCGAGATCCGTGGCGCCGGAAACCTGCTCGGTGGTGAGCAGTCCGGCCACATCGCCGACGTCGGCTTCGACCTCTACGTCCGCCTGGTCGGCGAGGCGGTGGCTGAGTTCAAGGGCGAGGACGACACCGAGGAGGTCGGCGAGGTCCGGGTCGAGATCCCGATCGACGCCCACCTGCCGCACTCCTACATCCCCACCGAACGGTTGCGCCTGGAGATGTACAAGCGGCTCTCCGAGGTGCGGACCGACGCAGACGTCGTGGCGCTGGCCGAGGAGTTGAAGGACCGTTACGGCAACCCGCCACAGCCGGTCCGTTCGCTGCTCGAGGTGGCTCGGTTCCGGGCGCGGGCCCGTGCCGCCGGCATCACCGAGGTGACGATGGCTGGCCGTAACGTCCGCTTCCACCCCGTCGACCTGCCCGATTCACGCGTCGTGCGGCTCAACCGGCTCTACCCGAAGAGCCTGGTCAAGAACGCGACCTCGTCGGTGCTCGTGCCACGGCCCGCCACCAAGCCGACCCAACCGTTGCGCGACGAGGAGCTGCTGGCCTGGGCACGGGGCGTCATCGACACTGTGATTGATCCTGCCCCGCAGCCTGCTTGAATGAGAGAGTGTGGTCCTGGCCACACTTGACCTTCGAGGAGCAGCGACGTGAACTCACCCCTCCACCTGGCTCGAATCGGTGCCGTTGCGACGGTCGGTCTGCTGGCGTTCTCCGCCTGCGGATCGCAGACCGTCCGTAACGAAGCGCACCCCGGAGCGGCGGTGGTGGTGGGGAAGCAGCAGATCGCGTTGGACGCCGTCGACGACCTGACGCAGCGTTACTGCGACCTGTACCTGAAGGCGAACGGTGACCAGGCCAGCGCGTTGCCGCTGCAGGTGTTGCGTAACGACTCGGTGCAGTTGCTGACCGACGCCGAGGTGGCGCGACAGTACGCGGCGGCGGAGGAGCTCGATGTCCAGGGCGTGCGGTCCTGGCTGATGCAGCAGTCGGACGACGCGGCGGCGCAGTACGGGTTGTCCGGCCGTGAGTTGAAGGACTTCGCGCAGATCAGTGCCCGGGTCGATACCCAGGCGGTCTACCTGGCCGCGGGCGGGCAGAACGGCCCGGTTGTCGACCAGGCCGCCGCACAGCAGGCGCTCGCTGTCGGACAGCGGAAGGTGCAGCAGTGGGCCGACGGTCTGGAGATCGAGCGCGATCCACGGTTCGCGCCGGCCACCGCCGAGGGGTACCACTTCAATGCGGGTTCGCTGGCTGAGCCGGTGAGCCAGATCGCGAAGGCGATCGAGGCCTACAACGGCACCGAGCAGCCCGACTCTGCCTATGTGGACGCGCTCCCCGCGGCGCAGAAGTGCGCGCCGACCGCCTGAAGCGCATTGGGTGGTCCACGGAGGAGTTCGGCCCTGAGGCATGCTTGAGAGGTGGACGAGAACGAGCCGCTGCCCGAACTGATCGCGATGATGCGACGGCTCCGCCGCGAGTGTCTCTGGAAGGCGGAGCAGACCCACGAGTCGCTGGTGCCGTATCTGCACGAGGAGGCCGCGGAGGTCGCGGAGGCGATCGAGGAGCGGGACCCGGCGCACCTGTGCGAGGAGTTGGGCGACCTACTGCTGCAGGTGGTCTTCCACGCGGCGATCGCCGAGGAGCGCGGCGAGTTCACCATGGACGACGTCGCCGCTGGGATCACCGCGAAGCTGCGCCGTCGCAACCCGCATGTCTTCGACCCCGCCTCGCTCGGCCGGAGCCCCGACGACCCGCCCCTGAGCGCCGACGAGATCAACGAGATCTGGCAGGCCGTCAAACGCGCCGAACGCTCCTGACGCCGCCCCCGCCTCCGCCCCCTGTAAGTCCCCTCCGCCCGAGATAGTCCCCCCGAGATAGTCCCTGACAGTAAGCCCCTGAAATCGGCGATTTCAGGGGCTTTTCGTTCGGCAGCGATCGTCGAACGGCATGAACTCTCGACTTCGCCGGACGCCGTCGCCCCACCTGCGGCAACTCGCGACTTGCTGCCATCAGAGCAACGCTGACGAACGTTAAGCCCCCAAAAGCGGTGCATTTGGGGGCTTAACGTCAGGGTCTATCGGTCAGCGGACGCGGAAAGTGAGGGTCCGGCTGGTGCTGGGCGCGGCGAAGGCCGACCCGGTGAAGGTGGCCCGGAGCTTCAGCTTGCCGCGCTTGTTCGCCTTGATCTTCAAGGTGGCGGTGCCGTTTGACTTCAGCGTTGCGGTGCCGAGGGTGCGGCCCTTGGAGAGCACCTTCACCTTGCCGCTGAGCTGCGCTGCCTGAGCCGCGGTCACCTTGACCTTGACGACCACCCGGTGGCCCTTGCGGACTGTGCGCTTCTTCGCCTTCACGGTGGCGCTGGTGCGCAGCTCCTTCGCGAACACCTTGCTGGCAGTGCCCAAGCGGAACAGTTGCGTCTCGCCGGTGGCGTCCTTGAGGCCGTCGTTGTCCGTGACCGCGAAGACCTGGCCGGAGCCGCTGATCGTGAACCCCTCCACCTTCTCCTGGGTCCACCCGGCGTCGGAACGCAGGTAGGGCAGCAGGTCGACGGCGAGCCGTTTGCGCACCGGCCTGGCCGGCAGCACGGAACCGACCGTGGACTTGGACGCGGCGGCAAGGTCGACGGTGTAGATCCGCTTCACCTTGGCGCGCGGACCGTTGAGCTTGTCCCGCTCGATCACGCTGACGACGTCAGCACTGAGAGCGGTGATCTCCGATAGGCCGATCCAATCGCCCTCGACCATCGTCTTCTCGAGCGAGTAGGCGAACCAGGACCAGGTGCCGGTGCTGACCTGGTAGCGGCCGATCCGGACGAAGTTCTCGTCGGCCGCCTCGCGCTGCAGGGTCACGAAGACGGTCTCCTGCGATCCGGTGCCCCAGGAGCTGACGCCTTCCAGGCCCTGCTTGCCCAGGCCGGCGGTGATCTCGGCAGGAAGTTCGACGGTCTGCTGGATCTTCCCCGCAGCATCGGTGCGAACCAGCTTGTTCTCCGGCCCGGACGCACCCTCCAGTGCCAGCCAGAAGCCTCCGCCCTTGCGGGCGTGCAGGCCTTCGATGTCGATCTTCGGCTTCGCGCCCTCCGCGTCGGTCACCTCGATCACCTTGTCGATCACCGCGGGGGTGCGGGCGGTGTTGATCGAGTAGATCCGACCGGTTGCGTAGGCGGAGTCGCTGGCCGAGTAGATCCGGGACCCCGACTTCGGGTCGGCGCTGAGTGCGCTCAGCGCACCCCACCCGATCGGCTGCCCCTCGACGTCGGCAGACGCGACCGACGGGAACGCCGGCTGACCCTTGCCGAGCTGATAGAGGCCGACCGATGCCCGCACGTTGATGGCAGCGTCGTCGGTCTCGGAGGCGACCACGAGCAGGTTGCGCTGAGGCACCGGCAGCAGGCCTTCGGGGCCGTTGGTGGTGGGCAGGATCTGCTCGAACCTGGGGGATCGGGGGTTGCTCATGTCATACACAGCGACGAAGTTGGACCGCTCGGAGCCGACGAAGGCGCGCGGCTTTCCACCGATCTCGGCGAACGCGAGGCCTTCGGGTTCGGAACCCTTCTTGGCGGCGCGGTCGTTGTTGTGCAGGCCGTGTCGGGTGGCGATCTTCTCGAACGAGTTGCCGGCGTCCCAGACGACGGCTCCGGTCGAGGCGTCGAAGACGGTCCAGCCGCGGGTGCCGCCCTTCCAGTCGCCCTCGTTGGCGGTGGCGACCAGACCGTCGCCCACCCACTGGACGGCGTCGGGCTCGCGGGGAAGGTCCAGCGAACCGGTCGGATCGAAGAGCCCGTCCTTCTTCGTGTCGACGCCGGTGACCTGTGCGTTTCCGGCGCTGAACACCTTGGTGATCTGCTTGCTGGGCAGGTCGATCACCACGACGCCGTTGTTCTCCTGCAACGTCAGCACCAACTGGTTGTCACCGTTGATGTCGACGTACTCGGGCTCCGGGTCGGTGGGCGACTCGATCCCTGCGGCGAGGAAGGACGGGAGCGCACTGCCGTCGGTGTTGGTCAGCGCGATCGGTGACGGCGTCCACGCGGCAGGGGCGCCAGTGAGCGCGACGACCTGCACGAAGCCAGCCGGCGCCTGCGGCAGGTCGCCTTCGTTCCCTCCGGCGGGGGTGGCCTCTTCGTCGCGCTGGTTCTCCATGGCGATCGCCGCGTACCCGCCGTCGGGGCTGATCGCGATCGAGTCCGGCTGCCCGGCGAGGTCGATGCTGCGCAGGTGGGCTCGGTTGCTGGCGAGGTCGAAGACGTCGAGGCGGCCGCTCGGGTTGGCGAAGTCACCGGCCGTGGTGTCGACGACGACGAGCAGGTAGTTCCCGGCGACGGCGACCGAGGTCGGCTGGTCGTCGGCGTGGCCGGTCTGGGTCAGGTCGATACTGCCGAGGCCGCGGGGCTTGGCCGGGTTGGTGATGTCCAGGAAGCCGGCACGCTTGCCGAGTGCGTCGGTGTAGATCACGGTCTTGCCGTCCTCGGTGACCGTGGAGATCTCGGCGACCGTGGCGGCTGCGGGGTCGACGCCGTCCGGCACGTTCTGGAAGACCGGGTAGGTGGCTACCCGGTGGAAGGAGTGGGCGGTCGCTGCGGACGCCGACGTGGCCGGGGCGGCGCTCCCGGCTCCGGATCCGACCGCGAGGGTCGAGAGGGTGAGTGCTGCGGCTACCGCCGCTGCGGCGCCGACGCGTCGCTTCTGCATGAACATGCCTTTCGCCAGGGAACCCGAGAGCTACTTCGGGCACGATGGCGGCGCGGGTGGATCGGGCGGCGGCGTCCGGGTGAACTGGAGGTGGCGGTTGGCGAACGGATCAGGGGTCCGGACGGGCCGGCGAGCGCGTCGAACGAACTTGCGGGTTGTTGTCATGAGTCGGACGCTGCCGAACGAAAGGCCCCCAAAAGCGCAGCTTTTGGGGGCCTTTCGTCAGGGACTATCGCGGACTAGCGGACTCGCGGGCTAGCGGTCGAGGCAGACGGCGTAGACGGTGAAGGTGACGCCGCCACCGCTGTTCCAGTACATCGCCGTCCACGCGGTGGGATCGGTGGTGTCGGGGGTGTTCGAGCCGGAGGTCGGGAACGAGTCGTAGACGAAGACGTCCGTCTGGTTCGACGAGCCGTAGTGCCCGCCGCTGACCGCGATGTCGCCGGGGTTGCAGGTAGCCGTGACGTAGGTGCCGCTGCCCGGGGTCGCCCCCGACGCCGAGTTGCTGGCGTAGTAGTAGGTGGGAACGCCCGCGGGGCCGGTCGGGCCCGGCACTCCCGTAGGGCCGGTCGGGCCGGTGATGCCGGCACCGGTCGCGCCGGTCGCGCCGGTGAGGCCGGCGGGGCCCGTAGGTCCGGTGACGCCCTGCAAGCCTGTCTGGCCCTGAGTGCCGGTGATACCGGTGGCGCCCTGGATACCCTGCAAGCCGGTGGGGCCGGCCGGTCCGGTGACACCTTGGATTCCCTGTGGGCCGATGTCTCCGATTTCTCCGGTGGCGCCCGTCGGTCCGGTCGGGCCGGTCGCCCCCGTGACGCCCTGAATGCCCTGGATTCCCTGAGGCCCCTGTGGGCCGGTGTGGCCGGTGGCACCCGTCGGTCCGGTCGCGCCGGTGACGCCCTGGATGCCTTGGATGCCCTGTGGGCCGACGTCGCCGGTGGCACCGGTTGCGCCGATGGCCCCCGTGATTCCGGTGGCTCCCGTCGGTCCGGTCGCGCCCTGGACTCCCTGGGCGCCGGTCGCGCCGACGGCTCCGGTCTCTCCGACGGCGCCGGTCGGGCCCACCGCGCCGGTGGCCCCGGTCGCTCCGGTCGCGCCGCGCTCGGCCTCGACGGACCAGCGGATCACCTGCTCGGAGGCCTTACAACGGCGTGCCTGGTTGGTGGCGCGCATCTTCCTGACCTCGGCGGCGCTCAGGACGCGCAACTTGCCGGTGCCGCGATCGACGCAGGCGATGATCTTCTTGCCGTCGACCTCATAGTCGTCCGGCGCGGCTGAGGCGGGGCTACCCAGCAGCTGGCTCGGGCCGAGCACGGCCGCGAAGGCCAGCGTGGCGAAGGTCGCCGAGAAGGCGCGGTGCGATCTGGTAGGCGTGCTCACTCGTAGCAGACTAGGGCACCGAAAAGTCGTCGGCAGAAGGAAGCGCGGCCTGGTCTGGACCAGTGGAACGCTATTTGTAGCGCGGCGCGTCCACGTTCTTCATGCTCGGGTCGAGGGCCACGCCCTTCTCCAAGAACGGTGCCGCTTCGTCGTTCTTGCCCTGGTGGACGAGCGCGAATCCGAGTCGCATGTAGGTGGGCGCGTGCTCCGGCTGGGCCTCGATCGCCTTGCGGTACAAGGCGATCGCCTTGTCCAGGTCCTTGGTCTCCCACAGGATCGCCCGGTTGTAGAGAGCGGGGCCGTACGCGCCGTCGATCTTCAGTGCGGCGTCATAGCGGGCCGCGGCTGCGGAGTCGTTGCCGTTCTGCTGGGCGATCAGCCCGAGGTTGTACTGGGCGACGGCCTGATCCTCGTCGAGCTCAAGAGCCTGCTCGAAAGCGATGGTGGCGGCATCGGGGTTGCCCGCGCTGAGCGAGCTGACGCCCTGGTCGATCAGCGCGGCGACGGCGGCCTGCTCGGCGTCGCTGGACGGCGCCTGCTTCTCGTCGTCCCCGGAGCATCCCGCCAGGACGGCGATCAGCGCGCAGCTGACGACGGCGCCGCGAACGAGGCGACGGGACTGCGGAGAACGCGAAAGGCCAGGCATGGCGCGGAGTTTAGTGTCCGGCATGCCTGGCCGTCGCGATCGCGTCGAGTCCGCCGACGATCCGGGCGTCAGTCAGCGAGCTTGACGATGGTCAGCTGGATGTCGCGGAAGTTCGCCTGCGCCCTGGATACATAGCGCGGCCGGAAGATCTCGCCAGCGGTCACCGTCGTCACGAAGGTCACCGAGCTGGTGATCGCCGCCGAGGCGTTGGCGGCAGCGGGGAAGGAGAGCTGGCTCCCGGCGTGCGGGGTGTAGTCGGAAGCGGTGTCGACCCACCAGATCGCGGCGTTCGTCGACTCGCTCCGCACTGACAGCGTGACCTGGTAGGTGCCAGCCTCCACGGCGAAGCCGTTGCCCACCGAGGTGATCTCGCCGGTGGCGATCGGCGCGGCGAAGATGACGGTGTTGGCGCCACCCGGGTTGAGGCTGGTGCCGTTCTGGGTGCGTCCGTAGGCGTAGTCCGCGACGCCCGCGGGCCCCTGGGCGCCGGTGGGTCCGGCCGGGCCGGTCGGTCCTGCCGCGCCGGTGGCCCCGCTGTCGGCGGTCGGTCCCTGCGGTCCGGTCACGCCCTGAACGCCCTGAACACCCTGAACACCCTGCGGTCCCGTGACGCCCTGCGCTCCGGTCACACCCTGGACGCCCTGGGGGCCGATAGCACCCGCGGGCCCGGCCGCGCCGGTGGCGCCGCGCGGCCCGGCGGGCCCGGTCTTGCCGGGCTTTCCGCTGGCTGCGGCCACGCTCCAGCGCAGGACCCGCTCGTTACCCGTGCAGCGTCGTTTCTCCTGGTTCGCGCGCATCTTCTTGATCTCGGTCCAGGACACCAGGCGGAGCTTGCCGGTGTCGCGGTCGACGCAGGCGACGATGCGGTCCCGGTCGGTCACGTAGTCGGACTTGGGCCCAACGGCGGAGGCCGCCGAACCGGCTGCAGGGCTGAGCACCGCGGCGAACGCGAGCGAGGCGAACGCGACCGAGAGCGAGCGATGACGGATGCGGGATACAAGGATCACCCGGTCAGTTAGGGGCGGTCAGCCTTCGGTTGAGGAGTCGCTAGACCGTTCGGGCCGGACGGTCAAGTGAACGGGCCAGTGTCGCAGGGACCAACGTCCCCAGTAGGCGGCCGATGGTCCTGGGGTCTGAACCGGCCCTCGCGCCACACCGGGCCGTACTATCGCGCCATGCCTGGAATCGGCCTCCACATGATCGTCAAGAACGAGGCCCACGTCGTCGAGCGGTCGTTGCGCAGCGTGCTGCCGTTGATCGACTGGTGGGTGGTCAGTGACACCGGCTCCACCGATGGGACACAGGAGATCGTGCGCCGGGTGCTGGGTGACCTGCCCGGTGAGCTGATCGAGCGGCCCTGGGTCTCGTTCGGCCACAATCGTCAACAGGCGTTGGACGCAGCTCGTGCGCTGGCGTCGGCGCCCGGTGACTACGTGCTGTGGATCGACGCCGACGAAGTGCTGACCGACCTTCCCGACAAGCTGCCCGAACTGACTGCCGACGGCTACCACCTGCCGGTCGAGTTCGCCGGCGTCCACTACTCCCGGCTCGGCCTGGTTCGGCTGGACCGACCGTGGACCTGGACCGGCGCGATCCACGAGTACCTGGACCTGCCGGACGCCGTCGTCGGGCAGCTCGACGCGCCGCGCTACTACGTTCGCAAGGAAGGGGCGCGCTCGCTCGACCCCGACACCTACCGCAAGGACGCCGCGGTGATCGAGGCCGAACTGGCGCGGACGCCCGACGACCCGCGGCTCCAGTTCTATCTGGCGCAGTCGTGGCGTGACGCCGGCGACGACGGACGAGCGCTGGCGGCGTATCTGGTGCGCGCCGAGAATCAAGCCGGGTGGATCCAGGAGACCTACTGCGCCCGGTTCGAGGCCGCACTCTGCATGGAACGCCTGGGAAGGGCGCCGGCCGAGATGATCGCGATGCACCTATCGGCGTACGCCCTGGTGCCGAATCGGGCCGAGGCGCTGGTCCAGGCTGCGCGGCTGGAGCGACAACAGGGTAGGTACCCCATCGCCCTCCTCTATGCACGCGAGGCGGCCCGGTTACCGCACCCTGGCAGTGACGCCCTCTTCGTCGATTCCGCCACCTACACCTGGCGCGCGCTCGATGAGTTGGCGGTCAACTGCTGGTGGGCCGGACACAAGGCCGAAGGGGAGGCCGCGGCCCGTCGCGCACTCGCCGTCCACCCTGAGGACGGACGCCTCCAGGCCAACCTCGCCTGGTTCACCGACCACCCCTGATCAGCCGGGTGTCCCACAGCGGCGAGTGCCGCGCTGAACGCGGAGACGGCACCGTTAGGCTTGCTCCGCAAATACCCGCAGGTACGACACCCAGGAGCAACCCCCGATGGCCGCGATCGAAGCTGTAGGCGCCCGCGAGATTCTCGACTCCCGAGGCAACCCCACCGTTGAGGTGGAGGTGCAACTCGAAGACGGCGTCTTCGCCCGTGCCGCTGTGCCCAGCGGTGCCTCCACCGGCGCCTTCGAGGCCGTCGAACTCCGTGACGGTGGTAACCGCTACCTCGGCAAGGGCGTGCGGAACGCCGTCGACGTCGTCCTCGACAAGATCGCCCCGGCGATCATCGGCCTGCAGGCCGACGACCAGCGCCTGGTCGACCAGACCATGCTGGACCTCGACAGCACCCCGAACAAGGCAGACCTGGGCGCTAACGCGATCCTCGGCGTCTCGCTGGCCGTGGCCCGCGCCGCTGCCGACTCCGCTGCGCTCCCGCTCTACCGCTACGTCGGTGGCCCGAACGCACACGTGCTGCCGGTCCCGATGATGAACATCCTCAACGGTGGTGCTCACGCCGACACCAACGTGGACATCCAGGAGTTCATGATCGCGCCGATCGGTGCGCCCACCTTCCGTGAGGCCGTCCGCGTCGGCGTCGAGGTCTACCACTCGCTCAAGGCCGTGCTGAAGAGCCGCGGCCTGGCCACCGCCGTCGGCGACGAAGGTGGTTTCGCGCCTGACCTCGAGTCGAACCGTGCCGCGCTCGACCTGATCGCTGAGGCCGTCGAGAAGGCCGGCTACCAGCTGGGCACCGATGTGGTCCTCGCGCTCGACGTCGCCGCCAGTGAGTTCTGCACCGACGGCTCCTACACCTTCGAGGGCGCTCAGAAGTCGGCCGCCGAGATGATCGCGTACTACAGCGACCTCGTCGACAACTACCCGATCGTGAGCATCGAGGACCCGCTCGACGAGGACGACTGGGATGGCTGGAAGGCGATCACCGACGCTCTCGGCACCAAGACCCAGCTGGTCGGCGACGACCTGTTCGTCACCAACGTCGAGCGGCTGCAGCGCGGCATCGACGGCGGTCAGGCGAACGCCCTGCTGGTGAAGGTGAACCAGATCGGTTCGCTGACCGAGACCCTCGACTCGGTCGACCTCGCGCACCGCAACGGATTCCGGTCGATGATGAGCCACCGTTCGGGCGAGACCGAGGACACCACCATCGCCGACCTCGCGGTGGCCACCAACTGCGGTCAGATCAAGACCGGCGCGCCCGCTCGGTCCGAGCGGGTCGCCAAGTACAACCAGCTGCTCCGCATCGAAGAAGAGCTGGGCGAGGCCGCACGTTACGCCGGCGCCAGCGCCTTCCCGCGGTACAAGCAGGCCTGATCGGTCATGGCCGACCGCCGCAACGATCGCGAGAACGGGCCCCGTGGGAGTCGCCGCCCGGCGAACCCTCGGGGGGCCCGGCCCCGCGCTGCGGCGGCCGGCCGGCCGACCGGTCGTTCGGCCCCCGGCGCAACCGCGCCGCGGGAGAACGGCAAGGCGAAACCCAAGCTGACCGGCCGTGCCGCGATCCTGCTGGTCGTGCTGACCGTGCTCGCGGTCTCCTACGCCTCCAGCATGCGGGCGTGGATGCAGCAGCGCGAACACATCGCCGATCTGCGCGCGCAGATCGACAAGAGCGAGTCGCAGATCTCCAAGCTGGAACGCGAGAAGCGGCGCCTCGACGACGACGCCTACGTCGTGCAGCAGGCGCGCGAGCGGTTCAACTACGTCTTCCCCGGAGAGAAGAGCTACCGGGTCCTCGACGAGAACGGTGACCCGGTCGACCTGGCCGCGCCTCTGCCGGACGCGCCCACGCCTGAGGCCGAGGTTCCGCCGGCGTGGTGGGACACCGCCTGGCAGTCGGTCCAGCTTGCCGGCAATCCGCCTACCGACGAAGAAGCTCCGGCCGAGAAACTTGAGGCACCGAAACAGTGATTGACCCCAGCGACGTTGCAGCGATCCAGGCCCAGTTGGGCCGTGAACCCCGTGGCATCCACGAGATCGGGCACCGTTGCCCGTGTGGCAACCCGGACGTGGTGACCACGGAGCCGCGGCTGCCGAACGGGACGCCGTTCCCGACCACCTTCTACCTGACCTGTCCGCGGGCCGCCTCGAAGATCGGCACGCTCGAAGCATCAGGCCTGATGAAGGAGATGCAGGACCGCCTCGGTTCCGATCCCGAGCTCGCCGCTGCCTACCAGAAGGCCCACGAGGCCTACCTGGAGGCGCGTACCGCGATCGGCCAGGTCGAGGAGATCGACGGTATCTCCGCGGGCGGAATGCCCAACCGGGTGAAGTGCCTGCACGTCCTGGCCGGTCAGTCACTGGCCCAGGGCCGCGGCGTCAACCCGCTCGGCGACGAGGTGCTCGACCTGCTCGGCGAGTGGTGGGCTAGTGGTCCGTGCGTGGAGCCCGCTGACTCATGACCACCGTCGCGGCGATCGACTGCGGCACCAACACGATCAAGTTGATGGTGGCCGATCTCGACCGTGCCAGCGGTGCGGCGCAGGTCCACGTCCGCGAAGCGCGGATGGTGCGGCTGGGTCAGGACGTCGATCGCAGCGGTGAGCTCGCTCCCGAGGCGCTGGCGCGGACCTTCGCTGCGATCGACGAGTACGCGGCGGCGATCGCGGAGTACCCGGTCCAGCGGATCAGGTTCTGCGCCACCTCCGCGGCCCGGGACGCCCGCAACGGCGCGGAGTTCGCGGCCGGCGTCCGAGAACGGCTCGGGATCGATCCGGAGGTCGTGGCCGGTGCGGAGGAGGCGGCGCTCTCGTTCGACGGGGCGGTCCGTAACCTGCGCGACCAGCACCCGGAACCGTTGTTGGTCGTCGATATCGGCGGCGGTTCGACGGAGCTGATCCTGGGTTCACTGGCCGATGGCCCGCGTGCCGCGCACTCGATGGACATCGGCTCGGTCCGACTCTTCGAACGACACTTCGACAGCGGCCCCGCGACTCCCGAGCAGTTGGCGGCAGCGATCGCCGACATCGACGGTGCCCTGGACGCCTGCCCGGTGCCTGCGGGTGAGGCCCGGACCGTGGTCGGCGTCGCCGGCACCATCATCACGGTGGCGGCCGGGGTGCTCGGTCTGGACGGGTACGACCGGGAGCGGATCGACCAAGCCGTGCTTCCCACGCCGGCTGTCCACCATGCGGTGACCGGGCTGTTGGAGCGCTCTGTCGCCGAACGGCTGGCGTTGCCCTACATGCATCCTGGCCGCGCCGACGTGATCGGGGCCGGCGCGCTGATCCTGGATCGGGTTCTGCGGCGGACAGCGGTCGAGGCGTTGGTGATCTCGGAGTCCGACATCCTCGACGGCATCGCGTGGTCGGTGGCCTGATCGTCGGGCCTGAGCCGTTGGGCCTGAGCCGCGCTGCGGGCGCGCTGACTAGACTGCGCGGGTGACCCTCCACGCCATTACCGTCCTCGGCCACGACCGCCCGGGCATCATCGCTGAAACCACCGCCGTTCTCGGATCGTTGGGACTCAACCTCGAAGACTCCACGATGACGCTGTTGCGTGGGCACTTCGCGATGATGCTGATCAGCGACGGCGACGCCGCGACGGCGGCGATCGAGGACGCGTTGACTCCACTCACCGACGGCGGCCAGTTGACCGTCACGGTCCGTGAGGTTCCGGTCGAGCAGGCCGCCTCGGCAGCCGGTAGCTCGTGGGTGTTGACCGTGCACGGCGGCGACCGCCCCGGCATCGTCTCCTCGATCGTGGCGCGCGTCGCTGCGGTCGGTGGCAACATCACCGACCTGACCACCCGGCTGGCCGGTGAGCTCTACCTTCTGGTCGCCGAGGTGGACTTCGGCGCGGACACCGACATCGACGCGGTCCGCGTCTCGCTGAACGAGGTGGCCGCCGAGCTCGGCGTCGGCGTCACCCTTGCGGCTGTGGAGGCCGACGAGCTGTGAGCGAACGGAGCTGGACCGTGAGCCAGCAAGAGGTCGACGAAGCCACTCTCTCCACGCGGCTCGCCGACTGGGATGTGAGTGAGCTCGACGTCGAGGGCACGCTGCGTGACGTCGTCCGGGCGCCTGCTTCGGTGCTCTCCACCCTCGGCGACCAGGTCGACCCGACCTCGCCGGAGATCGTCCAGTTGGCTGCCGACCTGGTGGCCACGATGCGGGTCTCGCCGGGCTGCGTGGGTCTGGCCGCTCCCCAGGTCGGGGTCGGCGTCAAAGTCTTCTGCGTAGACGTCTCGGAGCACCCGAAGGTGCGTGACCACCACGGCACCTTCGTGCTCTGCAACGCAGAGGTGGTGGCCAGCTCGCGCAACGAGAAGGCACGCGAGGGCTGCATGAGTGTTCCCGACTTCACCGGCGACGTGAAGCGGGCCAGCAGGATCGTGGTCAGTGGTCAGCTTCCTGGGACCGGCGAGGTGGTCACCTTCACCGCGAACGCTTTCGAGGCGCGGGCCCTGCAGCATGAGATCGACCATTGTGACGGTCTGCTCTTCTTGGACCGTGCCGCCGGCGCCCACGCGATCTACCCTCGCAAGACCTACCTATGAGGTAGCCGCCCCCGTATCCCAACGGCAGAGGAAGTCGCCTTAAAAGCGATGCAGTGTGGGTTCGAGTCCCACCGGGGGCACCAGTTCGGGAGCGGTCGGGCGAGCCTTGCGGCTTGCTGGGCTGAGGATCGGCTGCGTTAGGCTCGTTCGCTGTGACTGCCCCCACGTCCCGTACCGCCCTGCGCTCCGATGTGCAGGGGTTGCGGGCCGTCGCGGTACTGACGGTGATCGCCAGCCACGCGCAGTTCGCGCCGCTGGCCGGTGGCTTCGTGGGGGTCGACGTCTTCTTCGTGATCTCGGGGTTCCTGATCACCCAGTTGCTGATCCGCGAGGTCGACCGGAGCGGGAAGGTCTCGATCCTAGGTTTCTACGCGAGACGGGCCCGGCGGATCCTGCCGGCCGCGACGGTGGTCCTGGTCGCCACCGCAGTCGCCTCCGTCCTGTGGCTCGGGCCGGTCTATGCCCCGGGTGCTCTGAACGACACGATCTGGGCGGGATTCTTCGCCATCAACCTGCACCTGGGGATGGCGGAGACCGACTATTTCTCGAGGGATCTCCCGCCGTCACCGGTCCAGCACTACTGGTCGTTGGCGGTCGAGGAACAGTTCTACCTGGTCTGGCCGTTGGTGGTGCTCGCGGTCGTGATGCTGGTGGCGCGGAAGCACCGGCGCAGCCAAGGTGCCCGTCGGCGTGACACCGCCGCTGAGCTACGCGCGCTGCTCCTGGTGTTGTTGGTGCTGTCCGGCGCCAGCCTGTGGTGGTCGATCGCTCAGACCGGGGCGAACCCCACAGCGAGCTACTTCTCACCTTTCACGCGCGCCTGGGAGCTCGGGCTGGGCGCCCTCGGTGCGATCTGGCTGGCGCAGCGCGAGCGGTCGCCGTCGGCGAAGGAGTGGCCGCGGCTTGCGGTGGAGCTGCTCGCCGCTGCGGGTCTGGCCGCGATCGTGTGGGCGTGCTTCACCTTCAACGAGGCCACGCCGTTCCCGAGTTGGCGAGCCGCCGTGCCTGGGTTGGGCAGCGCCGCGATCCTGGTGGCGGGTGGGCTCGGCGCCGTCCGCAGTGTCACCGATCGCCTGCTCAGTGTGCGCCCGATGACGCTGACCGGTGACTGGTCGTACTCGCTCTATCTCTGGCACTGGCCGTTGTTGGTCATCCCGGTCCAGTACCTCGGTCGCGAGCTGACGGCGTTCGAACGGGTGGCGATCGTCGCGCTCACCTTCGCCCTTGCCTGGTTGACGTTCCGGCTGGTGGAGACCCCGTTCCGCCGCGCTCAGTGGCTGGCGCCGTCGTGGCGTGGGGTCGTCGTCTATCCGGCGACGGTGCTTCTGCTGCTAGGGGTGTGGTGGAGCTCCACCAGCTATCTGACCCACCGTCCTGACGGGGACGGTGAGGTGGTCGCTCTCGGCTCGGACTGGCAGCAGCGCTATGGCACCACGGACCGCGCACAGGCGATGGTGAAGGCGGCCGTCGGTGCCGCAGAGGAAGACCGTGACCTGCCGGCCGCCCTGCGACCCGAGTTGAGCGATCTGGTCGACTCGTATGCCGATGTCGGTCGATGTGACTATGCCGACGATTCGGTGCGGGAACTCTGCCCTCGCGGGGACGTCGAGAGCGAGCGGAGCATCGTCCTCGTCGGTGACTCTCATGCCCGGCATTGGATCCATGCCTTCGACGCGATCGGTCGCAAGTACGGTTACCGCACCTACTACTTCGTCCGGGTGCAGTGCAGCGCTTCGCTGGTCACTCCGGACCTGACGGACAGCGATCGGCCGAACACGGGGTGCGTCGAGTTCCGCGATTGGGCGGCGGACCAGATCGCCGAGATCCAGCCGGAGTTGCTGGTCATGTCGACGTCAGCGCCCGTCGGTGGGTTGCGGGGTCCGGACGGCGAACACCTGACGGCGAACGCCGACACCCGTCCCGTCGTCAAGCAGGGCTACGTGGAGGCGTTGAAGAGGTTGAAGACGAGGGCCGAACGGACGGTCTTCCTGCTCGACATTCCGCGGGTCATCACGGACCCGGCGACCTGCCTCGGCTCGGCGCGGGCGACGTTGAGTTCCTGCCTCCTCGAAACGCAGGAGAACCATGGCCGGATGCAGTCCGATCAGCGGAAGGCAGCCCGCGAGGCTGGGGTCGAGTCGGCCGAGACGCAGCAGTGGTTCTGCGTCGATGGGCGTTGTCCGACCGTTGTCGGAGACCTGGTCGCGTACCGCGACTCGAGCCACATGACGAACGAATACGCGCGGCATCTGGCAGGGTCGTTGGCGGAGGAACTCGGGCTCACCGAGGATTCGCCGGCTGACGGTGCGGCGGGTTCGGCCGACTGAGGTCGGGGCCGAGCCGACGGTCGTCGCCGTGGCGGGGAGCGGGTGGCGAGCCGGATTCGGCGTCCGCCTGGTCAAATTTGGGGGAACAACCCCACGTCCACGCTCGTTCTTTATGTGTAGGTGCTGCCTACACTGGAAGCATCACGGTGGCTGACTACGAGCCACTACCGCCAGGCCTCCGAGGAGAGACCAACCATGCAGAGCAACAACCCGGTGTTCAGCCGCGCTGAGGGCTTCAACGGCCAGCACGCGCACGGACACGCCAACCAGACCTATGTCGGCAACGACCCGGCGCAGTGGAACATCGCCCAGGGCGGCTACGCCGGTCAGGGTGGTCAGGGTGAGTACGGCTACGCCGCGCCGCCGGTCGCTCAGCGCCCGATGACGATCGACTCCGTGGTGCAGAAGACCGGCATCTCGCTGGGTGTCGTCATCGTCACCGCCGTGATCACCTGGATCATGACGCCGGCGATCGACAGCACTTCGGCGCTCAACAGCATCTACCTCGCCGCGATGGTGGGTGCTGGTGCTGCGTTCATCCTCTCGATGGTGAACTCGTTCAAGCGGGTGATCAGCCCGGCGCTGGTGCTGGCCTTCTGTGCGGCTGAGGGTATTGCGCTCGGTGCGCTGAGCAAGATGTTCGACGCCCAGTTCGGTGACGGCATCGTGACCAACGCGGTGATGGGTACCTTCGCCGCCTTCGCCGGAACCCTCGCGGCCTACAAGTTCCTGAACATCAAGGTCGGCGACAAGTTCCGCGTCTTCGTGGTCGCCGCGATGTTCGGCATGGTGGGCCTCGGCCTGCTGGAGATGGTGCTGCGGATGTTCGGCGCCGGGATGGGCCTCTTCGGCTTCGGCACCCTGGGCATGATCACCGCAGTGGTCGGCCTGGTGCTCGGTATCTTCATGCTGATCCTCGACTTCGACTTCGTCGAGCAGGGCATCGCAGCCGGCCTCGAGGAGCGCGAGTCGTGGCGTGCCGCCTTCGCGATGACCGTCTCCCTGGTCTGGATCTACACCAACCTGCTCCGCCTGCTGGCGATCTTCAGCCAGGACTGATCCACCCCTCTTCCCTTGCGGACGTCATACGTCCCGAGGAAGCGGGTACACGCAACGTATGACGTCCCGAGGGTTCTCCCTTGGGACGTCATGCATTTCGAGGGTCGCCCTGCTCGGAACCTATGACGTCCGCCGGAGGGGAGGTTGGTCAGCCCTGGAGCCAGGCGACGACGGCGAGCACCCGGCGGTGGTCGTCGTCGGACATCGGCAGGTCGAGCTTGTCGAAGATGTTGCCGATGTGCTTGCTCACCGCTTTGTCGGTGACCACCAGACGGCCGGCGATCGCCGCGTTGGAACGGCCCTCGGCCATCAGGCTCAGCACCTCCGCTTCACGAGGGGTCAGCCGGTCGAGCCGCGATCCTCGGCCGGCCGTGGAGACCAGTGCCGCCACGACCTCCGGATCCAGCACGGTGCCGCCGTCCGCGACCTGGCGGACCGAGGCGACGAACGAGCTGACGTCCGAGACGCGGTCCTTCAACAGGTACCCGACGGCACCCGCACCCGAACCCAGCAACTCGCGGGCGTAGAGCTGTTCGACGTACTGGCTCAGCACCAGGATCGGCAACGCTGGCTTGGCCTCGCGGGCCGCGATCGCCACCCGGAGCCCCTCATCGGTGAAGGTCGGCGGCATCCGGACGTCGACCACCGCGACGTCGACCTCCAACGAGGCCAAGGCGTTGGCGAGTTCCGGACCGTTGTCGACGGCGGCGACGACGGTGCAGTCGTTGGCCTCCAGGAGACGGGTCAGACCGTCCCGGAGGAGGGCATGGTCCTCGGCGATGACAACGCGCACGGAATCTCCATCGTGATCCTGGTCGGGCCCCCGAGGGGACTCTCTAGGGTCATTGTGCCGTCGAACGCAGCGAGGCGCTTGGCCAACCCGCGCAGGCCGGTGCCGCCAGCGGGGTCGGCACCGCCGCGCCCGTTGTCGCTGATCGCGATCCGGAGCCGTCCCTCGCGGTGGTAGACCTCGACGATGGCCCGTGTAGCGCCCGCATGCTTGACCACGTTGGCCAGCGCTTCGTTGATCGCGAAGTAGGCGGCCGACTCGACCGGTGCCGGCGGACGGCCGGGCAGGTCGATCAGCACCGACGTCGGTACATCCAGGTCGAGCGCGAGGGCTTGGACGGCGCCGCCGAGGCCACGGTCGGCCAGCACCGGCGGATGGATACCGCGTACCACGCCGCGGATATCGCCGAGCGCACCCTGCGCGCCGGCCTGCGCCTCGCGGATCAGCTCCAGCGCCTGCTCGGGGCTCTCCCGCAGCTTCTGCTCGGCCAGGCCGAGGCTCATCCCGAGCGAGACCAGACGGGCCTGGGCGCCGTCGTGGAGGTCGCGTTCGATCCGCCGGATCTCGGCCGCCGAATGGTCGATCGACTCGGCGCGCGACTCGGTGACCTCGGCGACGCGGCGCTCCAGGTCGGCCCGGGACGGCGCCAGCATCGCCTCATCGAGCAGGACCCGCCAACGCATCAGCAGCGGAGTGCCGTGCCACCACAGCGGGATCACGACGAGCAACAGGGCCCATTCGATGAAGGCCTTGGCTTGGGTGTCGAGCACGATGAAGCTGTAGTTCACCTCGAAGACGCCCGCCGGCGAGACCCAGTAGACGAACGGAAAGACCAGGTACCAGACCACCGCCAGGGCGAAGCCGAAGGCGAGCCAGCTGATCACCCAGCCGAGGCTCAAGGACATGAACGACCAGCCGAGTTCACGCCACCGGCCCGGCTCGGCGGCCCAGGCCCGCAGCATCGGCAACGGCGCTGCGACCTCGCGGCGGTACGGACGCTCGATCTTGCGGCCGAGGAGATGCCCGGCGGTCACCCGATGCAGGTCGGCGAACCGGGAGAGCAACGGTACGAAGATCAGCAGTAACGCCAGCCCGACGCCGACCACGGCGACCGAGAGCGAGACCAGCACCACGACGCCCAGGACTAGGGCCGGGACCGCCAGCAGGACGTAGACGAAGCTCCAGGCGGAGAGCTTGAGGCGCGACCGCAGTGCTCCGGGCTGGCCCAACCGCGGCGGTGGCACCAGTCCAGGGGTGACGGTGGCGGCGGTGCTCATCACGGATCTCCTAGTCCTACGACGTTCTGAGTCTCCCATCCTCCAGCGATCGTCGAGAGTTGTCGGTGGGGCTAGCACCACCATTGGTTAGGGGAGTTCGCTCCATCGCGGTACGAGGCGGACGCGACAAGGCTTCTGCTCATGACCGAGAACCCGATGAACCGAGACGAGCAGAGAGCGGGTCAGCGCCCGCCGCGCACGGTCCGCCTCGCCCGCTGGAGCATTCGCCACCCGTGGCGTGCGATCGGCGGCTGGCTGGGCCTGGTCCTTGCCGCGATCGTGATGATGGCGCTGGTGCCGACCACCCAGATCGGTGACGACGACACCAGGGTGGGACAGAGCGGCGAGGCCGCGGCGATGATCGACGAGGCCGGCCTGAGCGACCAGCCGGTGGAGACAGTGCTGATCACACCGGAGCGGGGCGGCCAGCCGAGCTTCGAACGTCAAGCAGGCAAGGCGATCACCGAACTCCAGGACGAGCTCGCCGAGCTCGGCGAGGTGGGCTCGGTCGCTGATCCGGTCTGGTCGACCGACGGTGACGCGGCGTTGTTGCCCATCGTGCTGGCCCGCGACGCCGACCAGGCCGAGGACGACGTGCCGGCGATCTCGGAGGTGACCGAGCGGGTCGCGAAGGCGCACCCGGAGCTGCGGATCGAGCAGAGCGGCAGCACCTCGATCAACACCGCCATCTGGGAGCGGGTCGGCTCCGACCTGCTCAAGGCCGAGGCGATCAGCCTGCCGATCACCTTGTTGATCATGGTCTTCGCCTTCGGCGCCCTGGTCGCTGCCGGGGTACCGCTGTTGCTGGCGTTGACCGGCATCGCCGTTGCGCTCGGCCTGTACGCCCCGTTGTCGATGCTGGTCCCGGACGCCGGCAGCGTGGCCAGCGTGGTGATGATGATCGGGATGGCGGTCGGGGTCGACTACTGCCTGCTCTACCTGAAGCGGGAACGCTCTGAACGACGGCGTGGAGTGGGCACGACGGAGGCGATCGAGCTCGCCGCCCGCTCGGCAGGACACGCAGTGGTGCTGTCGGGGCTGGCAGTGATGGTGGCGATGGCGGGGCTCTTCCTCAGCCGGGACATGGTCTTCGCAGGCTTGGCGGTCGGCGCCATCCTGGTCGTCGGGGTCGCGGTACTGGGATCGTTGACCGTGGTCCCCGCGGTACTGGCGAAGCTCGGTCCGCGGATCGACAAGGGCCGGGTCCCCGGACTGTGGCGGCTACAGGCGAAGGTGCCCAACGGCGCGATCAGCGGACGTCTGGTGGCACCGGTGCTCCGCCGCCCGGTAGCGGCCGCATTGCTGGCCGGAGGCGTACTGGTGGCCATCTCGGCTCCGGCGCTGGGGCTCAAGCTGCAGTCTGGCTCGTTGGAGACGCTGCCCCAGGACGTACCTGTCGTGCAGACTGCGCAGCGGGTGCAGGAGATCTTCCCCAGCGAGAGGCCCACTCTTGAGGTGGTGCTGAGCGGTGACCCCGCCGAGGTGGAGACCGGGTTGGCCGCCGTCGCCGCAGCGGCGGAAGGTGCAGGTGTCGGCGTGCCGGGAGAGACCCGGCTCTCGGACGACGGCCGCACCGGAAGCCTGGCCATCGCCGGCCCGGCGGCGGAGGGCGAGCAGGCCAATGAGGACGCGGTCACCGAGCTACGCGACGAGCTCCTACCAACTGTGCTTGACGATCAGGGCCTCGGCGAACTGCGATGGGCGGTCGGCGGCGACGTCGCCATGTCGATGGACTACGACCACAACCAAGCCCTCACCCTGCGCTTGGTGATCGTCTTCGTGTTGGCGCTGACCATGTTGATGATCTGGTGGTACTTCCGCTCGATCACGCTCGCGCTGATCACCACCGCGTTGAACCTGCTCTCGGTGGGTGCCGCCTTCGGAGTGATGGTGCTGGTCTTCCAGTACTCCTGGGCCGACGGGCTCCTCGGCTACACCTCGACCGGGCAGCTGATCAACTGGGTACCGCTCTTCTGCTTCGTGGTGCTGGTGGGCCTCTCCATGGACTACCACGTCTTCGTGCTCAGCCGGATCCGCGAGCATCTGGTCGACGGCGTCGGCTATCGCGATGCGGTGCGCCGCGGGATCACCGACACCGCCTCCGTGGTGACCAGCGCGGCCGCGGTGATGGTCTCGGTCTTCCTGGCCTACGGCTTCTTGAGCATGGTGGAGATGAAGCAGATGGGGTTGAGTCTGGCGACCGCCATCGCGATCGATGCGACCGTCGTCCGGTTGGTGCTGCTGCCGGCATTGATGTTGGTCTTCGAGAAGCGGCTGAACCGGCTCGGTGGAGCCCGGCCCGTCGTCCCGGAGCGCGAGCTCGTCAACGCCTGACGGTTGGACGCGTGTGACTGACGGTTCGGCGCGGGTGCCTGACGGTTCGGCTAGGCAGGTTGTTCGCTGGTCGCTGGGGCTTCCGCGGTGGTGCGGGGGCCCCGGCGGCGGTGGCGCAGCTCGACCCAGAGCCCGCGGACGCCACGGCGCGAGCCGCCGACCTCGGTGCCGTCGAGCTCGGTACCGGGGGTGCGAGCAGCCTCCACGGCGGCACGGGCGATCGGCAGCACGCCTTCGCCGCGCAGCGGACGCGGGGTGGCGTCCTCCTCGGGGATGAGGCCCAAGGCAGCCAAGGTGGACGGCAACAGCACCGAGGCCAACGACGCGTAGCCGTCGGCGGAGGGATGGAACCGGTCCGGGCCGAAGAACAACGCGGGTGCGGCGGCGAATTCGGGGCCGAGGATCGAGGCCAAGGACACGGTCCGTCCGCCTGCTTCGACAACGGTGATCGCCTGGGCCGCAGCGAGGCGTCGCGACCAGGATCGGGCGACCTGGCGCAGCGGGGGCTGCAGCGGTTTGATGGTGCCCAGGTCGGGACACGTCCCGACGAGGACCTCGACGCCCGCGTTGCGGAGCCGTCGTACCGCCTCGGAGAGGTAACGCACCGACGCATTGGGGAGCACCCGGTGGGTGACGTCGTTGGCGCCGATCAGGATGACGGCGATGTCGGGTTCGACCGGCAATGCGGCCTCGACCTGTGCGGCCAGGTTGCTGGACTGCGCGCCGACCACCGCGAACGAGCGCAGGTAGACCCGGCGGTCAGCCCGTTCGGCCAGACCTGAGGCCAGGTTGGCACCTGGCGTCTGCTCGACCTTCGCGACGCCGTAGCCGGCAGCGCTGGAATCTCCGAGCAGCGCGACGGTGATCGCCGGGCCGGGGCGGCCCCGGCCGTACCAACCGGTGGCGTCAGGAGGGGTTCCGGTGGCGTTGCCGATCACCTTGCGGGCGAGCGCCGCCTCGGCTCGGAGCACTCCGTAGAGGCTTCCGCCGAGCACAGAGAGGCCGCCGCCACCGTATGCGGCGGCAGCCGCCAACTTCCGAGCTGCTGCTGCTTTCCCCACGCAGAGATCCTACTGATCGCGACAACTGTTGCTGCAAGACGCGACCGGATCAGGTGATCAGGCCGAGCGCCCTGCCTTGTGCGACCGCGCCGTCGCGCGTCTTCGTGCCCAGCTTCGCGTAGAGCGTTCGAAGATGCGTCTTGATGGTGTTCTCGGAGAGGAAGAGCGACGCTGCGATATGGCTGTTGGTGCCGCCGGCCGCCAAAGCCTGCAGGACGGACCGTTCGCGGTCGGACAGCGTCACCATCGCTGTTCGGCCGGGGTGGATCGGGAGCCAGCCGTCGCGGCGAAGCTCAGCGAGGGTGTCCGCCAGACCGGGAACGTAGTCGGCATACTTCGCCAGCAGTTCGCCCGGAACGGTGGTGAGCGCTCTGCGGAGACCTTCGATGTTGATCGTGCGTGTCGCGGACCCGATCGCGGTGATCGCGACCGACGAGTCGCCGAGCAGATCGGCGGCCTGTGCCTTGATCAACTGCAACGCGACCTGATCGCGGAGGGTCGTGTCAGTTTGCGCGAGGCCGTGATCGACCGCGCGCAGGGAGTCCTCGGGCCGGTCGGTCATCACCATCAAACGTGCTTGTGGAACCCGTCGTTGCGGCGCAGACGCTGGGATCTCATTGAGCAGGTGCGCGGCGGGATGAGCCTTGCCTTCGGCGAGCCAGGTCTCGGCTTCTAGTGCCCGGAGTGTCGCCGGGTGGACGCCGTCGGAGGCAGTGGCGACAGACCTGGCGAGGACGTCAGCGAGCAACTGGCGCGCCGATCCTGGTTGGCCGAGGCTCAGCGCCCAGCGCACCCTCGCCTCCGCGACATGGATGAACAACTCGTCACGTTCGAATCCGTCGTCATGTTTGCGCTCCCACGCATCGACATCCGGCGAACGCAGATCCTCGACGGCGAGGACGAGGTGTGCCGCGCCGACCCCGTAGTTGATCCAGTGGTCCACCTGCCCCACGTCGCTGGGGAGATTGGGAAAGGTGGACAACCAGCGGCGGCTGGTTGCGCCACGACCTTCGACGGCATGGATCAGTGCAAGTTTGCTCGCCAGGTCGCGGGAGACGAATCCGAGTTCGTCGTAGGCGCGTTCCTGCCAACCTCTGTTGTAGTACTGGCGTGCGCCCGCGAAGTTGCCGTGGAGCTGTTCGGCCAGGCCAGCCTGGAGGTACCAGAGGGAAGCGATCCCGGCGACCGAAGAATGCACCGCCCGGACCCCGAGGTCGACGAGTGGTCCGGTGGCCCTCGCGATCTGCGTGGCTGCACCGTAGCGGTAGCTGCTTCGGTGCCCGACCAGGGCGAGGAAGGATTGCTCGACCAGACGTCGTGCCGCCCCGGTACGAACCGCGGCCCGGAGTTCCGGCCCGGTGGCAGGGAAACGTAGTGGCGTGCCGCCAAGAGGGACGCTGCCCAGGAACTCGCCACGCAGTGAGGCGATGGGTCGTCCGACCAGCGCTTCGGACGGCAATGCCAGCACGGCACGTTGACCGATCGCGCGGTGCCGGGTGAAGGAGAACTTCATCGTCCAGGTGTCGAGGATCTCGGCGCAAAGTTCGTAGTCACGCGCCTCGAGTGCGGCGGTCAGGCCGGCATCGAGTACTCCGAGACGATGGCGGCTGAGCGCGCCGTCCCGACGCAGACGGGCCAACGCGGCGGGATCGGAAGCCAAGTCGGTGATTGCAGCAGCACCGACGGCTGGCACAAGCGTGAGCACCGTGCCGTCCTCCGAGCTCCGGGAGACCAACAGGTTCGCGACCAGCATCTCGTGCACCACCGCGACCGCGTCGCGGGGGAGGGCATCCACCTCCGGCGCGGCGAGACCGTCCAGCACGGCAACGCGATCGATGATCTGACGCCAGCGGCCTGGGAGCCGTGGGAGCACAGTGTCCGCAGCGACGCGGCGCATCACGGCGATCGCCGCGCTGACGTCCGCCTCCGGATCGTCCCTGCGCAGCCCAGCAGCTGCTGCCTCGACGAGAAGCGGCCAGCCCCCGGACTCACGGTGGATGGCCTGCAGCGCTGACTGGACCGGGGCGAAACCCCCACTGCGAAGCAGGTCGGCGACCTGGGGCAGGGGAAGGGCGAGGTCGGCCGGTCCGAGAACGCGCAGCCCGAGCAGGCGAAAGTCGGGTGGCGGCTCCTGCTCTGCGACGACGACGGTCGGGTGGCCCGTCCGCTGCTGAAGGAGCAACGTCAGCTCGTTGCTAGATACGGGCACTCCGCGGAGATCGACGACAACTCCGGTCCGATGGGGTTGATCCAGCTCGGGGCGGGACAACTGGTCCACGGTCCTGGTCTCGAACGAGCCCGGCCACAGCAAGCCTGCTCGGATCATGATGTCGAGGCCGAACCACGCCGGCGCATGGAGATAGGTGAGAGCCGGCGAGCCGTCGAGCCTGAGTAGGCCCACGCCGTCACGCGTCGACGTCATCGGGAACCGGTCAGGTCGCCGGGGACGACCTCACGTTCGGGAGCGGGGTCCAAGAGTCGGGCGCCGATCGGGCGCACCAGGGCAGCCGCGACAACCACCAGGGCAACTCCGATCAGGTTGAGGGCCAGGTAGTTCTGGGAACTGGGTGGTCCCAACGGATCGCCAGCCCCGAGAGCGAGAACGGCAGGAGCGGCGAAGGGAACCAATGACTGCGGGAGAGTGCGGGCGATGTTGAAGAAGCCCAGCAGGGTTCCGGCCTGCGGACCATCCACCGCCTTCAGCACCAGAGTCAGGTCGAGTGCCGAGTAGGCACCGATACCGAGACCCGCAATCATCGCAGCGACCGTGTACATCGCCGGGGCGGTCCCCACCGCCTTCACGACGAGTGCGCAGGCGAGCAGGGCCAGGCTCGCGAACATCACGCGTCGGATGCCCGCTCGTTGGATGCCGACCCGGCCGACCCAGATCGCCGCGGCGACCGCAAGGGCTGAGGCGGCGAACGAGGACGCCGCGACCCAGGTGCCAGCTGCGGTTTGGTCGAGGCCGGTCCGTCGTTGCAGGTAGTAGAGGCCGTAGAGCGTGATCAGACCATAGCCGGCCTGGGTCACCAACCGTTGGAGCCAGACCCACCAGTAGGCGGCGGGAGCACGCAGTAGGCCCCCAAGCAGCCCGACCTGAAGAGCACGCTCCGGCACGGACGGCACCGGCACGGTGAGCAGATGTCGGACGGCGGGAAGCGTGACCACCACGGTGAGCAGCGGGAACAGCACGAGCAACACGAAAGTCGAGCGTGGCAGCACCATTACCGCCGCCATTCCGAGCATAACCGCCCCCGATGCCGCCGCGGCGAACCATCCTGAGACCGTGGCCCGCTGCTCATCGGTCAGCAGGTCTGCCATCGTGCCGTAGAGGGCCGCGAACGTCGCGTTGTATGCGGCTTGCATCGCGCACCAGGCGATGGCCAACAGCAGCAGATTGGGGGCGAAGGCCAAGCCGGCCCCCGCGCCCGCGCCTGCACAGACCCCGCCGAGCGCCCACAGCGGACGACGCTTGGATCGGTCGCCGAGCCAGCCGAAGAGCGGGTTGGCGAGCATCGCGGTGATCGCGCCCGGAACGACGACGGCGCTCAGCGCCACTTCGCGGGTCAGGCCGGTGACCTCTGGGACGCGGATCGCCAAGCCGACCGAGATCGGTACGACCAGCGCCGTGAGTGCGAACAACTCGACACTGCACAGGGCCGTGATGGTCCGGTTCTCCGCGCGCATGCAATTTCCTCTGTGACGACTGCCAATCCCAGCCCCCCAGAGCTTGGCCGATGTTGGCACATCTCACCGGCAAGCCGCCCGGACCGAGGGTATCGCTCTCCGCCGGGGTTGGGCTCGAAACCGACTAAGTGAGAGCAGCTCGCAAACCAGCTCTCCAGGACCTGGCCGAACGGGTGAGCAGAGGGTGAACCAGAGGGTGAACTTCAGGCCACCCTGATCACCTCACCTTGTCGGAACAGTTCATCCGCCTGGGCTGTGCCGTTGAAACGGGCGGCGGCGAACAGACCTATTCGGGAGCCATGTCGAGAGAGGTTCGGTTGTGAACAGGAAAGCAGCGCGGTCAATGCTTGCGCGGTTGCGAGGGCAGTGCCATCGCTTCGGTGCCGTCGGCGGAGCCGAAGGGAAAACAGCCCCGCTCGTGACGGCACGTCGCCGGACGATGCGCTGGTCCGTAGTGATCATCATGATGGCCGGGCTTTTGGCCGGGGTCCCGTTCCAGGCTGCCAACGCGGCTGGTGCTGGAGTTCTCGATCTCCAGATCACGCCGATCAACCTGACCAGCGGAAACCCGATCACCGAAACCACGAATGGCGACAACGCCAACCAGATCACCTATCGGGTGCAGTTCGCGTGCACCGGGGCTGACTGTGACAACGCGAAGGTGCAGATGTCGACGGCACCGACCGATCCGCACGGTCTGCTGCCCGCTGGGGAGTGGATCCTCAAGTACGCCAGTTGGGTGGCCCCGTCGTCCGGCGGAACGATCGGCGGAACCGACATCACCGGCAAGGTGATCGACCTCGGTAACCTCGTCGCCGGTACGTCGAACACGTTCACGGTGACCTACGGCTATCAGCCGAGCCGCAACCGAGAGGTCCCGAACGGGTCCTTCTACCCCGACGGTTTCAACATTCTGATGTCGGCGACACTGACCTCCGACACCGCCACGGCGCCGATCACGAGGACCGCCGCGCCGGTCACCTGGCGAATCGGTACTCCTACCGGTCCGAGCGCCGGGCTCGCGCCCGCCAACGGCTCGTTCAAGACCGATGTTCCCGTCGACTACAGAGTCTCGGTCAACCCGGGCAACATGATCTGGAACCCCGGTGCGAACCAGGCAGGTAGCGCCGACCTCGTCGCCACCGGCAACTACAAGATCGTTCAGACAGTGCCCGCCGAGGCCGTCATCCAGTCCGCCAGTGACGGCGGCGTCATCGACAACGTCAACCACACCGTGACCTGGACCCGTGGTACGGCTGCCGCGCCCTCCTACGGTGCACGTGGCGGCTGGGGATTGATGGCGTTCAGTGGCTACAACAGTGGCGGCGCGGCGCTGCACAACAGCTTGGTGCCGGACGACGACGATGCCTTCTGGGGTCCCCGCTCGGTCACCGTCATCTTCCCGGGGACTAACTTCCCGGAGGCAGATGCGAACGGCTGCAACTTCACCAAGCAGGTGACTTCCTCCGTCGACGTTTCGGTGAACTACCTGGACACCGCTCGCACACTCGGCACGACCAACGGCTCGATCAACAACCAGGTAGCGTGCACGTCGCCGTTCGGCGGCCTCGAGGTCAACAAGGCCATTTCCAACGGCTTCTCCAGCCAGTTCTCCTACGGTGACGGAAACCTCGGCGGGAACCCCACCGTCTACGCGGTCAACGTGCCCGCCGCAGGGGAGACCGACAACGGCAATCGCGAATGGCGAGTCGCCGTGTCGAACCGAGGCAATGTGGCGGCCAGCGCGGTGATCGACGAGACGAACCTGGTGCATGACCACATCCGCGTCCACCGGATCTACGCCTACGCCTACAGCGGTGCGCCGGCCGGCTGGGAGGCGACCGTGGAGTGGGTCGACAACGTCGGCGACACCGGCACCAGCCAGGTAGCGGCCAGCCAGTTCGTCGAGGCTGCGCCAGGGCGTTGGTTCGTCAGTGCTAGAACCACGGCACCACTGGCAGCTGGCCGGATCCTGCCGAGCGACACCACGCAGACCACGATGCAGATGGGCTACCGCTTCCGCGTCGATGACGGGGCGATCCCGAAGATCGGCGAGGAACGTACCAACACGGCTAACGTGACGCTGAACTACCCGGCGGACGCCGATGAGGACGGGTCCCCTGACAACTACCTCACCGTCGGCGGCCAGCCGTTGCCGTCGAGGGCCGTCTCGGCTGACGCCGTGCGGACGGCGCGTTACACGCAGCCGACGCCTGCCCTGATCGCCGGCTTCACCACCGCGCCTGTCGTCGATGCCGGAGGTAACCCGGCGGTGGGTTCCGAGGTCACTTACTCGATGCGTGCCCGGATGGACGACCCGTGGCCGGGCACGGCCCTGCGGCCGCAGTTGACCTTCGTCGCGCCCGCCGGTTGGGAGATCGTCCCGGGCTCGGCGTCGTTCACGGCCCCGGGTACCGGTGTGACCGCCACGGCCCCGGCCGGCGTCACGTTCGACTACGCGACCCGCACGGTCGCCGGCGAACAGCGACGGGTCGTCGTCGCCACCTGGCCCGTGACGGTCACGGTGAACCCTGCCGTGAACGACTACTGGCCGACACTCACGGTGAAGGCCTCGCCCACCAACAGCGCTGCTGTGGGCACCGGAGTCACCGCGACGGTGCTCGCCGGTGATCAGAGTGGTGCGTGGCGCGACGCCGTCGGCACCGGCTACGTGAGCGGACCCAACCAGTTCCGCGCCGAGGCGAACGCCTACCTCGACGCCGGTGACGTGGACGCGGACAACGACAGCACCGAAGAGTTTGCCTCAACTGCCAGCGGTGCTCTCGTGGTGGCGGCCTCCGACGGACTGCGCGTGGTCAAGTCCCTGTGTATCCCCGACGCGGGTGAGCCCGACGGGTGCAACTGGGTCTCCAACCCGACGCAGGTTCACAAGGTCCCGGTCGACGCCAGCGACATCCAGTACCGGATCCTGCTTCAGAACACGGGTAACACGACGTTGAACGACGTCGTCTCCTACGACGTGCTCCCGCACGTCGGTGACACCGGTCTGCTGGCCGGAGCGTCTGCTCGCGGATCGGAGTTCGCGCTCACTGTCGATTCGGTGGTCTCGGCATCAACCGGCCTGTCGGTCGACTTCTCGGGCTCGATCAACCCGGCACGACCGGAGGTGAACCCAGGGGCCGCTGGCACCGTCAACGACTGGAACGCCACTGCGGCGGGAAAGAAGGCGATCCGGATCGCCGTCGACGGACCACTGGCCGCCGGGGTGTCGAAGGAGGTCGTCTTCTCGGCAGCAGTCGGTTCTGGCGCGGCAGCTGGGCAGAAGGCCTGTAACACCGTCGCCGTCGACTCCAACGAGACGTTGCCGGCGGAGCCACTGGCGGTGTGTGTGACCCTCGACGAGGCAGACCTCGCGATCGCACTCTCGGAGACGGCGCCGCTGATTCCGGGAACGACCGGAAGCCTGGGATACACCGTTACCAACAAGGGCGGGAACGACACCGCGTCGGCGACGGTCGAGTTGGACGTTCCGGCGGGTATCTCGGTCACCGATCTCTCAGCTGCAGGCTGGGAGTGCACGACGCCCGCCGGTGCTGCTCCGGTTGTCGGTCCGGCGACCCTCACCTGTGAGGCCGTCGACGGTTCAGGTGACCCACGGATGTTGGCGGAAGACGTCCCCGACGCGCTGGTCCTTCAGATCAGCGTGGGTGCCGGCGTGACCGGAACCGAACTGTGTTTCCCAGCCGCGGTCGCCGGACCTGCCTACGACCCGGTGATGGCCAACAACGAGACGGCCGGCTGCCGGGCGATCGGTTCGCTGGCTGACCCGAGCCTGGCCTTGGTGAAGACGGCTGCCCTGACCACCGATGGTGGCACTGCCGGTGTTGCCGATGCGGGTGACGTGATCACCTACACCTTCACGGTGACGAACGACGGAAATGTCGACATCGACGACGTCTCGATCGCCGATGCCCTTCCGGGCTTGTCGGCGATCACGCCGGCGGCGGTGGCCACGGTGGCCGAGGGTGATGACGCCACGTTCACCGCGACCTACACGGTGACGCAGGCCGACGTCGATGCTGGGGGGGCCATCCTGAACACTGCAACGGCTTCGGGTGAAGACCCCACCGGTTCCCCGGTGGTCTCTCCCGCTGATGACGCGAGTGTCGACCTGGTCGATGCAGACCCGAGTCTGGCTGTGGTGAAGGACGCTGAGCTGACCACCGATGGTGGCACTGCCGGTGTTGCCGATGCGGGTGACGTGATCACCTACACCTTCACGGTGACCAATGACGGAAACGTGACGGTCGATGATGTCGAGATCGACGACGCCCTGCCGGGCCTGTCCGCGATCACGCCGGCAAGTGTTGCCACCTTGGCTCCGAGCGCGGATGCGGTGTTCACCGCGACGTACACGGTGACGCAGGCTGATGTGGACAGCGGGGGCAAGGTCGTGAACACGGCGACGGCCACGGGTACGGACCCGTCCGGTGGTGACGTGACCTCGCCGAGTGATGGTGCTGATGTCGATCTGGTGACTCGGGCTCCCGGCCTGGAGTTGGAGAAGGGCTCCGTGCTCGCCGACACCAACAACAACGGTGTTGCGGACAAGGGTGAGACGATCACTTATTCGTTCCGTGCTGAGAACACGGGCAATGTGACGTTGACGGGTGTCTCGATCGACGATGCGATGGCTGGGTTGTCGGCGGTCACTCCGGCGAGTGCGACGGTGGCTCCGGGTGCGAGTGCGACTTTCGCTGCGACGTATGTGGTGACGCAGGCTGATGTTGATGCGGGTGGTTCGTTGGTGAACACCGCGACTGCGTCGGGAACTGGGCCTGGTGGTGGTTCGGTGACCTCGGATCCGGATGGTTCGTCGACGGGTTTGGTGCCGCATGCGCCGGGGTTGTCGATCGACAAGGTCTCGGAGTTGGATGACGCTAACAACAATGGTTTGGCTGATGTCGATGAGACGATCAGTTACACCTTCACGGTGCAGAACACGGGCAACGTGACGATCAGCGGTATCTCGGTCACTGACCCGATGGTGAGTGGTGTGTCGCCGAGCAACGTGACCTTGGCGCCGGGCGCGAGCCGGGTCTTCACCGCCGATGACTATGTGGTGACGCAGGCCGATGTGGACTGGGGCAGCGTGGTCAATATCGCCACTGTGACGGGTACGCGTCCGGGTGGTGCTGTGGTGAGCGAGGACGATGTCGACACCGTGGACACGGTGGACCCGGTCGCCGAGCTTGATGTGGTGAAGTCGTCGGCGCTGACGATCGACAAGGCGGTGTCGGGTAAGGCGGATGTGGGTGATGAGGTCACCTACACGTTCGTGGTCACCAATACCGGTACTGGTACGGCGCATGACGTCGCGATCGTGGATGCGTTGCCGGGGCTGAGTGCGGTGACGCCGTCCAGTGTGGTGGATCTGGCGCCGGGTGCCAGCGCGACCTTCACCGCGACCTATGCGGTGAAGTTGAAGGACCTCAAGGTCGGCGAGATCGTGAACGTGGCGAAGGCGTCGTTCGTGCCGCCGAACCCTGGTGGTGGACCGGCACCGGACCCGCTGGTGAGTGGCCCGAGCAATGTGGTGAAGGTCCCGGGTGGTCCGACGCAGCCGTCGTTGTCGACGAAGGCTTCGGCCAAGCGGGTTGTGCTCGGCGTTGGTGGGAGTGGGCGTACCGGGTCGGTGGAGCTGTTCGACACGGTGACGTTGAAGGAGTTCGTGGCGGGTAGCACCTCGGTGGGCCGGGCGACCTTGTATGGGCCGACGGCGAAGCGTTCGGCGAGCATGTGTGTGCCTGGTAACAAGGTGCGGACGGTGACGTTCAAGCCGCGTAACGGTGTGAGCCGGACGCCGAAGGTGCGGGTCAATGAGCCGGGTTATTACACCTGGGTGGTGACGACGTCGGCCGATGAGGAGAATCTGGCGGCCAGTCACGGTTGTGGGTTGGCGTCGGAGACCACGTTGGTGCACCGTCCTGGTTATGGCGTGGTGCGGATCGATACGGGGGCGTCGGTGGACTTCTTCGCGCGGTTGGCGAACCCGTCGCGGGTGAAGATCAAGGCGTTGGGTATGGACGCTGTGGTGCAGCCGGCCGGTAAGCCGGGTGGTGTGATGCGGATTCCGGGTGATGTGTCGGTTGGTGGTTGGTTGAGCAGTTCGGCAGCGCCCGGTGAGCGGGTGGGGTCGGCTGTGGTGGCTGGTCACGTGTCGGACATGGGGGATCGTCCGGGTCAGTTCGGGAAGTTGAACAAGGCGCGTAAGGGCCAGGTGGTTGCGGTGACGGGTGCTGATGGGAAGGTGCAGCGTTATCGGATCAGCAAGGTCTACTCGCAGTTGCGGACGAAGCGTTTGGCGTCGTCGTTGTTCAGCACGCGTGGTGCCCACCAGTTGGTGTTGGTGACCTGTACCGGCAAGGTGACCGGTCCGGGTGGACGGTTCCACTACACCCGTAACCAGGTGGTGATCGCCAAACCCATCCGGTGATCCGATAGCGGCCACCCACCCGATCAGTCTCCTCTGCACCGGAGGGGTGGGGGCCCCGAGGGTCGACACGCACGAAGCCGTCCCCGAGTCGGGGCGGCTTCGTGTGCGTTCCGGGCTAGCCTGAGCACGTGGACTACGTGAACTCGTTGCTCGATCTGATCGGAAACACCCCGCTGCTGCGTCTGTCGCGCTCTTTGGACCGCGCCGATGCCGACAGCGACGGGCCGCTGCTGTTGGCGAAGGTCGAGTACCTGAACCCCGGCGGCTCGGTGAAGGACCGGATCGCGACCCGGATGATCGAGGCGGCTGAAGCCTCCGGTGCACTGCAGCCGGGCGGCACGATCGTCGAACCGACGTCGGGTAACACCGGTGTCGGACTGGCGATGGTCGCGCAGGCCAAGGGCTACAAGTGCATCTTCGTCTGCCCGGACAAGGTCAGCGAGGACAAGCGCAACGTCCTCAAGGCCTATGGCGCGGAGGTCGTCGTCTGCCCGACGGCGGTCGCCCCCGAACACCCGGACTCCTACTACAACGTCTCGGATCGGCTCGCCTCGCAGCCCGGCGCCTGGAAGCCTGACCAGTACTCCAACCCGCACAACCCGCGGAGCCACTACGAGACCACCGGTCCGGAGATCTGGCGCCAGACCGAAGGCAAGATCACCCACTTCGTGGCCGGGGTCGGCACCGGTGGCACGATCAGCGGCATCGGCCGCTACCTCAAGGAACAGAACCCGAACGTTCAGGTGATCGGCGCCGACCCGGCGGGCTCCGTCTACTCCGGCGGCACCGGAAGGCCGTACCTGGTCGAGGGCGTCGGCGAGGACTTCTGGCCCGAGACCTACGACCGGGGTGTCGCGGACCGGATCATCGAGGTCTCCGACGCCGACTCGTTCGCCTTCACCCGGCGACTGGCCCGGGAGGAAGCGCTGCTGGTCGGCGGCTCGTCGGGGATGGCTGCCTTCGCCGCCAAGCAGTTGGCCGCCGAGCTGGCCGGCACCCCGGAGGGCAAGGACGCCGTGATCGTGGTCCTGCTGCCGGACTCGGGCCGCGGCTACCTGACCAAGGTCTTCAACGACGACTGGTTGGCGACCTACGGTTTCCCGACCGGTGGGACCGAGAGCGCCGAGCGCACTGTCGGCGACGTGCTGACCGGGAAGTCCGGACACCTGCCGGATCTGGTGCACACGCACCCGGGCGAGACCATCGCCGAGGCGGTACACATCCTGCAGGAGTACGGCGTCTCACAGATGCCCGTCGTCCGTGCCGAGCCGCCGATCGTGGCGGCCGAGGTGGCGGGTTCGGTCTCGGAGCGCACCCTGCTCGATGCGCTCTTCACCGGCGCCGCCTCGCTCACCGACTCCGTCGAGGCACACATGTCCCCGGCGCTGCCGACGATAGGCTCGACCGAGCCGGCCAGCGCAGCGGTCGTGGCGCTCCAGGAGGCCGATGCGTTGCTGGTGCAGGAGGACGGCAAGCCGATCGGTGTGCTGACCCGTCAGGATCTGCTCTCGCAGCTCGCCCAGCAGTGACGCGCGCCTGGGCGAGGGCGGCGCAGGATCTTTAGCTGACTTAGGTAGGCCTTGTCTAGACCTGGTTTCCAAATGCCGCACTGTTTTCAAGGGTTTTTTTATCATTCCGATGACGTGCCGGCCGTCTAGTCATCATGCTGGTGCGAATGCCGGCCCCAGGCGGCAATCAGCGGAGTAACTACCTAGGAGAATTCTGTGCGGATTTATAAGCCCATGGCTGCTGTTGCAGCCGGTGCTCTCATCGTTGTCGGCTTCGGGACCACCGGTGCCGTCGCAGACCGCCTGATCGGCTCGTCGCAGATCAAGAAGAACGCTGTCACCAGCAAGCACATCGCCAACGGCACCATCTCGAGCAGCGACCTGTCGTCGTCGGTGCGCAAGCAGCTGGCGAAGACCGGCAAGACCGGCCCCGCTGGTGCGCGCGGTCCGGCTGGCCCCGCTGGCTCGATCAGCTTCGAGCACGCGGTGATGGCTGGCACTCCGGTCGTCGACAACATCGGTGGCTCGATCAAGGAGCGTTACACCGACCTGGATACCTCCATCACGCTGCAGCCGGGCACCTACCAGATCAGCGTCGACGGGTCGTTCATCAACGGCACTGCGCTGGACGCCGACGCCAAGGTCTACCCGCAGCTGTCGGTCTGGATCGACAAGAACAAGGACGGCAAGTTCGACTGGAACGCCGACGCTTCCCTGAATGAGGGCAGCATCAGCCCGAACGCCCTGATCCCGACCGTCATTGGTCGCCACATCCAGGTCAGCGGCTCGACGGTCCTCACCGTCTCTGCTCCGACCACCGTTCAGCTGGTCGCTTTCGGCTACGACGCCGCTGAGCAGAGCACTGGCGCCGGCACCATCAAGGTGAACGCCGCCGAGATCTCCGCCCTCAAGGTCGGCTGATCTAACAGCATTTCGACAACGCCCCCATCGCTTAGGTGATGGGGGCGTTGTGCATTTCCTCCGCGCGATCCGGTCTAGACAGCAGGCCGATTTTCGCTATCACCCTCGTGACAAGATCGCCCGTCTCACGGATTTCCTTTCGCGGAACCCTTCAAGCTGGTCCGGCCCCAGTCGGTAGTGCCCTGTGCTGCCGACGAATCGCCGTATTGGACATTCGACTATTGAGGGGGCCCGATGAGGGTTCACAAGCCCATCGCAGTGGTGGCAGCGGGAACCATGTTGGTGATCGGTCTGGGTACGACGGGCGCGGTCGCGGACCGGCTGATCGGCTCGTCGCAGATCAAGGCCGGCGCCGTGAAGAGCAAGCACATCGACAACGGCACGGTCAGCAGCAGCGACCTGTCGGCCTCGGTGCGGAGCCAGCTGAGCAAGGCTGGCACGCCGGGGGCCAAGGGTGCCACCGGCGCGACCGGTCCGGCTGGTGCTGCCGGACCCGTCGGGCCCAAGGGCGACGCCGGCGCTCCCGGAACCCCCGGCCTGCCGGGTACGCCCGGAACGCCAGGTGCCAAGGGAGAGAAGGGAGACAAGGGAGAGAAGGGCGAGACAGGTGCTCCGGGCAGCGACGCGTCGATCGTCTTCAAGCACGCAACCGTCCCCGGCCAGCCGTTGATCGCGAACATCGGCGGCTCGATCAGGACCCGCTACACGGATCTGAACACCTCGATCACGCTTCAGCCGGGCACCTACCAGCTCACGGTGAACGGAGAGTTCATCAACGACACCGCGCTCGCTGCGGACGCCAAGGTCTACCCGCAACTGTCACTGTGGACCGACCGGGACAACGACAACGAGTTCGACTGGAGTGCCGATCCGGCCCTCAACGAGGGGAGCATCAGCCCCAACGCCTTGATGCCGACCCCCACCGGGCGCCACATCGCTGTCAACGGCACCACGGTGGTCACCATCGCGGCACCGGCTGAGATCCAACTGGTCGCCTTCGGCTACGACGCGAATCAGGGGACCGCGGGATCGGGGCAGATCATGGTGAACCGGGCCGAGTTCACCGCACTGAAGGTCGGCTGACGACCCACGTCTGACTGTCGGCGTTCTCGGGCGCCGCGGTCAGTGCGCCAGGGCGGCCAGAGTTCCGAGCCAGCGCCGCGGACTCTCATCGTCGAACGGCGCTGTCCGGCTCTGTACCGCCTCCTGCACCTGCTCGCAGTTCAAGGTGGCGTGCGCGATCACCACATCGGGGTAGTCCAGGGTGCGCCGGTGCTCGGCGAACTCGTCCTCGTCGTCGATCCAGGTCCGTCCGGACGGACCGCGCAGGATGTCGAGGTCCAGGTCGACGGCGCGCAACACCGAACCCTCCCACCGCGGTGGCGTGGTGATGTCGACGTAGACCTCGACCGGGTGGCGCAGTGCCGGCTTCGACCAGGGTTTGCTGTGGAAGGCGGCGAGCCAGCCGCGCTCGGGAAGGTCGCGGGACGGGACCAGCGTGACAGTGTCGTGGGTGGCGCGGTACTCGACGCCGGGGCGTTGGTACAGGGTGCCGTCGGGCAGGCCGATCCAGTCGCCGTGCTGATCACTGCCCAGGTAGATACCGGGATAGGACCAATGCGGCAGCGTGCGCCACTTGGTCATCGCGATCTCTACCCGTTGCCCCACCTCCACAGGGGCAGCAAAGCACACCGAGGCGGGCTAGCGGGAGGACCGCCACGCCTAGCTGGTGCTCGGGTCCCCTGTGGACCGGTTCCCACGGCGTCCGGACCGCTTGGTGCGACCGGCGCGGACCCGGAGCGGGCCGACCAGGCGCGGTCCCGAAAGTCGGGTCTCCAACTTGCGAGCCTCGCGCTTCAGCGGCTGGGCGACGTACTCGCCGAGGATCACCCCGGCGGCGATCGAGAGCGCCACCGAGGCCGCGGTGACGATGGCGAGCAGGCCGCGCGATGTCATCGTGCCGCCCTCGGAGAGCAGCGAGAGACCGCGATAGATGGAGAGGCCGGGCAGGAGCGGGACCACCGCCGAGACGACGACGACCAGCGGGGGAACCCGGACCATGCCGGCCACCGAGTAGGCGACCAGGCCGACCACGAACGCCGCGCAGGCGACCGCCCAAGGGCGGCCGAATCCGGCCAGTTCGACCCCGTTGGTGATCAGGATCGCGACCGCCGCGATCACCGCGATCGGGATCAGGACCCGCTTGGGGGAGTAGCTCGCGAAGGCGAATCCGGCAGCGGCGATCGCCGCTCCCAGCGCCAGCACCGGCCACGACTCCAGACCGAAGGCGCCGGGGTTGAGTCGGCCCAGGTCGACACCGAGGACGCCGCCCAGGGCGAGGCCACCGGAGACCCCGGCGATGATTCCGGCGGTGGAGAGCAGCGCCTCGGTCATTCGCGCACCCGCCGTCAGGTAGAAGCCGGTGAGGGCATCCTGCAGTCCGCCCATGAAGCCGATCCCGGAGAGCAGCATGATGATGTTCGAGGTCACGACGAGTGACGGATCGACCTCCCAGTCGACGGCGGCGGTGGCCACCGCCAGCACGGTCGCGACCGCGCCGCCCATCACCTGCAGGTAGAAGTTCGGGAGCCGGCGTCGACTCATCCAGGCTTGGAGCCGGTCGATCAGCACCGCAGCGGTGAAGGCGATCGCGGAGACGGCGGCGCCGCCGCCCAGCATGAAGGCGACTCCGGCGCACATCACGCCCCAGCCCGCGGTGACGGCGAGCCGGTGCCGGTGGTGGCCCGAAGAGGTGAGCTGCGCGACGGCGGCGCGGGCCTCGGTCAGATCGATCCGGTCGGCGAGGATGTCGCGGACCAGATGGTCGACGCGGGTCAGGTCCTCGTAGTCGATCTCGCGTTGCTTCACGGTGCGGATCTGCATGATCGGCACCATGTCCGGCGTCTCCTGGTAGCTCATCGACAGCGTGGTGAAGGTGACGTCGACGATCGGGTGGGCCAGGCCCAGATGGAAGGCGACCGCCTGCATCGTCGCGGTGACGTCGGCGGCGCCGGCGCCGTTGTCCAGCAGCAGTTCGCCGATCCGCAGGCTGAGATCCATGACCAGAGGGACAGAGCGCTCGGGGGTGGACATTTCCTTATCGTCCCAGATCGGTTCAATGTGACCTGAGCGTCCTCGAAACGCCCGTTTCCGGACGCTGGGGTCACATTGAGCGGGGCTAGGCTGTCGAGCGTGCGCATCGACTTTCAGGGTTCGCCTCGTCCGACGTTGGGTGTCGAGTGGGAGTTCGCCCTCGTCGACCGCGACAGCCGCGACCTGGTCAATCGGGCGGCCGAACTCTTCGACGTCGCCCGGCCGAAACTGGAGCACGGCAACCGGTTGCACAAGGAGATGCTGCGCAACACCGTGGAGATCGTGACCGGCGTCAACGACACCGTGGGTGAGGCGATGGACGACCTGCGGCGCAGCCTCGACGTCGTCATCCCGGCCGCCGACAGCCTCGGTATCGACCTCTTCGGTGCGGGCGCCCATCCGTTCGCGGCATGGTCGGCCCAGCAGCTCACCGAGGGCCACCGCTATGAGGAGCTGATCAACCGGACCCAGTGGTGGGGGCGGCAGATGCTGATCTGGGGCGTGCACATGCACGTCGGGTTGCCGGAGAAGAAGCGGATCATGCCGGTGATGTCGTCGCTGCTCAACTACTACCCGCACCTTCAGGCGCTCTCGGCGTCGTCGCCGGTCTGGGCGGGTGTCGACACCGGATACGCCTCGAACCGGGCGCTGATGTTCCAGCAGCTCCCGACGGCGGGACTGCCGTTCCAGTTCGCGACCTGGGAGGAGTTCGAGTCGTTCGCCTCCGACCAGCTCACCACCGGCGTGATCGACAACGTCGACGAGATCCGCTGGGACATCCGGCCCGCGCCCAAGCACGGCACCCTGGAGACCCGCGTCTGCGACGGCGTCTCCACGCTTCCGGAGATGGCCGCGCTGGTGGCGCTGGTGCACTGTCTGGTGGTCGACCTCGACACCCGCCTGGCGGCCGGAGAAGATCTGCCGACGATGCCGCCGTGGCACGTCCAGGAGAACAAGTGGCGCGCCGCGCGCTACGGGCTCGACGCGATCATCATTTTGGACGCCGCCAGCAACGAACGCCTCGTCACCGACGACCTGCACGACCTCCTCGAACGGCTGACGCCGACCGCACGCCGTCTCGGCTGCGAGGCCGAACTCCACTCCGTCGCGGAGATCCCCGCCCGCGGTGCCTCCTACCAGCGGCAGCGCGCCGTGGCCGCCGCCCACGACGGGGACCTCCGCTCCGTGGTCGCTTCGCTGGTGGACGAACTGCACGACTCGCTCTAGGCCTCGGAAACGAGATAGCGGTCGATCGCTGTCGCTAGGTGACAGTGATCGACCGCTATCGCGTCGAGTGCGTGCTGGTCAGCGGCGGGCGGTGGCCTTCTTGGCGGGGATGACCCGCTTGGAGCCCATCGCGACGATGTCCTGGTAGCGCGAACCGGTGAGCTTCGCGAAGTGGTGCAGGATGTGCGCGTCGATGCCGACCAACTGGCGGGCACGGCCCTTGGTGGCGGCGTCGAGGATGATCTTGGCTGCCTTGTCCGCGGGCATCCGGGCCAGCTTCTCCTCGAAGAGCTTGTCGATCGTCGCGCCGTCCTGGCTCTCGGTCTTGCGACCGTTGCGGGAGATCCCGGTCTTGATGCCGCCCGGGTGGATGCAGGTGACGGTGACCGGGTGCCGGTTGACCAGCATCTCTTCACGCAGCGCCTCGGTGAAACCACGCACCGCGTACTTGGTGGCGTTGTAGGCGGACTGGCCGGGCATCGAGATCAGGCCGAAGAGGCTGGACAGGTTGACCACGGCGCCGTCGCCGGAGGCGATCAGGTGCGGCAGGAACTCCTTGGTGCCGTTGACGACGCCGTTGAAGTTCACCCCGACGATCCAGTCGAACTCCTCGTAGGTCATCTCCTCGAAGTCGCCGGTCATCGAGACGCCGGCGTTGTTGATCACCATGTTGACCACGCCGAACTCGTCGACCACGGTCTGCGCGTAGGCGCCCATCGCGTCCCGGTCGGAGACGTCGAGCACCGCGGAGTGCAGGGTGGCGCCCTGGGCCTTCAGCAGCGCGACGGTCTCGGCGAGACCTTCCGGGTTCCAGTCGGAGACGGCCACCTTCGCACCGCGGCTGTGCGCCAGCAGGGCGAGCTCGCGGCCCATGCCGGAACCGGCTCCGGTGATCACGACAACCTTGTTCTGCAGGGACTTCATGCGGACGCCTCTTCCTTGATCTTGGTGGCTACGGGAGTGAGTTCGTACGATCCGGCGTCGAAGCTCCGGAGTAGTTGGCGGAAGACGAAGGTGCTGCGCGGCCACAACGTGGTGTTGCGGCCATGCTCGTCCAGGTACCAGCTGGCGCAGCCGCCGGTGCTCCACACGGTGCGCTTCATCCGGTGCTGCAGGTCGTCGTTCCAGCGCTGCTGGACCTCGGCCTTGGGCTCGACCGCGGCAAGCCCCTGGCGACGCATGGTGCGGATCGCGTCGGTGATGTACGCGAGCTGGGACTCGATGATGAAGACCATGCTGCTGTGGCCCAGGCCGGTGTTCGGGCCGACCACCTCGAAGAGGTTCGGGAACCCGTGCACGGTGGTGCCCTTGTAGGCGGTCTGTCCAGAGGATGCCCACACCTTCGCGAGGGTGTCGCCGTTACGTCCGCGGACGTGCTGGGCGATCGGCTGCTCGGTGGTGTGGAAGCCGGTCGCGACGACGAGGACGTCGATCTCGCGCTCGGTGCCGTCCGCAGTGACGATGCCGGTCGGGGTGACCCGGGTGATCCGGTCGGTGACGACCTCGACGTTGTCGGCGGCCAACGCCGGGTAGTAGGTGTTCGAGATCAGGATCCGCTTGCAGCCGATCTCGTAGTTAGGGGTGACCTTGGCGCGCAGGGCCTCGTCCTTGATGCCACGCCGAATGTTCATCAGCGCCATCTGCTTGGCCGGGAAGGCCAGCTTGGGCATCGCGGTGAAGGCGGGGACGTAGGTCTCGCGGCCCCAGTAGATCGCCGTGCGGGAGGCCTTCTGCACCAACGGCAGGTGGCGGAAGGCGAACTTCTCCACGGCGGTGTAGCGGTGCTCGTTGCGCGGGATCACCCACGGCGCGGTGCGCTGGTAGACGTCGAGGTGCCCGGCCTGCTTCTGCAGTTGCGGGACGATCTGGATCGCCGAGGCGCCGGTGCCGATCACGGCGATCCGCTTGCCGGTGAGGTCGGCGTCGTGGTCCCAACGGGCGGAGTGGAAGATCGTGCCGGCGAACTCGGTGATCCCCTCGATCTCGGGGAGCTTCGGCTCGGAGAGGCCGCCCGCGGCGCTGATCAGCGTGGTCGCGGTGACGGTGGTGTCGTCCGAGAGGCTGACCCGCCAGTGCTTGGCGGTGTCGTCCCAGGCGGCGTCGGTGACCGCGACGCCGAAGCGGAAGCGGTCGAGGGTGCCGGACTCCTCGGCGACCCGGACCAGGTAGGCCTCGATCTCGGGCTGGGGCGAGAAGGACGCCGACCAATCGGGGTTGGGCGCGAACGAGAACGAGTAGAGCTGGCTGGGTACGTCACAGGCTGCGCCCGGGTAGCTGTTGGCGCGCCAGGTGCCGCCGACCCCGCCGTCCTTCTCGATGACGAGGAAGTCGCGCTCGCCCATCTCGTCGAGCTTGATCGCTGCCCCGAGCCCGCCGAAGCCGGCGCCGATCACGAGGTGGTCCACATGGGTGCTCATGAAACGAGCGTGACACGTTGTTGAACGTGCGTCAATAGGCCTCTGGATGTCGGTTGACTCACGTTCAGTAAGCTTCGGTCATGACCTCCACACCGCGGGTTCGCCTCGACCCGTCGACGCGGCGGGAGCAGCTGCTGACCCTCGGCGTCCGGCTGCTCGCCACCCGAAGCCTCGACCAGCTGTCGATCGAGACGCTGGCCGAGGAGGCCGGGATCTCACGGGGGTTGCTGTACCACTACTTCGGCAACAAGTCGGACTTCCATGAGGCCGTCGTCCGGCGCGCGGCGGACGACCTGATCGAGGCGACGATGCCGCCGCCCGACGAGGACCCGCTCGCCCGGCTCACCTACGGCGTCGCGGCGTACCTCGACTACGTCGTCGAGAACTACGAGGGCTACCTGTCGTTGGTGAAGGGTGCCGGTGGCGGAAACCCCAAGCTCCGGGCGATCTACGAAGAGGCCCGCAACGCGCTCACCGAACGACTCTTCGACGAGGACCCCGAAGGCCTGGTCCTCGCCGACACGCGGCTGACTCGGATCGTGGTGCACTCCTGGTCGGCGATGGTCGAGGACCTGGTGCTCTCATGGGCCCGCGACCCCGGCGACGTCACCCGTGAAGAGCTGTTGAACCTGATGGGCGGCGCGCTGTTGTCGTTGGTCGAGCTCAGCCGCTGACGCCGGTCAACTCGGCAGGCGGATCGTGAACCGGGTCTGACCGGGTCGGCTGCTCAGCGCGACGGCGCCGCCGTGCGCCTCGACGATCGCCCGGACCAGGGAGAGCCCGAGCCCGGAGCCGCCCGGGTCGGTGCCCCGATGCCGGGCCGCGTCGCCGCGGGTGAACCGTTCGAAGGCGCTCGGCAAGAGCTCCTCGCTGAAGCCGGGGCCGTCGTCGGTGACGGTGATGGTGACCGGTCCTCCGGCGATCACCGGCGGCCGGGCGCCGACGTCGATCGTGGTGCCGGGCGGGGTATGTCTCCGGGCGTTCTCCAGCAGGTTCCGGACCACCTGGCGCAGCCGTTCCTCGTCGCCCGCGGCTTCGACGACGTCCTGCGGTAGGTCGAGCTGCCAACGGTGTTCCGGGCCGAGTACCCGCGCGTCCGAGACCGACTCCAGGAGCAGCCGGGTCACGTCGACCGTGCCGGTCTCCAAGGGGCGCCCGGCGTCGAGCCGAGCCAGCAGCAGAAGGTCCTCGACCAGGCCGGACATCCGCGCCGCCTCGGTCTCGACCTTGTCCAGCGCGGCGGTGGTCGTCGTCGGGTCGGTCGGGGCGCGCCGGGAGAGTTCGGCGTAGCCCTTGATGGTGGCCAGCGGCGTGCGCAACTCATGGGAGGCGTCGGCGACGAACTGGCGGACCTGTTGCTCGCTGCGGTGTCGGGCGGCGAGCGACTCCTCGACATGGCTGAGCAGGGTGTTGAGCGCGGCGCCGACCTGGCCCACCTCGGTCTTCTCGTCGGTGAGCCGGTCGTCGACGCGGGGATGGACGGCGATCTCGCCGCTGGCCAGAGGAAGCGCGGCGACCTCGTGAGCAGTGGCGGCCACCTCGCGCAACGGGCGCAGCTGACGGCGCACCAACAGAGAGGCGACCAGCCCAGCCAGGGCGGTCGCGCCGAGCCCCAGCAGGATCTCCGACCAGAGCAACGACTCCAGCGACTGGTCCACCTCGTCGGTGGGCAGCCCGGCGAGCAGCCGCACCCCGTCCGACTCGACGACGGCGACCCGGTACCGGCCGTGGCCGGGGACCTCGACGGTGCTGATCTTGCCGGCGGGGAGCTCTGCGAGGCGGTTGAGTGCGGTGCTGGAGAGCTGCTCGCGGCCGCGTTCGCCGCTGCCCTCCTCCAACACCTGGCCGAAGCTGGCGTCGTCGCCGATCAGGGCCTGCAGTGAGCCGACCTGTTGGCGCGGCATATCGCCGAAGCCGCCGTTGCGGTCGGCCGGTGGCATCGGCGGGCGCACGTTGACGGCGCGCTGCAGGGACGCCTTGACCTCGCGGTCCAGTTGGTCGGTCAGGTTCGACCGCATCGCCAGCGTGGTCAGTCCGCCGAGCAGCACCGAGACGACGGCGACCAGGGCCACCGCGGTGATGGTGAGCCGAGCCGTCAGCGAATGGGGGAGTCTCATGCCGGCTTCAAGACGTAGCCGGCGCCGCGCATCGTATGGATCATCGGCTCGTGGCCGGCGTCGATCTTCTTGCGCAGATAGGAGATGTAGAGCTCGACGACGTTCGCCTGCCCGCCGAAGTCGTAGGCCCAGACCCGATCCAGGATCTGTGCCTTCGACAGCACGCGTCGCGGATTGCGCATCAGGTACCGGAGCAGCTCGAACTCGGTGGCGGTCAGGTGTACCTCGGTCCCGGCGCGGCGCACCTCGCGGGAATCCTCATCGAGGGTGAGGTCGCCGACGGCGAGGAGGGCGGTGCGTTGCTGGCTCTGGGCGCCGGCCCGCCGCATCAGCGCGCGGAGCCGGGCCACCACCTCCTCCAGGCTGAACGGCTTGGTGACGTAGTCGTCGCCGCCCGCGGTGAGGCCCGCGATCCGGTCCTCGACGGCGTCGCGTGCGGTGAGGAAGAGGACAGGTAGCGCCGGGCGCTCGGCGCGGAGTCGGCGCAGTACTTCGAGGCCGTCGAAGTCCGGCAGCATCATGTCGAGGACGACCGCGTCCGGGTCGCAGGCCCGTGCCGTGCTGACCGCTTCGGAGCCGGCGTGCGCCTGGTCCACCTGCCACCCCTCGAGCCGGAGCGCCATCGCGATCAACTCGGCCAGGTTCACCTCGTCGTCGACGACCAGAACGCGGAGAGGTGAGCCGTCGGCACGGGTCAGCGGAGTCTCGGTCATACCTATGATTCTGCGCCGGTGATCCGTGATCGGTCTGTGTGCTTGCTGTGAGATTCCTGTGAAGCGGTGCCGCCTCCCGGTGGGACGTCATGCGTGTTGTGGAGGTGGGTCCTCGCAACGTTTGACGTCCCGGGCGGTCGGCCGTCCGGTCACGACTGGTTCGTGCTGGAGTCGCTGTTCGGGGTCGACTGGTCGCCCCCGCCGTTGCTCCCGCCGTCGCTCTGACCGTCGTTCTGACCCGGCATCTGTCCGCCTCCGGGCGGGGCGAACTGGCCGTCGCCGCCGCGGCCGAAGCCGCCCGGGCCACCCGGCCTGCCCTCGCCCGGTTGGAACTGTCCGCGCCGGTCATGGTGCCCACCGTCGTCCGAGGCCACTGCGGCGATCGCGGCGCCGGTGCCGCCGCCGATGATCAGCCCGGCCAGCGCGGACGCCGTCAAGGCCTTCCAGCTCCAGACCCGTTCCCGGAACCGCGGCTTGGCCGGCCCCGTGGCCGGGGGCTCGCCACTCGGCTGCGCGGCGGCTGAGGGGGACTGTGCGAAGACGGTCGTGGGGTCGTTCGGTCCGGTTCCTGGGGCTCCGGGCGCACCATCGGAGGTGCCCGCAGCGGGACCAGGAACGGCGCCCTGTGGGCGGTTCTCGTCGTGTTCGGTCATACGCCCACGGTGGCTCGCGGACCTGTGGTTCAGCTGTGTGCCGATTACCGAGATGCTGTGAGGTGCCTTCGTAGGGGACAATCGAGCACGTTGTGCAGATCTCCTATCCTCCCCAGCTTCCGGTCAGCGCCCGTAGAGACGACATCGCTGCGGCTATTCGTGACCACCAGGTAGTGATCGTCGCCGGCGAGACCGGCTCCGGAAAGACCACCCAGCTGCCGAAGATCTGCCTGGAACTCGGGCGCGGCAGCAACGGTCTGATCGGCCACACCCAGCCCCGCCGGATCGCCGCTCGCTCGGTCGCCGAGCGGATCAGCGAGGAGCTGGCGAGCGACGGGATCGGCACCGAACTCGGTGACGTCGTCGGCTACCAGGTGCGCTTCACCGACCGGACCTCGAAGTCCAGCCAGATCAAGGTGATGACCGACGGCATCCTGCTCGCCGAACTCCAGCGCGACCGCGATCTCAAGCGGTACGACACCCTGATCATCGACGAGGCGCACGAGCGCAGTCTCAACATCGACTTCATCCTCGGCTACCTCAAGCGGCTGCTGCCCAAGCGGCCGGACCTGAAGCTGATCATCACCTCGGCCACCATCGACCCCGAGCGGTTCGCCGAACACTTCGCGGACCGCTCCGGCAAGCCCGCGCCGATCATCGAGGTCTCCGGGCGCACCTTCCCGGTCGAGATCCGGTACCGCCCGTTGGTCGAGCTGCCCGAGGCCGACGAGGACGGCGATCCGGTCGTTCGCGACCAGACCGAGGCGATCGTCGACGCCGTCCGCGAGCTCAGTGCCGAGGGCCCCGGCGACATCCTCGTCTTCCTTCCCGGCGAGCGGGAGATCCGGGACACCGCCGACGCGCTGACCGCGATCGATCGGAACGGACTGCTCGATGTGCTGCCGCTCTACTCGCGGCTCTCCGGAGCCGAGCAGCACCGGGTCTTCCATCCGCCGACGTCGAGCCGGGTCCGGCGGATCGTGCTGGCGACCAACGTCGCGGAGACCTCGCTGACGGTGCCGGGTATCAAGTACGTGATCGACTCCGGGGTGGCGCGGATCAGCCGCTACTCGCTGCGGACCAAGGTGCAGCGTCTGCCGATCGAGCCGATTAGCCAGGCCTCGGCCAACCAGCGCTCCGGCCGCTGCGGCCGGGTCTCGGAGGGTATCGCCGTCCGGCTGTACTCGGAGGAGGACTTCGACTCTCGTCCGGAGTTCACCGACCCGGAGATCCTGCGCACCAACCTGGCCTCGGTGATCTTGCAGATGGCCTCCCTCGGACTCGGCGACCTGAACCGGTTCCCGTTCGTGGAGCCGCCGGACAAGCGGAACGTCACCGCCGGTACCCAGCTGCTCGAGGAGCTGGGCGCGATCAGCTCCGCAGAGCCTGCCGGACGTCATCCGGACGGTGCGTCCGCACCCACGGAACGTATGACGTCCGCGTCCGCACCCGCGTCCGCACCCGCGTCCGCACCCGCGCGCGGCGGGCGACGGCGGCACAACGGTCCCCGCCTCACCAATCTCGGACGGCGCCTCGCCCGGTTGCCGATCGACCCGCGGCTGGGCCGGATGATCCTGGAGGCCGAGCGGGCCGGCTGTGCCCGCGAGGTGCTGGTGATCGCTGCGGCCCTTTCGCTGCAGGACCCGCGCGAACGTCCCGAGGAGCAGCGGGCCCAGGCCGATCAGCTGCACGCCCGCTTCACCGACGACCGGTCGGACTTCATCACCTGGCTCAACCTGTGGCGCCACCTCAAACAGCAGCAGCGGGAACTCTCCTCCAGCGCGTTCCGTCGGATGTGCAAGCGCGAACACCTGAACTATCTGCGGGTCCGTGAGTGGCAGGACTTCGAGTCGCAGCTGCGTCAGGTCGCCAAGGAGATGAAGATCGAGGTCGGCCGGCCCGCCGACGTCCCGGACGCTGACGGGATCCACCAGGCGTTGCTCTCCGGCCTGCTCTCGCACATCGGTCTGCTGGAGGAGCGGGAGAAGCCTGCCCCCGGCAAGCAGGCGCCGCAGCGGCGCGGACCCCGCGAGTACCTCGGGGCCCGGGGCGCTCGGTTCGCGGTCTTCCCCGGCTCGGTGCTCAAGGGCAAGAACCCGCAGTTCCTGATGGCGGGCGAACTCGTCGAGACCAGCCGCTTGTGGGCACGGCAGAACGCCGCGATCCAACCGGAGTGGGCTGAGCGGCTCGGCGCGCACCTGGTCAAGCGCAGCTACTCCGAGCCGCACTGGTCGAGCAAGCGGGCCGCGGTGATGGCCCACGAGAAGGTGACGCTCTACGGCGTTCCGCTGGCCGCCGACCGGTTGATCAACTACGGCAGCATCGACGTCGCGTTGGCGCGTGAGCTCTTCATCCGGCACGCGCTGGTCTACGGCGAGTGGCGTGCGCTGGAGTCGGGACGCTACAAGTTCTACGACCACAACCAACGATTGCTCGACGAGGCCGAGGAGTTGGAGCACCGGGCGCGGCGCCGCGACATCGTCGTCGACGAGCACACGCTCTTCGATTTCTACGACGCGCGGATCGGTGCCGAGGTCGTCAGCGGTGCGCACTTCGACCAGTGGTGGAAGCGGGCCCGGCAGAAGCAGCCGAAGCTGTTGGACTTCGACCCCGACATGCTCACCCACGACACGGCCGAGGAGATCCGCGCCGCGGACTATCCCCAGCACTGGCAGGCCGCGACCGACGGTGGCGGGTTGACCTTCGACCTCAGCTACCACTTCGCGCCGGGCACCGCAGAGGACGGCGTCACCGTCGAGGTTCCGGTCAGCACCCTGAACCAGGTCGACGGCGGCCAGTTCAGCTGGAACGTTCCGGGGCTGCGTGAAGAGTTGGTCACCGCGCTGTTGCGGAGCCTGCCCAAACAGCTGCGGGTCAACTTCGTGCCCGCCCCGAACCGGGCCCGTGAATTCCTCGCGGCGGTTCCGGCCGGCGAGGAGCCGTTGCTGGATGCGCTGGAGCGCTGGTTGCGCTCGACCACCGGCGTCCAGGTGCCCCGTGAGGCGTGGGACTACGCCAAGGTGCCCGACCACCTCAAGCCCACCTTCTCGATCGTCGACGAAGCCGGCCGGGAGCAGGGCCGCGGCAAGGACCTTGAGGCGCTCAAGGAGCCGTTGCGGCCGAGGTTCGCGGCCGCGATGGCGGAGGCCGCCGCGGACTCGGGGATCACCGTGACGGGGCAGCGGAGCTGGACCTTCGGCGAGATCGAGAAGTCGTTCACCACGGTCCGAGCCGGGCATGAGGTGCGCGGCTACCCGGCGCTGGTCGACGAGGGGGAGAGCGTCGGCCTGCAGGTCTTCGGGTCGGCGTCCGAGCAGGATGCCCGGCACCGGCTCGGCGTCCTGCGGCTGCTCCTGATCGAGACCAGGTCGCCGGTCAAGGAGATCCTGGACGGGCTCGGCAACGCCGAGAAACTGCAGTTGGCGGGCTCGCCCTACGCCACCCACGCCGACCTGCTCGACGACTGCCGGGCCGCCGTCCTGCTGCAGGCGATCGATGCCCGCAAACCGGTGCGCACCGAAACCGACTACCAGGCGTTGTTGGCTGGGATCGGTTCGCACGCGGATCTGGTCGCCGCCACCCGAGGGGTCCTCTACGACGTCTTCACGGTGCTGGATCTGTGGCGCCAGGCCGATCGGGCGTTGAGTGGCCGGGCCGACCTGCACACCCTGCCGGCGCTGACCGACCTCCAGGCCCACCTGGGCCGCTTGGTCTATCGAGGTTTCATCGTCGACGCCGGGGTGGCGCATCTGCGTGACCTGCCTCGCTACCTGCGTGCGCTGCTGGTCCGCCGGGAGAAGCTGGAGAGCCAGGTCGCCCGGGACCGGCAGCTGATGGATCAGATCGGCGAACTGCAGTCCGCCTACCTGAACCGGGTCGCCGCGCTGCCGCCGGGCCGTCCGCCGGACGCCGACCTGCGCAAGGTGCGTTGGATGTTGGAGGAGTACCGGGTCTCGTTGTGGGCGCAGCAGCTCGGCACCAAGGAGTCGGTCTCCGACGCGCGGATCCGCAAGGCTCTGGGCTGAGCGCGCGCTGCACGATCGGCTATCGGCAGGCGCGTAAGGTGGTGCGGTGACTTCGCGCCCCTACCACCGCCCGCTCACCCCCGGTGACGGCTTCTTCGAAGCTGTCGAGGGCGGTGCCGATCCGGCGTTGGTGACCGAGGCCGCCGAGCGTGCTGCCGCCCTGCTGGTCCGCGGTGCCCGGGGGAGCGAGGACGAGGAGCTGATCGGCCGGGTGGTGCACCTGGCCGAGGCCGAAGGGTTGGAGGCGTTGGCGGACCTGTGGGCGGGCTCGCCTGCGGAGTCGTTGGCCGGGTGCCTCTGGCGGCTCTACCTGCTCCGCGAATGGGTGCACGCCCAGCCGCTGGAGGCCGCGCTGCAGTTCGACACCGGACGGCGGGTGGCGGAGGTCGACCACGTGGTGGCCGGCGTCGCCGATCCGCCGGGGCCCGACGAGGTCCGCGCGATGGTGGACGCCGTGCTGCGCGGGATCGCCGAGACCGATTTCGCCGACGTACTGATGCGTGCGGCTGCCTTCGCCCAGGTGGTGGCCGCCGGACGGACCCAGTTGGAGCTCGCCCAGGCGACCCAGATGCGCACGCTGGGGGAGCAACTCGCCGAGGCCGCTCGTCACGAGCTGGCCGGCAGCCTGCACTAAGCAGCGCTCCGCAAGCCCCGTTGGTCGAGTCGTTTCCGTTGGTCGAGCTTGCTCCGTCGGTCGAGCTTGTCGAGACCTCGCAAGTCCCGTTGGTCGAGCTTGTCGAGACCCCGCAAGTCCCGTTGGTCGAGCTTGTCGGGACCTCGCAAGGTAGTGCACGCCGGACCGGGAGCGCCTCACGGCGCGTGGCCGCTCTAGGCGGCTAATTTTGGGACCCGGGGCTGCCGCAGTCCGGCGTGCGGTGCCTATCGTACGTGCCGATCGGCTCCCTCAAAAGCCGAGCGTGGACACTAGGCTCCGAGCATGAGCGACGGACCAGAAGTCAGCTATTCGCCGGAGATCGATGGCGAGCCCGATCCGGGCGAGGTGGTCTGGGCGTGGGTCCCCTACGAGGAGGATCCGAGCCAGGGGAAGGACCGCCCGGTGCTGCTGTTGGCCCGTGACGGCGACTTCTGGCTCGCGCTCCAGCTCACCTCGGTCGACCATGACCGCGACGCGGCGCAGGAGGCGGAGGCCGGGCGGTTGTGGATGGATGTCGGGACCGGCGCCTGGGACCGCGAGCGCCGCCCCAGCGAGGTCCGGATCAACCGCCTACTACGGATCGAGGACACCACCGTCCGCCGCGAGGGTGCCGCGCTGCCGCAACCGATCTTCGACGCCGTCGTCGCCCAGGCCCGCCTGCACCTCCCGATCTGACCCCGCCAACTCTCTGACCATTTGAAGCTTCCCATCCGTCCCCACCCGATAGTCCCTGACGAAAAGCCCCTGAAATCGACGATTTCAGGGGCTTTTCGTCAGGGACTATCTCGGAAAGGTGGAGAAGATTTAGGTGGCGTCGGAGCGGGCCGCAGCGGCTTTGACGCCGGCCTTGGCGAGTAGGAACGGCAGCAGGAGGGTGGCCAGGGCGGTGGTCAGCCAGACCACGACGGTGGCTGCGATCCAGGTGCCGATCCCCGAGATCGAGAGCGCATCGCCCCAGGCGACGGCGACCAGGAGCGCGATGAACGTCGCCACCAGGCCGGAGCCGCCGAGGAAGGCCGAGGCGTGACGCGCGGCCATCTTCATCACGAACGGGGTGATCACCAGCTGCAGGACCGAGTAGATCACCACGACGGCGAAGAAGCCGGAGACCTTGATCCGGACGTCGTCCAGGAGCGCGGAGGCCACCAGGATTCCGATCGCGGCCGAGGCCAGGAAGACGGCGGCGCGGATCAGCATGCGGATCATCGGCACACTCCGATCTCTCAGACGGGCAGCGCGGAATCTCAGAGTAGGGGAGCGGCTGCCTTCGCGGTAGCGGCCAGCGGGTCGTCGCTCGGCCAGGCCTGACCCTCGACATCGATCAGCGCGATGCTGATCAGGGTGCCGACCCGGTTGATCGCCACGCCCTCGAACTCCTGCGGGTCCTTACCGGTGACCAGGTAGCTCTGCGCGACGCCGGAGGGCGCCTCAACGTTGCTCAGCGGGCTGACCTTGGCGACGTCGGGGTTAGAGGCGCACTCCTTGTGCCACGACTTGAGCACCTGGTGCACCCGCCAGGCCGACTTCTTGTCGGGGAACTCGGCGACCAACTGCTCGGCGCTGACGCCCTCGCCGGCGTCGAACTCGCGGACCACGGTCTCGGTGGCGCCGACATCGACCAGGGAGAACCGCCCGCACTCGCCGAACGGTTCACCGTCGTCGGAGCCGGTCTCGCTCACCGTCCAGGTACCCGTGCCGACGGCGGGCAGCGCCTCGGCCGGCAACAGGTGCGCGGCCAGCCCTTGTGCCGGCGGCGCGACGGTGCCCTCGGTGGAGCTTGGTGCCGTCGTCGGCTCCGAGGAGGCCGACGTCGGGGTGTCGGTCGGCGTGGCGGCCGGGCGCTGCGAGGAGTTGGTCGGCTGGTCGGAGCCGGCGGAGTCGCCCTTGTCGTCGTCGCCGCAGGCAGCGACCGAGAGGAGCAGGACGCTGGCGGTGGCCAGGCTGGCAAGGCCGCGAAGGGGAAGGCTCATATCGTCCAACATAGGCGAGGTTCGCGACTGCTTGAAAGGGACGCGCGGGCGTGGTTGATGTCTCATACAGCAGCCCAAGCAGGGTCTTCGGCCCAAGGAAGTCGACATAGACCGCTATCGTGTCGGGGAATCAGGAACCACCAGTGAGGGGCAACAGGGCGTGAAGACCCGGGCATTGATGGCAGCCGGAATGCTGCTTGTGGCAACGGCAGTCGCTGGCTGCTCCGCTGACACAGGCACCCCGCCCAAGGACCCACAGGGCACCGCGAAGAAGCCGGTCAAGCTCACCTTCATGGCCTACGGGGCTGCTGAGGAGGTCGAGGCGCTCAAGGGCACCGTCGCGCAGTTCAACGAAGACAACCCGAAGGTCAAGGTCTCCTTCAAGGCCGTCGACAACGAGCAGAGTGTGGTGCGGGCGCTGCGCAGCGAGACGCCGCCCGACATCTACCTGTTGTCGCGCCAGGATCTCGGCACGGTGGTCTCCGACAAGCTCAACCAGCCGCTTGACGAGCTGTTGGCGGCCCGCGACGTCGCGTTCGGCGACGACTACAAGCGGGACGCGTTGATGGCCTTCTCCGAAGAGGGCCGCCTGCAGTGCATGCCGTACGCGGTCTCGCCGATGGTCATCTACTTCAACACCAACCTGATCGACTGGGCGGCGATGCGGGAGGCCGAGCTGCCGACGCCGCGTTCGCACGCCTTCTGGACCTTCGGTCAGTTCGCAGCCGCGGCGGAGTTCGCGGCCGGCCGGCCCGGCGCGAAGGGCGTCCACATCGACCCGACGCTGGAGGGCATCGCACCCTTCATCTACTCGGGTGGCGGTGAACTCTTCGACGACCCGAAGCAGCCGACCTCCTTGACGCTCTCCGCTGAGACGGACCGCGAGGCCCTGGCCGAGGTGCTCGACGTGTTGCGCAACAACCAGTTGACGCCGACCCCGAAGCAGCTCGCGAAGATGGACGCGCTGGAGCGGTTCAAGACCGGCAAGCTCGGCATGATCGCCGGTTACCGCAACCTGGTACCGGAGCTGCGCAAGACGCCGAGCCTGCAGTTCGACGTGATGCCGATGCCGGCGATCGACAACGAACGCACCATCGGTGACGTGAAGGGCCTCTGCCTCTCGGCGTCGGCCAGCAGCACCTCGGCAGCCGCCGACTTCGTGGTGCACGCGATGGCCCCGGAGTCCGTCTCCGAGGTCGCGAAGGCGGGCTACCTGGTTCCGGCCTCCAACGAGGTGGCCGAGTCCGACGCGTTCCTGCAGCGCGACCAGCTCCCGGCCCACGCCGAGGTGTTCAACCGCTCCGTGCGCGACATCGTGACGCCGCCGGCCCTCGAGGTCTGGGGCGACCTGGAGCAGTTGCTCGCCCCGCACCTGCACCAGCTCTTCTACGCCCGCGTGCTGGAGGATCTCCAGGCCGCCACCGAGGAGGTCGACGAACTCTCCCGCACGGTGCTCGCGCCGGTCGAGGAGTCGCCCTCGCAGAGCCCGTCGACCGGCGCCACGACGGACCCGTCGAGTGACCCGTCCGACGATTCGGCGAGCAGCCCGACGCCGTCAGGCTGACGGACCCGTGACGCAACGATGCGCGCATCCACCTGATGGTGGGTGCGCGCTTCGCGTTTGACGGGTACCAGCGTTCTCGCTGCGAACCGAGCTGGTGACGCGCTCAGCCGTGCCGGCTCAGGCGGTCGCGGCGCGAGCGCTGAGGATCGCCTCGGCCAGGAGCGGTGCAGTGAGTTCCACCTGCCACGGGCGCGCCCGGTAACCGTTCAACGCCTCGCCGACGGCGGTGACCAGGTCGCTGGCCGCGGCGTCCGGGGGCGTCCACAGGACCCGACGCATGGTGTCCGGGGTGAGCAGGTTCTCGGTCGGCACCGAGACGTGCTCGGAGAGCTCCGTCATCGCCTCCTTGGCCAACGCCAGGCGCTGACCGGCCTCCGGGTCCTTCTCGGCCCAGGCCCGCGGGATCGGCGGTCCGTCGTTGCGGGCGTTGCGCGCCGGCAGTTCGTCCTCGCCGAGGGCAGCAGCTTCGCGGATCGCGGTGATCCACTCCCGGGCATGGCGCGAGGCGCCGCGGCCGGTGAAGCCGGGGGTGGCCAACAGGGCGGCGCGGTCGGTCGGCATCGCCTGGGCGGCCGCGATGATTGCGGCGTCGGGGATCAAGCGGCTCGGGGTGACGTCGCGGTGCGCGGCGATGGTGTCGCGGGCGATCCACAACTCACGGACGGCGGCCAGCCCGCGGCGGCTGCGGACGCGGTGCAGCTGCGAGGTCCGTCGCCACGGCTCCGCGCGCTGGGTGGGTTCGAAGCCGAGCAGGAAGTCGAACTCCTGGCGGGCCCATTCGCTCTTGCCGGCCTCGTCGAGTTCGGCACGCATCGCTTCGCGGAGCGCGACCAGCGGCTCGACGTCGAGGGCGGCGTACTCCAACCACGGTTCGGGCAGCGGGCGCTTCGACCAGTCGACGGCGGAGTGCTCCTTGCGCAGCGCCTGGCCCAGGGCGGTCTCCACCAGCGTGGCCAGACCGACCCTCGGATAGCCGAGCAGCCGACCGGCCAGCTCGGTGTCGAAGAGGCTGCCGGGGTGGAGCCCGACCTCGGAGAGGCAGGGAAGGTCCTGGGTGGCGGCGTGCAGGATCCATTCCGTGCTGCCGATCACCTCCTGCAGCGCCCCCATCTCGCCGACCATGGTCGGGTCGATCAGGGCCGTGCCGGAACCATCACGGCGGAGCTGGATCAGGTAGGCGCGCGCCGAGTAGCGGTAGCCAGAAGCCCGTTCGGCGTCGACGGCGACCGGACCGTGGCCGGCCGCGAAGCGGTCCACCACGTCGGCAAGACCGGCGGGCGTGTCGATCACCGGTCCGAGTCCGTCGCTCAGGGTGAGCAGCGGGGCGGGCGGCTTGTCGTCGACAGTGGGCTCTTCGGGTGGCGTACTCACGACGCTGAACCACCGGGACGCCGCGACGACATCGACGTCACGCCGTCGGGGACCGGCTCAAGGCCGACCGAGGTACACAACAGTTCGCCCCATGCCTCTACGTGTGCCCGGACGTCGCCCGAATCGGGGACCTCCGGGGTCCAGGATGCGCGCACCTCGAGTTGGGCGCTGCGCTCTTCATCGGCCATCGCACCGAAGTTCTCGACGGCGACACGGGTCACCGTGCCGGAGGCTGCGGTGTACGCCGCGCCGTGGGCTGAGAGGGCGTCGGTGAGCCAACTCCAGCCGACTTCGCCGAGAAGTGGGTCGACGACCAGCGCCGGGTCGATCTCAGCGCGGGCGTAGGCGACAAAACGGAACTCGCCGCCCCACGCCTGGTTGCCGTCCGGGTCGTGCAGCAGGATCAACCGGCCGGTGCCGAGATCCTCGTCGTCGACGACGACGTCGGCCGAGAGCGCGGTGGCGTAGGGCGCGATCCGCTGCGGTGCCGGCATCGGCTCGCTCTCGATCTCCGGGCGCAGTCGAGCGGCGTTCATGGATGCCGCAGCCGACGTGAACAACGCGGGCTGCGGTCCAGCGCCCGGGGCAGGGCGCGCCTGATGACCGACGACCATGTCTCCAGGGTAGGTCGCCGACGGCCGCCCGGATGCGGTGCCACGCCGCCTGACCTGGGAGGATTCAAGAGTGACCGCTCTCGCTGACTCAGTCTTCCTCCGTGCCGCACGTGGTGAGGAGGTGTCGCACACGCCGGTCTGGTTCATGCGCCAGGCGGGGCGATCGCTGCCTGAGTACCTCAAGGTCCGTGAAGGCATCGGCATGCTCGAGTCCTGCATGAACCCCGATCTGGTAACCGAGATCACACTCCAGCCGGTACGCCGTTACGGCGTGGACGCGGCGATCTTCTTCTCCGACATCGTGCTCCCGCTCAAGGCGGTCGGCGTCGATCTCGACATCAAGGCCGGCATCGGTCCGGTGGTGGCGAACCCGGTGCGTACGCTCGCCGACGTCGAGGCGATCCCGGACCTGACTCCCGAGCACGTCGGCTTCATCACCCAGGCCGTACAGAACCTGGTCGGCGAGCTCGGCGGCACCCCGTTGATCGGTTTCGCCGGTGCCCCGTTCACGGTCGCCTCGTATCTGGTGGAGGGTGGTCCGAGCAAGGAGCACGCCAAGACCAAGGCGATGATGTTCGGCGCGCCGGAGGTGTGGGACGCGTTGATGCGCAAGATCGGCCAGATCGCCACCGCCTACCTCAAGGTGCAGGTCGACGCCGGGGCCAGCGCGGTCCAGCTCTTCGACTCGTGGGCCGGTGCGCTCACCCCCGAGGACTACCGCACTGCCGTGATGCCGCACTCCTCGCGGGTGCTGGCTGCGGCCGGTGAGCTCGGTGTGCCGCGGATCCACTTCGGGGTCGGCACCTCGAACCTGCTCACCCTGATGGGCGAGGCCGGGGCGGACGTCGTGGGCGTCGACTGGCGGACCCCGATGGCCCAGGCGATCAGCCAGGTCGGCGACCGCGGCGTCCAGGGCAACCTGGACCCGACGCTGGTCTTCGCGCCGACCGAGGTGATGTTGGAGCGGGCCGCTCAGGTGATCGAAGCGGGGCGCGCAGCCAAGGGGCACATCTTCAACCTGGGGCACGGCGTGATCCCGTCGACGAACCCGGACCAGCTCAAGCGGCTGACCGACTTCGTCCACTCCTACGTCTGAACCCCGATCGCCAACGGCTGACGAGGCCGAGTCGGCTCAGACCTGAGCGGGCTCGGCCTCGTTGCGTCGGATGCGCCGGTTGTGGCGCGCCACCAGCCAGACCGGGGTGCCGACCAGGGCGCCGAGGGCGAGGAACGGGGTGGCGGCGCCGGTTGCCGTGGCGACGTTGGTGGTAGCCGTGCCGAGAGCGTCCCAGCCGTCGCCGAGGCCTGCCAGGAAACCGTCGTCGTCCTTCTCCGGCGCGGGTTCATCGGCCTGCTCCAGGCCGAGGTTGATGGTGATGGTGGAGAGCGAGGTGCGGTCCTTGAGCCACGCCAGCCGGGATTTCAGTGAGTCGAGGTCGGCCTGGCGACGAGCGAGTTGGCCTTCGATCGCGATCACCTGATCGAGGTTGGCAGCGCTGGCGAGCAGGTCCTCGATCCGGCGCAGGCTCTTCTCCTGGGAGCGGACCCTGGCCTGGACGTCGATCACCTCGGTGGTGACGTCCTTGGCATTGACCTTCGAGTCGAGGGTGGTGGCGACCCCCTCCAGCGCCGTCATCGTGGTGGCGAACTGGCCTGACGGGACGCGGGCCACCACCCGGACATGGGTCAGTTCGCCCTCGGTGTCGGAGGTGGTCTTCTCGTTGGAGACCTCGCCGCGGTGCGCGTCGAGGATCTCCTGGATCTCGGCGCGGGCGGTAGCCACCTCGGGCGAGCGCAGGGAGATGGTCCCGGTCCGGATCACCGCGTCGCGGATCGGGGTGTCGGCCTTGGCCGGCTCCTCGTAGTAGGAGAGCGGAGCGGCATCTGAGACGTCGCGCAGGGCACTGAGCTTGTCTGCCCCGTCGCTGCCTTCATCCGTGGCAGGGGCGGGCTCGGACTCCGACGCCCCGCCCGCCTGTGCGGAGTCGGGCTCCGCGTCCCCGCTGCTGGCGCAGGCGCCGATCGCGCCCAGCGCAGCCAGAGCTGCAGCGAGGGTGGCGAGGCGGCGGGGAGGCACGGAGAGTGTTCGCATAGGGATCTGACGCCGAGCTGGTGGCTCAGGTTCCCGGCGCTCGCCGAGCGAGCGGTCTGCGCTCAGGAGACGGTGCGGTCGACCGCGTACTGCTGGACCGATCCACCTTGCCGGATCAGAGTGGCGGCCAGTTCCTGGGCGGCGGTGGCGAGTTGGCCGACGTCGCGGTGTTGCAGGCTCAGGGTGACGGCGGGGACCGGGGTCGCCAGTGGGCGCGCGACGAGAAGGCCGGTCCGTTCCAGCGGATCGCCGCTGACGCTGAAGTCGGGGAGCACGGTGAGGCCGATCCCTTCGGCGACCAACACCTTGCCCATCTCGGCGCCGTCGGTGCTACAGGCCAGGCGGGGATGCTCGCCGTCGAGCAGGCGATGTACGAAGCGGTGCATCAGGTAGCCGGCGCGCATCGCGATGAACGGCTGGGCGATGAAGTCGGCCATCGAGATCGCGGGCTGCGCGGCAAGGGGGTGGTCGCTGCGGAGGACCACGACCGGGTGGCCGGTGATCAGGTCGATGCTGCGGAGCCCGGGTGGGACGTCGTCGCTCTCCAGTCGGTTGACCAGGCCGAGGTCGATACTGCCCTCGAGGAGCCCCTCGTGGATGTCGTTCTGGCGGGCATTGATCACCTCTACATGGGCATGAGGCCGACTGCTGCGGAAGGTATGCAGGGCTGGGGCGACCAGCGGCGCGGTGCCGGCGTTGACCGTGGCCAGGCGGACCAGTTGGCCGGCGTGGTGCTGTTTGTCGGCAGCGGCGCGGAGCCGCTCGACGGCGTCGAGCACGTCTTGCATGGGTTGCAGCAGGTCGCGTCCGTCGCGGCTGATCCGGGCACCGGAGCGGCGGCGGTCGAGCAGGTTGACGCCGAGCTCGCGCTCCAGGTTGCGGACCGACTCGCTGAGCGCGGGCTGGGAGAGGTGGAGGTGCTCGCTGGCGCGCCGCAAGGAGCCGTGGCGGGTGACCGCGGTCAGGTACTCCAACTGTTCGATCCGCATAGCGCGCCTCTCCTGGTTCTCTGGTTGCGGGGTGATCGGTTCGTCCGCTGCCCCGATCGGTGACGCCGAGTGGCTGGTTTCGCCGATCCGGGTGGTCCGCGCTCCGAATACTACACAAATTCAATAGACAAAGTTGATCAGAGGGCGAAGTGGGTCGGCGGGCCCGGTGAGAGGTTCCGCCGATCACCGGTTCGCTCGTTCCGGGGGAGGTTGAGCTTGGTCGGCATCTCAATATCCATATAAAGTCGAGTCAAGTAATAAACTTTAGGGAGTTCGGGATGACTGAGTCGTCGGGCGTCGCCCAGCCTTTGCAGTTCGCCTACTGGGTGCCCAACGTGAGCGGGGGCCTGGTGGTCTCCAAGATCGAGCAGCGCACCGACTGGAGCTACGAGTACAACAAGGTGCTCGCCCAGTTGGCGGAGCGCAACGGCTTCGACTACGCCCTGACCCAGGTGCGCTACATGGCCTCCTACGGGGCTGCGTACCAGCACGAGTCGACCAGCTTCAGCCTGGCGCTGCTGCTCGCCACCGAACGACTCAAGGTGATCTCCGCCGTCCACCCCGGGCTCTGGCAGCCGGGCGTACTGGCCAAGTTCATCGCCACCGCCGACCAGATCTCCGGCGGTCGGGCCGCGATCAACGTGGTCTCCGGGTGGTTCAAGGACGAGTTCACCCAGCTCGGCGAGCCTTGGCTGGAGCACGGCGAGCGGTATCGGCGCGCGGAGGAGTTCATCTCCTACATCCGTGAGATCTGGACCTCGGAGGACGCCGAGTTCAACGGCGACTTCTACCGGCTGCACAACTTCGACCTCAAGCCGAAGCCGCTGAGCTCGCCCAGTCGTCCGCACCCGGAGATCTTCCAAGGTGGCAACTCGACCGACGCCCGCGCGATGGCCGGCCGGGTCAGCGACTGGTACTTCGCCAACGGCAACACGCCGGAGGGGATCGAGGAGCAGGTCAAGGACGTTTCGGCGCAGGCCGCCGTCGCCGGTCGGACGATCAGGTTCGGCGTAAACGGATTCATGATCGCCCGCGACACCGAGGCCGAGGCCCGCGAGACGTTGCGCGAGATCATCGCCAACGCCGACCGGGAGGCGGTCGAAGGGTTCGGCTCCGCCGTCAAGCAGGCGGGGCAAGCGACCGGCGACAGGACCGGCATGTGGCAGGACTCGGAGTTCGCCGACCTCGTCCAGTACAACGACGGCTTCCGGACCGGCCTGATCGGCACGCCGGAGCAGGTCGCGCGCCGGGCGTTGGAGTACAAGCGTCGGGGCGCCGACCTTCTGCTGCTCGGCTTCCTACACTTCCAGGAGGAGGTGCAGTACTTCGGGGAGAAGGTGCTGCCGATCATCCGCGAGCTCGAGGCCGCCGAGGCCGAGAAGGCCGCCTGATGCCGGTCACCGTGGCCGATGTTGCGACGGTCCCGGTACTCGACGCCGCGAGCGCCGTCCGGGTCGCTGCCGAGTTGGCGGACCGGTTCGCCGTGACCGCGTCGGATCGCGACGCCGAACGGCTCCTGCCCGCCGCGGAGCTCGACCAGCTGTCGGCGAGCGGGCTGCTGGCGATCACCGTGCCGGTCGAGTTCGGCGGCGCCGGTCTGGGGCCGGTCGTCGTCGCCGAGGTGACCCGACTGCTGGCCACCGCCGACCCTTCGATCGCCCAGATCCCGCAGAGTCACTTCGCCTATGTCAACGCCCTACGGGAGAACGGAACCCCTGCCCAGCAACGGTTCCTGCTCCGCGAGGTGCTGGCCGGGAAGCGGTTCGGCAACGCTCAGTCCGAGGTCGGCACCCAGCATGTCCGCGACCTCCGCACCACGTTGCACCCCGACGGTGGGGAGTCGTGGCTGCTGCGTGGCGAGAAGGGGTACTCCACCGGTGCTCTCTTCGCGCACTGGATCCCGGTGCTCGCGCACCTCGACGTGGACGGCCCGCTCCATGTCGCCTGGGTGGAACGCGACGCCGACGGCGTCACCGTCGTCGACGACTGGTCGGGGATGGGGCAGCGGACCACCGCGTCCGGGACCGTCCGGCTCGACGACGTCCGCGTCGCCGACGCTTTGATCACGCCCTACCACCTGACCTTCGAACGCCCGCAGGTCTACGGCGCCTGGGCCCAACTGGTGCACTCCGCTATCGACGCCGGGATCGCCCGTGGCGCGCTCACCGACGCCGCGCGGTTCGTCCGGGAGAAGAGCCGTCCCTATCCCGACGCCCAGGTCGCACGGGCCGGTGACGATCCACTGATCGTGCAGCGGTTCGGGACGTTCGAGCTCCAGCTTCGCGCCGCCGAGGCACTGCTTGCGACCGCGGCGCGCGCCGTCGAGGCTGCGGAGGTCGAGCTGACGGCGGAGTCGGCGGGTGCGGCCAGCCTGGCGGTGGCCGCGGCACGAGCCAGCAGTGCGGCTGCCGCCGTCGAGATCTCCAGCGGACTCTTCGACGTCGCCGGTACCCGGTCGGCGCTGGACGGACTCAACCTGCACCGGCACTGGCGGAACGCGCGCACGCACACCCTGCACGACCCAGCCACGTGGAAGGTGCAGCACCTCGGCCGCTACGCGGTCGACGGAACGTTGCCGCCCAACCACGGTCAGATCTGATCAATCCCCTTATTTCTTTGAGGAAGTGACCCCATGTCATCCCCCCACCCGCTCACTTTCCACTGGTTCCTGCCGACCAACGGCGGGGACGGGCGGCACGTGATCGCCGGCGGCCACGGCGTCTCCACCGGCCCCAACGGTCGACCGGCGGACATCGGCTACCTGACCCAGGTCGCTCGGGCTGCCGAGGAGAACGGCTTCGAGGCCGCGCTGACGCCGGCCGGGGCCTGGTGCGAGGACGCGTGGCTGAGTACCGCGATGCTCTCCCAGACCTCGGAGCGGTTGAAGTTCCTGGTCGCCTTCCGTCCGGGTCTGGTCGCTCCGTTCCTGGCCGCACAGATGGCGAGCACCTACCAGAACCTGACCGGCGGGCGCCTGCTGCTCAACGTGGTCACCGGTGGCGAGAGCCACGAGCAGAGGATGTTCGGCGACTTCCTCGACAAGGACGCTCGCTACGAACGGTGCGACGAGTTCCTGGAGATCGTGCGGCGGTTGTGGGCGGGGGAGACGGTCACCTATGCCGGCGAACACCTTGCCGTGGAGGCCGCGAAGTTGGCCCAGGTGCCCAGCCCGGCGCCGGAGATCTACTTCGGTGGTTCGTCGCCCGCCGCCGGACGGGTGGCGGCCCGCCATGCCGACGTCTACCTGACCTGGGGCGAGCCGCCGGCCGCGGTGGCCGAGAAGATCGCCTGGATCCGCGGCCTGGCCGAGCGTGAAGGGCGGAAGATCAGGTTCGGCATCCGGCTGCACACGATCACCCGCGATACCTCGGCCGAGGCCTGGGCGGAGGCCGACCGGCTGCTGGCCCAGATGCCGCAGTCGGCGATCGCCGATGTCCAAGCCGGGCTGGCCCGCAGCGAGTCGGAGGGCCAGCGCCGGATGCTCGACCTGCACGGCGGCAGGGCCGACCGGCTCGAGATCCACCCGAACCTGTGGGCCGGGATCGGCCTGGTCCGCGGTGGTGCCGGGACCGCGATGGTGGGCAGCCATGAGGAGGTCGCGGACCTGGTCTGCGAGTACGCCGACCTCGGGATCGAGGAGTTCGTGCTCTCCGCCTATCCGCACCTGGAGGGTGCCTACTGGTTCGGTGAGGGCGTGCTGCCGATCCTGGCCGAACGTGGACGATGGGTGGACCCGAGGCCGCAGCGCCAGGTGTCCGGCAGTGTGCCGTTCGCGGGTGCGAAGGTGGCGGCCTCATGACCGTCGTCGCCGGGTTGAGGACCAACCAGGACCTCGATCCGCACGCCCTGCGGCAGGCCTTCGGCGTCTTCCCGAGCGGGGTCGTCGCGGTGGCGGCCGAGGTGGACGGCACGCTGGTCGGGTTGGCCGCGAGCTCCTTCACCTCGGTCAGCCTGGACCCTCCGCTGGTCTCGGTCTCGGTGGCCAACACCTCCAAGACCTGGCCCGACCTGCGTCGCGCCGACCATCTGGGCCTGAGTGTCCTCGCCGAAGGGCACGGCGCCGCCTGCCGCCAGTTGGCCGGAGATCCGGCCCGCCGCTTCGACGGGCTTGAGGTGACCCGGAGCCCACAGGGCGCCGTGACGCTGGACGACGGACTGGCCCGGTTCGACTGCTCGATCTACCGCGAGGTGGAGGCTGGCGACCACACCATCGTCCTGCTGCGGTTGCATGCCGTGGAGCAGGCCGACGACAGCCCGCCGTTGGTCTTCCACCGCAGCGCTTTCACCCGGCTCTCGTCGTGAGCGCCCGCTGACTCCCGTCCGGCCCGACGCCACCACTCGTCGGGCCGGACGGGGCCCCGTTGATCGAGCTGGCGTCCGCTGATCGAGCTGGCTCCCGTTGATCGAGCTTGTCGAGATCAGGTTGGCGTCCGTTGATCGAGCCGGCGTCCGTTGATCGAGCCGGCGCCCGTTGATCGAGCTTGTCGAGATCAGCGCGACGGGCGCGGAGTCGCCTGGACAGGCGGTGCATGAAACGCTGTTCCCATGACGCGGGTCGTAGTGGTCGGTGCCGGGATCTCCGGGCTGAGTGCCGCCTATCGGCTGGCTGCCGAGCCGGGGTACGAGGTGATCGTCCTCGAGGGCAGCGACCGGATCGGTGGCAAGTTGCGGACGGCCGCGGTGGCTGGTGTGCAGGTGGACGTCGGGGCCGAAGCGATGCTCAACCGTCGCCCCGAAGGGGTCGCGCTGGCGCGTGAGCTCGGCCTCGAGATCGTCCATCCCACCAAAGCCGGCTCGCGGATCTACTCCCGCGGCCGGCTGCGGCCGATGCCGCGATCGCTGATGGGCGTGCCGATGGACCTGGACGGATTGCGGGCCAGCGGGCTCCTCAGCGACGCCGGTCTGGCGGCGGTCGAGGCCGAACGCGGCCTCGGTCCGGAGATCGTCGACGGCGACATCTCGGTCGGGGAGCTGCTGGCCCGGCGCTGTGGGCCCGAGGTCGTCGACCAGCTCACCGAGCCGCTCCTCGGCGGTGTCTACGCCGGTCATGCGCATCGGATCTCCGCAGCAGCCGCCGTGCCGCAGCTGCTGGAGTTCGTGCGGCGCGGCTCGCTGGTGGAGCAGGCGACCGCGCTGCCGACGTCGCAGGTGCCGGTCTTCGCCGGTCTCGCGGGCGGGATGGGACAACTCCCCGAACGGCTCGTCGAGCGTGGCGCGTTCACGGTGCGGCGCAACACGCCGGTTCGCTCGCTCCGCCGGGTGGCGACCGGCTTCGTCGTGGAGATCGGCGCGGCGTCGTCCGGTGCGGACGCCGTCCGCTCCGCGGTCCCTGGTGACGACGCGGCCGCAGGGCTACCGGTGAGCGAGACGATCACTGCGGACCGGGTGGTCCTGGCGACCCCGGCAGCGCCCACGGCGCGTCTACTGGCCGAGTTGGCGCCCGGTGCCTCGGGGTTGCTGGCAGAGTGCGAGACGGCCTCGGTCGTGGTGGTCACCTTCGCCTTCCGGGCAGCGGACCTCGCCGGGCTGGCGGCGTTGGACGGCTCGGTCTCCGGTTTCCTGGTGCCGCCGAGTGAGAAGAGCCGGATCAAGGCGTCGACCTTCTCGTTCGGCAAATGGGCGTGGGTCCGTGACGCCGGCCGCTCGACTGACGGCGGCGACGTCGTCCATCTGCGTACCTCGCTGGGCCGGCACGGTGACGCCGTCGGGTTGCAGGCCGCTGACGACGAACTGGTCGCCTGGTCGCTGGCCGATCTGGCGGACGCCACCGGTCTGCGGGCGCGCCCGTTGGACGTCCACGTGCAGCGGTGGGGCGGCGGCCTCCCGCAGTACGCCGTCGGTCACCGCGACCGGGTCGCCGCGATCCGGGAGGCGGTCGCCGAAGTCTCAGGCCTCGCGGTCTGCGGCGCCCTCTACGACGGCGTCGGCATCCCCGCCTGCATCGCCTCCGCGGAGCGCGCCGTCACCCAACTCCTCGCCACCCCACCGAGATAGTCCCTGACGAAAAGCCCCCGAAAACGACGTTTTCGGGGGCTTTTCGTTCGGCAGCGTCAGGGAAGACGCAGCAACAGGTCAGTTACCGAGGTGCGCGCACCGGTGTAGAACGGGATCTCCTCGCGCACGTGACGCCGCGCATCCGAGGCACGCAGGTGCCGCATCAGGTCGACGATCCGGTCGAGCTGGTCGGCCTCGAAGGCGAGCAGCCACTCGTAGTCGCCGAGCGCGAACGAGGAGACGGTGTTGGCGCGGACATCCTTGTAGTCGCGGGCCATCTTGCCGTGCTCGGCGAGCATCCGACGACGCTCGCCGTCCTCGAGCAGGTACCACTCGTAGGAGCGCACGAACGGGTAGACGCAGACGTGCGCCTGGGGCTCCTCGTCGGCGAGGAAGGCCGGGATGTGGCTCTTGTTGAACTCGGCCGGGCGGTGCAGCGCCATCTGCGACCAGACCGGCTCGAGGCGGCGGCCGAAGGCGGTGCGGCGCAGCCGGTTGTAGGCCGACTGGAGCTCCTCGGAGGTGGCCGCGTGCCACCAGACCATCAGGTCGGCGTCGGCGCGCAGGCCCGAGACGTCGTAGGTCCCGCGGACCACGATGTCCTCGGCGGCGAGTGCATCGAAGAGCGCCTGGACCTCGGCGGCCTCGGCGGCGCGGTCGGCGTCACCGAGGACGTCGCGCAGCTTGAAGACCGACCACATCGTGTACCGGATGGTGTCGTTGAGTTCGCGGGCCCGGGCAGCGTTCGAAGTCATGCCGCCATTGTGCCGAGCGGCTCCCAGCCCAGTCACGGAGGGTCCGCCCGGTCCCACTCGGAGTCGGTTGCTTCTTTCGAACGAATCAGGCAGACTGGAAACATGAGCATGATGGTCGACATTCGCGGAGGGCTGATCCAGCGCCTCCATGTCGACCTGCGGCGTACCGCCAGCGACCTCTGTCTGTGACGACTTTCCCCGTCACTCACACACGTCCCTGGAGAAACCATGTCCTCTTTGGCTGTCCTGCCTCTGTTGGAGGCGCTCCGCGACATCGCGGACGACCCCGAACTGCTTCACCTGCACGACGCCGGCGCACCTCACCGGCAACGCACCGAACTCATCGCCAGCGAGTACCTGCACGCCTGGCTGATCACCTGGCCGCCCGGAAGTAGTTCGGGCTGGCACGACCACGGCGACGCCTACGGCGCCTTCACCACCATCGCCGGTCGGCTGACCGAGTACAGCCGTGGCAACGGCGTGCAGGTCCGCAGCGTGGGGGTGCGAGACGCCTGGTCGTTCAACTCCGCCCACGTGCACGACATCCACAACCTCGGCGCGGTGCCGGCGACGTCGCTCCACGTCTACTCGCCGCGGCTGACGTCGATGACCCGTTACCGGCTGTTGGGTTCACTGCTCGACCCGATCGGCGTCGAGACCGCCTCGGCGGAGTGGGGTGCGGCATGAGCCTCTCGATCGCTGCCCAGGAGTTCGAAGCCTCGGCGTTCGCGCCCGGCGACGGCGTCGGTGTGCCGGGCCGGATCAGTGCCCGTGCGGCGTTCCAGGAGTTGCTCCGTGGCGGGGTGGTCCTGGCCGACGTCCGCAGTGAGCTGGCGCGACGCCGTCACGGTTCGCCGCATCCGATCCTGCTGCCCCGGGTCATCGACCGGCACCTGTTGGAGTGGCGCCTCGACCCGCGCAGCGAGACGGCGTTGCCCGAAGCCTCGTATGACGCGCGGGTGGTGCTGCTGAGTGGCCGTGGCGACTCGTCCCAGCAGCTCGCCGAGGAGCTGCGTGCCCTGGGCGTGCGCAACGCCGTCGACGTCATCGGCGGCTTCGAGGCGTGGCTAGCTGCCGGCCTCCCCAGCTCGATGTGAGCTGAGCGTCCGGAAATCGCCCTCGGGACGACCCTCAGCTCACATTGAGCTGGGGGTCTCCAGGGTGAGCGCGATGCTGTTGATGCAGTAGCGGTCTCCGGTCGGCGTGCCGAACCCGTCGGGGAAGACATGCCCGAGGTGAGAACCGCAGTTGGCGCACCGGACCTCCGTGCGCTGCATGCCGTGCGAGTTGTCCTCGATGTACTCGACCGTGTCGGTGACGGGCTGATAAAAGGACGGCCAGCCGCAGCCCGAGTGGAACTTCGTCTCGGAGCTGAACAGCGTCGCGTCGCAGGCCTTGCACTTGTAGGTGCCGACCGTCTCGGTGTCGGTGTACTCGCCGACGAAGGCACGCTCGGTCCCTGCCTGGCGAAGCACGGCGTACTCCTCGGGACTCAACTCGGCGCGCCACTCGGCGTCGCTCTTCTCCACGTTGTAGGCCATGGCACAACCGTAGCTCGGCATCTGCGTACCGGACGTCTCGCCAGCCGCGCCACTAGGGTGTGAACATGGCGAAGGCAGCGGCGGCGATGGTGCAGGTCGACGGGCGTGAGGTCCGGGTCAGCAGTCCGGACCGGGTCATCTACGAGGCGACCGAGCGGACCGCCGAGGTGACCAAGTTGATGGTGGCCGAGTACTTCGCCTCTGTCGGCGACGGTCTGATGCGCGCCCTGCGTGATCGACCGACCGCCTTGGAACGTTGGCCGGGCGGGGTCCGCGACGGGATGAAGCTGGCCACCGGACCCGGCGACCGCAACGCCGACGCGTTCTACCAGAAGCGGGTGCCCAAGGGTGCGCCCGACTACCTGGAGACGGCGACCATCACCTTCCCCTCGGGGCGGACCGCGGACGAGATCTGCCCGACCGAGTTGGCAGTGCCGATCTGGTGCGCCCACATGGGCACCCTCACCTTCCACCCGTGGCCGGTACGGCGTGCCGACGTCGACCGTCCGGACGAGCTGCGGATCGACCTCGATCCTCAGCCCGGCACCAATTTCGCGGACGCACGCCGGGTCGCCGACGTCGCCCGCGAACTTCTCGAAGACCTCGGGATGCGCGGCTTCGCGAAGACCAGCGGCAACCGGGGGATCCACATCTTCCTGCGGATCGAACCGCGGTGGGATTTCGTCGACGTCCGGCATGCCGCGATCGCTTTCGGACGCGAGCTGGAGAAGCGCGACGACGGCGTCACCACCGCCTGGTGGAAGGAGGAACGTGGCGAGCGGATCTTCGTCGACTTCAACCAGAACTCCCGCGACCGCACGATCGCCTCGGCCTACTCACTGCGCCCCTTGCCGGGAGCCCCGGTCTCGACGCCGTTGAGTTGGCAGGAACTGGCCGAGGTGAAGGACCCCCGCGACTTCAACCTTTTCACTGTGCCTGAGCGGATGGACTTCAACCTTTTCACTGTGCCTGAGCGGATGGCTGACGGCGACGCGTGGGCCGAGATCGACGACCTCGCCCACTCGTTGGAGCCGTTGCTGGCGCTGTGGAACGAGCATCCGGTGGAGCTGAACTACCCGCCGGACTACCCGAAGATGCCGGGTGAGCCGCCGCGCGTGCAGCCCAGCAAGAAGGTCGCCGAGCACTGGGACGAGCAGGGAAACCGGATCGAGGAATGACGAACTCCCAGCGAACTTCAAGTTTGTTCAAAACTTGAAGTTCGCTGGGAGTTGGCGTTCAGACGCCGCTCTCGCCCTGTTCGGCGAAGGTCTCCCGCTCCAGCAGATGGAGTACCGGGACGCCGATCTTCCGGCGCGCCTTGGAGGTCCAGTCGAGGTGGAAGAACTCGGCCACCACGTGCGGCTGGGTGAGGATGATCGCCTCACGGGCGTCGATCTCCTTGACCACCTCGGAGAGCGCGTCGATCGGCTGACCGGAGACCACCTTGCCCGAGACGTTCCCGGTGATCGCCCGGAGCTGGGTGAGTGACTCGGCCAGGTTCTTCTCGGAGCGCTCACGGCATTCGCGGCGAACCTCTTCGAGGTCGACGTCGCTCATGGCGAGGGCGGGAGAGGCCATCACCTCGCCCGCGGCCAGCGAGCTCATCGCGGCCTCGACCTTCGCGGCGGCGTCGTCGATCGGCAGCAGCACGGTGTAGGCGACATCGGTGCCTTCGGCGCGCAGTTCGTCGTGGAGGGAGACGACCTGCTGGGCGTCGAGGCGTGAGAGTGCGTCCTCGCAGAGCAGCACAACGTCATATTTCTCGGGCTTCTGGGTGGACATGATGGATCCCCTTCCGAGCGTCAGTCGATACTTAAGATCTTAGCCAGGTCGTAGCTGGTCGGCTCTTCCAATTGCTCGTAGGTGCAGCTCTTCGGGTCGCGGTCGTCGCGCCAGTGTTTGAACTGGGCGGTGTGCCGGAAGCGGCGCCCTTCCATGTGGTCGTAGCCCACCTCGATCACCCGTTCCGGGCGCAGCGGTGTGAACGAGAGGTCCTTCCCGGCCGACCACCGGGACTGGGTGCCCGGGACCCGATCCGGGTTGGCGATCGCGGCTGCGCCCCAGGCTGCCCAGGGGTGCTCGTCGATGGTGCAGACCAGAGGCTGCAGCTCCTGCCACAGCTCGGCACGGCGCTTCGCGGTGAAGCTCGCCGAGACGCCGATGTGCTGGAGCGAGTCGCCGTCCCAGAGACCGAGGAGCAGCGACCCGATCAGCGGGTTCTCCGGCGTCGATGTCTTGTGTTCGCGGTAGCCGCAGAGCACGACGTCGGCGGTGCGGGAGTGTTTGATCTTGAACATCGACCGCTGATTCGGCGCGTAGTTGGCGTCGAGCGGCTTGGCGATGATGCCGTCGAAACCGGCGCCTTCGAGCTCGTGGAACCACGCCTGGGCGGTGTCGGGATCGGTGGTGACCCGGCTGAGGAAGCAGGGGCCGTCCAAGCCGGCCAGCGCTCCTTCCAGGGCCTGACGTCGTTCGCGCAGCGGGCGCTCGATCCATGCGGTGTCGTCCAGGGCGAGCAGATCGAACGCCGCGAATCCGGCCGGCGTCTCCTCGGCGAGCTTCGCGACCCGAGACTTCGCCGGGTGGATGCGATCCTGCAGCCGTTCGAACTCGAGGCGCTGGTTGCCGGGCTCGCCGAGCGCCACGAAGATCTCGCCGTCGAGGACGCAGCGGTCCGGGAGCTGCTCAAGCGCGGCCGCGACGACCTCGGGGAAGTATCGGGTCAGCGGCTTGGTGTTGCGCGACGCGAGCTCGACCTCCTCGCCGTCCTTGAAGATCAGGCAGCGGAACCCGTCCCACTTGGGCTCGAAGAGCACCTCGCCGTGCTTGGCGGTCGCGGCCACGGAGGCGATCGGCTTGGCGAGCATGGGCAGCAGCGGCGGCATCACGGGCAGGTCCATGAGCCAACCGTAGTGTCGGTAGGCCGTTCTACGGTGCGACTCAGCTGGCTCCTGCGCGCCTCGACAGCCTGAAGAGGGCGTGATGCCAACCTTGCCGGCACCGAGCGGCGGCCACACGCCGATCCTGCGGGAAAGCGCGGCACGTCTCCACCCCTCTGGTTAAAGTAGAGTTAGTCACTAGGATATGGTGGCTTACCCGAGTTCAAGTGATGGAGATCGAGCATGAGCGTCATCGGATACGCCCCCGGCGTCTACGACCTGTTCCACATCGGGCACCTCAACGTGCTGCGACAGGCTCGCGAGATGTGTGACGTGCTGGTCGCCGGCGTCGTCGGTGACGAGATGGTCTTCGCGGCCAAGGGCGTCCAGCCGTTCGTGCCGCTGCGCGAGCGGCTCGAGATCGTCGCCGCACTCGACATCGTGGATCGGGTCCACGCCGAGCTGACGCCGAGCAAGATCGACGCCTGGCGCGAGGTCGGCTTCGACCGGATCTTCAAGGGCGACGACTGGCGCGGTACGGCGAAGGGTGACGCGTTGGAACTGCAGATGGCCGGCGTCGGAGCCGAGGTCGTCTACTTCCCCTACACGGTGCACACCTCCAGCACCCAGCTCCGTCGGGCGATCAAGGCCGCCGCCGCGCCGGTGGGCGCGGTTCGGGCCGTCTCGTGAGCGTCGCCGTCCCTGCCGCCCCGACGGCGGCCGCTCGGGTGCGCATCGACGACGCCGGGTTGCATGTTCCGGCTGAGGCGCACGGTCCGCTGCTGGTCGAGTTGAACGGGCAGTACCTCTTCTCCTGCACCCCGGCCCGCGACGGCCGCCTCGAGGCCGGCGGCCTGCTGGTGCCGTGGCCCGAGGTTCTCCGCCCCTACCTCGACGGCGTGGGTCGGCTCGTGGTCACCGACAGCGCCGGCGTCCGTTACGCCGATCAGCAGGTCGCGCTCGGTACCGGCGTCGGCGAGCTCGCGATCCGCGACGCCTCCGGCCATCCGCTCTCGGTGGACAAGGTCGGTCACCTCACCCGTTCCTTCGCGGCGACCGACGCCCAGATCCGCGAAGAGATCCTCGGCGGCACGGCCCGTGCGCTCGACGATCTGCGATCCGTCGGCGTCGAGGCCTACCTGAACTACGGGATGCTGCTCGGTGCGATCCGGGACGGCGCGATGATCGCCCACGACTCTGACTCCGATATCTGCTACGTGAGCCGAGCGGCGTCACCCGCCGACCTGATCCGCGAGTCCTATCGGATCGAACGCAGGATGCGCGCACTCGGCTGGCGGCTGCTGCGGATGTCCGGCGGCGACATCAAGCTGCTGCTGCCGTTGAGCGACGGCCGGCAGTGCCACATCGACGTCTTCGTCGCGTTCTGGGTCGGTGGGACCTTCTACCAACTCGGCAACCGGAGCGGAGATCTCCCGGTCTCCGCCGTGCTGCCGTTGTCGACGATCGACCTGCATGGCTACGCCTTCCCGGCGCCGGCCGACCCGGAGGCGATGCTCCGCTTCCTCTACGGCGAGAACTGGCGGATCCCGGATCCGTCGTTCAAGTACGCGGATCCGCTACCCGGCGTCCGGCGCCTCAACGGCTGGCTGCGCGGCTTCCGGACCTACATGGGCAAGTGGAGCGAGTTCTATCAGAGTCCGCGCGTGCACCAGGTGCCCGCCGAAGGCTCGGAGTTCGCCTCGTGGGTTCAACCGTTCCTGGCTGACGGCGACCCGGTCGCCGACCTCGGTTCGGGCACCGGTCGTGACGCGATCGCCCTGGCTGCCGCGGGACACCCGGTGCGGGCCTACGACTACTCGCGCTTCTCGCGTCGACACATCCAACGTGAGGTGCGGCGCGCCAAGGCTGACGTCGAGGTGCGGCCGTTGATCCTGGGGGAGTTGCGCACCGTGCTGGCCAACGGCGCGGATCTGGCCCGGGCGCCGCACCACCTCTACGCCCGGCAGCTGCTCGGCTGCCTGGAGCCGGCTGAGCGCGCGAACCTGTGGCTGCTGGCGCGGATGTCGTTGCGGTGGGGCGGTGCGCTGCTGCTGGAGTTCTCCGCCGAAGCGCCGAACGCGCCACTCCCGGGGCCTGCTCCGTTGGTGCACCGCCTCGAGGTCGCGTCGGTCCGTGCCGAGATCGAGGCGTCGGGGGGTGTCATCGAGCGGCTCGAGGTGGCGCCCGGCGTGGACAGCTTGGCGCAGTCGGATCCGGCGATCTGTCGGCTCGTGGCGCGTTGGCCGGCGCCGGGAACCCGTAGCACCGCCGAACGGAACCAGCCCGCAGGGGCAGAACACCGGCCCGCTGCTGCGGGCGGAGAGGAATCAGAGTGACGACCATCGAGGCTGTCGGCCCCCTGTCCCGAGCTCGCCAGCGGCTTGCGCTGCGGAGCCGGCTGCGCCGTGCGCAGCATCTCGCCAGCAGGGCGCGCGAACACAACGTGGGCGTGCTCTCGCGGCTGCGGGCGTTGGAGGATGAGGTCCAGGAGCAGCGTCAGTTGAACCGCCGGATCGCCGAGCTCACCGATGTCGTCGCCGAGCTCCTGGTGCCCGCGGCCGACCGTGACGAGGCGAAGGTCCAGGAGGTGCTGGAGAAGTACCGCACCGAACTCGTCTGAGTGGAAGAGTCGGCGGCCCTGCACGGGATCGGGCGGGTCATGGGTACGCTGTGCCTGCATGCTGCGCGGCGAGACCGCGGAGCGATCCCCGGTTGCTCTGCCGGGCGGGTATCCAGTCCCGCAGGTGGGCGGTCGAGGTTGCATTCCCCGGTTGGTCTGCCGGCAGGGCCCGCCTGACTTTGAATCAGGACTAGCGACGTAGGTTCGACTCCTACCCGGGGAGCAGATCTTCTCAGCGCCGTTGTCCGGTGTCACCTGATGACACCGGACAGCGGCGTTGTGCATCTCGCGACGTGCTCTGAGCGGCCCCCGGCAATAGAGACAGTGAAACTGTCACAGTTTGAGTGACATGGCTCACCGCGGCTGCTTCAATGAAGAGCATGAGTATCGGTGCTGCCGCGAAGGTTCCGACGGACCTGCTGAAGGCCGAGGAGGCGCTCGCGCGCTATGGCGAACTCGGCGAGCGCTGGCTGGCCGGGATGTGGCAGGGCGACCCGCTCGCCGACGCCGTGGTGGCGGATGGTCGAGCGGCGGCGCGGGAGGTCCGCGCCTACCTCGCCGACGGCGTCGAGCCGACCAACGAGACCGCCGCGGCGCTCATCGCCCAGGTCGGCGCCGATCCGCTCTGGCTGGAGCGTGACCGCCTCGACCGGGCCGCCGACGTGCTGGTCCGCTACAGCGCGCAGTGGGGCCTCGTGCTCGGCGCCGCCTCGCTGCTGCGGGGCGCGATCAACCCGATCGCTGCCAAACCGCTGTTGTTGACCGGCCGCTACGGCACGCAGCCCGCGGTCCGCTCGATCGAGGTGGGGGAGTGGCTCTCGAAGGTCGTCGCCCGCGGAGGTATGCAGGTCGGTGCCGACGGATTCCGGCACACCGTCCGGGTGCGGATGATCCACGCCCACGTGCGCCAGCACATCGAAGCCTCGGGTACCTGGGACCACCGCGCTTGGGGTGTGCCGATTCCCCAGCCCTACATGGCGTTCACCCTGGCCGAGTTCGGCCACATCTCGCTTGCCGCGATGGCGCAGATCGGGGTTCGACTCACCCCGGGCGAGCTCGACGACATCTACCACCTGTGGCGCTACGTCGGCCATCTGATCGGGGTCGACGACAGGCTCAACCCGCTGCACGAGGTCGACCACCAGCGGATCGAGGAGCTGTACCGGCTCACCTCTCCCGGACCCGATCAGTACAGCCGTGACTTCGTCCGGGCGTTGACCGAGGGGTACCTCGCTCCCGAACTCGCCAACCTGGTCCCGCTCCCGCAGGTCATCGGCCGACCGCTGGCCAGCAACCTGATGTACGGGATGTCGCGGGTCTTCCTCGGCGACGACGCCGCTGACAGCCTCGACATCCCCGACGGCGTCGCGAAGCACGTGATCCGGGTCGCGGCGCCGGGTCTGATGCTCCTCGACCAGCTCCGGCTCCGGGTGCTCGGTCGACAGCGGATCACCGAGGCCGCGTACCCGATCCGCGACCGCGAGTTGGCCAGACTCAAGGCCCAGCACGCGATCGAGCACGACCTGGTCGACGCCGTCCCGGGCGCGGTGGGGCACTAGCGCTGCGGCCCCCGCGCCGTTGGAGTCACTCGCCGCCGAGCAGTGCGGCTACTTCGGGTGAAGCGTAGAACGGCTCCAGTCGCAGACGCAGGATGCGCTCCACCTCGCCGGAGCCGACCGCTGCCTTCAACAGACCGGGCAGGGCTCGCTTGACGTGCTCGGTGAGCTCGTCAGGTGTTACCCCCAGATCGTCGAGCAACGCCGTCAGCGGGTGCTCGGCGTAGATCGCATAGAAGCCGTCGACGAGCGAGGCGATCAACGCGCGCAACGGCTCGCTGGCCGCGCCCGCGATCACCACGTCCTGGACCAGGCCGGCGACCCGGTGCAGGTCCTCGGTCGAGGCTTGCGCTGCGAACCGGCCGATCGGACGGTCCGCATAGAGGTCGAAGATCTCCAGGGCGGCCTGTTGGGCGGCCGGGTCCTTGAGGGTCTCGACGACCACCTTGTTGAGCCGGCGCATCGCGAACGACGTGCTGCGACCGGCGGTGTCGCCGAGCAACGACTCCAACGGCTTGTCGGCGGCGCTGGCAACCTTCCCCGCCATGCTGGTGCCCAACGAGACCAGTGAACCCAGGCCCGGGACCTTCTCCGCGACGGCCCGGTTGGTGGCGATCACGTCGGCCACGACGCGGCCCAGGAAGCGGGTCGCAACCGTGGCCACCATCGGGCTGTCCGCGATCTGGTCGAGGAACGACTCGGCAACGTCGGAGAGGCCGAACCCCTCAGCCAGCAGGCCTTCGACGTGGTCCCGGTGGACCAGATCGCCCCGGGTGAAGGGCGCCGTCGGCCCGGCCTTGACGACGTCGGCGACCACGGCTGCGAAGGTGCTGGCGGCGGTGCTCGGCGGCACCCGCTCGGCGATCAGGTTCAGGACCGCCTTGGCGTCGTCGGCGCTCAGCGCCTGAGCCAAGGTGATCTGGCCGCCGAGAGCCAGCAGATCGTCGACGATGTCGTCGGCCAGTGCGTCAGACCCCTCGCCGCTGAACCGGGCCAGGAGCCACGTCACCTGGGCGTCGAGGAGTTGCTGCGCGAGCGGGGTCAACGTCATGACCCCGATTCTGGCTCGCCGGTGACAACTTTTGGGGAAAAGTCGGTGGAAGGTGGCTCCGATACCACCACGGACCGCCTGGAGCCGCCGTCCCAGTTAGGCTGGGATCTCTGGTTCGCCTGTGTCGGGCGGATGTGCCTGTCGCCGGAGGAAGTAAGAATGCCGAAGAACCTCACCGTCGTGGTCCTCGCCGCAGGTGGTGGTACGCGGATGAAGAGCAAGACGATGAAGGTCCTGCATCCGATCGGCGGGCGCAGCATGATCGGCCACGTCCTGCATGCCGTACAGCAGGCCGAGCCGACCCAGATCATCGCCGTCGTCGGCACCCAGCGCGACACCGTCGGTCCGCACATCCTGGAGCATGCGCCGGGCGCCGTGCTCGCCGTCCAGGAGTCGTTGGACGGCACCGGCGACGCGGTGCGGGTCGCTCTGCAGGCGATCGGCGGCAGTGTCACGGGCACCGTCCTCGTGGTCACCGGCGACACTCCTCTTCTGCGCGGAGAGAGCCTCCGTGACTTCGCCGAGGAGCACGACGCCGCGGAGCGCGCCGTCAGCGTGCTCACCGGCGTGGTCGGCAACCCCTTCGGGTACGGCCGGATCGTGCGTAACGACGAGGGCGACGTCGAGGCCATCGTCGAGGAGAAGGACGCCACCCCCGCCCAGCGTGAGATTGCCGAGATCAACTCGGGGATCCTGGCGTTCGACGCCGAGTTCCTGACCGGTGCGATCGGTCAACTGCGTAACCACAACGCGGGCGGCGAGTACTACCTGACCGACACCGTCGGGATCGCCCGCGAGGCGGGCCTCACCGTCGGCGCCCACCTTCTCGACGACGTCATGCAGACCGAAGGCGCCAACGACCGGGTGCAGTTGGCGACCCTGGGCCGCGAGCTCAACCGCCGGATCGTCGTCGACTGGATGCGGGCCGGCGTCACGGTGATGGACCCGGCGACCACCTGGATCGACGCTGACGTGGTGCTGAGCCGCGACGTCACCCTGCTTCCCGGGACCCAGCTGATCGGCGCCACTGTGGTCGCCGAGGACGCGGTGATCGGCCCCGACACCACCCTGAAGGACTGTGAGATCGGCGTCGGCGCCCGGATCGTGCGCACCCATGGCGAGCTCGCGGTGATCGGCGACGGTGCCTCGGTCGGTCCGTTCGCCTACCTGCGCCCCGGTACCTCGCTCGGTGAGGCCGGCAAGATCGGCACCTTCGTGGAGACCAAGAACTCCACCATCGGCGCCGGCTCCAAGGTCCCGCACCTGTCCTATGTGGGGGACGCCGAGATCGGCGAGGCGACCAACATCGGCGCCGGCACCATCTTCGCCAACTACGACGGCAAGAAGAAGCACCGCACCACCGTGGGAAGCCGGACCAAGACCGGCTCGAACAACACGTTCATCGCGCCGGTCTCGATCGGCGACGACGCGAGCACCGGTGGCGGGACCACCGTGCGGCGCGATGTTCCCGACGGCGCGCTGGCCGTCAGCGCCTCACCGCAACGCAACATCGCGGGATGGGCTGCCCGGCGTGCCGCACTCGACTCGGACGACGAAAAGTAACCGGCGTCTCATCGTCGACACCCCCGATTTCCTGATCGCGATTCGCGAGGCAGAATCGTCGGTGGCGGAGTGAATCGCAATAGCTAGGGAGCAAGCGGTGACGGGATTGAAGCGGGCCACCGAGAAGAACCTCATGGTCTTCAGTGGACGGGCGCACCCCGCGCTTGCTGAAGAGGTGGCTCAGCGCCTCGACACCCAGTTGGTGCCGACCTCGGCGTACGAGTTTGCCAACTCCGAGATCTACGTGCGGTACGAAGAGTCGGTGCGTGGATGTGACGCCTTCGTGATCCAGAGCCACACGGCTCCGATCAACGAATGGATCATGGAGCACCTGATCATGGTCGACGCGCTGAAGCGCGCGAGCGCCAAGCGGATCACCGTGGTGATGCCGTTCTACGGCTACAGCCGTCAGGACAAGAAGCACCGCGGTCGTGAGCCGATCTCGGCCCGCCTGATCGCCGACCTCTTCAAGACGGCCGGTGCGAACCGGATCATCACCGTCGACCTGCACGCCGACCAGCTCCAGGGCTACTTCGACGGTCCCGTCGACCACCTGATGGCGCTGCCGGTGCTCGCCGACTATGTCAAGGACAAGTACGGCGACCAGCCGCTTGCCGTGGTCTCGCCGGACGCCGGCCGGATCAAGGTCGCCGAGAAGTGGTCGGCCCGCCTCGGTGGGGTGCCGCTGGCCTTCATCCACAAGACCCGCCGCACCGACCGTCCTAACGAGGTCGAGGCGAACCGTGTCGTGGGTGACGTCAAGGGCCGCATCTGCGTGCTCACGGACGACATCATCGACACCGGTGGCACGATCGTGAAGGCCGCCGAGGCGATCATGGCCGAGGGTGCGGCCGGTGTGGTCATCGCAGCCACCCACGCGATCCTCTCCGACCCCGCCGTGGACCGGCTCAAGAACAGCCCGGCCACCGAGGTGATCATCACCGACACCCTGCCGCTGCCGCCCGAGAAGCAGTTCGACAAGCTCACCACGCTGTCGATCGCCCCGCTCCTGGCCCGCGCGATCCGTGCGGTCTTCGAGGATGGCTCGGTCACGTCGATGTTCGACGGCCAAGCCTGAGGAGTGTGCCGGAGCGCGAGCCCCGCACGGCGCGGCCAAAGAAGGTACGGCCAAGCCTGACGTTCTTCTGAGGGAGCGGTCCTGCACTGTCGCCCGACAGCGCAGGACCGCTCTCTTGTTCTTGATGGGGTAGGCGCGCGACGGAGCCGGTGCCCTAGGGTCGGGTCCATGAAGATTCGCTCGTTGGTCGGGGCCGGGCTAGGTCTGGTTGTTGCTCTCACACTGGCGTCTGCGCCAGCCGGTGCGGACGGTGGGTTCGACCCGTCGACGCCGTCAGGCGGGTTCGCGCAGCCCGTCGAGACGCCGTCAGCCGGTGCGGAGGACGAGCCGACCGCCGAGGAGGCGCTGGCCACCGTCGAGTCGATCTTCACCCCGGTCTCGGGTGCGCGGATGCGTGGTCAGGCGGCCACCGGCGCGCGGGGGACCGACGCGACGATGGCGCTGCGCGACCTCTGGATGAAGCGCGGCGAGTTGCGCGGGGAAGACGCGAAGCGGGCGGATGCGTTGCTGGCACGGCCGGTGCCGGGGCAGACCGGAGACGCCGACAAGAGGGCGATCAACGGCCCGATCACCAGCCAGTGCGCCGACGGTGTCTGCCTGCATTTCACCGAAAGCGTCGGTGTCGGTGACCTGAACGACAGCGCGACGGCGCCTGACGTCGAAGCGACACGTGCGACGGTGCAGTCGGTTCGGACCCGGTTGATCAATGCCGGCTTCAAGACGCCGCTGCCTGATTCGGCCGGTCAGCACGGTGGTACCTCGGACCTCGATGTCTATCTGATGAACCTCCGGCAGTACGGCCTGTACGGGTATTGCGCACCTACCGAAGGCTTTGTGAACCCGAACGCCGGCGACTTCAGGGCGAGCACCTATTGCGTGGTCGACAACGACTTCGTGGGTTTCGGGACTGAACCCTCGAAGGCCCTCCAAGTGACGGTCGCTCATGAATACTTCCATGCGGTTCAGGGCGCCTACGACTTCGGAGAAGACCGGTGGTTGGTTGAAGGGTCTGCCGCCTGGATTGAAGATGAGCTCTACGACTCGATCAACGACAACCGGATGTACCTGCCTGGTAGCCAGATGAAGGCCCCCTGGCTTCCCCTCGACTCCTACGGCCAGAACTTCAGTGTCTACGGATCGTGGATCTTCCTGCGCTACCTCTCGGAGAAGTTGCAGCGTTCCGGGGTCGCGCCGTTGGAGTTCATGCGTCGGGTCTGGGCCCGCGCCGACTCGGCCCCAACCGGGCCTGATGACTGGTCTTTGCTCGCTGTGAAGCGTCAGATCGACGCGGCGCCAAAGACCTTCCCGGGTGGCTTCGCCCGGACCTACAACCAGTTCGCCGCCGCCAACCGGGTGCCCAAGAAGTACTACTCCGAAGGCTCTGCCTATCCGAAGGCGCCGACGGTGGCGGGCAGGTTCAAGAAGCGGACCAAGGGTCTGAAGACGACGTCCGCGATCGACCGGCTCGACCACCTGACCAGCTACACGGCGCGGCTGGTGCCGCACAAGAGCTATGGCAAGAAGGTGCGCCTGAAGATCGCTTTCAACCTGCCGGCCAAGTCGGCCAACCCCGGCGTCACGGTGCGGATCTTCAAGAAGAACGGGAAGTTCTCGACGGTCTGGGTGCCGTTGAACAAGAAGGGTGACGCCACCAAGAAGTTCGCCTTCACCCGGAAGAAGAAGATCGCCGCGATCGAGGTGACGGTGAGCAACGGAAGCACCTCGTTCTACTGCTGGACGGGCAGCATCCTGGCCTGTCAGGGGAGCCCGCGTCACGACGGCCTGCGCCACAAGATGACGGTCACCGTCCTGCGCTGACCCTGTACCCGGTGGTCGACCTGTACCCGGTGGTCGAGTTGTACCCGGTGGTCGAGCTGTAACCGGTGGTCGAGCGGTACCCGGTGGTCGAGCGGTACCCGGTGGTCGAGCGGTACCCGGTGGTCGAGCTTGTCGAGACCTCACTCTGATCTCGACAGGCTCGATCACCGAGCCGGAGCTTGATCACCGAGCCGGAGCTCGATCACCGAGCCGGAGCTTGATCGCCGAGCCGGAGCTCGATCGCCGGAGGGACTCGGGCATTTGGTGACGGCGTCGCTGCCGTCCTAGACTCGTGAAGTTGCCTCGGCGAGGGAGCAGCTGCAGCCGCAGCGGACTCCGTGATCGACAGGGCCTGGTTCCACTCGGTGCCGCGCGTCTGTTTCCACGGATGCGCGGCCGTTCTGTCTCTGGAGTCGGGCTGTCCATCACCCGCAGAACGCATGAGGAGCACCACGATGTCTGCAGAGAAGATCGCCGCAGAGGTTCGCGCCGAGTTCGGTAAGGGCGCCGCCCGCCGTCTCCGCGCCGACAAGAAGATCCCCGCCGTCCTGTACGGCCACGGCGAAGAGGTCGCGCACCTCGCCCTGCCGTACCACGTCACGATGATGGCCCTCAAGAACGGTGGCGCCAACGCGCTGCTCGAGCTCGAGATCGACGGCAAGGACCAGCTCGCGCTGACCAAGGCGATCCAGGTCGACCCGATCCGCCGCGTCATCGAGCACCTCGACTTCATCGCCGTCAAGCGCGGCGAGAAGGTCGTCGTCGACGTTCCCGTCGTCGTGACCGGTGAGGCCGTCCGCAACACCCTCGTCGTCACCGACAACACCACGGTGCAGATCGAGGCCGAGGCCACCCACATCCCCGAGTCGATCGAGATCTCGATCGAGGGCGCGGAGGCCGGCACCCAGCTGCACGCCAGCGACCTGTCGCTGCCCAAGGGTGCCGTGCTGCTCTCTGAGGGTGACCTGCTCCTGGTCAACGTGACCGAGGCTCAGGCCGCCGACACCGGCGAGGAGGCCGCTGAGGCCGCCGAGGGCGACGCCGCTGAGGCCGAAGCCGCCGAGTGATCTCCGTCGCCGGGCGGCGAGGAATGAACATCTTCGCCGCGTGGCGGCACCGGAAGGCCGGGAGGACCGACACCATGACAGACGCATCCGAAGTGTGGATCGTCGTCGGGCTCGGGAATCCCGGCCCTTCCTATTCCGGGCACCGGCACAACATCGGGTACCTGGTCAACGACGAGCTGGCCAAGCGGATGGGCGGCTCGTTCCGGGCCCACAAGACCGGTCGCGCCGACGTCGTCGAGGGCCGGTTGCAGGTGCCTGGGCCACGGGTGGTGCTGGTCCGCCCGCGCAGTTACATGAACGAGGTCGGTGGTCCGGTCAAGGCGGTCGCCACCTTCTACAAGGTCCCCGCCGAGCGGATCATCGCGATCCACGACGAGCTCGACATCGCCTTCGGCACCCTGCGGATCAAGCAGGGCGGCGGCGACAACGGCCACAACGGTCTCAAGTCGATGCGCTCCTCGCTGGGCACCGGCGACTTCTTCCGGGTCCGCGCCGGCATCGGCCGTCCGCCCGGCCGCCAGGAGGTGGCCGACTTCGTGCTCTCCAACTACTCGACCGTAGAGCGCAAGGAACTGCCGTTCCAGATCGACGACGCCGCTGACGCCGTGGAGTCGCTGATCGCCGAGGGGCTGGAACGCACCCAGCAGAAGTTCAACAGCTGACGGTAAGGTCTGCGCCGTGACTGACTTTCCCGCAGCAGCGGCAACCGATGACCACGCCCTCGCCGTCTGGCTCGCTGAGGAAGCCGGTCAGGTGCTGCTCGAGGTACGCACCCAGGGCCTCGAAGGCCGCGAGCTGAAGGACGCCGGCGACCGCGCCGCACAGGACGTCCTCGCCGCGCTGCTTGCCGAGCACCGTCCCAACGACGCCGTCCTCTCCGAGGAGGCCACCGACGACGCCGCGCGCCTGGACGCCTCCCGGGTCTGGATCATCGACCCGCTCGACGGCACCCGCGAGTTCTCCGAGCCGCCGCGAGACGACTGGGCTGTCCACGTCGCCCTGTGGCAGGACGGCGACCTGGTCGCCGGCGCTGTCGCGCAGCCCGCGCTCGGTGAGACCTTTAACACCGGTACTCCCTCGGTGGTGCCGCCCCGTACCTCCGAACGTCCGCGGATCGCGGTCTCCCGGAGCCGTCCGCCGGCCTTCGTCCAGGCGCTCGCCGAGGCGATCGACGCCGAGCTGGTGCCGATGGGTTCTGCCGGCGTCAAGGTGATGTCGGTGGTCCGTGACATCGCCGACGCCTATGTCCACGCCGGCGGCCAGTACCAGTGGGACAACGCGGCCCCGGTCGCGGTGGCCCGCGCCGCCGGTCTCTTCTGCTCCCGGGTGGACGGCTCGCCGCTGGTCTACAACGGAGCGGACACCTCGCTTCCCGACCTGATCGTCTGCCGCCCCGAGCTGGCGGAGTCGATCCTCGCCTTCGTCCGCGAGCACGGTACGGACTGACTTCCGCGAACTGAATGACGTCATCCGCCGCGTGGACCCAGGTCCACGCGGCGTTCGACGTCTTCGGGGCCAAGAGCCTTCCGTTCGCCGCCTCGAAACGACCACCTATCCTGTCCCGGTGAATCGCGCTGCTTCGATCGCCACCATGGCACTGGCCGGACTGATGGTCCTGGGCGCGTTGGTGATCGTGGGCGCGATGGCCTGGTGGACGTTGAGCGACCGCGACGAGCCGAGCTCCGCGGTCGTCGCCCTGGAGGTTCCTCCGACGGTGGAGGCGGCTCGGCCGGCGTTTCCGATCAGGACCGACAACGCGGTGCAGCCGGACCCGGCGTGGGTGGCCCGGACCGCGAAGGACGCCGGCATCCCTGAGGTGGCGATGCGGGCCTATGGTCGCGCCGCGATCCTGGCCGGCCGGGACCTACCGGGCTGCAAGATGGCCTGGAACACCTTGGCGGGGATCGGCTGGAACGAGTCGCACCACGGCACGATCAAGGGCCGCACCCTGAACGCCGACGGCACCAGCAGCCGTCCGATCCTCGGCCCGGTGCTGGACGGCAGTGGACCGTTCGCCGCGATCCGGGCCACCGAGGCGTCGCAGCAGTGGCATGGCAACAAGCGCTGGGACCGTGCGGTCGGCCCGATGCAGTTCATCTCCGAGAGCTGGGAACGCTGGGCCAGCGACGCGGACGGTGACGGAGTGGCCAACCCGCACGATCTGGACGACGCTGCCTGGACGGCGGCGCGCTACCTCTGCGCCTCGGGTGCCGATCTCACCACCGGTGAGGGATGGCGCAAGGCCGTGCTCTCCTACAACCGCTCCACCGAGTACGCCGACGCCGTCTTCCGGGCCGCGACGGCCTACGCGACGCGGGTCGCTTCCTGACCCTTCGCCACCCAGTGGAACCTGTGTCCCCACGACCGCGGGCCCCAGCGCGACGATGGGCACGTCACCGTCCGGTCGACGTCGCCGCTGCTCGACGTCGTCATCCGTCCTGCAGCACGACGCGAGGAGTGCCCATGTTCGACACCGCCAAGTACGGCCCGTGGGCAGTGATCGCCGGAGGCTCCGAGGGAGTCGGCGCCGAGTTGGCGCGGCAGTTGGCAGACCTGGGTATCAATCTGGTGCTGTTGGCCCGCAAGCCCGAGCCGCTGGCGGCGATCGCCGAGGACGTGGCGGCACGTGGCGTCGAGGTGCGGACGTTGCGGCAGGACCTGTTGGACCCCGAGGCGCTGGCGAACGTTCGTGCTCTCACCGACGGGCTCGACGTCGGGCTTTTCATCTACAACGCCGGTTCCAACACCTACCGCGGAGAGTTCGTCGACTCCGACCCCGCCGGAGTGCAGGGCGTGATCGACCTCAACATCACTACTCCGTTGGCGTTTCTCCGCCACTTCGGCAGCCGGCTCAAGCAGCGCCGCAGCGGCGGCATCATCGTGCTGGGCTCGGGGTCGAGCTTCGTAGGACACGCCAACATCGCCACCTACCCGGCGGCGAAGGCGTTCCTCCGGATCTTCGTCGAAGGGCTCTGGCTCGAGCTCAAGCCCTACGACGTCGACGTCCTCGAACTCTGTCTCGGTCTGACCAGGACCCCGGCGATGGAGCGTCTCGGTTACGACTTCGACAAGCCGGGGCGAGTCTCCTCGGACCCGGCAGCGGTGGCACGCGAAGGCCTGGAACACCTTGCCGAAGGACCGTCCTGGCTCGCCGGCGGCCTGGACCTGATCGCCCGGCAGCGGGTCGGATTCCCGCGCGCCGAGGTGGTCACTGGCGTCGATGCGTCTTACCGGGCGATCTCTGGTCGGTGATCGAGGTCGCCGCCGCATAACGTCAGGGCTGTCCCGCCGCCGAGCCGGGACGGACCCGCCGTCGAAGGTATGAGAGAAGAGATGCCCCAGCTTTTTGAGCCGTTGACCCTGCGCGGAGTGACCCTCCGCAACCGGACGATGGTCTCCCCGATGTGTATGTACACCGCCACCGACGGCGTCGCGAACGACTACCACCTGGTGCACCTGGGCCGTTTCGCCCTGGGCGGCGCGGGAGTGGTGATGGTGGAGGCGACCGGGGTCGCCCCCGAGGGCCGGATCTCGCACGGCGACCTCGGCCTGTGGAACGACGAGCAGGGTGCCGCACTGGCCCGGATCGCCCAGTTCCTCGCCGAGTACGGCGCGGTGCCCGGGATCCAGTTGGCCCACGCCGGGCGCAAGGCCTCCTGCCACGCAGCGTGGAAGGGCGGGGGCCCACTGACGGCGGCCGACGCCGAATCCGGCGAGGCGCCGTGGCCCGTCGTCGGCCCGAGCCCGATCCCGGCCGGCCCGGGCTGGCCGGAGCCGCAGGAGATGAGCACCGACGAGATCGCCGCCTCCGTCCAGTCCTGGGCCGACGCTGCTCGCCGCGCGGTGAACGCCGGCTTCCGGGTGATCGACCTGCACGGTGGCCACGGCTACCTGTTGCATGCGTTCCAGTCGCCGATCTCCAACCAGCGCACCGACGGCTATGGCGGCAACGCCGAAGGCCGGATGCGGTATCCGCTAGAGGTGGTTCGTGCCGTCCGCGCCGCGATCGGTGACGACGTCGCCCTCTTCTACCGGGTCTCGGCGACCGACGGCATCGAGGGCGGCCTCACCGTGGAGGACTCCGTCGAGTTCGCGCGCGAGTTGGGCCGGGCCGGTGTCGACCTGATCGACGTCTCGTCCGGCGGAGTGAGCCAGGACCGCTCGATCGACACCCGGGTCCGACGCGGCTACGCGTTCCATGCCGACCTCTCGCGGGCGATCCGCGAGGGCAGCGATCTTCCGGTGGCCACGGTGGGCATGATCGTGGACCCGCACCAGGCCGAAGCGGTGTTGACCAGCGGCGACGCCGACCTGGTGGCCCTGGGCCGCGAGATGCTCGAGAACTCCCAGTGGCCGTTGCACGCCCGGCGGACCTTGACCGGCGACTACGAGGGCTGGCACCAGCAGGTCGGCTGGGCACTCGACCTACGGGCCAAGGGCCAGGCACGCCTCGCCGAGCAGGGCGAGACCCCGCTCACCCGGTACACCGGCTAGAACGCCGAAGAACGGCCCCGCTCCGCGTCACGGAGCGGGGCCGTTTCGCGTTCGACGAAGCCCAACGTCCTGTGCATAAAGGTGAACGCCGCACGAACAAGTGACGGCTGGACGCGTATGCGTGACGGTTCGGGGCGTATGAGTGACGGTTCGGCGGGTGTTGTTCGCGGGGCGTTCACCTGGCACGGAGTTCTCGTTCTCCTGGCTTCTGGACAGTGGCCGCGCTGACGTTCGGGCGTCGGCACTGTTCTTGTCGGGTCGCGGTCAGCGATGTCGCTCGCGGTGTGCGTCCCGGCTCCCCTTCTGCCAGAAGCCCGGACGCGTGAGCACCTTTCGACCTGAACCCTCCATCGCGGAGGTAACTCCGCGGCCGCTGTCGCGACGCGCGACCGGCGTTGACCGCGTCTTCACCGTCGCCGCAACCACCGTCGGCGCCACCGTCCTGGTGATCACCGGCGGCATCGGCGTCTTCCTCGCCTGGCAGTCGGTACCGACCCTGAAGCGGTACGGATTCTCCTTCTTCACCGAGACCTCCTGGCAGCCCGAGGCGAACATCCTCGGCATCGGCGCCGTGCTCGGTGGCACCTTCTCGATCGCCTTCGTGGCCCTGGCCATCGCGTTCCCGCTCTCCTTGGCCACCGCGCTCTACATCAGCGAGTACGCACCCGCGAAGATCCGCCCGACGCTGGTCTCCCTGATCGACCTGATGGCCGCCGTGCCCAGCATCGTCTACGGCCTGTGGGGCTACTTCCTGGTGATGCCGTACGCCGCCGAGATGGCGCTGTGGATGCACAAGCACCTGGGCTTCCTGCCGTTCTTCAAGGTGGACGCCGACCCGAACGCCGCCGTCTGGGATCCGTCGCGCTACGTCTCCAGCGCTTTCTGCGCCGGGATCGCGGTGGCGATGATGGTGATGCCGATGGCCTGCGCAGTGATGCGTGAGGTCTTTGCCCAGACGCCGCCCGGAGAGAAGGAGGCGGCGCTCGCCCTCGGCGCCACCCGGTGGGGCGTGATCCGCAACGTGGTCCTGCCGTTCGGGCGCGGGGGGATCATCGGCGGCACGATGCTCGGCCTGGGCCGCGCGCTCGGTGAGACGATCGCGGTCCTGCTGATCATCTCCCCGGCCTTCGACCTCAAGCCACGCGTCCTCGAGGTCGGCACCAACTCGATCAGTGCACTGATCGCCGGCCGATTCGGAGACGCCAGCCCGGCGCAACTGTCCGCACTGCTGGCCGCTGGCTTCGTGCTCTTCGTGATCACCCTGGTGATCAACACCCTGGCCGCGATCGTGGTCAACCGAAGCCGTTCCGGCGCTGGGGCGGAGGCGTGATGGCACTGCTCGTCAGCGAGACCGAACCCCTGACCCCGCAGCCGCGCGGTACCACCGAGATCCCGCGCCGCGACGTCGACGTCGAGCCGCCGATCCCGCGCCCCCAACTGGGCAAGCCCCCGGTCGAGGAACGCGCCATGCGCTGGGCGATCTGGGTCGCCGCCGGTGCTCTGGCCTGGCTGATCACCGCACGCCTGGTGCCGTTGACCGGCCTGCCCTGGCTGATCGTCGTCTGGTTCGGCTGCGGCCTGTTGCTCACCGCGGTGACCAGCGCGATGACCGCGCGCCGCGTCGACCTGGTGGACCGACTGATGGAGTCGGCGATCACGGGAGCGGCGGTGATCGTCGCGGCTGCGCTGATCAGCACCGTCGGCTTCGTGGTGCACCGCGGCTGGGAGCCGTTGCTGCAGCTGAACTTCTTCACCGAGGACATGGCCGGTGTCGGTCCGCGTGACGCCTTCACCAAGGGCGGCGTCCTGCACGCGATCCTGGGCTCGCTGATCCAGATCGGCATCGCGGTAGCGGTGACCGTTCCGCTCGGGATCGGTACCGCGGTCTTCATGACCGAGATCGGTGGGCGGTTCGCGCGGATCGTGCGCACCGTCGTCGAGGCGATGACCGCGCTGCCCTCGATCGTGGCAGGTCTCTTCATCTACACGGTGCTGATCGTGGCGCTCGGGGTGCCCAAGTCCGGTATCGCCGCAGCGATGGCGCTCAGCGTGATGATGCTGCCGATCATCGCCCGTGCCGCCGACGTGGTGCTGCGCGTGGTGCCCGGGAACCTCCGCGAAGCCAGCCTGGCGCTGGGCGCCAGCCGGTGGAGCACGGTCTGGCACGTCGTCCTGCCCACCGCTCGCCCCGGTCTGGCCACGGCGCTGATCCTCGGTATCGCCCGTGGGATCGGTGAGACCTCCCCGGTCCTGCTCACCTCGGGTGCCGCCAGCTTCGTGGTGCTCAACCCGACCGACGGCGTGATGAACTCCCTGCCGCTCTACATCTTCAGCACCGTCCGTAGCGGCGAGCCGATGGCCGAGGCACGTGCCTTCGCGGCCGCAACCGTCTTGCTGGGCTTGGTGTTGGCCCTCTTCGTGATCGCCCGTCTGGTGGCCCGGCCCCGGAGCACCAAGCCCCGGCTCCGGCACCGCCTGCGGCGAGCAGTACCCACTCTCTGGAGGAACCGTTGATCCGCCCATCCCGTCGTGCCCTGCTGGCGTTCGCCGCCCTGCTGGCCGCGATCACGCCGGTCCTGGGGACGGCGTCCGCAGACGCCGCTCGACCCGACTATGCCCAGATCGAAGGCTCCGGCTCCACCTGGTCGCAGGTGATCGTCGACCAGTGGATCGCCGACGTCAGCTCCAGCGGCATGCCCGTCACCTACAGCGGTGGCGGCTCCTCGATGGGGCGCAAGAACTTCGCCCAAGGCGTCACCGACTTCGGGATCAGCGAGATCCCGTACCCGGGCACCGACGAGTTCGGGAACCCCGACACCAGCAACGGTCGCGAGTTCGCGTACCTGCCGATCGTGGCCGGCGGCACCGCCTTCACCTACCAGGTGAAGGTCGGCGGCAAGATGATCAAGAACCTACGCCTCTCCGGCGAGACGATCGCGAAGATCTTCACCAACAAGATCACCAACTGGAACGACCCGGCGATCACCAAGGACAACAACGGACGGACCCTGCCGTCGTTGGAGATCACGCCGGTGGTCCGCTCCGACGGTTCCGGCACGACCGCGCAGTTCACCACCTGGCTGGACAAGGAGTACGCCTCGTTGTGGCGTCCCTTCTTCGGCCGCAGCGGCTACACCTCCTACTACCCGCGCAAGGGCCGGGCGCTGGCTCAGTCGGGTTCGGACCAGGTGATGAACACCGTCGCCGGATTCGCCGGCAACGGGACGATCGCCTACGTCGAGTACTCCTACCCGGTCAACAAGAACTTCCCGGTGGTGAAGGTGCTCAACAAGGGCGGCTACTACGTCGAGCCGACCCAGTACAACGTCGCGGTGGCGTTGACCCAGGCCAAGATCAACAAGGACAAGGGCAGCCAGATGTATCTGACCCAGATCCTCGACGGCGTCTACCGCGCCAAGGACCCGCGGGCCTACCCGCTCTCGTCGTACTCGTACATGATCCTGCCGACCGGTGGCGACGACCGTCGGATGACGACGGCCAAGCGGCAGACCCTGATGGACTTCATGTACTACGGGCTCTGTGAGGGCCAGACCAAGGCCGGCCCGTTCGGGTACTCGCCGCTGCCGCTCAACCTGGTCAAGGCCGGCTTCGAACAGTTGAACCTGCTGGCCAAGGCGGACAGCGGCGTGGACACCAAGAACCGCGACGTCAGCCGCTGCAACAACCCGACCTTCGTGGCCGGCGACCTCAACCAGAACAAGCTCGCCAAGACCGCGCCGATGCCGGCCGCCTGCGACAAAGTCGGTGCCGGACCGTGCGGCACCGAGACCGGCACCGGCAAGCCCTCCACCGACGACGACGCCGCGCCGGGCAAGGACGGCACCGACACCTCGGCCCCCGGCGCGCCGGACGCCCCCGGCACCGATGCCGGGGCACCGCCCGAGATCGACCCCGAGACCGGTCAGCCGGTGAGCGCGCAGACCACGGCCACCAGCGCCGAGGTCTTCGCGAACCCCACCGAGGTCAGCGCCGACCGGGCCGCCGAACGGACCGTCTTCGGCTGGTTGGCGGTCGGCGAACTCCTCGCCCTGGTGTTGGTTCCGGGGCTCGGCGCGGCCTGGCTGCGCCGCCGGCAGCTGATGAAGGGACGCCGATGAACACCGACGAGACGCCGCGCTGGCTGGAGCGGTTCTGGCGGGGTTCGATGGCGCTGACCCTGGTCGGTCTGGTCGGTGCCGGCACCATCGCGGCGACCGCCGGTGCCACCCCCGTCGCCCAGCGCGCTCCCGAGGCGGGCGCGTTGAGTCAGACCCACACCCTGAACCGGGTCTTCGCGGACGGCGACACCGAAGAGGTCGTCGACACCCGCAAGGTGACCGTCCGGCTCAGCCACGCCGACCAACTCCGTGGTCGCGAACGGGTCAAGGTCTCCTGGAGCGGAGCGCGCCCCAGCGGCGCGCGGGCCGCGGATCCGTATGGCGAGAACGGCTTGAGCCAGGAGTACCCGGTCGTGGTCATGCAGTGCCGTGGCACCGACGACCCGGCGGCGCCTGCCGCCGAGCAGCTCCGACCGGAGACCTGCTGGACCTCGACGCGGCAGCAGCGCAGCCTCTCGGTCAGCGACCGTACGGCGGTCTGGCGCCACGACCTCTTCGCCACCGAGGCCGACCGCGAGGCCAAATCCGGCCGTGACCCGTTCCCGGCCCAGGAGTGCGCCGACCCGGCGAGCCTGTCGTCGCGGGTGACGCCGTTCCGGGCACTGGACAAGGAGTACCTCTCGTGCACCGCGGAGACGATGGCGCCCGAGGCTGCGGTGGGCGCCGCCTACCCGCCGGCCGAGGTCGCCGCCTTCACCGGGGCCGACGGCACCGGGTCGGTCAACTTCGAGGTCCGTTCCGAGGTCGAGAACGGCTCGTTGGGCTGCTCGGCCACCGTGGCCTGCTCCATCGTGGTGGTGCCGATCATGGGTGTCAGCTGCGTCGACGACGACCGTGAGTGCCGCCGCGCCGGGCGTTGGCTCCCAGGGTCCAGCAACTTCGCCCAACAGGGCGTCGACCTCGCGGTCTCCCCGCAGCTGTGGTGGACCGAGTCGAACTGGCGCAACCGGTTCACCTTCCCGGTCACCTTCGGCCTTCCCGCCGACACCTGCGACATCCAGGACTCGCGTCCGCCGACGGGGTTCTACGGCTCCGAACTGCTGGCCCAGGCGGCGCTGCAGTGGTCGCCCGCGTACTGCCTGAGCAAGGACCGTTTCAAGTTCCAGCACAACCGGATGCCCGACGAAGCCGGCTTCAAGCTGATGGAGACCGGGCAGGGTGCCGCGGCCCTGGTCTCCGGCGAGCGGGAGAGCACCGGCCAGGATCCGGTGGGTTACGCCCCGACCGCGATCACCGGCTTCTCCGTGGGCTACTCGATCGACCGTCCCGACAACGCGGGGGAGTACCACCAACTGCGGTTGAACGCGCGCCTGCTGGCCAAGCTCCTGACCCAGTCCTACTTGGGCTCCGACCTCGGTCGAGGTCACCCCGGGATGGGCGAGAACCCGTTGTCGATCAACCGGGATCCCGAGTTCCAGCGGTTGAACCCGGGATTGGACGAGACCGCGCGTGAGGCTGCGGCCACGGTCCTGTCGCTCTCGGAGTCCAGCGACGTGATCGAGAGCCTGACCTCCTACATCGCCTCGGACTCTGACGCGCGGGCCTTCATCGCCGGCAAGCGGGACCCGTGGGGGATGGTGATCAACCCGTCCTACAAGGCGATCGCGCTGCCGACCCGGGAGTGGCCGCTGCTCGACACCTACGTGCCGAGCACCGACCGCGAATGCCTCAAGCAGAACCCGGCGCCGTACTTCACCCAGCTCGCGGCCCCGGTCGCCACCATGCGCAAGATCGCGGAGGCGATCCTCGACGCCTGGCCGAACGTGCAGACGCGGTGCGAGCGCTCGACCAGCAGCGACCCGTGGAAGCTCGGCCGGGTGGAGCGCCAGGGGCTCGGTACCCGGTTCCTGCTCGGCATCGTCAGCTTGGGCGACTCGGCACGGTTCGGACTGCGCGACGCAGCCCTGCAGACCAAGCCCGGCGTCTACGTCGCGCCCAGTGAGGCCTCGATGTCGGCCGCGATCAAGCTGGCGAAGCAGAAGGGCCGCAGTGGTCCGTTCGTGATCGACCAGGGCGACGTCCGCAAGTCGGGCAAGGCGTATCCCGGAACGATGGTCGTCTACACCGCAGCGCGGCTGCGTGGCGCGGACAAGGCGGAGTCGAAGAAGGTCGCGCAGTTCATCCGCATCTCCACCACCGAGGGCCAGCGCCCCGGCCGTGGCAACGGGGACCTTCCGGCCGGCTACCTGCCGATCCGTCGGACCGGGGTCACCGCAGCGCTCTACTCGACGGCACAGCGGGTCGCCGACCAGATCGAGGCCCAGAAGGTCGCCGTCGCGCCGAAGCCGGACGACAAGGGCACCGACACCGGAACCGATCCGTTGGCACCAGGGACCGACAGCGCGCCGGAGCCGGAGAACGCGGAGCAGCCGGACGCGGCCGAGCAGACCGGTACCGACGACCCGACCAGGCTGGCCTTGTCGGTGACCGCGACTCCGGACAGCTCGTCGCGTCTGGGTCGGGTCGCCCTGCCGCTGGCGTTGGCGATCGCCTTGCTGGGTGGGCTTCTCTCCACCTCAGCACGGGTGATGATGCGACTGCGGCGGGCACGATGACGACCGCCACCGCCACCAAGCCTCCCCGGACCGGTCCGGGGAGGGGAGACGACGAGCAGCTCCGCCTCTTCTCCACCTCGTTGACCGTGCTCGGCCTGCTCGCGGTCTGGTTCCTGGTCCAGCTCTTCGCGCTCGGCGCGATCTCCCAGGACCGGCAGCAGCAGGTGCTCCACGACCGGTTCCGGACCGAGTTGGCCTCGGCGGTCGCTCCGGTCGGACCGATCGTCGATCAGGGCGCACCCGTTGCCCTGTTGACGATTCCGCGCCTCGACGTGGAGCAGGTCGTGGTGGAGGGGACGACGTCGGGCGACCTGCTGGCGGGTCCTGGCCACCGGCGTGACACCGCGCTCCCCGGCCAGGTCGGAACCTCGGTCGTCTACGGCCGGTCGGGGACCTACGGTGCGCCGTTCGCCGGACTGGGTGACCTCTCTGTCGGGGATCGGATCGAGGTGGTCGCGGGTCAGGGGACGACCAGGTTCGCGGTGATCGGGATCCGCCGGGCCGGCGATCCGTTGCCGCAACCCGCCGCAGAAGGCCGAGCCCGGCTGACCCTGGCCACCTCGGAGGGCGAAGGGCGGCTCGGCGCACTGGCCCGGGGCGACGTGGTCTACGTCGATGCCGAAGCAGAGAAGGGATTCCCGGCCCCGGCCGGTCGCTTCTCCGCCGTGGGCGAGGAGGAGAAGGCGATGGGTGTGGACCACGGGATCCTGCCGCGGCTCGCGCTGCTGCTCGGCCTGCTCGTGCTCACCACGCTGGCCATCGTGGCCGCCCGCCAGCGCTGGTCCGCCGCGCTGACCTGGGTGGTGGCGACCCCCGTCACCGTCGCCCTGGCCTGGGCGACCACCGACGCAGCGATGCGGCTCCTGCCCAATCTGGTCTGAGCTCTCAGGCCACCACAGTTCACCACCAACAACTGCAGCACTGAATCAATGAGGAGAAAGTGATGTCTGCACGTAGGTACGTCGCCGGTCTGGCCGTTGCGGCGGCTGCCGTCGCCACCTTGGCGAGCACCCCGGCACAGGCCGACCCTGCCTTCACGCCGAAGGCCGACGACATCGTCGGGGTCGGCTCGGACACCAGCCAGTTCGCCCTGGCCTACCTGGCCAACGGCACCACCCACAACGGGCAGGCCCTGCCCGGATACAACGCCGGTCGCAGCAGCGCCCGCCTGGCCAGCTTCGACGCCACCGGCGGCGGCACCGTCGTCCTTCAGGAGGGCAGCGCCGCCATCACCCGGCCCAACGGTTCGGGCGCCGGCAAGGGTCTGCTCTACGGCCCGGGCAACAACACCCAGGTCGACTACGCCCGCTCCAGTTCCGCGCTCAACGCGGCCGAGGTGAGCAACGGGCTCTTCGCCTTCCCGTTCGCGCTGGACGTGCTGGAGATGGCGACCGCCAAGACCACCAACGCTCCGGTGAACCTCACCGAGCAGCAGATCCTCAAGATCTACACCGGCGAGATCACCAACTGGAACCAGGTCGGCGGCACCGCGGGCACCATCGTGCCGATGATCCCGCAGTCCGGTTCGGGTACCCGCTCGTTCTTCGAGTCCGAGCTGAAGCGGATCAACGGCGGCTCGGCAGCCAACCTCGCTTCCTCGGTGATCGAGGTGCAGGAGCACGACGACACCCAGATCAAGAACAATGCCAATGCGGTGGCGCCGTTCTCCGCGGGCCGCGCCAACCTCGAGGGCACGGTGCGGTTGGTCGGCGGCGGGTTCAGCGCCAAGCGTGCGCTGTACAACGTGGTCCGCCAGGCGGACCTGGAGAACGCCTCGATCAAGGCGATCTTCTCCAGCACCGGCTACGTCTGCTCCGACGCCGCGCGCCCGCTGATCGAGGCCGCCGGCTTCGACCAGTTGGCCCGGGTCGCGGGTGGCGGCGTCTGCGGTGAGCCGACCCAGGCCGCCACCTCGAACTTCGCCACCAACGAGTTCGCGGTGACCGCGACCACCTTGACCGCCACGGCTCTGCCGGGCGCGGTCACCCTCAAGGCGACGGTGGAGGCCGGCGGCAACGCGGCAGACGGCGTGGTCGCGTTCTACGAGGGCGACGTCCAGGTGGGTCAGGCGTCGTTGGCCCAGGGCCAGGCGGTGCTCAACCTGACCAACGTCACCCCGGGCCAGCACACCTACACGGCCCGATTCGCTCCGGCCGTGGGCGCCCCGTTCGAGGCCTCGGAGTCCGTCTCGATCGCCGTCACCGTCAAGGCGGCGGCCACCGGTACCGTCACCCTGGCCCCGGCCAGCACCAGCTTCGGCAAGGCGGCCAAGGCGACCGTCACCCTCAGCGGTGTCGGGGAGGTGCCGACCGGAACGGTCAAGGCCGCCATCGGCAGCGCCACGGTCAGCGGAACGCTGAACGCCGGCAAGGCCGTGCTGACGCTGCCCGCGACGGTGGCCGCCGGTAGCCACACGGTGAAGGTCGCCTACGCCGGCGACGCCGTCTACGCGGCAGGTTCGTTCACCGCCAAGCTGACCGTGGCCAAGGCCACCAGCAAGGTGACCGCGAGCTTCCCCAAGACCGTGAAGAAGGGCGCCAAGGTGTCCGGCACGGTCAAGGTCGCGCTGCCCGGCGCGAGCGTCAAGGCGACCGGCAAGGTCACCGTGAAGCTCGGCAAGAAGACGGTCGGCACCGCGACGGTGAAGAACGGCGTCGCGAAGCTGAAGTTCAAGCTGGCCAAGGGCAAGAAGAAGCTGGTCGTCGTCTACGCCGGCACGGGTTCGATCAAGGGCGCGACCGTGAAGGCGACGGTCACCCAGAAGTGACCCTCGGGCGCGGTGATCGCGCCTGAGGTCTGAGACGGGTGCCGGCGTCCGCCCTGGTTCCGGGCGTCGGCACCCCTCGCAGTAACGGCAGAGATGCCAGAAGGAAGCAGGAGAATATGAGCGCGGAGACCCTGACTGGCCAGCACGTGGGTGCCAGCGACGAGACCACCACCATCCCGGCGATCGCTGAGGGCCCCGACTCGGTGTCGGCGCAGATCGAGGGGTTGCGCCGCCTGCGGCAACGCCCGAGCGAGGGGCTGGCCAGCATCGAAGCACGCGGGATCACCGCGTGGTTCGGCTCGCATCGGGTGTTGGATCAGGTGTCGCTGACCATGCCGGCCGGTGGGATCACTGCCCTGATCGGTCCGTCCGGCTGCGGGAAGTCGACCTTCCTGCGGATCCTGAACCGGATGCACGAGCTGGTTCCGTCGGCGGCGCTCGCCGGCGAGGTACTGCTCGACGGCGAGGACATCTACGACCCGGCGAAGCGGTTGATCGATGCCCGGCGCGAGATCGGGATGGTCTTCCAGAAGCCCAACCCGTTCCCGGCGATGTCGATCCGGGAGAACGTGCTGGCCGGGTTGAAGCTGACCGGAACCCGTGCGACCAAGGCGACCAAGGACGAGCTGGTCGAGAGCTGCCTGCGCCGTGGTGGCCTGTGGAACGAGGTCAAGGACAGGCTCGACGCACCCGGCGGTGGACTCTCGGGTGGCCAGCAGCAGCGACTCTGCATCGCGCGTTCGTTGGCGATCAAGCCCCGGGTGCTGCTGATGGATGAACCGTGCTCGGCCCTTGACCCCACCTCGACGCGGGTGATCGAGGAGACGATGCTGGAGCTCGCGGAGGAGGTCACGATCGTGATCGTCACCCACAACATGCAGCAGGCGGCCCGGGTCTCGGACAAGTGCGCCTTCTTCCTCGCCGAGCAGGGCACCCCGGGAGTGATCGTCGAGCACGGCGACACCCAGGCCATGTTCGGCAACCCGCAGGATCGCCGTACCGAGGACTACGTCAACGGCCGCTTCGGCTGACCGGCGCCTCGGGGGATGTGGTGCGGCTTACCGGAACCCAGGGGGCGACCTAATGCTTGCTTGGTGGCACACTGGGGGTGAGTGTTCCAGATGATTCGGTGGACGGTGCCGCCGAGACGAAGGTGGAGAGATGACTGAGACCCCCGCGGTGGAGGGCTGGTTCACGACCGGCTCCGAGCCGGCGTTGATTGCCAGTAAGTGTCAGGCCTGCGGAACCCTCGCGTTCCCCAAGGGCATCGACTACTGCCGCAACCCTGCCTGCGACGGCGAGGAGTTCGTGGACGCCGAACTCTCGCGTACCGGCACCGTGTGGTCGTACACCGATGCCCAGTACCAGCCGCCGGCTCCGTACACCCCGACCACCGACCCGTACCAGCCGTTCGCGCTCGCCGCGGTCGAGCTGCCCGAGGGCATCGTCGTCCTGGGCCAGCTGGCCAGTGGCTACGGCGTCGACTCGGTCAAGGTCGGCTCCGCGGTCGAGCTCGTCGTCGAGCCGGCGTGGACGGAAGAGGACGGAACCGTCAAGACCATGTGGAAGTGGCTGCCGACCGAGGCAAGCAAGGGAGCGCAGGCATGAGCAACGACGTCGCAATCCTGGGTGTGGGCATGCACCCGTGGGGCAAGTGGGGCCACTCGTTCGTCAAGTACGGCGTCAAGGCCGCCCGCGCCGCGCTGGCCGACGCCGGAGTGCCGTGGACCGACGTCGACCTGATCGTCGGCGGCGAGACCGTGCGTAACGGCTACGGCGGCTACGTGGCCGGCTCGACCTTCGCCCAGGCCCTCGGCTGGAACGGCGCCCGGGTGGCGACCTCCTACGCCGCCTGTGCCACCGGCGCCCAGGCGCTCGACACCGCCCGCTCGCGGATCCTGGCCGGTCAGGCCGAGGTCGCGCTCGTGGTCGGCGCCGACACCACCCCGAAGGGCTTCCTCGCTCCCAACGCCGGTGAGCGCTGGGACGACCCGGACTGGCTCCGCTTCAAGCTGATGGGCATGACCAACCCCGGCTACTTCGCGCTCTACGCGCGGCGCCGGATGGACCTGTTCGGAGCTACCTCGGAGGACTTCGCCGCGGTCAAGGTGAAGAACGCCAAGCACGGCCTGAACAACCCCTACGCCCGGTACCGCAAGGAGGTCAGCGTCGCGGACGTCGTGAACTCCGCGGTGGTCTCGGACCCGCTGCACCTGCTCGACATCTGCGCCACCTCGGACGGTGGTGCCGCCGTCGTGATCGCGAGCGAGGAGTACGCGAAGCGTCACGGGCTGACCGACGTCGTGAAGATCAAGGCGATCTCCACGGTGACGCCGACCTTCCCGAACACCGTGATCGACATGCCGCTCTTCTCCACCGAGTCGACGGCGGCCGTGCCGGCGGCGGAGTTCACCTTCAAGGAGTCGATCGCCCAGGCTGCCTACGAGGAGGCCGGCATCGGTCCCTCCGACGTCTCGGTAGCCGAGGTCTACGACCTCTCGACGGCGCTTGAGCTGGACTGGATCGAGGACCTCGCCCTCTGTGGTCGCGGCGAGGCGGAGAGCCTGCTGCGCAACGGCGACACCACGATCGGTGGCCGGATCCCGGTCAACCCGTCGGGTGGTCTGGCCTGCTTCGGTGAGGCGGTGCCGGCTCAGGCGCTGGCCCAGGTCTGTGAGCTCACCTGGCAGCTGCGCGGCCAGGCTGAGGGCCGTCAGGTGGAGGGTGCGCGGATCGGCATCACCGCCAACCAGGGCCTCTTCGGCCACGGCTCCTCGGTGATCGTCGCCAAGTGACACCGGCCCTGCGGGGCACTGCGTGAACGGACGGGCCTCATCGCTTCGGCGGTGCGGCCCGTTCGCCGCATCTCGGCGGGCATCTCGGCGTGCCGGAGCCTGCTGAGAGCTGCTGTTTAACGACCCAGATCGGCTTTGGTTACCCCTGGGTTCAGCCTGGTCCAGACACCCATTGAGACCTCTATCACCGTTCCGGTTGACTGCCCGGGTCGTCGGTGGACCAGGGGGTCCATTTCCTCGGGCGGCGGAGTGAGAGCTGTGAGGCATGGTGCTGTCGACCCTCAGGAAGTCGCGAACATTCGCGAGCCGTCGAACCCAGATCCCGGGACGAGTGGGGCGGCGGTCGATGCGCCAGCGCCTCGCCGCAGCCGGGGCGCTGACCTTGGGCCTCGGGCTGCTGGCGGCGACGCCCACGCCGGCCCAGGCGGCGCAGACCACCGGGCATGAGGTCCCGGCCTGGAACAACGGCTGGTCGTGGACGTACGCGACCACCTTCCGCTACCAGGCGACCGGCACCGACGTCTCGATCAACGAGAACGTCACCTACACCGTGGCCGGGGTCGAGACCTTCCAGGGCCACGAGGCCTACAAGCTCCAGATCACCGGAAACATCACCGGTGGTGGCGGATCGGTCGCCGTCGACGGCGTCGGCAACGCCACGCTGGACAACTTCAGCGGCAACGTCACCGGCACCCGGTACGTCCGCCGCTCCGACCTCGCGGTGCTCCAGGAGCGCCAGGTGCAGAACCTGAACGCCCGCGCCAAGGTCAGCATCATCACCCAGAGCATCACCGCGAACATCAACCTCGAGCTCAACCCGCAGCCGAGCTGGAAGACGCTCAACTTCCCGCTCAACCCCGGCGACAGCTGGCGCCACGACGAGCAGATCAGCTACACCGGTGGCTTCAGCTACGACGCCGGCAGCCTCGGCGGTAGCGGCACCGACACCTTCGAGGGCACCCTGCCGTTCGACGCGCCCGCCTCGGTGAGCGCCGCCAACGTCACCGTGCCGATCGGCACCGTCGCCACCGACCTGGTCTCCGCATCCAGCGCGGACGGAAGCACGGTCAACAACATCTGGTACTCGCCGTCACATCGCAACGTGGCCCGCGAGATCCTCCAGCTCCCGTTGGACGGCGCCTCGTTGACCCTGACCCGCAACCTGTCGGGCGCCGCCACGGCAGGAAGCAACGGCCTGACCGCCTCCGCCAGCGACTCGCTGACCTGCGCCGGTCGCACGGTCACGGTCAGTGGCCAGCTCGCCAGCTTCGCGGCCGGTGTCCCGGTCACCGTGGTGCTCGACCAGGGCCAGATCCAGCCCGGACTCACCGTCCGTGCGAACACCCAGACCACGGCTGGCGGCAACTACGCCGCGACGATCGCGGTCCCCGCTGAGTCCGACGGTCTCCAGCGCCCCGGCGCCCGTGCCTCGTGGGGTGTCACCGCAACGGCGGGCACCGCCCGCGCCGCGACCACCATCGTGGTGACGCCGCAGAACTGCACCGAGCTGACCTACACCGGCACCAACGCTGCCGAGCAGGGCAGCGAGGCGACCGTGAGCGCACAGCTCCGGGATCTGACCGGCGCCAGCGTGGCTGGTCGCACGGTCACCTTCACCCTCGGCTCCGAGTCGGTCACCGCGACGGCCAACGCCGCGGGTGTCGCCACCGCGCAGATCGCGGTCGTCGGGCCGCCGCGGCCCGCGACCCTGAACGTCGCCTTCGCCCAGACCGCAGGTCTCACCGCCGCCCAGGCGACTGCCCCGTTCGTGATCGGCAAGATCGGCACCTCGGTCACGGTGGCGCCCTCGGAGTCCCCGGCCACCCTCGGTGAGCCGTTGACCTTCACCGCTCACGTCCAGGGCAACCGGAACCCCGGCGGCCAGGTGCAGTTCGTTGTCGACGGCGCCGACTTCGGTGGTCCGGTCGCGCTCGCCAACGGTGCCGCGACCAGCGCTTCGATCAGCACGCTCGGCCTCGGCCAGCACCAGGTCACCGCGCGCTACCTGGGCACCGACGACCACGCGGCCTCGGTATCGCCGTCGGTCGCCTTCCAGGTCCGCCCGCCGCTGATCGTCACCACGACCCAGCTGGCCGTCTCCACCGCCAACGCGGTCTACGGCCAAGAGGTCACCCTGACCGCGACGGTCGGTACCGCCGGCACCGACGCCCCGACCGGGACGGTCACCTTCCGCTCCGCCGGCCAGGTTCTCGGCCAGTCGGGCGTCGCCGCCGACGGCAAGGCCGAGGTCACCCTCGACACCCTGCCCGCGGGCAACCACGACATCGTCGCCACCTACAGCGGTGACGACGTCCACCGGGCCAGCTCCTCGGCCCCGCGCGCGGTAGCGATCGCCAAGGCGACCACCACGGTCGACCTACAGGCGAGCTCCACCACCACGGTCGCCGGCGAGCCGGTGCACTACACCGCGGCCATCGGCGTCCAGGCTCCCGGCGGCGGCGTGCCGCAGGGCTCCGTCCAGCTCCGGGTGGGCGGCGTCAACCAGGGCGCCCCCGTCACGCTGGAGAACGGCGTGGCCGTGTTCGGTGCGCTCGCCTCGCTGCGGGCCGGCCAGCACAACGTCAGCGTGGTCTACGCCGGTACCGGCAACTTCGCGGGCGCCAACGCGTCGCTGGTGCAGCAGGTGAACCCTGCCGACACCCGGACCGCCGTCGTCATCTCTCCGTCGCCCTCTGCCGAGGGGCAGAGCTTCACCGTCACCGCGCAGGTCGGCGCTGAGGCACCGGGCGGCGGCAACCCGACCGGCGTGGTCACCTTCTACGCCGACGACGAGGTGATCGGTGCCGGACCGTTGCAGGCCACCGAGAACGGCAGCCAGGCCAGCGTCTCCGTGGCCGACCTGGCGCCCGGCAGCTACCAGGTGGTCGCGCGTTACCCGGGTGACGCCAGCTACCGCAGCAGCGAGTCGGCCGAGACGTCGCACACGGTGATCGCCGGTGCCGCCATCGTTCCGACCACCACCGAGGTCGACACCACGGCGAACCCGGCCAACTTCGGTGACCTGCTCACCTTCACTGCCCAGGTGACGGCCGAGGACGGCACCGTCCCGTCCGGGATGGTCCGCTTCTCCGTCGACGGCGTGACCCTCGGCGGCCAGGTGGTCCTCGACGGTTCCGGTGTGGCCGAGAGCACCACGATCGCGGCACCCGAGCCGGGTGACCACACCGTGATCGCGACCTTCGTGCCGGACGTCGGCTTCGGCGGTAGCGGCGCGATCCTCACCCAGACCGTGGACGCCGCAACGGTCAGCCTCGACCTCAGCAGCAGCGAGGCCGACGCCGCCTATGGAACCGGGCTGCGCTTCACCGCTCTGGTCGACGCGGAGCGGGCCGGGGTCGGCGTGCCGAGCGGATTCGTCCAGTTCAGTGTCGACGGCCGATTGATCGGTGACGCCGTCGAGCTGGTGGACGGCGAGGCGAAGAGCCCGAACGTGGCCGCACTGGAGCCGGGCAACCACCAGGTGACCGCGGTCTACTCCGGCGACCGGTCGTTCGCGCCCCTGAGTGCTGCCATCGAGCAGCGGGTCGCCAAGGTGGGCACCACGACGACGGTGAGCCTGTCGCGCACCAGCGCCAGCTACCGTCAGCCGGTCGAGCTCAGCGCGACCGTCGCCGCCGCTCGCAGCGGCCTCGGCTCGCCGTCCGGAACGGTGGTCTTCAAGGCAGGCAACACCGTGCTCGGTCAGGCCTCGCTGCCGCCCGGTACCGGCCTGAGCGCCGTCGCCCGGATCACCCTTGCCGACCTCCCGGCCGGCAACTATCCGGTGACCGCGCACTACCAGGGCAGCTCGGCGTTGAACGCAAGCTCCAGCGCCGCCGCCAACCTGACGGTCACCAAGCGCACCACCAAGCTGATCGCCGATGCAGCCGCCGTCCGCCTGCTTCCGCTCGGCCTGCCGCTGGGCCAGCTGCGGACGGTACTGACCGCTGACGGCGTCCCGCTCGCGGGTGCGCCGGTGGTCTTCAAGGTCGGCACCACCACGGTCTGCACCGTGGTGACCGACGGTGCCGGTGTGGCGCTCTGCAACGGCTCCAGCCAACTGCTCGCCCTGATCCTCAACGGTGGCTACAAGGCCACCTACGCAGGCGATGGCAATACCGACTCCGCAACAGCCGCAGGAGGGCTGATCCAATGACTCGTCTTCGTATCCGGCGGCTGGTGCCGCTGGTCGTGACCGGCCTGATCGGGGCCGGTCTGAGCGCCGGGATCGGGTTGGGTGCCGTACCGGCACACGCCGATGTCAACGCCCCCGGCGTCAACGAGGTGCTGCGCGGTGACGCCACCCTCGGCGCCAGCGGTGCAGGTGAAGGCACGCTCTGTGCCAACAAGGACAAGCCGCGCACCATCCTGCAGCTGATCAACGCCAGCAACGTGGTGGTGGCCAGCCAGACCAAGGATGGTTCCGGCGCGTTCAGCTACACCGTGGACACGCACGCCTACCCGAACGGGGCCTACACGGTCCGGGCGGAGGAGCGGAACCGGACCGGCACCGTGTTGTGCAGCAACAACACCCGGGTCACCACCCGGGCGGTCACCATCGACAACCTCGTCGAGATCGACTACACCGGTTCCCTCTCCGCGCCGCAGAACACCTCGGCGACGGTGAGCGCCAAGCTGGCCGACCCGTACCTGTCCGGCAATGTGCTGGCCGGTCGTCCGGTCGTCTTCAGCATCTCCGGTGGCACCTCGCTGACCGCCACCACGAACGCTCAGGGTGTGGCGACGGCGAATCTGCCGATCAGCGGCCCGCCGCGCTCGGCGACGGTCCGTGCCGAGTTCGTGCAGACCGCCTTCTACCGCGGTGATGTCGCGACGGCTCCGTTCACGGTCGGCAAGAACACCAGCGCGGTCTCGGTGGCACCTGCCGCGGACGTCGTGCACGGCGAGCCGACCTCGTTCACCGCTCAGGTGACCGCGGTCAACGGCACCGACCAGCCCGGTGGACAGCTGCAGTTCACCGTGGACGGGGATGACTTCGGTGCCCCGGTGACCCTGCAGGCCGGAGCAGCGACCTCGGTGACCACCGACCAGCTCAGCACCGGGATGCACTCCATCGGTGCCCGCTACCTGGGTGACGGCAACTTCCTGACCAGCACTGCCACCGCCCGCGACCTGCGGGTGGCGAAGGCCGCGACCAGCACCGCGCTGGACAGTGACCGGGTCTCCACGGTCAGTGGCCAGACGGTCACCTTCACCGCCACGGTCGACGTGCTGGCACCCGGTGCCGGCACGCTGAGCGGCGGCGTCCAGTTCGACATCGACGGTCAGCCGTACGGCACCGCCGTCCCGCTGTCGGGGGACACCGCGTCGCTGAGCATCAGCAACCTGGCGCCGGGCAACCACGACGTCACGGCCACCTACAACGGCACCGCCGACTTCGCGGCCAGCTCGTCGGCGACCCGCACCCACGGCGTCGACCGGGCGTCGACCAGCCTGGACCTGGCCTCGTCGGTGAACAACCCGCTCGCGGGTCAGCTGATCACCTGGACGGCGACCGTCGCCCCGGTGGCACCTGGTGTCGGCATGCCGACCGGTGAGGTCCAGTTCTTCGTCGACGGCGAAGCGGTGGGCAGCCCGGTCGAGCTGGTGGACGGCGTCGCCCGCTCGGTTCCGACCGGCCTGCACGCAGGCGCCCACCGGGTGAGCGCGAACTACCTGGGGGAGAGCCGGTTCGCCGGTTCCACCCAGGAGATCGACCTGACGGTCTCCGCGGCCAACACCACCACCGAGGTCACGGCCAGCCCGAGCCCGTCGGTGGTCGGTCAGAGCGTGACCCTGCGGGCCACGGTGACGCCGGTCAGCCCGGCGCGCGGTGAGCCGGTCGGCGCGGTGCAGTTCCTGATCGACGGCGTCGCCCAGGGCATGTTCGTCGAACTGGAGAACGGCGTCGCCGAGTTGAGCGTGGCGACCCTGGGCCGCGGCGACCACACCATCCGGGCCCGCTACCTCTCCGGTGACCCGGACTTCATCACCAGCACCTCCTCGGCGCTCGCCCACCAGGTGAACAAGGCGGCAACCCGTCTCGAGGTGGAGAGCACCACGCCGGTCGCCGTCTACGGCCAGCCGGTCACCGTCACCGCGCGGGTCGCGGTGGTGGCTCCCGGTGCCGGCAGCCCGTCCGGCACGCTGACCTTCTCTGAGGGCGGCGAGGAGCTGGGTAGTGTCGAGGTGAGCTCGGCGACCGGCTTCCAGGGCACTCTGGAGCTCGACGACCTGAGCGTCGGCAGCCACGTGATCACGGTCAGCTTCGACGGTGACGACTCCTTCAGCGGCAGCGAAGCGACGCTGGTGCAGAAGGTGCAGCGCGCGCAGACTGGTGTCGTGGTCACCTCGTCGGCCAACCCGGTCCCGACCGGTTCGCCGGTCCGGTTCACCGCAGAGGTCAGCCCGGTCGCTCCGGGTGCCGGTGAGGTCAGTGGAACGGTGCGGTTCACCGTCAACGGTGCGCCCTTGGGCGGAGCCCGTCCGGTCGTCGACGGCGTCGCCACCAGCGTGGAGTTCTCCTCGCTGACCCCGGGGCGCTACACCATCGAGGCCAGCTACAGCGGTGACGCGAACTTCGTGGCCAGCGCCGGCGTCCTGGACCAGGGCACCGGCCAGCAGGTCACGCAGGGCGCCACCGAGATGACGGTGACCTCGGGGCCGCACCCGGCCGAGTCGGGTGAGCCGGTCACGGTGACCGCCACGGTGACCGCGGTGGCGCCGGCCACCACGCGGCCGACCGGAACGGTCCAGGTCTGGGCCGGATCGCGTCTGCTCGGCGCGGCGAGCCTGGTCGCGGCAGGTCCGCGGACGGCGACCGCGACCGTGGTGACCACGGCGCTCGAGCCTGGCAACCACACGCTGCGGGCCGACTACCTCGGCAACTTCAACTTCGTAGCGGCTACCGCCAGCACGGAGCAGGCGATCGCCCGGACCAGCACCGTCACCGGTCTCTGGGCGAGCGCCACGGAGATCACCTACGGCGAGTCGGTCGCGTTGAGCGCGGCGGTCGATGCGGCGGGACACTCGCCGAGCGGCACGGTCACCTTCAAGCGGGCCGGTGACGTGCTCGGTACCGCCGATCTTGAGTCGGTGGACGGGCGGATGGTCGCTCGCCTGACCGGCGTGGAGTTGGGTGGTGGCGAGCACCGGATCACCGCGCACTACTCCGGTGACCAGTCCCACGCGGCGAGTGTCTCGGCGCAGCAGGTCGTGGTGGTCAAGCGGGCGGCGACGTCGATGGCGGCGCGGTTCGTGATCAACGACATCGGGGTCAACGGGATCAGGCTCCACGGCACGCTGACCGATGCGGCCGGACAGCCGTTGGCCGGTCAGACGGTGACGGTGACGTCGTTCAACGCCTACACCCAGGTCCGGGTCCCGACCTGTGCCGACCAGATCACCGACGCGGCTGGCCGTGTGATGTGTGAGGTGCCGGGTGAGCAGGCGAGCTGGGGTGGCTACGAAGTCGCCTTCCTCGGCTCCACGAACCACCTGCCGTCGTCCGACACCGGCTTCTACCTCGGTGACGGTACCTACGACTGAGGTCTCCTCTTGTTGCCACCCGGGAGATAGTCCCTGACGTTTCGCCCCTGATCGAGCCGTGATCAGGGGCGAAACGTTCGTCAGCGGCCTGTGGGCAGTGCGGCGTCGTGGGGAATGGGAGCGGCTGCGGCCGACCGACCCAACCGGCTCCCGAGGAGGACGCCGAGGACGACGATCGCGGCGCCGACCAGTTCGCCGGGGCTGACCGACTCGTCGAGGACCAGCCAGGCGGTCGACATCCCCACCACCGGGACCAGCATCGAGAACGGGGCGACGACGCCGGCCGGGTGCCGCGCCATCAGCCAGGTCCAGATCCCCGAACCGGCGAGGGTGCCGAGCACGATCGTGTAGCCGAGGCCGATCAGCGCGGGGACGGCGCTCGGGTCGCCCCACGAGGTCAACGAGTCGCCGATCTCGCCGGGGCCTTCGACGACGAGCGAGAGGGCGAGCATCGGGATCGGCGGGATCACCGACATCCACAGAGTGAGGTGGAGCGGGTTCGGGGCCTTGGCCCGGGCGTTGGCGAGGTTGCCGATCGCCCACCCGAGGCCACCGGCCAGGACCAGCAGGAACGGCAACAGGGCGGCGGCCTCGGCGCGCTGCCCCCCGACGATCGCGAGCCCGGATGAGGCGATAAGCAGCCCGCTCAGCTGGCGGCGACTGATCCGGTCCCCGAAGACGATGGCACCAAGGAGCACGGTGAACGGGGCCGACGACTGCAGTACCAGGGAGGCCAGGCCGGCCGGCATTCCGGCCGCCATTCCCCAGTAGAGGAAGAGGAACTGCAAAGTGCCGAAGCCGATCCCGTAGCCGAGCAGCCAGCGCAGTTCGACGTCAGGTCGAGGGATCAGCAGAAGCGTCGGGATCGCGATCAGGACGAACCGGAGCGCAACCAGGAAGAGCGGCGGGAAGTGTTCCAGCGAAGCATGGATCGCCAGGAAGTTGACGCCCCACAGCACGGCGACGAGAGCGGCGAGGAGGCGATGGGTGAACGGCACATCGCCATCATCGGGTCGATTCTCCGTTCAGCACTAGCGAAAATTCCTGTTCCTTTCTTGTAGGTTGCCTACATGGATCACCGCCACCTGGAGCTGCTCCGCGAGCTGGCCGAACGGGGCACGGTGACCGCCGTCGCGCAGGCCACCCATCGGACGCCGTCGGCGGTCTCGCAGCAGCTGAGGACCGCTCAGCGCGAGTTCGGGGTAGCCCTGGTCGAGCCCGAGGGGCGCGGCCTCCGGCTGACCGAGGCCGGGCAACTCCTGGCCGCCGGCGGCCGCGAACTGGCCCGGGTCGCGGCTCGGATCCAGGCCGATTGGGACGCCTTCCGGGGCAGCCCGAGTGGCCGGGTGACGGTCGCTGCGCTGCCGAGTGCCGCCACCGTGCTGCTGCCCGGGGTGCTGCGGGAGCTGTCGGAGAGCGCGATCGAGGTCGAGTGCGTCGACGTGGATGTGGCCGAGACCGAGTACGCCGCGCTGGTCCGCGATCACGACGTGGTCATCGCGCACAGTCTCACCCCGAGGGCACCGGCCGGGACCGATGGGCTGGTCACGCTGCCGCTGGCCCGCGAACCGCTCGACCTCGCCCTCGACGTCGACCATCCCCTGGCGGCGCACCCGGAGTTGACGCCCGAACAGGTCGGTGACCAGGAGTGGATCGGGGTGCCGGTGGGTTTCCCCTTCGATACCGTGCGGTTGGGTGTCGAGGCGGCGATCCGGCGTCCGCTCCATGTGGTGCAGCGGGTCCGCGACAACAGGCTGGCCGAGGCCCTGATCGTCGGCACCTCACGGGTCGCGGTGCTGCCCCGCTTCACCAGCCCGCAAGGGTCCGGGGTGGTGCTCCGCCCGTTGGTCGGCGTCGATGCTGCCCGGTTCATCTTCGCGATCGGCCGCCCGGACCGCGTCGAACGGCTTGCGGTACGGACCGTCCTCGACGCGCTGCGTCGCCAAGCCACCCGCCTAGCTCCAGATAGTCCCTGACGTTTGGCCCCTGAAATGGCCGAATTCAGGGGCCGAACGTCAGGGACTATCGCGGGAATGACGCGAAGCGGTTACTTCGTCGGGGGTGAGACCGAGGTGATCCGGTGCACGGCGAAGCCGCGGAGATCCTCGCTGCGGTGGTCGTAGGCGGTGAGCTGTCCGCCCTCGACCCGACGCGGATCGACCAGTCGTTGAGAGGAGGTGCCGTGGTTGTCCACATACCCGATCAGCACGGTGGCACCGGTCTCGACGGCCTGGCGCAGCAAGGCCAAGGCCTGCGCTGGAGTGGTGGCCGAGGGCCGCTCGGGACGGTGCGCCTCGACCCGGTCGCCGGCCCGGATCGCCGCCACCGCGGCGCTGATCGTGGCCGCCTCGCGTGCCTCCTGATGCCCCGGCGAGGAACGTCGCGGGGTCCGGGCCCGGTGGTTCGTCGGTGCGGCCAGGTGGACCGTCCCGTCGCTGGACTCCACCACCGGTGCTGCCCCGAGATCGCGGAGCGCGGGCAGCAACTCGTCGATCGGCGTCGTCGAGATCACCACGGTGGGCGCGATCCGGCGCAGCCCCAGCGCCACCGCATCGCGGTGGCCCAGCAGCGCGCTGAGCGTCGTCTCGTCGTCGCACCGCAGGTAGGCCTCGGCCCAGCCGATCCGCATCGTGCCGTGGGTGCGGGCGGTGTCGTCGACCAGGTAGGCCAGCGCCTGCGGCACCGGCGTCCGCGACGACGCCGCCAAGAAGGCGTGCAGTTCGTCGGCGGTCCAGCCGACGTCGAGGGCACGCCGGATCGACGGCCCGGTGAACCGGTAGACGGTGGCACCGCCCCGCGACTCCACCTCCGCGATCTGCATCAGCCGCGCAGCCAGGTCGGGGATCAACGGCCCGGGCGCGATCGCGGTGAGGTCGCCCTGGATCAGGACGTGGTCGAGCGGGGCCGGCAACAGTTCGTCGATCGCGGCCCTCGCGCCGTCGGCGTCCCCGGCCACCAGCAGCCGGCCGCTCGGGGAGAGCGCGCCGAGCGCGACGACGCCGAGCTCCGCGGCCTCGCTGATCGTCCAGGCGATCAACCGGCCCTGGGTGACCGAGCGTCGGGGACGGACCCAGGACGCCTGTGCCACCAGGGAGGGGAGGCCCGTCCCCGAGGCCAGTCCGACTCCGTCGGGGAGTTTCGCGAGCAACCGCAGCGCCAGTTCACGGGTGTCGTGGGCGTGCGGGTCGACCAGGTTGGGGGCCAGCGCATTGGCGGCTTTGCCCGCCGAGTCGCGGCTACCGATCAGGGCCGGCAGCCGCGGGCTGCGGAGCCAGGCGGTGACCAGGGTCAGCCACCGTTCGGCGACGCTCTTGCGGGTCCAGGCGTCGTAGGCGTCGGTGGGGAGCCAGGACTCGACGATCCCGCCCGGGGTGCCCGTGCCGAGCAGCCCGGCCTCGGCCGCCACCTCGATGATCAGTGCGGCACCCTGCTCCTCGACGTGCAGCAGGGTGGCCGCCGCCCGGAGGTCGCGGACGCCGAGCCCGCCGGCCCGGAGCGCCGATGGGGGAGCGGTGCTCCAGGTCTCCAGCAGCGTCTCCGTCCGCCGGACCAGGTCGAAGGCGGCCCCGGCAGCGGCTTGGGCGACGCGCTCCGCGGGCTGTTCGGAGGTGATCAGTGCGGGCTGCTCCGGATCGGGGGCGGGCCGTGGCCCGAGCAGATCGGCGATCACGGTGAGCGGCCGTGGGCCGTCGGAGGCCTCCCAGACCAGGGCCAGATCGACCAGCCGGACGATCGTCTCGGGCCCAGGGGTTTGAGCGCCGCCGATCAGGGCATGTAGCACCGAGAGCTCGGCGGCGGTCAGCAGATCAAGCGCGCGCAGGACCGAGGCGCGAGTGGCCGCACGCGAGGCGAGCGCGGACGAGTCGGAAGGAGCGGGTGTGGCGAGATCCGGGCGATCGTGCAGCAGCCGGGCAAGCCGAGGCTCCGGCCAACTGCGCAGTTGGTCGGCCAACGACCGGTGCGTCGGAGTGCTCGCGCTCATCGGCGCAACGTTACCCGGCTCAGCCTCCGCCGCCCCAGGCTCCCAGAACCTGGATTCCGTCGGGCCCGGGCGGTGCGCGTGGTCCATCTGAACTGTGGCGCGGCCACCCACGTCGGCTGGGTGCGCAGCACCAACCAGGACGCCTACCTCGCCGCAGCGCCGGTCTTCGTGGTCGCCGACGGCATGGGCGGACATCAGGGCGGTGAGGTGGCCAGCGCGATCGTGATCGAGGAGTTCGCGCGTCTGGTCCAGGCGGGCTTCGAGCCGCGCGAGGCGATCGGCGCGGTGGCCCGTGCCTTGGCGCTCAGCCAGGATCGGATCGCCCAACACGTCGCGGAGCATCAACGTGACGGTGCGGTCTCCTACTACGCCGGGACGACGGTCGCCGCGGCCCTGGTCTGCGCCGACGAGGAGGGGCCCAAGTGGCTCCTGGTCAACCTTGGCGACTCCCGGATCTACAAGGTGCACCAGGACCGGGTCGAGCAGGTCTCGGTGGACCATTCGGTGGTCCAGGAGCTGGTCGACAGCGGCACCATCACCTCCACCGCCGCGGCCAGCCACCCGGAGCGGCACGTGATCACCCGGGCGCTGAGCGCCGCCGGGCGGACCGACCCGGACTACTTCGTCCTCCCGCTCGCCTCGGCCCAGCGGCTGCTGATCTGTTCGGACGGCGTCAGCGGGATGGTCGCTCCCGACGTGTTGGCCTCCGTGCTCATCGACGTCGCCGATCCGCGTGACGCTGCCGACGCCGTGGTCGCGGCCGCGTTGAGCGGCGGTGGGGAAGACAACGCCACGGCGATCGTGGTCGATGTGGTGGGATGGTCCGAGGCCGACTCGCCCCGGAACCGGAGCGAGCCGGTGAGTCTCGAAGAGAAGTTGGGTGCCCTGCCATGAGTGAGAACTCCACGTCCACCTCGTTCCATGCCGGCGACTGGTTCGGTGTCATCTCCTCGAACGTGCAGGTCTACCTGCCGCCGAGTGAGAAGGCCCGCGTTGCGAGCATCTGGGAGCTGGTGGACCACGGCGCCGACTTCGACGAGGTCCTCGACGCACTGATCAGCGGTGGCCTGCGCGGCCTGCCGGCCTTCGCCCTGCTCAGCGTCGCCGACGACGCCGCCCGCGTGGTTCTCCGTGGCGAGGTGCGCGCCGAGTTCACCGTCGCTGGCGAGTTGATCGTCCTCGACGGGCGCGACGCCGCCACCTGGCTGGAGCGGGCGCTGGCCGGCGTCAGCCAGTCCCGGTTGCTCCTCCACGAGGTCGATGAGGTGGTCGCCGGACTGCTGCGCGACGGCCTGGTCCGGGTCGCGCTGGTGGAGCATCCGGCCACCGTCGAGGTGCGTCCGCTCGGGACCGAGCCGCTCGACCTGACGGCGCGCCCGATCGAGGTGGAGCCGGTCGGGTTCGGATCGGCGCCGCAGTTCGACGCCGAGGTGGCTGCACCGCAGGTCGTCGTGCCGCCTGTTGAGCCGGAGCCCTACGCGGACGCGCTCTCCGCACCGCTGGCCGAGATCGAGGGTTTCGCTGAGCCGGAGCCGGAGCCGGAGCCGGAGCCGGTTGCCGAGCCCGAGGAGGCCGCCTGGATCGAGGCACCGCTCGGTAGCGCCGACCCCGACGTCACCGACGTCCTGCCCCAGATCGACCCGGACGCGACCGGGTTGATGCCGGCGGTCCCGCCGCTGCCGCCCGTCCCGCCGCTGCCGGTCCCGGAACCGCCGCTGCCCCGGAACCCGGTGCCCGGCTTCCCTGATCTGCCCGAGGACGAGCCGGTAGCGGCTGCTCCGGCCGAGCCGAACCCGTGGGCGCCGCCGAGCGAGGCCCAGCCACCGGCCGGGTTCGACCACGACGGCCAGACCGTCACCGGCAACTGGGACTCCAGCCAGTTCCAGCGCCAGCACCCGGGAATCCCCGGGCAGCCGCCTGCCCCGAGCGTCACCGCGCAGCCGGTGGCCAAGCTGCTCCTCTCCAGCGGTGATGTGGTCGACGTGGACCGGGCGATCCTGATCGGGCGTGCCCCGGAGGCGCGACGGTTCACCTCGACCGAGCAGCCGCGACTGGTGACCGTGCCGAGCCCGAACCAGGAGATCTCCTCCACGCATCTGGAGGTACGCCCCGGCTCCGGTGCTGACCACGGCACCGCCGTGGTCAGCGACCTCGGCTCGACCAACGGCACCGTCCTGGTCCTACCGGGCCTGGCCCCCGAGCCGTTGCAGCCGGGTGTCCCGGTGCAGCTCCTGCCGGGATCGCTGATCGACCTGGGCGATGGCCTCACCATTCAGGTGACCAGTCCCTGAGATGCCCGCAACCGCTCCAGTCGCGCAGCCGGACCGCCGGTTCCACGCCTTCCTCATCGACCGCCTGCTTGGCTGGGGCGCCTTCGCTGTGGCGGCCGTCGCCGCCTGGTGGTGGCTCTTCCGCGACGACAAGGTCTGGCTCGGCGTCGCGCTGATCGCCGCGGTGGTCCTGGTCGTTTCGCTGGCGTTCGCTCTGAGCCTGGGCCTGCGCGGCACCAGCCCGGGCCGGGCAGCGGCGGGCATTCGGGTGGTCGACACAGCGACCGGTGCGCCGATCGGGGTGGGCCGAGCGATCCGGCGGTCGCTGATCGTCGGGGTCGGTTCGTTGCCGATGTTCGGACTCGGCCTGGCCGCGTTGGCCTGGACCGCGATCGAGGACCGCAGCGGACAGCGTCGCGGCTGGCACGACCATGCCTGCGGCAGCGTCGTCCTCGACGTCCGTCCGCAGCCGGTCCTCGAGGAGGGCGACGGCGCCGCCGAGGTCCATCTGGTCAACCTGACCGCGATGCGGCTGGCGCCGGTCCGAGCAACCCCACCGCAACCGCAACCGACGCCGACGCCGACGCCCGCACCACCGGCACCGCAGCCGCCCGCTCCGCAGCCATCGGCACCGCGCCCGCCCGCAGCGCAGCCGCCCGCACCGCACCGCGATCAGCGGCCTCCGTGGGGCCCGCCGCTCATGCCCGCGGCGCCGGCCCCGGCTGCGCCGCCCGCACCGCCACCCGTCGCGCACCCCGACGAGGCGCCGCCAGCACCGCCCACAGCGCAGAGCCCATCCGCAGCGCAGAGCCCATCCGCAGCGCAGAGCCCATCCGC
>NZ_JBLBWI010000011.1:0-141986 GCF_047308515.1 Nocardioides sp. Bht2
CGATCAGCGGTGGTGCGGAGGTCGAGCTTGCCGGGTCCTGATGTCGGCAGGCTCGGTCAGCGGTGGTTCGGAGGTCGGGCTTGTCGAGGCCGAGTCCTGATCTCGGCAGGCTCGATCAGCGGTGGTGCGGAGGTCGAGCTTGCCGGGTCCTGATGTCGGCAGGCTCGATCAACGGTGGTTCGGAGGTCGAGCTTGTCGAGACCGAGACCTGATCTCGGCAGGCTCGATCAACGGTGGTCCGGAGGTCGAGCTTGTCGAGACCGAGACCTGATCTCGGCGGGCTCGATCGACGGTGGTGCGGAGGTCGGGCTTGTCGTGACCGAGACCTGATCTCGGCAGGCTCGATCAACGGTCCGGCTAGACCAAACCGTGCTCGTGGGCGAAGACGACGACCTGGACCCGGTCCCGCAGGCCGAGCTTGCGCAGGATCGCGCCGACATGGGTCTTCACCGTCGACTCGCCGGAGAAGGTCGCCGCCGCGATCTCGGCGTTGGAGAGGCCGCGAGCCACGGCGTCCAGGATCTCGCGTTCCCGTTCGGTGAGGCTCAGGTAGACCTCGGGAACGGGGGAGCGGTGCTGGAACTGGCCACTCATCAGCGCTTCCAGATCCGCCGGCGCGAGCACCGCGTGCCCGGAGTGGACGGTCCGGATCGCGTCGGCCAACAGTGACGGCGTGGTGCCCTTGAGCAGGAAGCCGCTGGCACCGTGCCGGATCGCTGTGGCCGCGCGGTCGTCGAGGTTGAAGGTGGTCAGCACGACCACCCGGACCGGTCGGCTCCGTGCTGCGACCCGCGCCGGGCTGAAGATCTGCCGGGTCGCCTCGACGCCGTCCATCTCGGGCATCCGGATATCCATCAGCACGACGTCTGGGTCGAGTGCGTCGACGGCGCTGATCGCCTCGAGCCCGTTGACGGCGGAGCCCACCACAGTGATCCCGGGCTGGGCGTCGAGGATCACCCGTACGCCCTCCCGGAAGAGGTCCTGATCGTCGACCAGGAGGACCCGTACCTCGGAGTTCTCAGCAGGGGTCTCGGTCATCGGTGCGGCTCCTCGAAACGGCCGGGCAACGGGATCCACGCCGTTGCGGTGAAGGTGGGCGGGTTCGCCCGGCTACGGATGTCGAGATGGCCGCCGACAGCCTCGAGCCGTCGGCGCATCCCTTCGACCCCATGTCCCGAGAGGGCGACGGTCGGTGCGGCGGCGGTCTCGGCCGCGTCGAAGGCCGGATTGGTGACCTCCAGACGCAGGTCGCCACCCCAGTGCCGCTCCAGCGTGATCGGCCCGGGAGCGCCGTGTCGGACGGCGTTGGTCAGCATCTCCTGGAGCACCCGGTGCGCTGCGGCGGCGCGGTCGGGCGGCAACGGACGTGCCTCACCGACGTCGCTGAGCAACACCTCGCGACCACCGGCCCGGACGCCGGCGAGTAGGTCGTGCAGGTCCTGCTCGGCCGGCACGATCGGGATCGGGCCGGTGTTGTGCAGAACCTGGCGCACGTCTGCCAACGAGGCTCGCGCGGTGTCGGCGATGGTGGCCAGGGTCTGCTTGACGGCGGCATCGTCCTGATACTGCGCGGCTTCGGCCTGGGCCAGGATCACGGTGAGCGAGTGTCCGACCACGTCGTGCACGTCGCGTGCCAACTGGGCCTGGGCCTCACGGACATGGGCGACGTCCTCGGCAACGGTGCGGGCGGCCTCGGCGCTCTCCCGCTCGGACTCGGCCCGCTGGGCGGTCTGCAGTGAGGCGTCGGAGCGGCGCATCAGCCGAACGGCGAGGCCGACCAGCCACGGTACGAGCAGCCCGAGGAGACCGATCACGCCGACGACCAAGGTCGGCCCGAACGACGAGTTCTGAGCACTCTCTGCGAGACCGCGCAGACCGAGGTCGGAGAGCCACCAGGAGAGCATCCGGGGCTCGTCGTCCCTGGTGTGCAGGAAGACCTGCGCGCAGACGGCGGCGGCGAGCGGGATGGAGAAGAGGCTCAGGGCCAACGTCCAGCGCGATCCCCAAGCGGCACAGGCGAAGGCGACGAAGGCGATCGCGAGTTCGGTGGGGAGGAAGAGCAGGCCTGCGGTGACGTGGAAGGCCAGCAGCAACCAGATCAGCCCGAGCGCCGCCGCCTGCCAGCGCCAGGCGATCGCGACCGCGCCCGCGGTGAGGATGCTGATCAGCTGGACCTGTCCGGAGCTGAAGGTGAGGCCATCGTCCCGGTAGGCGTAGCCGAGCGCCAGGACCGCCGCTGCCAGGGCCACAGCCGGCGCAGCACGTTGGACCTGGTTGGCTCGGCTCGTGGTCGCACCCATCACCAGGGCACTGTCTCACGGCGCGGCGCCGGAGCGGGTTGCCGCCAACGCTTCGCCTGCCACCGGGCGACCGGTTCCTCCACCCAACGCCAGCTCGCTGTCGCGATCACAACGGTCAGCAGCAGCGCTGTCACCGCGCCACCCCATCCGTAGGGCCGTAGCCATAGTGCGAGCGGGTAGTTCCACAGGTAGGCGGCGTAGGAGATCACGCCCAACCGACGGAGCGGGTCCGCCCAGCGGGGGACGGCGGGCCAATGCGGGGTGAACTGTGCCAGGGCTGCGGTCACGGCGGCGACCAGCGGCCCGACGACGAGGTAGGTGGTCAGTTCTCCTCGGAGCGGCAGCACGGCGAGACCAGCCAGCAGAGCTGAACCGCACACCACCCAGGCGACGGCGCCACGCGGCGGCCGGGCTGAGGTTGACGCGCGTCCGCGGGTCAGCCATCGGGCCAGTCCACCGATCACGAAGCAGATCGCCCAACTGGTGGGCAGCACATAGGCCTGGTCGGGGTTGTTCCGGAACCAGTAGGCGGTGGCGACGAGGAGGCCGGCGCTGACCACGGCCGCGACGGCGAAGGCCAACCACCGTTGGCCCAGCCGGGCACCGATCAGCAGGAGGGCAGGCCAGATCAGGTAGAACTGCTCTTCGGTGGCCAGCGTCCAGAGGTGGAATCCGGCGTCGCTGAAGACCGGCCGGAACGGGAGGTTCGCCGTCCAGGTCAGGCTGACCAACCAGGTGGCGCCGAGCAGCTTACGTTCGTGGAGCGGGTCCAGGGCCAGAGTGACCAGGGTGATCCCGACCAGCCAGGCAACCATCGCCGGCGCCAGGCGGAGTGCCCGGCGGCGGTAGAAGTGGGTGAGCCGGACGCTCTCGGTGCGGTCCAACTCGCGGAGCAGCACGCCCGTGATCAGGTAGCCGGACAGCGAGAAGAACATCACCACGCCGACGACCCCTGCGCCGGGGAAGAGATCAGGGGCTGCATGCCGTGCCATCACCAGGGCGATGGGGATGCCGCGAAGCAGGTCGAGCGAGGCGATCCGGTTGGCTACGTTCATCCCCGCGCAGCGCCGACCAGTTCGGTCAGCAGCCCCGGGTAGTCGAGCCCGGCGGCGGCGAGCATCCGGGGTGCCTGGGACTGTTCGGTCATCCCCGGAATGGTGTTGATCTCGTTGAAGACCCAGCCGTTCTCGGTCAGGAAGAAGTCGATCCGGGCGAGTCCGGCACAGCCGAAGCCTTCGTAGAGGGTGATCGCGTGCTCCTGCAGGGCTTTGAGTTCCAGGTCGGTGAGCGGTGCCGGGATCTGGAACTCCGCGGAACCGTCGTACTTCGACGTGTAGTCGAAGAGTCCGGGCACGTGGATCTCGAGGGGTGGTGAGACCAGCAGGGTGCCGTCGGCGCGACGGAGCACGGCGATGTCGATCTCCCGCCCGACCAGCCGCTCCTCGACCAGCGTCCGCCGATCGTGCTGGAAGGCGTGGACAAGAGCATCGCCGAGTGCTTCGCCGTCACCGGCGAGGACCAATCGAACGCCTTGGCTCGACCCGGCGGCGACCGGCTTGACGACACAGTCGCCGGGCCAGTGCGGCGTCGGATCGCCAGCCTTCACCAGGAGGCCGTCCGCTACCGGAACGCCGAGCGCGCGGGCCACGAGCTTGCTCACCCACTTGTCCATGCCGACCGCTCCGGCCCCCAGCGCCGAACCCACACAGGGGATCGTGACCAGGCGGGCGAGGGCGGCGAGGGTCCCGTCTTCGCCGCCGGGGCCGTGGACCATCGGGAAGAGCACGTCGCAGGTGGAGATCGCGGCGACCGCGGCCGCAGGCGTGAGCGGGACCCCTTCGGCGTCGCGCCACCCGCCGTCCGGGGCGATGGTGAGGTTGAGGACGGCGAAGCCAGCCCGGATCAGGGTGGCGGAGACCGCCTCGGTCGAGGCGAGCGAGACGACATGTTCACTGTTGGCGCCACCGCCGATCACGGCGACGCGTTGGCCGGGTTCCTGCTTCATGCGGCCTCCTCCTCGGGTTGGCTGCTGGCGTTGAGAGTGGCGACGACGCGGCGACGCACCCGCGGGCCGATCCGGGTCAGCACCTCGTGTTCGATGGTGTCGGCCCACGCTGCCCAATCGGCGAGCCTCGGGGCGCGGTCGGTGACGCCGAAGACGGTGGCCTCGGTACCCACGGAGACCGGTGTATCGCCGAGGTCGACGACGACCTGGTCCATCGAGATGGGACCGAGCAGTTTGCGGCGCCGTCCGGCGATCAGCACCTCCGCCCGGCCGGAGGCGGCACGGGGCAGCCCGTCGGCGTAGCCGAGGGGGAGCAGGCCCAACCAGGTCGGTTCGCTGAGTCGGGTGCCGGTGCCGTAACCGACCAGCGAGCCGGCCAAGGCGTGCCGGACCTGGACCACGGGAGCGCTCAACGTGGCGACCGGTTGCAACCGGCCCAGTCCGCTGGGGTCGATGCCGACCAGGCCGGCACCGACTCGCACCGCGTTGTGCCGGGTGCCGGGCGAGCCGAGGGCCGCCGAGGTAGCCGCCAGGTGGACCAGCTCCGGCCGCAGTCCGAACCGGTGGGCGAAGGCGAGCGCGGTGCGGAAGCGGCCGGTCGCCAGGGTGTGGTCGAGCTGCTCCGGCTCGGCACAGCCGAGATGGCCCATCACTCCGACCACCTCGATGGCGCCGCTCTGTTCAGCCGACCGTGCGGCTTTGCAGAGTGCCGGCCATTCGATCGCCGGGCAGCCGTCGCGGGACATCCCGGTGTCGACGAAGAGATGGACGCGTCGTGGTGCGGCGCCGCGAGGTCCGGTGAGCAGTGCCGTCAGGTGTTCGCGGCTGCCGATGGCGAGCTCAATCGCGGTGGGTAGCGCTGCGCTGAGGTCGTCAGGGTCGCTCAGCCAGGCCAGTACGCCGACGTCGGAGGCTGCGTCGGTGGCGCAGAGGGCGGCGGCCTCCGCGAGGGTGGCGACGCCGAGCAGGGCGGCGCCGGCCTGGCGCGCGGCAGCGGCAACGGTGGTCGCACCGACGCCGAACCCGTCGGCCTTGACGACCGCGATCAAGTCGCCGTCGCCGCGCAGGCGCGTTGCGTTGTTGGTGATCGCCGACGTCGAGACGGTCAGGACCGGGCCGCTCATGCGGCGCTCGGAGTCGACGGGACGGCGGCGATCGGGCCATGCACGGCAGCGGGGGCGCCGGTCATCAACGCCCAGTACCGATCGCCCCAACTCCAGTGCCACCACTCGGTCGGGTAGTTGACCATCCCGACGTCGCCGAGCACGCGGGCGAGCAGGTTCCGGTTGGCGCGTGCTTCGGCGCTGATCTCCACAGACTCGGTGTAGCAGCGTCCGCCGCTGACCTCTGGCGTCGCGTCGATCGCCGTCCCCATCGGCAGTTCGACGCCGTGGTCTGTGCTCAGGGTGAGGTCCACCGCGGAACCCGAGACGTGCGGCGCGACGGCCAGCGGCGCCACGAAGCGGCTGACGAGGCGGTCCAGCTCTGCGGGGCCCACCCCCGGATGGGCCCCGCAGACCTCGGCGCTGTAGCGCGCGATGATCTCCTGCTGGAGTACGGGTTCCCGGTGTCCTTCGACGACTTTGAGTCGAACTCCGTCGGGCAGCGCTGCCGCGGCCTCCACCAAGCGGGCGGCGACCTCGGCCCGGACCAGGCAGTGGTCGGGGGAGAGGTGGTGGGGCAGCGCTACCAACGGGCTGGCGCTGTCACGGACCTCGAGGGCCGCGACGCGCGGATCGCTCAACAGGATCGTCATGACCCCGAGATTAGGAATCCGCCAGGGGTGGTCACCTCCACCTGAGGTACCGAACTGGTGACCTCAGGGTGGAGATGCCAGCCGCTGGGTGCTACTCAGGAAGCGGTGAAGTTCGGCGAACGCTTCTCGGCGAAGGCGCGCGGGCCTTCCTTGGCGTCGTTCGAGGCGAAGACGGCGGCGCCGACGGTGGCGTCGTCCTTCCAGCACTCGTCCTCGTGCCTGCCCTCGGAGTCGCGGACCGTCTTCAGGATCGCCTGGACGGCGAGTGGCCCGTTGGCGCAGATCAGGTCGGCGATCTCGTGGGCCTTGGCGAGCGCTTCGCCGTCGGGGACCACGTAGCCGATCAGGCCGATCTCCTTGGCCTCGGGCGCCTTGATGTGCCGGCCGGTGAGGAGAAGGTCCATGGCGATGGTCTGCGGGATCTGGCGCGGCAGCCGAACCACCGAGCCGCCGAGCGGGTAGAGGCTCCATCTGGCCTCGGAGACGCCGAATCGGGCGGATTCGCCGGCGATCCGGATGTCGGTCGCGGTCAGGATCTCGGTGCCGCCGGCGATGGCCGGCCCCTCGACCGCGGCGATCAGCGGCTTGTTCAGGCGATAACCCTTGAGCAGCGCTTTGATGATGCTCGGGTCGTAGGCGCCCGAGGAGAACTTGTCGCTCGGCGCATCCTTGCTCATCGCCTTGAGGTCGGCGCCCGCGCAGAAGTAGCCACCGGCGCCGGTCAGGATGACGACGCGGATCCCGGGGTCGTTGTTGACCCGTTCCCAGGTCTCTTCCATGATCGCGAGCATCTCGGTGGAGAGCGCGTTGCGGGCGTGCGGCCGGTTCATGGTGACCACGAGCTTGTGGCCGACCTGCTCCACCAGACAGTGCGGAGCTTCGACTTCGGTTGACATGTGCGAAACCATAGCTTGAAACGAGAACGTGTTCTAGTCTTGCGGACATGGCTCTCAACATCGCTGATCTCTTCGAGCACGCCGTCGACGCCGTGCCCGACCGTCTCGCCGTCCAGGTCGGCGACGACACCCTGACCTTCGCCGAACTCGAGCGTGAGTCGAACAAGCTGGCCCACTACCTGGCCGCCCAGGGCATCGGTAAGGGCGACCACGTCGGCCTGTACTCCAAGAACAGCATCGAGCACGTGATTGCGCTGATCGCGATCCTCAAGGTGCGTGCGGTCTCCATCAACATCAACTACCGCTATGTCGCCGGTGAGCTCGAGTACATCTTCGAGAACGCCGACCTGGTCGGCCTGGTCCACGACCGGGTCTACGCCTCCCTGGTGGCCGAGGTTGCGCCCAGGTTCGAGAAGCTGAAGACGATCATCGCCGTCCCGAACTCGATGGAGCCGGGTGACGACAGCGACCTCTCCGGGTTCGGCGGGGTCACCCTGGCCGAGGCGGTCGCCGGTCAGAGCGACGCCCGCGACTTCGGTCCGCGGAGCGCCGACGACATCCACATCATCTACACCGGTGGCACCACCGGCTTCCCCAAGGGAGTGATGTGGCGCCACGAGGACTTCTGGCGGGTGCTCGGCGGTGGCGTCGACTTCATGACCGGCGAGCTCAAGGGCGAGTACGACCAGTCCAAGGCGGCTGCGGAGGGTGCGAGCCTGATCACCCTCCCGCTGAGTCCCTTGATGCACGGCGGCGCCCAGGCCAGCCTGTTGATGCACCTGTTCGCCGGTCAGCTCACCATCATGGAGCCGAAGTTCGACCCGGTCCGAACCTGGGAACTCATCGACCAGCACAAGGTGCAGATGGTCTTCATGACCGGCGACGCGATGGCCCGCCCGCTGATCGAGGCCTACGAGGAGGGCGGCTTCGACGGCCAGAGCCTCTTCGCGATCGCCAGCAGTGCCGCGATCTTCTCCAAGGCCGTCAAGGAACGCTGGATGGCGAAGTTCCCGAACGCCGTCTTCACCGACTCCGTCGGCTCCTCCGAGACCGGCTTCCAGGGCACCGGCCTCCAGGACGCCAGCGCACTGTCGACCGACGGCCCCGTGGTCAGCATCGGCCACGCCACCGTGGTGATCGACGACGACGGCAAGATCCTCGACCCGAGTGTCGACGTCGGCAAGGTCGGTCGCACCGCCAAGGCCGGCTTCGTCCCGGTCGGCTACTACAAGGACCCGGTGAAGTCCGCGCAGACCTTCATCGAGATCGACGGCGAGCGGTACTCGATCCCCGGCGACTACGCCCGGATCGAGGAAGGCAACCGCCTGACCCTGTTGGGCCGCGGCTCCAACTGCGTCAACACCGGCGGGGAGAAGGTGTACCCCGAAGAGGTCGAGATGGCGATCAAGGGGCACGACGCCGTCTACGACGTCCTGGTGGTCGGTCTGCCCGACGAGAAGTTCGGCCAGACGGTGCACGCCGTCGTCGAGTTGCGCGAGGACGCCAGCCTCGAACTGGAGGCGCTGCGCGACTACCTGCGCGCCCACCTCTCCGGATACAAGCTGCCCCGCGGTCTGACCGTGGTGCCCGAGATCCCGCGCAACGCCACCGGCAAGGCCCAGTACCCGCAGGCCAAGGAGATCGCCCTGGCCGACCGTGACGCCCAGGAGGCGAGCAGCTGATGCGTTCCCCGATCTGCGAGATGTTCGGCATCGAGTACCCGATCTTCGCCTTCACCCCGTCCGAGAAGGTGGCCGCAGCAGTGTCGCGGGCCGGCGGACTCGGTGTCCTGGGCGCGGTCCGGTTCAACGACGCCGAGGACCTCGACAAGACGCTGACCTGGCTCGACGAGAACACCGATGGCAAGCCGTACGGCGTCGACATCGTGATGCCGATGAAGGTGCCGACCGAGGGCAAAGCCGTTGACCTGAAGGCGATGATCCCCGACGAGCACCTCTCGTTCGTGGAGCGGACCCTGCAGCAGCTCGGCGTACCGCCGCTCCCTGAGGGCGAGGGCCGCGAAGGCGTGCTCGGTTGGCTGCACTCGGTGGCGCGCTCCCACGTGGACGTGGCGTTGGCCCACCGTCCGGTGCTGATCGCCAACGCGCTCGGCTCGCCGCCGGTCGACGTGATCGAGCAGGCGCATGCTGCCGGGGTGAAGGTCGCTGCGCTGGCGGGTGCCGCCAAGCACGCGCTCTCGCACGTGGCCAACGGCGTCGACATCATCGTTGCCCAGGGCTACGAGGCGGGTGGCCACACCGGTGAGATCGCGGGCATGGTGCTGACCCCGGAGATCGTCGACGCGGTCGGGCCCGACGTTCCAGTCCTCGCGGCCGGTGGCATCGGCTCCGGACGCCAGATGGCGGCGGCGATGGCACTCGGTGCCCAAGGTGCCTGGACCGGTTCCTTGTGGCTCACGGTCGAGGAGTACGACCTCTCGGCAGGTACCGGCATCCGCGACGCCCTGCTCAAGGCCGGCTCCGGCGACACCGTGCGGACCCGCGTCTACACCGGCAAGCCGGCCCGCCTGCTGAAGACCAAGTGGACCGAGGCCTGGGAGACGGAGGACGCGCCGTCCCCGCTGCCGATGCCGCTGCAGAACCTGCTGGTCGCCGACGCTCACAACCGGATGAACGGCGGCGACAACCCCGACACGATCTCGATGCCTGCAGGCCAGATCGTCGGCCGGACCAATGAGGTCCGTCCGGTGGCCGAGGTGATGGCGGACCTGATCCGTGAGTACGAGGAGACCGTCGACCGGCTTGCCAAGACGGGGCGTTGATGGTCCTCCGGATCGACGACGAGAAGCGTGTCCGGACGATCACCCTTGATCGTCCGGATGCGTTGAACGCCTTCAACGAGGAGCTCTACGACGCCGCAGCCGAAGCTCTGCTGGCAGCAGCGGCAGACGACCAGGTCGCCGTCGTCCTGCTGACCGGGGCCGGGCGCGCGTTCAGTGCAGGCACCGACCTGTTGGAGATGCACGCCCGGGTCAGCGATCCCGCGTTCGTCCCCGGGAAGCATGGGTTCCTCGGGTTCCTCGATGCGTTGGTGGAGTTCCCCAAGCCGTTGGTGCTGGCGATCAACGGCCTCGGGCTGGGCATCGGCGCGACGATGGTCGGATTCGCCGACCTTGTCTTCATGTCGACAAGTGCCCGGCTGAAGTGCCCTTTCACCAGCTTGGGGGTGGCGCCGGAAGCGGCGTCGTCGCTGCTCTTCCCGCAGTTGATCGGACGGCAGAACGCGGCGTGGGTCCTGCTCTCCGCCGAGTGGATCTCCGCCGAGCAGGCGTTGGAGATGGGGCTCGCCTGGCGGCTCTGCGAGCCGGAGGAGTTGGTGGCCGAGGCACGACGTCATGCCGAGGTGCTGGCCGCCCGCCCGATCTCCAGTCTGCTGGCCGTCAAGCGAACGATGACGGCACCGCACCGCGATGCGATCCGCGAGGCTCGCGACCGGGAGAACGCCTGTTTTGCCGAGCTGATGGGTGGGCCGGCAAACGTTGAGGCGCTGACCGCCTTCGCCGAAGGACGTCAGCCGGACTTCACGTCGCTTCCGCCTGGCTGGTGAGCTCCTGGGCCATCGCCATCGCCTGTAAGGCGATCGGCGGTGGCGCCTGGAAGTCGAAAGCCTTCAGCAGCACCGCATGCGGTACTCCGAGGCGTTGGCCCTGGACGGCGGTGATGCCGGTCAGCATCAATCGGGGCGATGGGTGGCCGGGGATTCCGGCGAGGTAGGCCCCGTGTGCTTCCAACGATGCGATCCCCTTCTCCAGCGGGTCCCCGGTCACGTCGACGCCGTGGGTCGGCTGTTGATCGCTGGCGACCAGCAGCCATCGCGGCGACCAGGGCTGTTGGCCCTCGTCGAGAAGTTCGGGGAAGACCCATCGGTTGCCGGCGTCGCGGATCGCATCGATCGCGGCCAGCCCGGCGACCCGATGGTCAGCCTGGTTGAGCCCTGCCGCGAACTCCACCTCCCAGCTTCCGACCAGGACCGCGTCGGGGCGGAAAGCGCGGATCGCCCGCGCGATATCGCGGCGCATCGTCAACGAATAGACCAAGGTCCCGTCGGGATAGTCCAGGAACTCGACCTGGCTCACCCCGACGATCGCGGAGGCCGCGAGTTGTTCGTGGGACCGTAACGGTCCTGTCTCTTCGGGATGTACGGCGTCCATCCCGGCTTCGCCTCGAGTCAGCAGCAGGTAGCGGACCTCGATCCCACCTGCGCTCCAAGCCGCGACCGCCGACGACGCACCATATTCGACGTCGTCAGGATGGGCGACCACACAGAGCACTCGTTCGAAGGCGTCGACGGGTAGCGGTGGTAGCTGCTCTGCGGGCTCCATCCGTCCACCGTAGGCGGCGGAGAGTGCGCGGACATGCCCCATCGTGACCAAAGACCATCCGCGTCGGGCTGTCGCGCGGCGTCAGCTGAGCAGGAACAACACGGCACCGAGGCCGGCGCAGTTGGCGGCCACGGTAGCCCAGAAGATCGCCCTGAAGGGCTGCTTCACGGTCTTGTGCCGAAAAGTCCGTTGCGCAGCCAGGGCGCCCGGCCATCCGCCGACGATCGCCAGCAGGTGCAGGCGATTCTCCGGGACACGGCGTCGACCACGGCGCGCCGCCGACTTGTCCAGGCCGTAGGCCGCGAAGGTGACCAGGCTGAGCGCGGCGTAGCCCGCCAGGAGGTAGAGCGGAGTCATGGTGGTCGCGGCTCAGAGGTGACCGCTGAGCTGTTCCAGCCGGGTCACCAGCGAGTCCACCATCGCGTTCGGCCGCAGGCTCGGCAGCGCGCCGCCCCGATCCAGCGCGGTGGCCGAGACCGGAAGCACGTCGACCGAGAGCTTCGCCCCACCGGCCAGGGCCCGGAGCTCGTCGACCCGGTTCCCGAACGGGGAGCCACTGCCGGGGGAGTAGTAGGCGATGACTTCGTCGAGCTCGTCGGGGTAGAGGTCGGCTTTGGTGACCGCGATGACCAGCCAGATCGGCTTCTCCCGGCGGACCGCCATCGAGGCGATCCGGTGGGCGGTGATCGTCCAGTCCTCAAGCTCTGCGGCGAGTTGCTGCTCGCGGGTCGCGGTCGCCTTCCCGCTGGTACCGGCGGCGCGTCGCGGCGTCGCGAACCCGTTGGCCACCACGTGGATCACCCCGTCGACGGGCTCGTCGTGGAACACCTCGTCGAGGGCACTGAGCCGGGTCGCCGCGTTGTCGCCCGGCACGACCAAGAACCGGAAGCCGTGCAGCCGCGACCGACGGGTGCGTCGCTCCATCACCGCTGAACCCACCTCGGCGACTCCCTCGCCCGAGGTCCGGCGGGACAGCCGGTCGGCGAGCTGGGTCTTCCCGACGCCGGTCATCCCGGTGACCGCCACTGTCGGGAAACGCCGGCGGAGCAGACGGGAGAACCGCTCAGGTGCGGCGGCCAGCCCGGTCAGCACCCCACCGGCGAGCGTGGCACCCACGGCGGTGCGACTCGGCCCCGGCAGGAGGCTCTGGAGGCGGGTGGTGGCGCGCGACATGCTGTCTCCTGGATATTCCATCGTGGATGCCCGTTGCGAGGCTGAGCCTACGTTCCGGCCACAATGGCCACATGTCTTCCACTCCTGTTGCGCCGCTTCGGTATGACGACGTCCTCCGTGAGCGGGTGCGCGCCAACCTGAGCGCCCACGAACGCCGCACGGTTCCCTTGGACGAGCGGCGGCGGGCAGCGGTGGCCGTCGTCGTGGTCGACTCCGAGGTCGGTGAGGACAGGATCGACCCGGCGCCGTGGGGCGTGGGCGACATGGCGCAGGTGCCCGGCAACGTGGACAACCTCGACGGCCGGATGGAGAACGTCTCCGGCGGCGCGGCCTTCCTGCTGTCGCGGCGTTCGGCCCGGCTCCGCGCGCATGCCGCCCAATGGGCGTTGCCCGGCGGCCGGATCGACGAGGGCGAGGACGCGATCGCGGCTGCGATCCGGGAGACCGACGAAGAACTCGGGGTCAGGCTCGGCGACGACGACGTTCTCGGGCTGATGGACGACTACCCGACCCGCTCCGGGTACGTGATCACTCCGGTGGTGCTGTGGGGTGGTGGTCGGTTGGAGCTTGATCCGTCCCCGGACGAGGTGCTGGCGGTCTACCGGATCGGCCTGCACAACCTGTTGGTCCCGGACTCGCCGCGCTTCGTCTCGATCCCGGAGAGCGACCGCCCGGTGGTGCAGCTACCGCTCGGCAACGACCTGGTGCATGCGCCGACCGGCGCGGTCCTGCTTCAGTTCCGTTGGTTGGGCCTGGAGGGCGACGGGCAGCCGGTGGCAGGCTTCGAGCAGCCGACCTTCGCCTGGCGGTAGTCGTTCTGACCCGCACCTTCACGTCCAGGGGTTGTCCCAGCGGCCGTCGGCCTTGGCAGCGTCGACCTCGGCAAGTCCAGCTGGGCGCATCCGTCCCTCAGCGGTGAGCCGCTCGACCTTCGCGATATTGATCCGGGACCACTTACTGCGTGGCCGGCGTCGCGTGTAGCGCTGGACGTAGGTGTCGTCGTCCCACTTTCGCCGGACCGCGGATACCCACCCGAAACAGAGGCCGACGTCGACTGTCTCGTCCTCGGTGATCGACGTGAGCTGCGAGGACTTCTTCGCGGTGCGCAGCCAGACCGCTCGGACCTCCTCAGCAGCATCTGTGAGCCACCGCTCGAACTCCGCGCGACTCGGCAGGTCCAGCGCCGGCTCGCCGTCGATCTCGAAACCTGACGTGTCGTTGGCTGACATAGGCACACTCTAGGAGCGCGGTCACCGGGCCGGTACCGGGTTGCGTCGTGCAGGCTCCGTCGGCTTACGTGCGGCTGGTGAAGCGGAGTCCGCGAGCAAAAAGACACGCAATGGGAGAGCTCCGACGCTTGGCCCTGGGGCGGCTATCCTCAGCCGCTTCGCGCCACCTCGTAAGCGGTATGCACGACGCCGGAGAGAAAGCGGTGCTCCTCAATGAGTCGCAGTTCATGGCGCCACTCAGCCGGGAGCCAATGGGTGCCGGCGCCGATCACCACTGGGAAGGCGTAATACTCGATCCGGTCCACGATGCCTGCGCGCAGCGCCTGGGCGGCCAAGGTGGGACCGCCGATGGAAACGTCGCCGGGCTGGTCGTCCACGAACTGGCGCACCGCAGCAGGCGAGAAGTGGTTGACCAGTCCGGTCCGCGCCGTATCGACGTCGTCCAGGGTGGTCGAGAAGACCACCTTGTCGCGGCCACGCCACAACTCGCCGTAGGCGCGACTGACCTCGAAAAGCGGGTCGGACGCAGCGCCGGGGGAGATCTCCTCACCCGCGACTGCGAACGTCTCCCAGAACTGCATCACCTGATACAGACGCCGTCCGTACAGATCGGCGCTGACCCGCCGATCCCGGGCATTCAGATAGGCGTGCATCTCCGCGGAGGGCCTGCAGAAGCTGAAGTCGCCGTCCTTGTCGGCGATGAAGCCGTCGAGAGAGCCGATCGCCGCATAGATCAGGTGCCCCATAGACCGAGACTAGGGGGCACAGGTGGCGAGGCGCGATGGTTCAGATGCGGTAGGCCACCATCGCCGCATCGAGATCGTCCGTGCTGATGATCTCGCGGCCCATCGGCAGCAGGCTGATCGGGATCATCTTGAAGCTGGCGATACCCAGCGGGATACCGATGATGGTGAGGCAGAGCAGGACTCCGACGATGGCGTGGTCGATGGCCAGCCAGATCCCGGCGAAGATGAACCAGAGCACGTTGCCGATCGCACTGCCCGCGCCGGCGGTGGGCTTGCGGACGACGGCGCGACCGAAGGGCCACAGCGCGTAGACGCCGATCCGGAACGAGGCGATCCCGAACGGGATGCCGATGATCGTGATGAAGCAGATCAGGGCGGCGACGAGGTAGCCGAGGAAGAGCCAGATCCCGGCAAGGACCAGCCAGATCACGTTGAGGACGAACTTCATCCCCTCAGCCTAGGGACTCGAGGGCGGTTGGGGGCGATTCGCCGCCGTTGTCCGGTGTCGTTTGGCGACACCGGACAACGGCGCTGACTGCGTCAGGTGCCGAGCGCTCAGTTGGCGGCGAGCAGACGGCCGATCGCCAACGCCTGCTCGGTCGCGGCGCCGAAGCTGAACTCGAAACGCTTGGCGGCGGTGAAGTAGCGGTGCGCCTCACCGTCCAGGTCGATGCCGACGCCGCCGTGGATGTGCACGGTGCTGTGCGCGACCCGGTGCCCGGCATCGGCGGCCCAGAGCTTCGCCGAGGCGACCTCGATCGCGGCAGGCAGATCGGCGTCGAGACGCCACGCGGCCTGCCAGAGGGTCAACCCTTCGAAGATGTTGTCGATGTAGCCGTCGGCAAGACGCTGCGATACCGCCTGGAAGGTGGCGATCGGGCGGCCGAACTGCTCCCGCTCCTTGGCATAGGCCGCGGTGATCCGGACGGCGCCCGCGACGACGCCGTACTGCTCGGCGGCAGCCGCGACGGTCGCCAGCTCGGTGGTCCGGGCAGCGGCGATGCCGTCGGCAGTCCCCAGGAGCCGGTCGGCGTCGAGTCGGACCCCGCTCAGGGTGACCAGCGCCAGGGTGTCGCCATCGCTGGTGTGCTGAGCGGTCCGCTCGACGCCGGCGTCGTCGGCACGGACGATGAAGACGCCGGCTCCTCCCGGTGTCTGCGCCGTCACCAGGAAGGCGTCGGCGGCCATGCCGGCCCGCACCATCGTCTTGACGCCGTCCAACGTCCAGCCCTCGCCGACCGCGGTGGCGGTGGTCGAAGGCGGCTGGGGGAGGTGGGCACGTTCCTCGGAGATCGCGATGCTCAGCACCGAGCTGCCGTCGGCAGCCCCAGGGAGCCAGGCCGCCTGTTGCGCCGCGCTGCCCAGGACCGCGATCGCACGCGACGCTGCGCCGTGCGTGGCCAGGGGGATCGGGGCTACCGTGCGGCCGACCTCGGTCAGCACTCGACAGAGCTCGATCAGGCCGAGGCCGGCGCCTCCGTGCTCCTCGGGGAGGTGCAGGCCCAACAGCCCTGCGGTGCCGAGTTCCGCCCACAGGTCGCGGTCGAACCGGTCGCCCGCCTCCTCGACCTCGCGCATCCGGGTCGAGGTGGTGCGGTCGCCGAGGATCGAGGCGGCCAGTGCCGCGGCTTCGTCCTGTTCGGGGGTGAAGCTGAAGTCCATGGTCTCTCCTCTACTCAGCGCTTCGCGGCCGGCAGGCCGAGCCCGACGTAGCCGATGATGTCGCGCTGGATCTCATTGGTACCGCCGCCGAAGGTCATCACCAGCGAGGAGCGGAAGTACCGCTCCAGGCGGCCGGCCAGGACCGCGCCGGGGGAGTCGCTGGTCAAGCCGCCGTGCGGGCCGACGATCTCCATCAGGGTGCGGTAGACCTCGGTGGCGAGCTCGGAGCCGTAGACCTTGGTGGCCGAGGCGTCGGCGGGGGAGAGCGTGTCGATCTCCGAAGCGAGCTTGTAGTTCATCAGGGTCTGCGCGTTGACCCGGGCGTGCGCACGGCCGAGCAGGATCTGCACCCACTCGGCGTCGATCACCCGCGAACCGTCGGGGTTCTTGGTCTGCTTGGCCCAGTCGGTGACCAACTCGACGGAGTGCACCAACGAAGCGGCCGAGGTGAGCGCCACCCGCTCGTGGTTGAGCTGGTTGGTCATCAACGACCAACCGCCGTTGAGTTCGCCGACCAGGTTCTCGGCCGGGACCCGGACGTTCTCGTAGTAGGTGGCGCTGGTGTGCACGCCGGCCACGGTGTGTACCGGGGTGAAGCTGACGCCGTCGCTGTCGGCCGGGACCAGGATCATCGACAGGCCCTTGTGGCGGGGCAGATCGGCGTCGGTCCGGCAGGCCATCCAGATCCAGTCGGCGTACTGGATCAGGGAGGTCCACATCTTCTGACCGTTGATCACCCACTCGTCGCCCTCACGGATCGCGCGGGTCTTCAAGGAGGCCAGGTCGGTTCCCGAGCCGGGCTCGGAGTAGCCGATCGAGAAGTGCAGGTCGCCGGCGAGGATGCGGGGCAGGAAGTACTCCTTCTGCGCGTCCGTGCCGTAGCGCATGATCGTCGGTCCGACGGTGTTGATCGTCAGGTAAGGGATCGGTACGCCGGCGATGGCGGCGACGTCACCGAAGATCAGCTGCTCGGTCATCGAGCGGTTCTGACCGCCGAACTCCTCGGGCCAGCCGATGCCCAGCCAACCGTCGGTGCCGAGTTGCCGGATCACCTCTTTGTAGGTGGTGGCCTCGCCGAACTCGCCGGTGGCGGACGCCAACGCGGCACGTCGTTCGGGCGTGATCAGTTCGGCGAAGTAGTGCTGCAGGTCGGCGCGAAGCGCTTCCTGCTCCCGGGTGAGGGCGATGTGCATAGGGGTGGCTCCTGAACCGAATGCGCGTCAACATGGAGAGTGAGGTGGAATACGCGACTCAAAAACTATAACCTGTTCTCGTTTTGGTCTAGATGCTCTTTCCGCAACGGAGGAATCCGCCATGAGTGACACCCGCCAGCTCGACACCGGCACCGTTCCTGACCGCTACGCGCGCGGCTGGCACTGCCTGGGCCTCGCCGCGGACTTCGCCGACGGCAAGCCGCACGCCGTCCAGGGCTTCGGCACGAAGCTCGTCGTCTGGCAGGACAGCAAGGGTGAGCTCAACGTGCTCGACGCCTACTGCCGACACATGGGCGGTGACCTGACCCAGGGCTCGGTCAAGGGTGACGAGGTCGCCTGCCCGTTCCACGACTGGCGCTGGGGCGGCGACGGCAAGTGCAAGGCGATTCCCTACGCGCGCCGGGTCCCGTTGCGGGCGCGCACCCAGCGCTACGAGGCCGTCGTCCACAACGACCAGGTGCTGATCTGGCACGACCCGGAAGGTTCCGAGGCCGACCACGCCCAGCTGCCGCCGGTCCTGCCCGGTCTGGCCGAGGGCGAGTTCACCGACTGGGTCTGGAACACCCAGGAGATCGAGGGCTCCAACTGCCGTGAGCTGATCGACAACGTGGTCGACATGGCGCACTTCTACTACGTGCACCTCTCGTTCCCGACCAGCTTCCGCAACGTCTTCGAAGGCCAGATCGCCACCCAGATCATGGAGAGCAAGGGGCGTCCCGACGTCGCGGGTGGCTACGGCTCACCGGAGCTGTTCTTGAAGTCGACGGCGACCTACTTCGGGCCGTCGTACATGATCAACTGGCTCGACGTGGACTACAACGGCTTTCAGACCGAGGTCGTGCTGATCAACTGCCACGTGCCGACCAGCCTGGACTCCTTCACCCTCCACTACGGCATCACCGTGCGGAAGCCCGAAGGCCTCGACGACGACACCGCCAACTACATCGCCCGCAAGTACGCCCAGATGTTCGGCGACGGCTTCCTCCAGGACGTGCACATCTGGAAGAACAAGGTCCCGGTGCAGAACCCGTTGCTCTGCGAGGAGGACGGCCCGGTCTACCAGCTGCGCCGTTGGTACGAGCAGTTCTACGTGGACGCCGCGGCCGTCGAGGGCGAGATGGTCGAGCGGTTCGAGTTCGAGGTCGACACCACCAAGGCCAACGAGTTCTGGCAGGCCGAGGTCGCCGAGAACCTGGCGAAGAAGGCTGCCGAGGACGCCGCCCTGGCCGCCACCGGCGCCGGCGACAACGCCTGATGCCTGGATTCGTACCCACCCACGACGAGACGCGGGAGGACCAGCGGCTCTACACCAGGGCGCGGCTGGTCGAGGTGGCCTGCCTCGACTGCCTCGCCGTGGTGGGTGTGAAAAAGAACTCAGAGCACCACACAAGCATCCAATGGTCGGGACAGGCGCAGAACGACTGCCAAGAGTTCGCCAGAATGGCCGCCGCCCCTCGTGGGCGAACTGTTACTGCCCCCTGCACACGCCTGCTGGCCAGCATCGAAGCTGCGGCCCGCGACGGCCAGATCCCCATCGGAGCTGAAGATGGATACTGAGTCCTACGTCCTTCCGGTACGCGAGGTCATCCGCGAGACCGCGGACGCATGCTCGATCGCCTTCGACCTCACCGACGAGGCGGCCGGGAAGTTCGACTACAAGCCGGGGCAGTTCCTCACCCTCGCCGTACCCAGCGACCAGACCGGTCTGGTCGCCCGCTGCTACTCGCTGAGCAGCTCGCCGGTCGGCGACCAGCCACTCACGGTGACTGTCAAGCGGACCGTCGAGGGTTACGCGTCGAACTGGCTGTGCGACAACCTCAAGGCCGGTGACACCCTGCGGGTGCTGCCGCCGTCCGGGATCTTCACGCCGGCCAACCTCGACGCCGACCTGCTGCTCTTCGCGGGCGGTAGCGGCGTCACGCCGATCATCTCGATCGCTCGCACGGCCCTGCAGAAGGGCAGCGGCAAGATCGTGGTCTTCTACGCGAACCGTGACCAGGACTCGGTGATCTTCGCCGAGGAGTGGGCCCGGCTCTCCGCGGAGAACCCGGACCGGCTGATCGTCGTGCACTGGCTGGAGAGCGTGCAGGGCCTGCCGACCCAGGACCAGCTCAAGGCGTTCGCGGCCACCTTCTCGTCCTACACCTCGTTCTGCTGTGGCCCGGCTCCGTTCATGAAGGCGGTCTCGACCGCGCTGCGTGAGCTCGAGTTCCCGCGCGAGCGTCGGCACCAGGAGAAGTTCGTCTCCCTGGGCGGAAACCCGTTCGGCGACGTTGAGGAGTTGCGTCAGGCGGAGGCCGACCTGGCCGCTGCCGACGACGCCGACGAGCCCGGCGACGCGGCTGACGACGGCCCGAGCTTCGGCCCGGTCAAGGTCGAGGTGGAGCTGGACGGCGACGGCTGGACCTTCGAGGACTGGGACGGCAAGAAGCTTCTCCTCGAGTACCTGGAGGAGAAGGGTGTTCCGGCACCGTTCTCCTGCCGCGAGGGCAACTGCTCGGCCTGCGCCTGCGTGGTGCTGGAGGGTGACCTCTCGATGAAGCACAACGAGGTGCTCGACAAGGCCGACCTCGACGACGGCATCCGGCTCACCTGCCAGGCGCAGGCCCAGAGCGAGACGCTGAAGATCAGCTTCAACGGCTGACCCGAACCGTCAGCCACACGCGCCGAACCGTCACCCATAGGCGCCGAACCGTCACCCACACGCGCCGAACCGTCACCCACACGCGCCGAGGGCGCAGAAATAGCGCGCGTGGGCGGACCAATAGCCAGTGACAACGGGGCTCGAGCGATCTGCTCGGGCCTCGTTGTTGTCTCGTCCATCACGCTTCGATCCCGGCCGGTATCGAAACTCCGTAGCCGCAGGTTCTTCTGGTGTAGGTCGCGTGCCGCGCATAACGTGGCAGGTGATCGCTCTGGTCAGACCCACACCAAGGAGTTCATGAGATGAGCAGCATCGACAAGGTTGTCGTCCTGGGGATGGGCGTTCTCGGATCGCAGATCGCGTTCCAGAGCGCTTTCAAGGGCAAGCAGGTGACCTCCTACGACATCTCCGACGAGGCGGTCGCCGCCGGTCGTGGGCGGTTCGAGGTGCTCGCGACGCGGTATGCGAGCGACCTGCCCGGCGTCGGCGATCCACAGGCCGCGTTGGCGTCGATCCGGTCCACCGCCGACCTCGCCGAAGCCGTGCGTGGCGCGGACCTGGTGATCGAGGCGGTTCCGGAGAAGATCGAGATCAAGCAGGAGACCTACCGGAAGTTGGCCGAGGTCGCCGACGCCGAGACGATCTTCGCCACCAACTCCTCGACCCTGTTGCCGTCGGCGATCGCACCGGCCACCGGCCGCGCCGACAGGTTCCTGGCGCTGCACTTCGCCAACGAGATCTGGCTCCGCAACACGGCCGAGGTGATGCCCGGCCCGGAGACCGATCCGCGCTATCTGACCGAGGTGGCGGAGTTCGCCGAGGAGATCGGGATGGTGCCGATCGTGCTGGCCAAGGAGAAGGCCGGTTACGTGCTGAACTCTCTCCTGGTCCCGTTCCTCGACGCCGCTGGCGAACTCTGGGCAGGTGGCTATGCCGACCCCGAGACCATCGACAAGACGTGGCGGCTGGCCACCGGTGCACCGGTCGGACCGTTCCAGATCTACGACATCGTCGGCCTGACGACGGCCTACAACATCGCCTCGACGAACCCCGACCCCGGGCATCAAGCCTTCGCCGCCAAGATCAAGGCTGACTTCATCGATCAGGGCAAGCTCGGTGTGGCCACCGGTGAGGGCTTCTACAAGTACCGCTGACCCCCACCACTCAATGTGACCTCAGCGCGCGAATTCGCACGGAAAACGGACCAGCAGCTCACATTGAGCGGCGATTGCCGAGGAGCAGGAGCCGTCGGTCGCGGGATAACACCTCGACGGAAGCGAGCGTGTGGTCGCTAGGCTCGGGGGATGGAGTGGTATCCGTCCCAACCCACTATCGGGCGGGCCCTGTTCGGGTCATTGATTCTTGGCGTGCTCGCGGCCGTACCTCTGTACTGGTCGATCGATGAGCAGGATGGAGGCAACCAGACCTTCCTCTGGGTACTTGGGTGCCTTGCTGGTGTTCTCGCCGTCGTGCGGTTCGGAGTGGTGATCCACCTTCTCCTTGAACGCCGCCGCTGATTGGGCGCGGAACGTCCAGACCGATCGGGCGTCCACTACCGTGCCAGCCGCTCAGGGACTGAGTCGCGTAACAACGAGGGTTGTGCCGTTGCGTTAGCGGCGTCGGGCGACGCGGCACCACGCAACGAATCGAATCCACCATAGGCGTAGGTACAACGCCGTCAGGATGGCGACGAAAGAGAATCCGGCCACTGCCACCGCATCCATGAGCACGACGGCTTGGTTCTCGGGTGGGTCGAACTGGATGTCGACCTTGCCGTCGTCCCCGATCACCCGGACCACGGTCCGAGCATCACCCACCGCGACGTCGAGACATTCGTCCTTGGTGGTGAACCGCTGCGGGAGGCCCTCCGGAGCACCGGGGGAGACCCACGTGATGTCTCGCTGTGTGGTGCCACTACCCCGACCGCAACCGAGGAACGAACTCCGCTCCTTGACGGCGACCACTCGGGCCTCTTCTCGCGGCCAACCCTCAGCAAGTGAGGCCTCACAGGAGCCGACCATCCACACGAACGCACCGAGCGCGAGGCCTCCGGAGGTCGCCAGATAGATGGGGCGTGCCAGAAGCCTTCCGAGCAGTCGGTCAGGCCGGGAGATCGCGTCGGGATCCCGGTGCCGTCCTGCGCTCACCAACCGCGTTCGCGCCACTCCGCCAGGTGCGGGCGCTCGTTGCCGAGGACGCCGTCCGAGCCGTGGCCGGGGTAGAAGCTGACGTCGTCCGGCAGGGTGCCGAAGATCTTGGTCTCGACCTCTTCGATCAGTTGGGCGAACGCATCGGCGTCGCCGAAAGTCGCGCCGACCCCGCCGGGGAAGAGCGAGTCGCCGGTGAAGAGGTGGAGACCGTCGACGGCGTCGCGGTGTAGCAGCGCGATCGAACCGGGGGTGTGACCCGCGATCGCCAGTACCTCAAGGGTGATCTCGCCGACCGTGATCGTGTCGCCGTGCTCGACCGGGTGGCTGACGGCGACGCCGGTCTGTTCGGTGATCGCTTCGACATCCGGGAAGCCGGCATAGACCGGAGCGTCGGTCGCGGCGACGACGTCGGCGAGCGCGCGGTGGTGGTCCCAGTGCTGGTGGGTGGTGATCACGGCGTCCAGCTTGCCGCCGGCCAGGTCGAGCAGAGCGGGTGCGTTGTCGGCGGCGTCGATCAGTACCTGCGCGCCGGTTGCCCGGCAGGTCAGCAGGTAGCAGTTGTTCGACATCTTCTCGTCGACGGCGAGCTTGGCGATGGTCAGCTGGGACAACTCGCGGACGTCGGCGGGGCCGCCGGGCGTCACCTCTCCGGTGTAGGTCATGCCGCGAGTGTAGGCGAGGCCACGGGTGGAGGAACGGCGCCCGCAAGTGCGCCTTCGATCGCTATTGGTGCGCCCACGGCGGCCATAACTGCGCCTTCGGCGGCTATTGGTGAGCCCTCGGGGTCAGTAGGTAGGGGTGGGTGGGAGTTCGCCGGCCGAGGAGGTGAGGCCGTCGCCGGTGCCCCGGCCGATCAGCCACCAGGCCAGGTCGGCGGAGCTGCCGGAGAGCGTCACCGGTGCGTCGTCGGGGCCCCAGGTCTGGTCGGTGTCGGTCGCGGTGAAGCGGAGCTCGCGGTGGCCCGGCGTCCGCGCGGAGAGCAGCAGTTCGCTGAACTCGACCGGCCAGGCGGCCCGGGAACTCGTCGCCAACCCGAGGTCGGCATGGTGGATCTCGACCTCACCCAACCGTCGCTGCGGGACCTCGCGCAGGGCGAAAGCGAAGCCTCCTCCATCCGGCAGCCGATGCGCGACGGCGTCGAGAAGCTGCTCGGGGAAGGCGCAGAGCGCCTCCGAGATCGCCTCGTCCACCGCGATCGCCCGCGCCCTGATCTCTGCGGGAGCCGCGCTAGCCAGGGCGTCGATGTCCAGGTCGCGGCCCTCGGCGGTGTCGTACATCGACGCGGGTTGCTCGGCGGCACCGAGTCGCAGGACGCGCAGGAAGGCCTCGCCGTTCAGCGCGACGTGTGCGATCACATGCCCGCGCGACCAACCGGGCAGTCCGGACGGTGCCGCGAAGTCGTCGTCCGCCAGGGCGGTGATGGTCTGGTGCCAGCGTTGCGTGGCGTCACTCAGGGCAGCGCGCAGCGGGTAGTTCGGGGGCATGACGGTATTCAACACCCGCGCGGCGTCCGACTTGGGCAGGCGTGAGATTCTGGCCGAGGCGCGTGGCGACTTGCATCGACCGGGCGCTTCGCGAACACTTGTTCGAACCGGCCCGTTGTCGACGACGGGCACCGACCTCAATCTCCGGGGAAGCATGGCCGACCAGATCACCATCCGCGGTGCGCGTGAGCACAACTTGAAGGACGTCTCGCTGGATCTTCCGCGGGACGCCCTCATCGTCTTCACCGGACTCTCCGGATCGGGCAAGTCCAGCCTCGCGTTCGACACCATCTTCGCCGAGGGCCAGCGTCGCTACGTCGAGTCGCTCTCGGCCTATGCCCGCCAGTTCCTCGGCCAGATGGACAAGCCGGACGTGGACTTCATCGAAGGTCTCTCGCCGGCGGTGAGTATCGACCAGAAGTCGACCTCGAAGAACCCGCGCTCCACGGTCGGCACGATCACTGAGGTCTACGACTACCTCCGCCTGCTCTACGCTCGCGCCGGCCGACCGCACTGCCCCGTATGTGGTTCCCCGATCGAGCGCCAGACTCCGCAGCAGATCGTCGACCAGGTGCTCACCTACGAAGAGGGTGTCCGCTTCCAGGTGCTGGCCCCCGTGGTCCGCGGCCGTAAGGGCGAGCACCTCGAGCTCTTCCGCTCTCTGCAGAGCCAGGGCTTCTCCCGGGTCAGGGTCAACGGGGAGACCTCCACCCTGGACGCCGTCCTCGACGGCCCGGTGCTCAACAAGCAGCAGAAGCACAACATCGAGGTCGTCGTCGACCGGCTCGCGGTGAAGGAGAGCGCCAAGCGCCGACTCACCGACTCGGTCGAGACGGCCCTCAACCTGGCCGGCGGTCTGGTGGTCTTCGACTTCGTCGACCGTGACCCCAAGGCCGCCGACCGGGAGAAGAAGTTCTCCGAGCGGATGGCCTGCCCCAACGAGCACCCGCTCGACACCGACGACCTCGAGCCGCGCTCGTTCTCGTTCAACTCGCCGTTCGGTGCCTGCCCCGAGTGCACCGGTCTCGGGACCCGGATGGAGGTCGACCCCGAACTCGTCGTCGCCGACCCGGGCGCCACCCTGGGCGAAGGCGCCATCCAGCCGTGGAGCGGCGCCCACGTGGCCGACTACTTCCTGCGGTTGCTCGGTGCCCTCGGCGACGAGTTGGGCTTCGACCTGAACACCCCATGGGAGCAGATGCCCGGCAAGCTGCAGCGGATCATCCTGGACGGTCACCCGACCAAGGTCCACGTCCGGACCCGGAACCGGTACGGCCGCGAGCGGTCCTACTACGCGGCCTACGAAGGTGTCCGCCCCTACATCGAGCGCCGCCACCGGGAGGCCGAGAGCGACACCAGCCGCGAGCGTTTCGAAGGGTTCATGCGCGAGGTGCCGTGCCCGGCCTGCGCCGGCAGCCGGTTGAAGCCGGTCTCGATGGCGGTCACCCTCGGCGCCCGGGAGAAGGGCGGCATGAACATCGCCGACCTCTGCGCGCTGCCGATCCGGGAGACCGCCGCGCACCTGCGTGAGCTCGACCTGTCCGCCAAAGAGCGGCAGATCGGTGAGCGCGTCCTCAAGGAGATCGAGGAACGCCTCAACTTCCTGCTCGACGTCGGCCTGGACTACCTCTCGCTGGACCGGCCCTCGGGCTCCCTCTCCGGCGGTGAAGCGCAGCGGATCCGGCTCGCCACCCAGATCGGGGCCGGACTCGTCGGCGTCCTCTACGTGCTGGACGAACCGTCGATCGGCCTGCACCAGCGTGACAACCAGCGGCTGATCGAGACTCTGGTCCGGCTCAAGGACCTCGGCAACACCCTGATCGTGGTCGAGCACGACGAGGACACCATCCGGACCGCCGACTGGGTCGTCGACATCGGTCCGGGTGCGGGCGAGCACGGTGGTCAGGTCGTCGTCTCCGGCACCGTCGACGATCTGCTCAACCACCCGGACTCCTCGACGGGCGCGTACCTCTCGAAGCGGCGCGAGATCGAGGTCCCCGCGGTCCGCAGGCCCCGCACCAAGGGGCGCGAGCTGACCGTGCACGGCGCCCGGGAGAACAACCTCAAGGACGTCACGGTCGACTTCCCGTTGGGGCTCTTCGTCGCCGTGACCGGTGTCTCCGGGTCGGGCAAGTCCACCCTGGTCAACGACATCCTCTACACCTCGTTGGCCAAGGAGCTCTACAACGCCCGTACGGTCCCCGGGCGGCATCGCAAGATCACCGGCCTGGAGCACATCGACAAGGTGATCCATGTCGACCAGTCGCCGATCGGTCGCACCCCGCGAAGCAACCCGGCCACCTACACCGGCGTCTTCGACCACGTCCGCAAGCTCTTCGCCTCCACCCCGGAGGCCAAGATGCGCGGCTACCTCCAGGGCCGGTTCTCGTTCAACGTCAAGGGCGGTCGCTGCGAGGCGTGCGCCGGAGACGGCACGATCAAGATCGAGATGAACTTCCTCCCGGACGTCTACGTCCCGTGCGAGGTCTGCCACGGTGCCCGGTACAACCGGGAGACCCTGGAGGTCCACTACAAGGGCAAGAGCATCGCCGAGGTGCTGGACATGCCGATCGAGGAGGCCGCCGACTTCTTCGCAGCCGTACCGGCGATCTCGCGGCACATGAAGACGCTCTGCGAGGTCGGGCTCGGCTACGTCCGGCTCGGGCAGCCGGCGACCACACTCTCGGGTGGCGAGGCGCAGCGGGTGAAGCTCGCCAGCGAGTTGCAGAAGCGGTCCACCGGTCGCACCGTCTACGTGCTCGACGAGCCCACCACGGGTCTGCACTTCGAGGACATCCGCAAGCTCCTGTTGGTGCTCGGACGGCTCGTCGACCAGGGCAACAGTGTGCTGGTCATCGAGCACAACCTCGACGTCATCAAGACGGCCGACTATCTCGTCGACATGGGCCCCGAGGGCGGCTCCGGCGGCGGCACGGTGGTCGTCACCGGTACGCCGGAGGAGGTCGCCGCGACGTCGGCCAGCCACACCGGTCGCTACCTGGCGCCGTTGGTCGGAGTCGAGGCACGGCCCTACGCCGCTCCGACTCCGGTGCCGGGGACGCCCGCGAAGAAGACGGCGAAGAAGGTCGCCGCCAAGAAGACGGCGGCGAAGGAGACCGTGAAGAAGGCTCCTGCGAAGAAGGCGACCGCCAAGAAGGCAGCGACGAAGAAGAGCGCTGCCTCACAGTGAGTTGGCTACGCTCGACCCCATGACCGAACGACGCAAGACGGCGCCGATCCCGCGCCGCACGGTGGTCACGGTCGGCGGGTTGGGTATCACCGCCGGTCTACTTGCTGCGTGCAGCGGCGACGGCGGCAACGGTGACTCCAACGCGGGGACGCCGACCTCTGCAGCCCCGAGCGAACCGGCACCGAGCAGTCAGGCACCGGACGGCGGCACCTCGTCGGCGCCGGGCCCCTCTGGCTTGGTCGCGGAGCAAGACGTCCCGGTCGGCTCTGGCGTGATCCTCGGCGACGAAGGCATCGTCGTCACCCAGCCGACATCGGGTGAGTTCCGCGGGTTCTCCTCCACCTGCACCCACAAGGGTTGCACCGTCGGTTCGGTGACCGACACGATCAACTGTCCCTGTCACGGCAGCAAGTTCGCGATCAGCGACGGCTCCGTGGTCAACGGCCCGGCGACAGCGCCGCTGCCGGAAGAGAAGGTCCAAGTGAAGGGTGGCCAGGTGGTTCGCGGATGAGTAGGCCGATCATCGGACGCCGCACGGCGTTCAAGGGGCTCGGCGCGCTCGGCGTCGCCCTCGTCCTCGCCGGATGTGGCAGCGACGACGAGGCTGGACCGAAGGCGAAGTCCGGTGAGCTGTTGGGGGAGACGGTCGAGGTTCCGATCGGTGGCGGCCTGGTGCTGGCCGACAAGAAGATCGTGCTGACCCAACCCACCGAGGGTGAGTTCCGGGCCTTCTCCGCCGTCTGCACCCACCAGAGCGGCGAGCTTTCGCCGACCGCTGAAGGCCTGCACTGCAGCATGCACGGTTCGGTCTTCTCCGCCGACGACGGCTCGGTGCTCCGGCCCCCGGCCAGCGCGCCATTGCCGGAGATCGCGATCACCGTCGACGGCACGAAGATCCGCGCAGCCTGACGTCGGCTCGCTCCCCGGGCGCAGAGCGGTGCCGAGGAGTCGGAGGTGCCTCGTAGGGTTAGTGCGTGGCTGATCCATCGACGTACCGACCCAAGCCGGGGACGATTCCCACCCAGCCGGGTGTGTATCGGTTCCGTGACGCGCACAAGCGGGTCATCTATGTAGGCAAGGCGAAGAGTCTGCGCCCGCGGCTCTCCTCCTACTTCCAGGATCTGGCCAACCTGCATCCGCGCACCCAGACGATGGTGACGACGGCGGCGAGCGTCGAGTGGACGGTCGTCAACACCGAGGTCGAGGCGCTCCAGTTGGAGTACTCCTGGATCAAGGAGTTCGACCCCCGGTTCAACGTCAAGTACCGCGACGACAAGTCCTACCCGTGGCTGGCGGTGACCCTCAGCGAGGAGTTCCCCCGGGTCATGGTCGGCCGTGGCGCGAAGAAGAAGGGCACCCGGTACTTCGGTCCCTACGGCCATGCCTGGGCGATCCGGGAGACGGTCGACCTCCTGCTCCGGGTCTTCCCGATGCGGTCCTGTTCCAACGGTGTCTTCAAGCGGTCGCAGCAGATCGGCCGACCGTGCCTGCTCGGCTACATCGACAAGTGCGCTGCGCCCTGCGTGGGCAAGGTGGACGCCGATGAGCACCGCGCCATCGTCGAGGACTTCTGCGAGTTCATGGGCGGTCGTACCTCCGCCTTCGTGAAGCGCCTGGAGAAGGAGATGTACGCCGCCTCCGACGCGATGGAGTTCGAGAAGGCGGCGCGGGTCCGTGACGACCTCGGCGCGTTGCAGAAGGTGCTGGAGAAGCAGGCGGTCGTCCTCGGCGACGGCACCGACGCCGACGTGATCGCCATCGCTGAGGACCCGCTCGAGGTCGCGGTCCAGATCTTCTACGTCCGAGGTGGCCGGATCCGTGGTCAGCGGGGTTGGGTCGCCGACCGGGTGGAGGAGGGCGACACCGGAGAGCTGATCGAGCACTTCCTGCTCCAGCTCTACGCCGGCGAGGAGTCGGAGAGCGCGCAGGCGATCCCGCGCGAGATCCTGGTGCCCGCGCTGCCTCCGGACGCCGCCACCCTGGAGCAGTTGCTCAGCGAGATCCGCGGCGCGAAGGTCGCGATCCGGGTTCCGCAGCGAGGCGACAAGAAGACCCTGCAGGAGACGGTTGCCCGCAACGCCGTCCAGTCCTTGGCGCTGCACAAGACGAAGCGGGCCAGCGATCTGACCACCCGCAACCAGGCGTTGGAGGAGATCCAGGAGACGCTGGAGCTCGACGAGGTCCCGCTGCGGATCGAGTGCTACGACGTCTCGAACCTGCAGGGCACCGAGGTGGTGGCCAGCATGGTGGTCTTCGAGGACGGCCTTCCACGCAAGAGCGAGTACCGGCGCTTCGTGATCCGGGGCGTCGACGGTCAGAACGATGTGGCCTCCATGCATGAGGTGATCACCCGCCGGTTCCGCCGTCTCCTCGACGAGCGGACGCCCGAGAGCGGCCCGACCAGCGACTCGGGCCCGATGCTGGTCGATCCGGAGACGGGCAAGCCACGGAAGTTCGCCTACGCCCCTGGCCTGGTCGTCGTCGACGGCGGCCCGCCGCAGGTGGCGGCAGCCTCCCAGGCGTTGGCGGAGCTCGGGATCACCGACATCCCCGTCTGTGGTCTGGCCAAGCGGCTGGAGGAGGTGTGGCTGCCGGGTGAGGAGGACCCGGTGATCATGCCGCGGACCAGTGAAGGGCTCTACCTCTTGCAGCGGGTCCGCGACGAGGCCCACCGCTTCGCGATCAACCACCACCGGTCCCGCCGTTCGCGGACGATGGTGGAGAGCGTCCTCGACGACGTCCCCGGGCTGGGCGAGGTGCGGCGTAAGACGCTGCTCAAGCACTTCGGATCCTTGCGGAAGCTCCGCGCCGCGACCGTCGAGGAGATCGCCCTGGCTCCCGGCATCGGCCCGACCGTCGCCGCAGCGATCCATCAGGCCGTGTCACAATCGCCCGCAACCTCTGGCTCCCAGGAGAAGTGATGACTCAGACCCGTACCGCCACTCCCGGTGAGCTCGTCGTGGTCACCGGCATGTCCGGGGCCGGCCGGAGCACGGCGGCCAAGGAGCTGGAGGATCTCGGCTACTTCGTGATCGACAACCTGCCTCCTTCGTTGCTCAACGAGGTCGTCAAGCTGATCGACGACTCGCGGGGCCCGGGTCAACCGGTCGCCGTCGTCGTCGACGTCCGGTCCGGCCTGTTCTTCGAGGAGTTGCGCGCCACCGTCGCCGACAACACCACCGGGCGGCACACCACCCTGCTGTTCCTGGAGGCCGACGACAACGTCCTGGTCCGGCGCCAGGACGCCGCCCGGCGCCCGCACCCACTGCAGGGCACAGGTCGGCTGCTGGAGGGACTGCAGCGTGAACGCGAGGCGCTGGCTGCGCTCCGCGGGATGGCCGACGTGGTGATCGACACCTCCAACCTCAACGTGCACCAGTTGACCGCGCAGGTCGCGGAGAAGTTCGGCGACCCGCAGGTGCTCAAGCTGGCGATCACCGTGGTCAGCTTCGGTTTCAAATACGGCATCCCGGTGGACGCCGACTACGTCGCCGACATGCGCTTCCTGCCGAACCCCTACTGGGTCCCGGAGCTCAAGGAGCACACCGGCAAGGACGACGCCGTCGCCCGCTATGTCACCTCGCAGCCGGACGCTGAGCGGTTCCTCGACGCATGGCTGCCGGTGCTGGAGATCGTCTCCAGCGGCTACCTGCGTGAGGGGAAGCGGTTCCTGACCGTCGGCATCGGCTGTACCGGCGGCAAGCACCGCAGCGTGGCGATGACCGAGGAGATCGCCCGGCGCCTGACGGCGATGGGTTACGAAGCGACCGCGGCCCACCGCGACCTCGGCCGCGAATGATCGGGCAGCGGACCCCAGACACCCGTGAGCTCCGTCCTGAAGCCGTGGTGGCATTGGGCGGCGGCCACGGGCTGCACGTGACCCTCTCGGCGCTGCGCCGGGTGGTGACCGACCTGACCGGGATCGTCACCGTCGCCGACAACGGCGGCTCGTCGGGACGGCTCCGCGAGGAGTTCGGCGTCCTGCCCCCCGGCGATCTGCGGATGGCGCTGGCGGCGCTCTGCGGCGACGACGAGTGGGGCCAGACCTGGGCCAAAGTACTGCAGTACCGGTTCACCGGTGACGGCGAACTCGGCGGCCACGTCGTCGGCAACGTGTTGATCACGGCCCTGTGGGAGTTGCTGGGGGAGCATGCCGCCGGCCTCGACTGGGTCGGTCGCCTGCTGGACGCCGAGGGCAGGGTGCTGCCGATGGCCGATGAGCCGCTCGACATCGAGGCCCAGGTGCGCGGCCACGATCCAGCCGCCCCCGACACTCTGACAACGGTTCGGGGTCAGAAGGAGATCGCTCTCTCGCCGGGCTCCGTCACCACGATCCGGCTGACGCCACCGACGGCGACGGCGAGTCCCGAGGCGTTGGCGGCGATCGCCGCCGCCGACTGGATCTTCCTCGGCCCCGGCAGTTGGTACACCTCAGTCATTCCGCATCTTCTGCTGCCCGACCTGCGCCAGGCCCTGGAGGAGGCGCGGGCACGGAAAGTGGTGGTACTCAACCTGCTCGGTGAGGACGGAGAGACGACCGGCTACACCAACGTCGATCTGCTTGCCGCGCTCTTCGAACGGGCGCCGGAACTCCGCCTCGATCTGGTGCTCGCCGACCGCGCCGCGGTGCAACGTCGAGGGGCCGAGGCCGACGAGTTGGCGGCCGCGGTGGCCAGTGCCGGAGGCACCCTGGTGCTTGCCGACATCGCTGCCGATGATGGCGAAGCTCACCACGATCCGCAGAAGCTTGCCGACGCCTGTGCGCAGATCATCGGCAATGTGTAAGGATCACCGTTATGGCTATGACGGCTCAGGTGAAGTCAGAGCTGGCGAGCACCCAGACCACCAAAACGTGCTGCCGCAAGGCTGAGGTCTCCACGACCCTGCGCTTCGCGGGCGGACTCCACATCGTGAACGGCAGGATCGTCGTCGAGGCGGAGCTGGACACCGGTGCCGCTGCCCGACGGCTGCGCACCGACATCTCCGAGATCTTCGGTCACCAGGCCGAGGTCGCGGTGGTCCAGCCGAGCGGTCTGCGCAAGGGCAGCCGCTACGTGCTGCGTGTGGTCCGTGACGGAGAGTCCTTGGCCCGTCAGACCGGGTTGCTCGACCAGCGTGGTCGTCCGGTGCGGGGGCTCCCGCCGCAGGTGGTCTCCGGCGGCGGTTGTGACGCCGTCGCGGCCTGGCGGGGTGCGTTCCTTGCCCACGGCTCGCTCACCGAGCCGGGTCGGTCCTCCTCCTTGGAGGTGACCTGCCCCGGGCCGGAGGCAGCGCTGGCGCTGGTCGGGGTGGCCCGCCGTCTCGGCATCCAGGCCAAGGCCCGCGAGGTCCGCGGCGTCGACCGGGTGGTGATCCGCGACGGCGACGCCATCGGTGCGCTGTTGACCCGCCTCGGCGCCCACGAGGCGTTGATGGCCTGGGAGGAACGCCGGATGCGCCGCGAGGTGCGAGCTACCGCGAACCGCCTCGCCAACTTCGACGACGCCAACCTGCGTCGCTCCGCCCGCGCTGCGGTGGCCGCCGGTGCCCGGGTCGAGCGGGCGCTGGAGATCCTCGGTGAAGAGGTCCCCGACCACCTCGCGCTGGCCGGTCACCTCCGTCTGGAGCACAAGCAGGCCAGCCTCGAAGAACTCGGTCAACTCCATGACCCGGTCCTCACCAAGGACGCCATCGCCGGCCGCATCCGACGCCTGTTGGCGATGGCCGACAAGAAGGCCGAGGACCTCGGCATTCCGGACACCGAGTCGTCGCTGACCCCCGAGATGTTGGCTGACGAAGCCTGACCCATCCGAGACAGACCCCCGCCACGAGGAGGAGAGACCGATGACCGTACGAGTCGGGATCAACGGATTCGGCCGGATCGGCCGGAACTTCTACCGGGCGGTGCGTGCCTCAGGGGCTGATATCGAGGTGGTGGCGGTCAACGACCTGACCGACCACGCCTCGCTCGCACATCTGCTCAAGTACGACTCGGTGTTGGGGGTACTCGACGCCGAGGTACGGGGTGACGACGAGACGATCACCGTCGACGGCAGCAGCTTCGTCGCGCACGCCCAGCGCGACCCGGCCCAGATCCCGTGGGCGGATGCCGGTGTCGACGTGGTGGTCGAGTCGACCGGTTTCTTCACCGATGCGGCCAAGGCGCGCGCCCACATCGACAGCGGCGGGGCGCGCAAGGTGATCATCTCCGCTCCCGCGACCGGCGCCGACCTCACCGTGGTGATGGGCGTCAACCACACCGCGTACGACCCGGCAAGCCACGCGGTGATCTCCAACGCCTCCTGCACCACCAACTGTCTGGCGCCATTGGCGAAGGTGCTGCACGACGGACTCGGCATCGAGCGCGGTCTGATGACCACGGTGCATGCGTACACCGCCGACCAGAACCTGCACGACAACATCCACCGTGACCTCCGGCGGGCACGTGCTGCGGCGATCAACGTGGTGCCGACGTCGACCGGTGCCGCCAAGGCGATCGGCCTGGTGCTCCCGGAGTTGGAGGGCCGGCTCGACGGCTATGCGCTCCGGGTCCCGGTGCCGACCGGCTCGATCACCGACCTCACCGTGACCACCTCCCGGGAGACCACGGTCGAGGAGGTCAACGAGCTTTTCGCGGTCGCGGCGTCCGGTGCACTCGCGGGATATCTGCAGTACTCGACCGCGCCGATCGTCTCGTCGGATATCGTCACCAATCCAGCCTCCTGCATCTTCGACGCCCCGCTCACCAAGGTGATCGGTGACCAGGTGAAGGTCGCCGGTTGGTACGACAACGAATGGGGCTACTCCAACCGGCTGGTGGACCTGATCGTGCACCTCGGCACGACCCTCTGAGATTCTTTCCCCACGCTTCTCCGCACGTACGACTGCAGAACAGGAAGACATGTCCGGCATTGACGCCTTGACCGCTGCCCTCGGGGGCTTGCGCGGTAAGCGGATTCTGGTCCGCTCCGACCTCAATGTGCCGCTCGACGGCACCACGATCACCGACGACGGCCGGATTCGCGCGAGCGTCCCGACCATCGCCGCGCTGGCCGATGCCGGCGCTCGGGTCGTGGTCACCGCGCACTTGGGACGCCCCAAGGGAAGCCCCGACCCGGCCTACTCGCTGGCCCCGGTCGCCACCCGTCTCGGCGAGATCCTGGGCCGCCCGGTCGCCTTCGCCACCGACACCGTCGGTGAAAGCGCCAAGCAGACGGTCGCGGCCCTGGGTGACGGCGAGGTCGCCGTCCTGGAGAACGTCCGGTTCAACGCCGGCGAGACCAGCAAGGACGACGCCGAGCGCGGCGCCTTCGCCGACCAGCTCGCCGCACTCGCCGACGGTTTCGTCAGCGACGGCTTCGGCGTCGTGCACCGCAAGCAGGCCAGCGTCTACGACGTCGCGGCCCGGTTGCCGCACGCGATGGGTGCCCTGGTCGCCACCGAGATCGACGTGCTGCGCCGCCTCACGGTCGACCCCGAGCGGCCCTACGTGGTGGTCCTGGGCGGTTCCAAGGTCTCCGACAAGCTTGGCGTCATCGACAACCTGCTCGGCAAGGCCGACAAGCTGCTGATCGGTGGCGGCATGGTCTTCACCTTCCTGGCTGCTCAAGGCCACGAGGTCGGCAAGAGCCTGCTGGAGAACGACCAGCTCGACGTCTGCCGCCAGTACCTGGCCCGGGCCGCGGAGAGCGGTGTGGAGATCCTGCTCCCGACCGACATCGTGGTCGACACCGCCTTCCCGTCCGGCGACCGTGAGCCCCAGCCGCAGGTGGTCGCCGCAGACGCGATCGGTGCCGACGTACTTGGCCTCGACATCGGCCCCGACTCGGGCGCGGCCTTCGCCGCCGCGCTCGCTGACGCCAAGACCGTCTTCTGGAACGGTCCGATGGGCGTCTTCGAGGTCGAGGCGTTCGCCGGCGGTACCCGTGCCGTGGCGGAAGCGCTGACCAAGGTGCCCGGGCTCTCGGTTGTCGGCGGTGGCGACTCCGCCGCCGCAGTCCGTCAGCTAGGTTTCGCCGACTCCGCCTTCGGGCACATCTCGACCGGCGGCGGCGCCAGCCTTGAGTACCTGGAGGGCAAGGAACTGCCCGGCATCGCGATCCTGGAGGCCTGAGCGATGGCCACCAAGAAGCCGGCGGGCCGGGTCCCGCTGATGGCGGGCAACTGGAAGATGAACAAGAACCACCAGGAAGCGGTGGTCTTCGTCCAGAAGCTCGCGTGGACGCTCTCGGACAAGCGTCACGACCCGGCCGCCGTCGAGGTCGCGGTGATCCCGCCGTTCACCGACCTCCGCTCGGTGCAGACGTTGGTCGACGGCGATCGGATGCCGATCAAGTACGGCGCCCAGGACCTCTCGGCCCACGATTCGGGTGCCTACACCGGTGAGATCTCGGCCGGCATGCTGGCGAAGCTGGGCTGCTCCTACGTCGTGGTCGGCCACTCCGAACGTCGTCAGTTCCACGGCGAGGACGACGCTCTGGTCAACGCCAAGACGCGAAAGGCGCTGGCTGCCGAGCTCACCCCGATCGTCTGCGTCGGCGAGGGCCTCGAGGTCCGTCAGGCCGGCGAGCACGTGGCCCACACCGTGGCCCAACTCGACGGCGCGCTCTCCGGAATCGCAGCGGACGCCGTTGCGGGCTCGGTGATCGCCTACGAGCCGGTCTGGGCGATCGGCACCGGCGAGGTCGCCACCCCGGCCGACGCCCAAGAGGTCTGCGCCGCGCTTCGGGCCCGGGTTGGCGAGCTGTACGGCGAGGAGGCCGCCGCTTCGGTGCGGATCCTCTACGGCGGTTCGGTCAAGGCCGCGAACGTGGCAGCCATCATGCAACAGAGCGACATCGACGGGGCACTCGTCGGTGGCGCCAGCCTGGAGGTCGAAGAGTTCAGCGGTATCTGCCGCTTCTACGACATGCCGGTGCTGTGATCTATACATCAGTCAGTTAGGGTTTGGCACTGTGGAACTTGTCTTCACCATCATTCTCGTGATCACCAGCCTGCTGCTGATCCTCCTTGTCCTGCTCCACAAGGGACGCGGCGGCGGCCTTTCCGACATGTTCGGTGGCGGTGTCTCCAGCGGGTTGGGTGGTTCGTCGGTCGCTGAGCGGAACCTCGACCGGCTCACCGTCGGAATCGGTCTGATCTGGGCTGCGTGCCTGATCGCTCTGGGCCTGTTGGTCGCCTACTCCTGATCTCCCGGCATCGGGTACGCACGTTCAGTTCACTGAGAGGTAGTCGTAGTCGTGGCAGGTGGAGGAAGTGCGATCCGGGGTAGCCGGATCGGTTCGGGCCCGATGGGCGAAGCAGAGCGTGGCGAGGCCGCACCGCGGCAGGTCGTCAGCTATCACTGTTCTCAGCAGCATCGTTCCGAGATCACTTTCTCCACTCAGGCTGCGGTTCCCGAGAACTGGGACTGCCCGCGCTGTGGCCGACCGGCCAGCCTGGAGTCCGCAGAGCCCCCGCCGGCGCAGCGGAACGAGCCGTACAAGACGCACCTCGCCTATGTGAAGGAGCGTCGCTCCGACGAGGAGGCGGCGCATCTGCTGGACGAGGCGATCGCGCTGCTGCGGTCGCGCCGAAAGTCCGGCGACATCATCTTCTGAGTCGGCTACAAGAGGCTCGAGGCCTCGTCGTCGAGCCACCACAGGGTCTCGATCCGACCGTGGACCCCACGAGCCGGAAGCTCCGCCACCGGGCCGGAGCGGTGCGCAGCTGCCACCGCTTCGGCCTTCGCGCTCCCCGACGCGACGAACCAGACGGCGCGGGCACGATTGAGCGCGGCCAGGGTCAGGGTGACCCGCTGCGGTGGAGGCTTGGGGGAGTCGATGACGCCGACCGCGATCGAGTCGGCGTCGAGCGCCCGATGTCCTGGGAAGAGTGAGGCGACGTGGCCATCCGGGCCGACGCCCAGCATCACCACCTCGAACTCGCCGCTCGCTTCGGGTTCGCTGCCGTGTTGGCGCACCTCGGCGCCGTAGCGGGCTGCGGCCTGGTCGACGGAGCCGCAACCGACGGTGACTGCCGGCATCGGATGGATCCGCTGCGGGTCGACGCCCAACGCGTGGAGCACGGGTAGCACCTCGGCGTCGTTGCGGTCGGCCGTTCCCGCGGGGACGAACCGCTCATCGCCCCACCAGAAGTCGACCTGGTGCCACTGCACGGCCGAGTTCGGACCCAACCTGGCCAGCTCACGGTGGATCGCACTCGCGATGGTGCCGCCGGTCAGCGCGACCGAGGGCACGCGGCCTAGCGATTGAGCCTCTGCCAGGCGCCGGATCAGGGCACCAGCAACCTCCCGCGCCAGGGTCGGCGGATCCGGGAGGACGTTCGGGCTCATCGCAACGCACGCACCACGTCGTTGAAGCCGCCCGGACGCTGTGCGTGCAGGCGGAGCACGGGTCGCCCACGCCGGCTGAGGATCTGACCGTCGCCGATCGCCTGTGCGGTGATGAACTGCTGCAGCGTGAACTCGCGGCCAGGAACCTCGAGATCCGCCTCCGGTTCGCAGGTCAGCTGGAGGAAGACGCCAGTGGCCGGGCCACCCTTGTGGTACTGACCGGTCGAGTGCAGGAAGCGCGGTCCCCACCCGAAGGTGACAGGTCGACCGGTGCGGGCCGCGAGCAGGTCGCGCAGCCGCGCCACATCGGCATCACGTTCCGCGTCGAGGTAGGCCTGGACAGCGAGGTAACCGTGTGCGGGATCGATCTGATCGAGCAGCGCGGCGACCGCGTGGTCGGTGTCAGTGACCGTCTCCAACCAACTACCGGCATAGATGTCGATCGCGTTGCTGGTTCCTCGCGGAGCCGGTGTGGCGACCGTTCCGCCGAGCATGTGGCGGGCGGCTTCCTTCGAGCTCTCCACGTCAGGCTGGTCGAACGGGTTGATCTCCAGGATCCGGCCGGCCACGGCGACCGCGGCTTCCCAGAGCAGGAACTGGGCACCCAGACCAGCGTCGACGGCTACGCCGATCCCGGAGGCCGGGGCGACGACGTCGAGGACGAAGTTCGGACCCCACGTCGCGACCACGGTGTCGGTGGTGCTGGGGACGACATTGGGCTTGGTGGTGTCGCCGACCGCGATCGGCAGGATCCCGGTGCCCTCCTTGCCGGTGGACTCGGCGATCAGCTGTTCGGCCCAGATTCCGAGTTCGGAGAACGGAGCACCAGCTTCGGCGAGGACGAGCTTGTCCACGCCGGCGCGGGCGGCCAGCCCCAACACGACGCCCAGGGCGAGCGCGGGGTTCGTGGCTTCGTCACGGGCCAGAGCGGGGGCGATGGTGGCGGCGTCGGTCAGCAACTCGTCGAGGTCCACCCCGGCCAGGCCGCTGGGCACCAGGCCGAAGGCCGAGAGGGCCGAGTATCGCCCGCCGACCTCGGGATCGGCGAGGAAGACGCGGTGTCCGGCCGCACGAGCATCGCGCTCCAGCGGTGAACCGGGGTCGGTGACCACGACGATCCGGTTGGCGGGATCGATTCCGGCGGCCCGGAACGCACAGTCGAAGATCCGGCGCTGACTGTCGGTCTCCACGGTTCCGCCCGACTTGCTGGAGACCACCACGACGGTGGCGGCGAGGTCATCGTGGACGGCGCGGCGGACGACGTCGGGGGAGGAGGAGTCGAGGACCCGCAGCGGCTTACCGGCGCCCTGGCAGATCACCTCGGGGGCCAACGAGGAGCCGCCCATGCCGCAGAGGACGACCTTCTCGATGCCCTGGCCGCGCAGCTCATCCCGGAGAGCGGTGATCTGGGCGACCAGAGCGCGGGAAGTGTCGTGGAGATCGACCCAGCCGAGCCGCTTGCTGGCCTCCTCCTCGGAGTCCGGTCCCCAGAGCGTCGGGTCGCCGGCGAAGAGCCGCGACGCGACCCGGTCGTCGATGAGCCCGGCGACGGTCTCGTTGACCGCCTCGGGGTCCGGGTGGTTCAGACGCAGGCTGAAACCCGGACCCTCGGTCGGGGTCCAGCTCAGCGCGACCTGATCGCCCGGGGTCACCGGCGAACCGCTGCCAGCTGTGCAGTCACGGTCTCCACCAGCTCGTCCCAGGAAGTGATGAACTTCTCCACGCCCTCGCGCTCCAGGAGCCCGAGCACGTCAGCCATGTCGATCCCAACGGCGGCGAGGTCGGTGAGTACCTGGGTCGACTCAGCGCTCCGGCCCGAGACGGTGTCGCCCTCGACGACGCCGTGGTCGGCGAACGCGGCCATCGTCTTCTCGGGCATCGTGTTGACGGCGCCGTCGACGACCAGCTGGGTGACGTAGAGCGTGTCCGGGTAAGCCGGGTCCTTGACGCCCGTGGAGGCCCACAGCGGGCGCTGCACGTTGGCTGCCGGCAGGGTGCGGAACCGCTCGGCCCCGAACGTCTCCTCGAAGGCGGCGTAGGCGAGGCGGGCATTGGCCACAGCGGCCTTGCCGCGGAGTGCGGTCGCCGCCGGCGTGGCCAGGGCGTCGAGTCGCTTGTCGATCTCGCTGTCCACGCGGGAGACGAAGAACGAGGCGACCGAGTGGATGGTGGCCAGGTCGATGCCGGCGTCGCGGGCCTGCTCCAGCCCGGCGATGTAGGCGTCCATCACGGCTCGGTAGCGCTCGATCGAGAAGATCAGCGTGACGTTGACGCTGATCCCTTCGGCGATCGCTGCGGTGATCGCCGGCAGACCCTCTTCGGTCGCCGGGATCTTGATCATGACGTTCGGACGGTCCACCTTGGCCCACAGTTCCTGGGCCTGGGCGATCGTGCCGGCGGTGTCCCGAGCGAGGCCGGGCTCGACCTCGATCGAGACCCGGCCGTCGAACGGATCGGCCTGGTAGACACCAGCCAGCACGTCACACGCCGCCCGGACGTCATCGGTCGTCAACTCCGTGATCGCCCGGGCCGCATCGGCACCGTCGGCGGCGAGTGCGGCCAACTGGGTGGCGTAGCGCTCGCCGTCGGCGAGCGCGCCCGCGAAGATCGTGGGGTTGGTGGTGACCCCCACGACCGAGCTCTCGGCGACCAGCTTCGCGAGGTTGCCGGTCTCCAGGCGTTCGCGGGACAGGTCGTCCAACCAGATCGACACGCCAGCTTCGGCGAGGGACTTCAGACGTTCGGACACTTGTAACCTCCGTGGGTTCCTAGGCGTGTGCGTGCGGCGGCGAGTCAGGCAGATGCAGCCCTGACGCTGTCGTGCGCGGCACGGACGACGGCCTCGGCGGTGATGCCATATTCCGTGAACATCCGGTCGGCGTCAGCAGACGCGCCGAAAGTCTCGATCGAAATGATCCGGCCTGCGTCCCCGACGATCTCACGCCAACCCTGTCCGATGCCGGCTTCTACGGAGACCCGAGCGCGAACAGTGGGCGGGATCACGGAGTCGCGGTAGGCCTGGTCCTGAGCGTTGAACCACTCGACGCAGGGCAGCGAGACGACCCGTGCCTGGACGCCGTCGGCGGCCAGCAGGGTGCGTGCGGCAACCGCAAGCTGCACCTCGGAGCCGGTGGCCACCAGCACCACGTCCGGGTCTCCGCCGTCGGCGTCGATCAGGACGTAGCCGCCCTTGGCGACGCCGTCGACGCTGGCAAAGCCCTCGACGCCGCGGGGGAAGGTGGGCAGGTTCTGGCGGCTGAGGCAGAGACCGACCGGCTGGTCGGTGATCTGTGCCACGGCCCGCCAGGCGGCGACCGTCTCGTTGGCGTCGGCGGGGCGGACCACGGCCAGGCCGGGGATCGCGCGCAGCGCGGCGACGTGCTCGATCGGCTGGTGGGTCGGGCCGTCCTCGCCGAGGCCGACGGAGTCGTGGGTCCACACGAAGATGCTCGGGATCTGCATGAGCGCGGCCAACCGGACCGACGGCCGCATGTAGTCGGCGAACTGGAGGAAGGTGCCACCGAAGGCGCGGGTCAGGCCACCGAGGGTGATCCCGTTCAGGATCGCACCCATCGCGTGCTCGCGGATGCCGAAGTGGAGCACCCGGCCGCGGAGCGGGTCGGTGGTCCACTGAGCGGTGGTGTGGTCGGCCGGAGCGAACGACGGCACGCCGTTGATCGTAGTGTTGTTGGAGCCGGCCAGGTCGGCCGAGCCGCCCCACAGTTCGGGGAGGTGCTGGGCGAGGGCGTTGATCGCCTTACCGGAGGCGGAGCGGGTGGCGACACCCTTGGCGTCGGCCTCGAAGACGGGGAGGTCGGCGTCCCAGCCGGCCGGGAGTTCGCGGTTGCGGAGCCGGTGCAGCAGTTCGGCCTGCTCCGGGTTCGCGGTCGCCCAGGCCTGGTAGTCGGCGTCCCAGGCAGCGCCGGCGGCGGCACCACGGGTCAGCGCCTGGCGGGTGTGTGCGAGCACGTCGTCGGCGACGGCGAAGTGCTGCTCGGGGTCGAAGCCGAGGACCTTCTTGGTGAGAATGATCTCCTCGGCGCCGAGCGCGGAGCCGTGCGAGGCCTCGGTGCCCTGGGCGTTCGGGGCGGGCCAGGCGATGATCGTGTTGAGCGCGATGATCGACGGCTTGTCGGTGACCTTGCGGGCCTCGCCGATCGCGGCGTAGAGGGCGTCGACGTCTTCGACGTAGGTGCCGGTGGCGGTCCAGTCGACGCGCTGTACGTGCCAGCCGTAGGCCTCGTAGCGGGCCAGGACGTCCTCGGAGAACGCGATCTCGGTGTCGCCCTCGATCGAGATCTTGTTGTCGTCCCAGATCACCGTCAGGTTGCCGAGCTGCTGGGTGCCGGCGATCGCGGACGCCTCAGCCGAGACGCCTTCCTGCAGGTCGCCGTCGGAGGCGATCACGAAGATGTTGCGCTCGAAGGGGGAGGCGCCGGCAGCGGCGTCCGGGTCGAGCAGGCCACGCTCGCGACGGGCCGCCATCGCCATGCCGACCGCGTTCGCGATGCCCTGGCCCAGCGGGCCTGTGGTGGTCTCGACGCCTGCGGTGTGGCCGTACTCGGGGTGGCCCGGGGTCTTCGAACCCCAGGTGCGGAACGCTTTGAGGTCGTCCAGCTCCAGGCCGAAACCGGCCAGGTAGAGCTGGATGTAGAGGGTCAGGCTGGAGTGGCCGCAGGAGAGCACGAACCGGTCGCGGGCGACCCAGTTGGGGTCAGCGGGATCGTGGCGCATCACCTTCTGGAAGAGCAGGTAGGCCGCGGGAGCGAGGCTCATCGCCGTACCCGGGTGGCCGTTACCGACCTTCTGCACTGCGTCCATGGCCAGGACACGGGCCGTGTCCACTGCCCGCTTGTCGAGTTCTGTCCACTCCAGGCGGGGCAATTCGGAGGTCAAGGTGCTTCCTTCCAAGGGAATGAGGTGACGGCAACTCTGAGCCTACTCAAGGTGAGCGGTAGACTCATCCTCGGCTCTTGTCTTGAGTCGTGCATTCCGCTTCCGACACCGAGGTTCATGTGACGCACGTCGGCCAACCGGCTTCTGCATCCGCGACCGGCACTCCCGGCTCCGCTCCTGGGTCCAAGGACCCCGGAGTTCCCCAGGATTCTGGTCATCCCGAGCGGGCGACGTTCAAGGACGTCATCGCCGCCTACGTCGGCCTCACCAAGCCGCGGGTCATCGAACTGCTGCTGCTGACCACCGTTCCGGTGATGTTCTTCGCCGCACGCGGTGTGCCCGACCTCGACCTGGTGCTGTGGACCGTGATCGGTGGCATGCTCTCCGCCGGCTCGGCGTCGGCCTACAACTGCGTCTACGACCGCGACATCGACGAGCAGATGCGACGCACCCGCCGCCGCGCCTTGCCGCGCCATATCGTGACGCCGGTCGCCGCGTTGATCTTCGCCACCGTGCTGGCCGTGCTCTCCACGGTCGTCCTCTGGTTCGGCGTCAATCCGCTCTCGGCCGGCCTGGCGCTCGGCGCGAACGCCTTCTACGTGCTGATCTACACGATCGTGCTCAAACGGCGGACGACCCAGAACATCGTCTGGGGTGGCCTGGCCGGCTGCTTCCCGGCGCTGATCGGTTGGACCGCGGTCACCGAGCAACTCGCCTGGGAGCCGGTGGTGCTCTTCATGGTCGTCTTCTTCTGGACGCCGCCGCACACCTGGTCGTTGGCTCTTCGCTACCGGGAGGACTACCGCAACGTCGACGTGCCGATGCTGCCCGTCGTCAAGCCGGCAGCCGAGGTGGGTCGTCAGATCGTCCTCTACAGCTGGGTGATGGCGGCTACCGCGATTCTGCTGTGGCCGGTGGCGGACACCGGTTGGTTCTACCCGGTCGTGGCTGCGGTCCTGGGCATCGTCTTCGTGGCCGACGCACACCGGCTCTGGGAGCGCACCAAGCGTTCGGAGGATCTCGCCGTGATCCGTCCGATGCACCTGTTCCACCACTCCAACATGTACCTGACGTTGCTCTTCGTCTCGGTCGCGTTGGACCCGCTCTTCACCCGCTAACGAGACCCCGATGCGACAGTTTGCATCGGAATGCGTTAGTTTTCTCCGTGTCGCCAGCACCGGCTCAGGCCGGTGGGAGACACCTGCGGACGTAGCTCAGTTGGTAGAGCGCAACCTTGCCAAGGTTGAGGTCGCGAGTTCGAGCCTCGTCGTCCGCTCCAGTCAGATCAGGCCCGTGACAGCAATGTCGCGGGCCTGATCTTTTTCGCTTACCCAGCTTCGGGGAGACGTTTGAAACCCGCCCCGATGGGCACCAAGCGCGAGGTTTGTCAGCAACCGCCCTCGGTGGCCGAAATGCTTGGTCTGTACAGCTCTCTGCGCTAGCGTCGAAGGTGGCATCGCTCTCAAGGAGGGAGCCAGATGCTGAACCATCTGAACGAAGAGAGGAGCATTTTCATGGCATTCATTCTTTGGATTCTTGCGGTGATCCTGGTTGTCTCGGGCATCTTCGCTCTGTTCCGCGGCGAGACCCTCTGGGGGATCGTTCTGATCATCGTCGGTCTCGCAGTCGGCCCCGGTGGTTATTCGCTCTTCAAGTAGCGATCGGGCGCTCTGAGGCGGGCGGGCAACGGCGGTATCGTCGACGCCCGCCCGTCTCATGCCATGATCTGTCCCTGACGGCGCCGCACACCCTGAGGAAGCCATGAGTACCGCTACCGCCCTCGTCTTCGCGGCAGTCGTCGCCGGACGCTTCCTCCTGCCGTTGTTGATCTTCCGGCACCCGTTGCCGGCGATCATCGCCTGCCTGATCCTGGACGGCGTCGACCAGACGATCTTCCAGACGTTCGGCTATGACCCGCCCGGGTACCAGAGCTACGACAAGGCGATGGACATCTTCTATCTGGCGATCGCCTATCTGGCGACGCTGCGGAACTGGACGTCGATGTGGGCCTTCCAGGTCTCCTGGTTCCTGTATTTCTACCGCCTGATCGGGGTGGTCCTTTTCGAGTTCACCCACTTCCGGCCGCTTCTGTTGATCTTCCCGAACACCTTCGAGTACTTCTTCATCGCTTATGAGGCGATCCGCAGCCGGTGGCAGGTGGCGGCCCGCGACTACCGTTTCTGGATCGCCCTGGCAACGTTGATCTGGGTGGTGGTCAAGCTGCCTCAGGAGTACTGGATCCACGTCGCCCAGATGGATCTCACCGACACGCTCAGCGACCACCCGTGGACGATCGGGGTCTTGATCGCACTGGTCGTCGGGGCCTGCCTCGGCATCCGTTATCTCGCGGCCACCTATCTCGGTGAGCCGCAGCCTGGGCTGCGGCTTGCGGCCGACCCGATCCCGCCTGCGATCAACGAGGCCAGCGAGCGAGCGGCATGGACCGCGAAGTACGGGAAGCTCCGTTCGATGGCGACCGCCGAGAAGGTGGTCCTGGTCGGCCTGATCTCGGTGATCTATGCCCGCGTGCTGCCGGACTACGAAGGTTCCTCGGTCAGCCTCTTCTTCGGTGTCGGCGTCGTCGTCCTGGTCAACGCGGCGTTCACGATCCTCGCCTCGCGGCGGATGTGGACCGTCGAGTCGGCGTTGGCCGGCTTCGTCGGTCGTCTCGCCTTCAACGTCGCCTTCGTGTTGGTCGCCGACTGGCTGTTGCGGCGCAACAGCGGCGACCTCGACTTCATCGACACGTTCTTCTTCTTGAGCCTGATCAGCCTGATCACCTCGCTGCATGATCGGTACCGGCCGGTGCACGCGGTCCGGATGCGGGAGACCACTGAGCCAATCCGGGGCGCGGCGACCGCCTGATGGCGGATAGGCTTTGCCACGCCGGAATGCGACCGGCTCTCACCACGAGCAACGAGGAGTTCACCCGTGTCCGATATCAAGGTCACCGTCGTTTCCGCCCAGGGCGAGGAGCAACGGACGGTCACCACGGGCACTAAGGCCTGGGAACTCTTCGCCGACGACGCGGACGTGATCGTCGCCCGGGTCGGCGACGAGCTCAAGGACCTCGCCTACGAGCTGGCGGACGGGGACGTCGTCGAGGGCGTCCTGATCGGCAGCCCCGACGGTCACAACGTGCTGCGTCACTCGACCGCGCACGTGCTGGCCCAGGCCGTGCAGCAGCTCTTCCCCGACGCCAAGCTCGGTATCGGCCCGCCGGTGGTCGACGGTTTCTACTACGACTTCGATGTCGAGACCCCGTTCGTGCCCGAGGACCTGGTCAAGATCGAGTCCGCGATGCGGAAGATCATCAAGGAGAACCAGCGCTTCGAGCGCCGGGTCACCAACGACGACGACGCCTTGATCGAGCTCGCCGACGAGCCGTACAAGGTCGAGCTGATCGGTCTCAAGGGCAACTCGGCGGAGGCTGCCGAGGGCGCTTCGGCCGAGGTCGGGGCCGGAGAGCTGACGATCTACGACAACATCAACCGCAAGGGCGAGGTCGCCTGGAAGGACCTCTGCCGGGGTCCGCACCTGCCGACCACCAAGCGGATCCCCGCGTTCAAGCTGATGCGTTCGGCCGCCGCCTACTGGCGCGGTAACGAGAACAACAAACAGCTGCAGCGCATCTACGGCACCGCCTGGGAGTCCAAGGAGGCGTTGGAGGAGCACCTGCACCGGATCGAGGAGGCCGAGCGCCGCGACCACCGCAAGCTGGGCCGCGAGCTGGACCTGTTCAGCTTCCCCGACGAGCTCGGTTCCGGCCTGCCGGTCTTCCACCCCAAGGGCGGTGTGCTGAAGCGGGTGATGGAGGACTACGTCCGCCAGCGCCACATCGAGGAGGGATTCTCCTACGTCGGCACCCCGCACATCTCGAAGGACGGCCTCTTCCACACCTCCGGCCACCTTCCGCACTACGCCGAGACGATGTTTCCGCCGATGGAGTTCGAAGGCTCGAACTACCAGCTCAAGGCGATGAACTGCCCGATGCACAACCTGATCTACCGCTCGCGCGGTCGGTCGTACCGCGAGCTGCCGCTGCGGCTCTTCGAGTTCGGCTCGGTCTACCGTTACGAGAAGTCCGGCGTGATCCACGGTCTGACCCGGGTTCGCGGCTTCGCCCAGGACGACTCGCACTCCTACTGCACCCCGGAACAGGCCCCTGAAGAGGTCAAGCACCTGCTGAACTTCATGCTCAGCGTGCTGCGTGACTTCGGTCTCGACGACTTCTACCTGGAGCTCTCGACCCGCGACCCGGAGTCGGACAAGTTCATCGGCAGCGATGAGCAGTGGGCGGTCGCCACCAAGGTCCTCGAGGACGTCGCCGCTGAGACCGGCCTCGACCTGGTCCCGGACCCGGGTGGCGCGGCCTTCTACGGTCCGAAGATCTCGGTGCAGGCCAAGGACGCCATCGGTCGGACCTGGCAGATGGGCACCGTGCAGTACGACTTCAACCAGCCGCACCGGTTCGAGTTGGCCTACCAGGCAGCAGACGGCTCGCGCCAGGAACCGGTGATGATCCACTCGGCGAAGTTCGGCTCCATCGAGCGGTTCATCGGCGTCCTGGTCGAGCACTATGCAGGCGCCTTCCCGCCGTGGCTCGCCCCGGTCCAGGCGGTCGGTATCCCGATCGCGGAGCGCCACGACGGCTACCTCAAGGACGTCATGGCGAAGCTGACCGCAGCCGGGCTGCGGGCGGAGGTCGACCTGTCGGACGACCGGATGCAGAAGAAGATCCGCAACGCGCAACTGCAGAAGGTGCCGTTCATGCTGATCGCCGGTGACGACGACGTCGAAGCAGGCGCCGTCTCCTTCCGCTACCGCGATGGACGTCAGGACAACGGCGTCCCCGTCGAGGAAGCGATCGCTCGGATCGTCGAGGCTGTCGCGACCCGCCACCAGGTCTGATGCGACCCGCTGGCCGTCTCCTGGCCGCCGCTGCCCTCGTGGTGGCGGCGGTCGGGTGCGCCAGCGATCCGGCCGAACCGGAAGCGGCAGCGGTGCCCAGCGCGCCGCCGACCACCTCAGCAGCACCGACCCCGGCCGATCCGGAACAGCTCGCGAAGCTCGCCGAAGAGGCCGAGGCGGCTGCTAAGGAAGCCGCCGAGAAGCCGGTCGAGCGGATCACCGAGCCGGTGATCGGCGCCGACATCAGTTGGCCGCAGTGCCCGAAGGGGATGGGGATCCCGGAACGGCGCACCGAGGGCATGCCGATGCCGACACCGGACGCCCGCTACGTGATCATCGGGCTCACCAACGGACCAGGCTTCACTGCAAACCCGTGTCTGGGCGACCAGGTGGCGTGGGCCGCGGAGCAGAAGCTGGCGACGTCGGCCTACGCGGTTGCCAGCTATCCCGACGAGGTGACTCTCGACCGGTTCGGCACCGAAGGTCCGTTCGCGAAGACCAAGCTGGGTCGGCTCCGCAACGTCGGATACCAACAGGCGGCCTTCAACGTGAAGTCGATGCAGGCGGCCGGCCTGAGCACGCCGATGCTGTGGATCGACGTCGAGCCCGTCCCCGACTTCGACTGGAGCGACGATCTGGTTGCGAACGCCGCGGTCGTCCAGGGATTGGCCCGCGGTTACATCGACGCCGGAATGAAGATCGGCATCTACTCCACCCCACACCTGTGGCGGCGGGCCGTCGGCGACCTCGCTCTGGGCGTGCCCGAGTGGCGGGCCGCCGGACAGACCTCGCAGTCCGAGGCATTGACCCGCTGCGGCGACGACTGGCAGATCCAAGGCGGCGACGCCGTCTTCGGCCAGTGGGTCGCCAACCACCGCGACTACAACGTGACCTGCCCGTCGGTGACCTCACTGACGCCGTGGTTCCACCAGTACTGAAGGAGAAGTTGAGTGACCGCCCCCGATCGGCTCGAGCGCCTTTACACCCCGCACCGGATGAACTACGTCCGCGAAGCGGGGCCGGCGAGCGTGGGCTGCCCGTTCTGCGGGATGGCCGACGAGCACCCGGGCGAGGGCCTGGTGGTGGCTCGCGGTGTGACGACCTTCGCGGTGCTCAATCTCTATCCGTACAACCCGGGGCACCTGATGGTCCTGCCGACCCGGCACGTCGCGGACTACACCGAGCTCACCGAGGCCGAGACCACGGAGCTGGCCACGATGACCCAGGACGCCGTCCGCGCGATCCGTGCGGTCTCGACGCCGCACGCCTTCAACATCGGCATCAATCTGGGCACCGTCGCCGGTGGGTCGCTCGCCGACCACCTGCACCAACACGTGGTGCCGCGGTGGTCCGGGGACGCCAACTTCCTGACCGTGGTCGCCGGTACCAAGACGTTGCCACAGTTGCTGGAGGAGACCCGCGACCTGCTCACCGAGGCGTGGAAGAGCCTGACATGAGCAGCGGGCGCTGACGATGTCACCGGGCGTGTACTCCGAGGTGGGGCGGTTGCGCTCGGTCCTGGTCTGCCCGCCCGGTCTCGCCCACGAACGGTTGACGCCGACCAACTGCGACGACCTGCTCTTCGACGACGTGATGTGGGTCCGCAACGCGCGGCGTGACCACGCCGCCTTCGTCGAGCTGATGGTCGAACGTGGGATCGAGGTCCTGTCGGTCGATGAACTGCTCGCCGAGGTGGTCGCCGTTCCTGCGGCGCGAGACTGGCTGCTGAGCAGGAAGATCGTCGCCAACCAGGTCGGCTCCGGCATGGTGGCGGGCACCCGGGCCTTCTTGGACGAGTTGGCACCTTCGGAGTTGGCCCGCTATCTGATCGGCGGTCTCTCCGTGGATGACCTTCCCGTCGACTTCCGCGGCGAGGAGAGCCTGCTCGCCGTCGAGTCGCTCGGCGTGAGGGAGTTCTTGATGCCGCCTCTGCCCAACCTGCTCTATGCCCGGGATACCACGACCTGGATCGGCGAAGGCGTGGTGCTCAACCCGCTGCACTGGCCGGCTCGGCGGCACGAAACGCTCCTCTATCAGGCGATCTACCGTTTCCACCCGCGGTTCAACGGCGCGCCGGTCTGGTGGGGCGATGCCGAAGGCGAGTCCGGGCTGGCCACCCTGGAGGGTGGCGATGTGATGCCACTCGGCCAAGGCGTCGTCCTGGTCGGGATGGGGGAGCGGACCTCGCGCCAGGCGATCACTCAGCTGGCGGCCGCGCTCTTCGCGCAGGGCGCAGCGGAGCAGGTGATCGTCGCGAGTCTGCCGCGGCAGCGGGCGACCACGCACCTGGACAGCGTCTTCACCTTCGCCGACGTCGACGTGGTGACCAGCTACCGCGACGTCGTGGAGACGATGGCGAGCTTCACGCTGCGCCCGGGAACCGCATCCCGGTTCGGTTCGGTGGCCGTCGACGCTGGTGTCGATGTTCGGGCCAACATCAGTCCGTTCGTGGAGGTGGTGGCCCGCGCGCTCGGCCTCGCCAAGCTCCGGGTGGTGGCGACCGGGGGAACGGACTACGAGGGGGAACGACAGCAGTGGGACTCGGGGAACAACGTGCTCGCGTTGGAACCCGGGGTCGTCGTCACCTACGACCGGAACACCACCACGAACGCCCGGTTGCGTAAGGCAGGGATCGAGGTGCTGCCTATCGTCGGTGCCGAGTTGGGACGGGGCCGAGGCGGTGGACACTGCCTGACCTGCCCGCTCGAACGCGGCGCAGGGTAGTCTGCGACCGCCATGTTGGAGAGATTCCGCGCGTTCTGGACGCGCCTTCTGAACCCGATCGCCCGTCTATTCATCAAGCTGGGGATCAGCGCCGATGCGGTGACCCTGGTCGGCACCCTCGGTGTCTGTGCCGGTGCGCTGATCTTCTTCCCCCAAGGGAAGTTGTTGACCGGTGTCCTGGTGATCACCGCCTTCGTCTTCAGCGACCTGATCGATGGCCACATGGCCCGGATCACGGGCAAGACGAACAAGTTCGGTGCCTTCCTCGACTCGACCCTGGACCGGATCGGCGACGGCGCGATCTTCGCCGGCCTGGCGCTCTACTTCGCCGGCCCCGGTGAGAGCGACCTCTACCTGGTGTTGGCCCTGGTCTGCCTGGTGATGGGTTCGGTCACCTCCTACGCCCGGGCGCGTGCCGAAGGGCTGGGATACCAGGCCAAGGTGGGGATCGCCGAGCGAGCGGACCGGCTGGTCGCGATCCTGGTGATGACCGGCCTGGGCGCCATCTTCAGCCTCCCGATCCTGATGGAGGTGACGTTGTGGGCCCTTGCCGCGGCCAGCACGATCACCGTGGCACAGCGGATCTGGGTGGTCCGTCAACAGGCCTACGCTGAGACGGTGAAGTGAACGGCGTTCTGGAGAGTTAGGCTGCAGGTTATGGGAACTGAGACTCCGAACGACAAGACGGCCACCGGCACGTCTGCGGTCAAGCGTGGCATGGCCGAGATGCTCAAGGGCGGCGTGATCATGGATGTGGTCACCCCCGAACAGGCGAAGATCGCCGAGGACGCCGGCGCGGTCGCCGTGATGGCCTTGGAGCGAGTTCCGGCCGACATCCGCGCCCAGGGTGGCGTCTCCCGGATGAGCGACCCGGACATGATCGACGGGATCATCGAGGCTGTCTCGATCCCGGTGATGGCGAAGGCCCGGATCGGCCACTTCGCTGAGGCTCAGGTGCTGCAGAGCCTGGGCGTGGACTACATCGACGAGTCCGAGGTGCTGAGCCCGGTCGACTACGAGAACCACATCGACAAGTGGGCCTTCACGGTTCCCTTCGTCTGTGGTGCGACCAACCTCGGTGAGGCGCTGCGCCGGATCACCGAAGGCGCCGCGATGATCCGCTCGAAGGGCGAGGCCGGCACCGGCGACGTCTCCAACGCGGTCACCCACATGCGGACGATCCGCAAGCAGATCCGCCGTCTGGGCGCTCTCGACGCCGACGAGCTCTACGTCGCTGCCAAGGAGCTGCAGGCGCCGTACGAGCTGGTCAAGGAGGTTGCCGGCACCGGCAAGCTCCCCGTCGTCCTGTTCACCGCGGGCGGTATCGCTACCCCGGCCGACGCCGCGATGATGATGCAGCTGGGCGCGGAGGGTGTCTTCGTGGGTTCGGGCATCTTCAAGTCCGGCAACCCGGCGCAGCGTGCCGAGGCGATCGTCAAGGCGACCACCTTCTACGACGACCCGGACGTCGTCGCCAAGGTCTCGCGTGGCCTGGGCGAGGCGATGGTCGGCCTCAACGTCGACGAGATCCCGCAGCACCACCGCCTGGAGACCCGCGGCTGGTAACCCAATGTGACCTCAGCGCTGGGTTTGACCGGTTGTGAGTGCTGAGAGGTCACATTGAGCGCGTAGGGTTCGCGTGGTGAAGAAAGAACGTAAAGAGCAGGAGCTGCGCGATCTCGCGCGGCTCCTGCTGCTTTCCGGGCTCGACGAGCCGGCCCGGATGCGGAACGAGCTCGCCGAGGCGATCCGCGCCGACCTGCCCAGGACCGCCGACGCCGACGCCCTGGCTGAGGCCTGGTTGGCGCAGGCCCGCTCCGATGCAGTGGCGGAGCCGGGAGCCCAGGTTGACGGCGCACGGCTGGCGGCGGCCCTTGAGGAGTGCCGTCACCGCCAATTGGCGGTGCTGGTCGGAGTCCACGACCACTGGGCGGCGAAGGCGGAGCTGGACCGTGCGCATGCGGCGGGGGAGTCGCCCCGTGGTGTCCTCTGGTTCACCCGCGCCGACGTCTGGCATTCGATCGACGCCGGGATGCTGGAAGTGAACCTGTGGCACTCGACCACCGCGAACGGGGCGCCGGGCGATGCACTTCTCGATGAAGTGCTCGGTGTCTTCGCCAGACACGGCCTGGCGGCCCACTTCGACGAGGGTCGGATCGAGGTCGCCGCGACCTGGCGTGCGATTTGATCGGTTTGTCATAGCCCGTTGGGGCCAATCGAGCTCTCCGGCCGGACAGAATCGGGCTTGAGCCCTCAGTAACTCATCGACCTCGGTGGGAACGTCGTTGTACACGGGAACCTGCTGTGTTCCCGGAACAACAACGGGGGACAGCCATGAACAAGAGCACCAAGGGAGCATTAGCACTAGGCGCAGCGGCTGCGCTGCTGGTCGGTGGCGTCGGATCGCTGGCCTACTGGACAGACAGCGAGACCGTGCCTGGCGGCACGGTCAATGCCGGTCACCTCGACCTGGTCACCGACGCCACCAACGCCGGTTGCGGCCAGTGGACGCTGGACTCCGGCGAATCCGCTCCGGCCACCTACGCCGCCGGCGACCCGCTGGTGCCGGGCGACGTACTCAACAAGACCTGCGCCTTCACGATCGCTGCGGAGGGAAACCACCTGCGCGCCCAGGTCAGCGCGACCGCTTCCAACCTGACCGGAGACCTCGCCCCCGGGCTGGTGGTGAGTGCTACCGGCCTCACCGTGAACGGTGCTGCCGCGACCGAGTTCACCGAGGCCAACGATGGGCAGGCGCTCGGCGTGACGGTCAGCGTGGAATTCACCGACCCGGGCTCAGCGGACAACACCTTCAACAGCACCTCCACGCAGTTCCAAGCGGTGCTGGATGACATCACGGTGACCGCGCAACAGGTCCACAACTAAGGATCACTGCCGTGTCGGCGCGCCGCGTGCTGACGTCTCTGCGCCAGGTGCTGGTGTGGACGGCACTGCTTGCGCTGACCGCTGTGCTGCTGGTCGCGGTGGTGGTTCCCCGGATCGCGGGGGCAACGCCGTATGTGATCACGACGGGATCCATGGAGCCGGAGCTTCCGCCCGGCACGATGGTCGTGGTCCGGCCGGTCGAGGCCGACGAGATCGGTGTCGGTTCGGTGATCACCTACCAGTTGCGCTCCGGTGAGGCAGCGGTCGCCACCCATCGGGTGGTCGCCAGCTCCCGCAACGGGCGCAACGAGCGGTCGTGGCAGACGCAGGGCGACGCCAACTCGGTACCCGATCCGGAACCGGTCCGACCGGTCCAGGTCAAGGGCGAGCTCTGGTATGCGGTGCCGTACCTCGGTCACGCCGCAGGTCTGCTCTCCGCGGATCGTCGCGGCCAGTTGATCCAAGGGCTGGCCGTGGTGTTGGTGTGGTACGCCGCGCTGATGTTCGTCGGTGTGATGCGGGAGCGCCGTTCCCGCATCGCGCCGTGAAACGGGGGAAGTGATGAGGAGGGGTCGGTCGTGGTGATCGCAACGTCCCTGGTGAACGGCTTCATGCCGCGTGCCGGAGGTGGGCGATGAGCAGGCATCGCGCGGACCGCCGGCAACGGGGGATCGGTTCGGTGGCCGTTCTGGTCGCGCTGAGCTTCGGAGTGGTGGCGACGTTCGGCGCGCTCACCACATCGGCGTTCTGGACCGATCAGGTCACCGTCAACGGGAGCACATTCAGCGCTGGCAACCTGGATCTGGTGCTCAATGACAATCCGAGCGACGCGGTCGGCATGACCACGCTGACCCTGACCGGGATGGCGCCGGGCAACAGTGCCGCCGGGGTGCTCAAGGTGGCGAACACCGGCACGGTGCCGTTGGCCTACGACGCGAGTTCTGTGGTGACCAACCCGGACGGCAAGAACCTGGGCGGACTCCTTACCGTGAAGGTGACCGGGGCCGCGGCCACCACCGGGTCGGCGCCGACGGCGACCTGTGCCGGGACCGCACTCGCGGGGACCGGCAGCCTGCTGGCGGGTGCCCTGGTCACCACGAAACGGGTCCTGGCCCCGGGAGCGAGCGAGAACCTCTGCATCCAGGTCACGTTGCCGACCAGCGCAGGCAACGCCTATCAGGGCAGTACGACGGCGGCCACCTTCACCTTCAATGCCACCTCGGAACTGCCATGAGCCGGAGTCCGACACCGAGCTCATGGTGCGCGCGCCTCGTGCTCCGCGCGACAGCGCTCCTGGGTGCGCTCTGCCTTCTCCTCACGGCAGTCGCGTGGTTGCTCGACGCACGTGTTCTCGTGGTGACCTCGGGGTCGATGGCGCCGGCCATCGACGTCGGCTCGGCGGTCCTGGTCCGCGGCGTGGCGGCGGATCAGGTCGCCGTCGGGGACGTGGTCAGCGTCGTCGACGACGGTGAGCGGGTGATGCACCGCGTCGTCGCGGTGCACCCGAGCGGAACCGGCGAGGTCGACTACGACCTGGTGCTCAAGGGTGACGCCAACGAGGCGGCGGACCCGACCCGGTACGACGCAGCGGTGGTGGATCGGGAGCTCGTTGCGGTGCCCGGGTTGGGATACGCGATCGCCGCGATGGCGACTCCGTTGGGGCTGTTCACTCTGATCGGTGTGGTCCTGGTGGCTGCTTGGGCGGCCCGGAGTCGACCGGAGAGTCAGTCGGCGCCCCGGCATCGTGACGTCCCGGCGTCGTCGGGGGCCCAGGTACGCCGGATCGTCGGGACCGCGTTCCTTCTTGCCGGGCTGGCGATCCCGTTTGCGGTGCCACGGCTGGCCGGGACCGCCGCGGCGTTCACCGATGACGCCAGCGCCGCGTCGGGCGCCCTGGCCACCCTGACGCTGACACCGCCGGACACCGTCTCGTGTTCGGGTGGTGGCGCGATCTCGACCCAGATCACGCTCAGCTGGCCGCACAAGGACATCGCCTACGACTACCAGGTGGTGATCCGCGACGCCGGGGGTACGGTCCGGCAGACCTATCTGGTCACCGGCGCCGGTGCCGTCGGCAGCACCCAGAGCCGGGTGATCCCGGGCGGCCTGCTGGGGAGCATCGGGTTGGGCACGTTCTACACGACGGCAGAGGTCCGTTCGCAGCTGAAGACCAACGCGGCTTGGCAGAGCGCCGCGATGAGGACCTGGACCTACCGTGAGGTGGTCGTGGTCCTGGGCCTGTCGATCCACTGCTCGTGAACTCCGCTGCGCGGCACGCTGAGTTCGGCACTTAACATTCGCTTCGTGCAGAACACGACGGTCGGGGTCTTCGCCCTGCAAGGAGATGTCCGCGAACACCTGGCTGCGCTGGACGCGGTCGGGGTCAAGACGCTGACGGTGCGCCGTCCCGAGGAGCTGGCCCGGTGCGACGGACTGGTCATCCCCGGAGGCGAGTCGACCACGATGGGCAAGCTCGCCCGGATCTTCGAGCTGCTGGAGCCGCTGCGGGAACGGATCGCGGGAGGTATGCCGACCTTCGGTACGTGCGCCGGCATGATCATGCTGGCCGACCGGGTCCTCGACGGGACGGCCGACCAGGAGACCATCGGCGGGCTGGACATCACCGTTCGGCGCAACGCGTTCGGCCGTCAGGTCGACTCGTTCGAGGCGCCGCTGGAGTTCCGGGGTCTCGACGACCCGGTACCTGCCGTCTTCATCCGTGCGCCCTGGGTGGAAGCGGTCGGCGCCGACGTGGAGGTGCTGGCCAGGGTCGAGGGTGGCGAGGCTCACGGTAGGATCGTCGCGGTCCGCCAAGGCACCCTGATGGCGACCTCCTTCCACCCGGAGGTCGGCGGGGACGCACGAGTGCATCGACTCTTCGTTGATCTGGTGCGCTCAGCCTGAGCGGAACGTCGGATGCGAACGGCTAGGGAAGTAGGGACTAATGGCTGGCCACTCCAAGTGGGCGACCACGAAGCACAAGAAGGCCGCAATCGATGCGAAGCGCGGCAAGCTTTTTGCCAAGCTGATCAAGAACATCGAGATCGCCGCGAAGACCGGCGGCCCTGACCCATCGGGCAACCCGACGCTCTACGACGCCATCCAGAAGGCGAAGAAGCAGTCGGTGCCGAACAAGAACATCGACTCCGCGGTCAAGCGCGGCGGTGGCCTTGAGGGCGGCGGCGTCAACTACGAGACGATCATGTACGAGGTCTACGGTGCCGCAGGCGTCGGCATCCTCGTCGAGTGTCTGACCGACAACAAGAACCGTGCCGCGATGGAGGTCCGCACGGCGGTCACCCGCAACGGCGGCACGATGGCCGACCCGGGTTCGGTCTCGCGGCTCTTCACCCGTAAGGGCGTTGTCCTGGTGGCCAAGGCCCAGGAGGCGAAGGAGGTCTCCGAGGACGACGTCCTGGAGGCGACCCTCGACGCCGGAGCCGAAGAGGTCAACGACCACGGCGATCAGTTCCAGGTCATCTCCGACTCCTCGGACGTCGTCGCGGTACGTACTGCGTTGCAGGAGGCGAGCGTCGACTACGACTCCGCCGAGATCGAGTTCGTGGCGAGCATGGACATCCCCGTCGACGCCGAGGCCGCGGCCAAGGTGTTCAAGCTGATCGACGCGCTGGAGGACCTGGACGACGTCCAGAACGTCTTCTCGAACGTCGACGTCAGCGAAGAGGTCATGGCGCAGCTCGACGCCGACGAGTAAGACCCCGTACCTCAATGTGAGCTGAGCGCCCAGTTTCGTCCCGAAACTGGGCGCTCAGCTCACATTGAGCGTGTCTTCGGCCGGGGGAGCGCCGACTGTGTGCGAACATGTGTTCGGATGGTTCGCGGCGAAGGGAAGACGATGCGGGTAATGGGGATCGACCCCGGCCTGACCCGGTGCGGTATCGGGCTGGTCGAAGGATCGATCGGGCGCCCGCTCACCCTGATCGACGTCAACGTGATCCGGACGTCGGCCTCGGAGCCGATCGCCACCCGGCTGGTCACCATCGAGCGGGGGATCGACGCCTGGCTGGAGGAGTACCAGCCGGACGCCGTCGCCGTGGAGCGGGTCTTCGCCCGTTCGGATGTGAGTACCGTGATGGGCACGGCCCAGGCCAGCGGCATCGCGCTCGTCTGTGCGGCTCGACGCGGTCTCCCGGTGGCGATGCACACCCCCAGCGAGGTCAAGGCCGCGGTCTCCGGCAACGGTCGAGCCGACAAGGCGCAGGTCGGCGCGATGGTGACCCGGATCCTGCGGCTCGACGCGCCCCCGAAGCCGGCTGACGCCGCCGACGCGTTGGCGCTCGCGATCACCCATCTGTGGCGGGGTGGGGCGCAGTCGCGGATCGATGAGGCGATGGCCGCCGCCAACCGTTCCCAGTCGAGGATCGCCGCTGCCGTTGCCGCGCAGCGGGCCCAGCAAGCCAGTAGGACCCAGGCTAGGAGAAGTTCGTGATCGCATTCGTTCGTGGCACGGTCGCCGATGTCGGCCTCACCAACGCGGTGCTCGACGTCGGCGGCATCGGTCTCGACCTGCAGTGCGCGCCGAACACGTTGGCGACCTTGCGTCGTGGTGAGGTCACCCAGCTCGCCACCAGCATGGTCGTGCGCGAGGATTCGATGACCCTCTTCGGTTTCGTCGACGACGACGAGAAGGGCTGCTTCGAGTTGCTGCAGACCGCCAGCGGCGTCGGCCCCAAGTTGGCTCAGGCGATGCTCGCGGTCTTCAGCCCCGACGACCTGCGCCAAGCCGTCGGCAGCGACGACGTGAAGACGTTGACCAAGGTCCCCGGTATCGGTCAGAAGGGCGCCCAGCGGATCATCCTGGAGCTCAAGGACCGGATCGGTGCCGTGGTCGGCGGTGGCCCTGCCCGGATCGCCTCCGGTGGCGGCTCCGCCGCGTGGCGGGACCAGGTCCACCAAGGACTGGTCGGCCTGGGGTGGTCGGCCAAGGAGGCGGAGAAGGCGGTCGAGGCGGTGGCGCCGCAGGCCGGTGACCAGCCGGACGTGGGTGCCCTGCTCCGCGCCGCACTGGTGACGCTGCGGAAGGCGTGAGGTGAACGACGTGGACGGGCTGGACGACGTGGGCGAACTCGACGAGTACACCGCCGCCGAGGAGGCCCACCTTGCTCACCTCAGCCGGTTGACGGCGGCCGAGGCGGACGGCGACGAGCGGGCCGTCGAGGCGGCGCTGCGCCCGCGCAGCCTGGATGAGGTGGTCGGCCAGCAGCGGGTCCGCGAGCAACTCGGGCTGGTCCTCGACGCCGCGAAGGCACGCGGCCGCGCGCCCGACCACGTCCTGCTCTCCGGTCCGCCCGGACTCGGAAAGACCACGTTGGCGATGATCATCGCCAACGAGCTCAGTGTGCCGTTGCGGCTGACCAGCGGCCCCGCGATCACCCACGCCGGCGACCTGGCCGCGATCCTCTCGGGGCTCAACGAGGGCGATGTCCTCTTCGTCGACGAGATCCACCGGATGTCGCGGGCCGCCGAAGAGATGCTCTACATGGCGATGGAGGACTTCCGCGTCGACGTGATCATCGGCAAGGGGCCGGGTGCCACCGCGATCCCGTTGGAGATCCCGCCGTTCACGCTGGTCGGTGCCACCACCCGGGCCGGTCTGCTGCCCGGCCCGCTGCGCGACCGGTTCGGTTTCACCGGCCACCTGGAGTTCTACGAACCCGCCGAGCTGGACCTCATCGTGAAGCGGAGCGCCCGACTCCTCGACGTTCCCCTCAACGACGACGGCTCCGCCGAGATCGCCGGCCGTTCGCGGGGTACGCCGCGGATCGCCAACCGGCTGTTGCGCCGGGTCCGTGACTTCGCTCAGGTCCGTGCTGACGGCGTGATCACGATCGATGTGGCGCATCGGGCGCTCGACCTCTTCGAGGTCGACGGTTCGGGTCTGGACCGTCTCGACCGGGCGGTACTGGATGCCCTCTGCAACCGGTTCGCCGGCGGGCCGGTCGGGCTCTCCACCCTGGCGGTCGCCGTCGGTGAGGAGCGGGAGACGGTGGAAGAGGTGGCTGAACCGTTCCTGGTCCGCAACGGGTTCCTGGTCCGTACGCCACGGGGCCGAGCGGCGACCAGATTGGCGTGGACCCACCTGGGGCTCACCCCGCCGCGGGCCGAGGTGTCCGAGGCCACCATCTTCGACGAGTGAACCACCGCTAGACTAGGGACGTCCTTGCCTTTGTCATGCCCTAGGAGTGCTTCCCGTCGTGGAGACCCTGATCCCGATTGCCGCGATCTTCCTAATTTTCTGGTTGCTGCTGATCCGTCCCGCCAACAAGCGTCAGAAGGCCCTGGCCGACGTGCAGCGCAACATCTCGGTCGGCGACCGAGTGATCACCAACAGCGGCATCCTCGGCAACGTGGCCTTCCTCAAGGAGACCAGCGTCGGCCTTGAGATCGCGCCCGGTGTCGTCGCTGAGGTCGCCCGCCCCGCCATCGCCGGTGTGGTTCCGGACGAGGAGGAGAGCGCCGAGGACGCCCCGGCCGAGATCGAAGACGACTCCGCCCCGGTCAACCCCGACTCCGACCAGGAGCGCTGAGGATTGTCGGCTGAGTGGGAGTCCTTGATCCAGGACGTCCCCGACTATCCCGAGCCCGGTGTCCTCTTCAAGGACATCACCCCGCTGCTTGCTGACCACCAGGCTTTCCCCGCGGTCGTCGAGGCGCTCGCCGCAGCCGGCCGTGACGCCGAGGGCAACGTCGTCGTCGACAAGGTGGTCGGGATGGAGGCGCGCGGGTTCATCCTCGCCGCCCCCATCGCACTGTCGCTCGGCGTCGGCTTCGTGCCGGTCCGCAAAGCCGGCAAGCTGCCCCGCGACACCCACGCCGTCAGCTACTCCCTGGAGTACGGCCAGGCGACCCTGGAACTGCACGCCGACGCGATCGCACCCGGTGAACGGGTGCTTCTGATCGACGACGTGCTGGCGACCGGCGGCACCATCGCCGCCACCCGTGAGCTGGTCAGCCGCTGCGGCGGCGTGCCGCACGCGGTCGCCGTCCTGATGGAACTCACCTTCCTGCCCGGACGCGAAGCGGTGGGCGACCTGCCCCTGCGCGCGCTCTGCCAGGTCTGAACACACCAACCCTTCTCACCCTCGAGGAAACAGCACCGTGACGTCTGACCACTTCTCTATCTGGAAGCGCCGTGAGGCCCTTGCGGAGGCGATGATCCCGATGATCGGGCGCCTCTACCGCGAGCGCGATGTCACCATCCTGGTTCACAGCCGTTCGCTGGTGAACAAGTCGGTGATCAGCATCATCAAGACGCACCGCTACGTGCGCCAGATCGAAGAGCGTGGCCTCGCCGTCGAGGAGACCCACCCGATCCTGGAGATCCTCGCCGGCCTCGACCTGGGTCCGGCCCGGATCGACATCGGCAAGCTCGCCATCGCGTTCGCCGAGGACAACGGCGGTAAGAGCCTCGAGGAGTTCGTCACCGACGCCGTCGCCCCGGCAACCGGCGACAACAAGATCGTCCGCGAAGGCCCCACCGACGTGGTGCTCTACGGCTTCGGTCGGATCGGCCGCCTGGTCGCTCGCCTGCTGGTCGAGAAGTCGGGCTCCGGCAACGGCCTGCGCCTGCGTGCCGTCGTGGTCCGCAAGGGCTCCGACGACGACCTCGTCAAGCGCGCCTCGCTGCTGCGTCGCGACTCGATCCACGGCCAGTTCAACGGCTCGATCCACGTCGACCACGAGAACAACGTGATCTGCGCCAACGGCAACGAGATCAAGTTCATCTACTCCAACGACCCGTCCGAGGTGGACTACACCGAGTACGGGATCAAGGACGCCATCCTGGTCGACAACACCGGTATCTGGCGCGACCGCGAGGGGCTCTCGAAGCACCTGCGCCCGGGCATCGCCAAGGTGGTCCTGACCGCACCCGGTAAGGGCGACGTCAAGAACATCGTGCACGGCATCAACCAGAACACGATCGCCGCCGACGACACCGTGATCTCGTGCGCCAGCTGCACCACCAACGCCATCGTCCCGCCGCTCAAGGTGATCAACGACGAGTACGGCATCGCCCGTGGCCACGTCGAGACCGTTCACTCGTTCACCAACGACCAGAACCTGCTCGACAACTTCCACAAGGGCAACCGCCGCGGCCGTTCGGCCCCGCTGAACATGGTGCTCACCGAGACCGGTGCCGCCTCCGCGATCGCCAAGGCACTGCCTGAGCTCGAGGCGCACATCTCCGGTTCCTCGATCCGCGTCCCCACCCCGGACGTCTCGATGGCGATCCTGAACCTGGACCTGGAGCAGGAGACCACGGCCGAGGAGCTCAACACCTACCTCCGCCAGATCTCGCTGCACTCGCCGCTGAAGCGCCAGATCGACTTCACGACGTCGAACGACGCCGTCTCCACCGACTTCGTGGGTTCGCGTCACGCCAGCATCGTCGACGCCAACGCGACCATCGTGAACGGCAAGAACGCGATCGTCTACCTCTGGTACGACAACGAGTTCGGCTACTCCTGCCAGGTGGTGCGCGTCGTCCAGCACATCTCGGGCGTCGAGTACCCGTTGTTCCCGCAGGACTAGTATTTCCCAATGGCCGACCAGCAGCCCGAGACCACACCCAGCGGCGTCACGTCCGCACGCCGGATGCGCGCCCGGTTGGCTCGGATCGGGGCTCGGCCGCAAGGTGGTAACCCGGTGCTCGAACCGCTCTTCCGAGCGGTTCGAGCCAACCACCCCAAGGCCGACCTCGCGCTGCTGGAACGCGCCTATCTGACGGCGGAGCGGCTCCATGAGCCGCAACGTCGCAAGAGCGGCGAGCCCTACATCACCCACCCGCTGGCGGTCACCACGATCCTGGCGGATATCGGGATGACCGAGGCCACGCTGGTCGCGGCGTTGCTGCACGACACGGTCGAGGACACGCCGTACACGCTCGCTGAGCTCACCGCCGACTTCGGTGAAGAGGTCGCCCGCCTGGTCGACGGCGTCACCAAGCTCGACAAGGTCACCTACGGCGACTCGGCCCAGGCCGAGACGATCCGGAAGATGATCGTCGCGATGTCGCAGGACATCCGGGTCCTGGTGATCAAGCTCGCCGACCGTCTGCACAACATGCGGACCCTGCGGTTCGTGAAGCAGGAGACGCAGGAACGCAAGGCCCGCGAGACCCTCGACATCTATGCCCCGCTGGCCCACCGGCTGGGGATGAACACGATCAAGTGGGAGCTTGAGGACCTCGCCTTCGCGGCGCTGCACCCCAAGATCTACGACGAGATCGTCCGGATGGTCGCCGAGCGGGCGCCCTCGCGGGACAAGTTCCTCGCCGAGGTGATCGCCCAGGTCGAGGCCGACATCAAGGTCGCCAAGCTGAAGGCCCGGGTGACCGGTCGGCCGAAGCACTACTACTCGATCTACCAGAAGATGATCGTGGGCGGTCGGGAGTTCTCCGACATCTACGACCTGGTCGGTATCCGGATCCTGGTCGAAGAGGATCGCGACTGCTATACAGCGCTCGGCGTGATCCACGCTCGGTGGAGCCCGGTCCTGGGCCGCTTCAAGGACTACGTCGCGCTGCCGAAGTTCAACATGTACCAGTCGCTGCACACCACGGTGATCGGCCCGCAGGGCAAGCCGGTGGAGATGCAGATCCGGACCTTCTCGATGCACCGCCGGGCCGAGTACGGCGTCGCGGCGCACTGGAAGTACAAGGAGAACGGCCGCAACGGCGTCGACACCGACAAGCTGGCCGAGAAGGAAGACATGAGCTGGGTCCGCCAGCTCATGGACTGGCAGAACGATGTCGAGGACCCGAGCGAGTTCCTGGACTCGCTGCGCTTCGAGATCAACCGGACCGAGGTCTACGTCTTCACCCCGCGGGGTGACGTGATCCCGCTGCCCACCGGCTCGACGCCGGTCGACTTCGCCTACGCGGTGCACACCGAGGTGGGCCACCACACGATCGGCGCGCGGGTCAACGGGCGGTTGGTGCCGCTGGAGTCGAAGCTCGACAACGGTGACGTCGTCGAGGTCTTCACCTCGAAGGCTCCCAACGCCGGACCGTCCCGCGACTGGCTGAACTTCGTGAAGTCGCCGCGGGCGAAGTCGAAGATCCGGCAGTGGTTCACCAAGGAACGCCGGGAAGAGGCGATCGAGGCCGGCAAGGAGCTGATCACCAAGGCGCTCCGCAAGGAGGGGCTGCCGATCAAGCGGCTGATGTCGCACGACTCGCTGCTCCAGGTCGCCCAGCAGATCAAGCTGGGGGACATCTCCTCGCTCTACGCCGCGGTCGGTGAGGGCAACCTCGGTGCTCAGACCGTCGTCCGCAAGGTCGTCGAGCTTCACGGCGGTATCGAAGGCACCCCCGACGAGAGCCCTGAGGGGCTGCCGAGCACCCCGCGTCGCAACCGCCCGGCCCGGGTCTCCGGCGCGGGTGAGGCCGGCGTCGTGGTCAAGGGAGCCGACGGCCTCTGGGTGAAGCTGGCGCGATGCTGTACCCCGGTCCCGCCGGACGAGATCCTCGGCTTCGTAACCAAGGGCGGCGGCGTCTCGGTGCACCGGATCGACTGCACCAACGCGGAGGATCTCAAGAACCAGCCGGAACGCCTCGTCGAGGTCGACTGGGCACCCACCGCGAAGTCCACCTTCCTGGTGAACATCTGCGTAGAGGCGCTCGACCGCGCCCGGCTGCTCTCGGACATCACGATGGCGCTCTCCGACGTCCACGTGAACATCCTGAGTGCCTCGTTGACCACCACCCGCGATCGCGTCGCGAAGAGCAAGTTCTCCTTCGAGATGGCCGACGCCAAGCACCTGGACTCGGTGCTTCGCGCCGTCCGCTCGGTCCCCGGCGTCTTCGACGCCTACCGGATCACCCAGTAGCCCAAGGGCGCACAAATAGCACGCGAGGCTGCACAGACCTGTGCAACCTCGCGTGCTATTCGTGCGCCCTCGGCGGGTCAGCCGTTGAAGTCGGCGGCGGTCTTACGCGCCATCTCCAAGAACGCCTGACGAGATTCGAGGTCGCTTTCGAGCTTCTTCACCTTGTTGGCGTCGCCGGCAGCGCGGGCCGCCTCCAGCTTGGCCTTGGTCTCGTCGATCGCGGTCTCCAGCTTCCCGATCATGTCGTCGGCACGGGCCGACTTCTCCGGGTCGCTCTTGCGCCACTGCTCGTCCTCGACGGAGCGGATCGCCTGCTCGACCTTGCGGATCCGGGCCTCGAGTTCCTTGATCCGGCCGCGCGGGACCTTGCCGGCCGCGTCCCAGCGGTCGGCGATGTCGCGAAACGCGCGCTTGGCGGCGTCCAGGTCGGTCACCGGGAGCAGCGCCTCGGCCTCGACGAGGATCTGGTCCTTGACGACGGCGTTGGCCTCGAACTCGGCGTCGAGGGCCGCGTTGGCGGCGTCGCGAGCGCCGAAGAAGGTGTCCTGAGCGCCACGGAACCGCTTCCACAGCGCGTCGTCGACGTCGCGGGGAGCCGGTCCTGCGGCCTTCCAGTCGCGCATCAGGTCGCGGAACTTGTTGGCGGTCGGGCCCCACTCGGTGGAGTCGGCCAGCGCCTCAGCCTGGGTGGCCAGCTTCTCCTTGACCGCGCGGGCGCCCTCACGCCGTTCGGCCTGCTCGGAGAAGTGCGCCTTGCGGCGGCGGGTGTAGTTGGTCCGGGCGGTGGAGAATCGGCGCCACAGGGCGTCGTCGGCGGAGCGTTCCAGACGGGGGAGTGCCTTCCACTCCTCGAGGAGGTCACGGAGCCGGTTGGCGCCGTTGCGCCAGTCGTTGCTCCCGGCCAGCTTCTCGGCCTCGGCGACGATCGCGTCCTTGCGCTCCTTGGACTCCGCCACCTTGGCGGCCCGCTCGGCCTTGCGCTCGTCGCGCTGCTTGTCGATCACCGGGCTCAGCGCGTCGAGCTTCGCCAGCAGCGAGTCGAGGTCACCGACCGCGTGGGCGTCGACGACCTGGTCCCGCACCGCCTTGACCGACTTGGCGGCCTCCTCCGGGGCGAGGGCGCCCGAGTTGACCCGCTGGTGCAGCAGATCGACCTCGAAGGACAGCGCCTCGAACCGGTTGGTGAAGAACTTCAGGGCCTCTTCGGGGGTTCCTTCGGGGTACTGACCAACCGCTCGTTCACCGTCCGCGGTACGGACGTAGACGGTGCGATCGTCGGCTACTCGACCCCAGGGAGTCTCCTGCTCTGCGCTCATGGTTGACCATCGTAGTCACCCCACCGCCCACCCTCGGTAGGCTCTACCGGTCAGAGTGTTCGAATCGGCCTACGAGGTGCGTGTTGTTCATCGCCGGATTCCCTGCTGGACCGTGGGGGACCAACTGCTATGTCGTCGCCAACCAGGCTGGCTCCGAGTGTGTCGTGATCGACCCGGGTAAGGACGCCGCCAGCGGCGTCGCCGACGTCGTTCGCGAGCACAAGCTCAAGCCGGTCGCCGTGCTGGTGACCCACGGGCATGTCGATCACATGTGGAGCGTGGCCCCGGTTGCGGGGACCTACGACGCCACCGCCTGGATCCACCCCAAGGACCGTCACCTGCTGGCCGACCCGATGGCAGGGATGTCGGCGGAGACCACCTCGATGATGCTCGGCGGCAAGTACGAGTTCGCGGAACCGGACGACGTCCGCGAGATCACCGACGGTGCGGTCCTGGAACTGGCCGGAATGCGGTTCGAGGTCGACCACACGCCGGGGCACACAGAAGGCTCCATCGTCTTCCGGACGCCGTACCCGGAGCAGGACATCTCCCAGGTGATGTTCTCCGGTGACCTGCTCTTCGCCGGTTCGATCGGCCGTACCGATCTGCCCGGCGGTGACCACAACGCGATGCTGAACAGTTTGCGGACCAAGGTGCTCACCCTGCCGGACAACATCGTGGTGCTGCCCGGTCACGGTGAGCAGACCTCGATCGGCCGGGAGCGCGCGATCAACCCGTTCTTGGTGGATCTCGCCGAGACCGGCGACGCCGGCCGCACCACCCGGGGGCTGTGATGGCGAAGATCACGCCGCTGAGTGGCTTCCCCGAGTTCCTGCCCGAGCAGCGCTGGGTCGAACGTGCGGTCACTGACACGTTGGCCGCGACGTTCGAGCTGCACGGCTTCGCCAACATCGAGACCCGCGCGGTCGAGCCGCTCGACCAGTTGTTGCGCAAGGGCGACACCTCCAAAGAGGTCTACCTGCTGCGCCGGCTCCAGGAGGAGTCGGCCGAGGGCCACGCCGGGATGGGTCTGCACTTCGACCTGACGGTGCCCTTCGCGCGTTACGTGCTGGAGAACGCCGGAAAGCTCGAGTTCCCGTTCCGTCGCTTCCAGATCCAGAAGGTCTGGCGTGGCGAACGGCCGCAGGAGGGGCGCTTCCGCGAGTTCACCCAGGCCGACATCGACATCGTCGGGCGCGACGTCCTGCCGTTCCACCACGACATCGAGGTCACCCGGGTGATGGTCGATGCGCTGACCCGCCTCGACTTCCTGCCCGCGTTCCGTCTGCAGGTCAACAACCGCAAGCTGATCCAGGGCTTCTACGCCGGGTTGGGTATCGAGCAGCCCGACGAGGTGATGCGCCTCGTCGACAAGCTGGACAAGGTCCCCGCCGAGAAGGTGCACGCCTTGCTGCTGGCTGAGGCGGGCATCGACGCGGCGACCGCCGATCGGGTGCTCCAGCTCGCCACCATCCAGAGTGGTGACGACTCGTTCGTCGACGCCGTCCGCGCGCTTGGCGTGGAGCACGAACTTCTCGATGAGGGCCTCGACGAACTGGCGGCCCTGGTTCGCGGCTGTGCCGACCTGGTCAGCGACCGGGTCGCGGTGGTCGCCGACCTCTCGATCGCCCGCGGCCTCGACTACTACACGGGCACGGTCTTCGAGACGCGCCTGGCCGGCTACGAGTCGCTGGGTTCGATCTGTTCGGGCGGCCGCTACGACGCGCTCGCCTCGGACGGCAGGTCGACCTATCCGGGGGTGGGCATCTCGCTCGGCGTCAGCCGAGTGCTGGTGCCCTTGATCTCCAAGGGTCTGGTCAGTGCCAGCCGAGCTGTCCCCAGTGCGGTCCTGGTCGCGCTGGTCGACGAGGAGTCGCGCGCCGATGCCAACGCTGTGGCGCACGCGCTACGCACCAGGGGAGTGGCCTGCGAGGTCGCGCCGTCGGCGAGCAAGTTCGGCAAGCAGATCCGTACCGCCGAGCGTCGCGGGATCCCGTTCGTCTGGTTCGCCCAGGCCGACGGCACCCACCAGGTCAAAGACATTCGCAGTGGCGACCAGGTCGAGGCCGACCCGGCCACCTGGACGCCGCCGGCAAACGATTTGAGGCCGACCATCACCTCGGCGGAGAATCAGTAGTGCCGTACTTTCCATCAATCCTCAAGGAGTCCTCACTGTGATCCGCACCCATGACGCCGGCGCCCTGCGCGCCGAGCACGTCGGCCAGACCGTCACCCTCGCTGGTTGGGTGGCCCGGCGACGCGATCACGGTGGTGTGGCCTTCCTCGATCTCCGTGAAGCCAGCGGCGTGGTCCAGGTCGTGGTGCGCGACGAGGAGGTCGCCGGTTCGTTGCGCAACGAGTTCTGCCTCAAGGTGACCGGCGAGGTCGTCGCGCGTACCGCCGAGAACGTCAACCCGAACCTGGCCACCGGTGAGGTCGAGGTCGTCGCGGCTTCGATCGAGGTGCTCAACACCGCCGCGCCGCTGCCGTTCCCGATCGACGACGCCGCTGCCTCCAAGGGTGGCGAGGTCGGCGAGGAGACCCGTCTCAAGTACCGCTACCTCGACCTGCGTCGTTCGGAGCCGCAGCGGCTGCTGCGTCTCCGTTCCAAGGTCAACAAGGCGATGCGCGACGTCCTCGACCGTCATGAGTTCGTCGAGATCGAGACCCCGACGCTGACCCGCTCGACGCCCGAAGGTGCTCGCGACTTCGTGGTTCCGGCCCGCCTGCACCCGGGCAGCTGGTACGCCCTGCCGCAGAGCCCGCAGCTCTTCAAGCAGCTGCTGATGGTCGGCGGGATGGAACGCTACTACCAGATCGCCCGTTGCTACCGTGACGAAGACTTCCGCGCCGACCGGCAGCCGGAGTTCACCCAGCTCGACATCGAGATGAGCTTCGTCGACCAGGACGACGTCATCTCCTTGATGGAAGAGCTGATCGTCGCGGTCTGGGCCCAGGGCGGCCACGAGGTCTCGGTGCCGCTGCCGCGGATCACCTATGCCGACGCGATGTCGCGTTTCGGTTCGGACAAGCCCGACCTGCGGATGGGCCAGGAACTGGTCGACTGCACCGGCTACTTCGCCGACACCACCTTCCGCGTCTTCCAGGCCCCGTACGTCGGTGCCGTGGTGATGCCGGGTGGCGCCGACCAGCCGCGTCGCCAGTTCGACGCGTGGCAGGAGTGGGCCAAGCAGCGCGGCGCCAAGGGCCTCGCCTACGTCACCGTCTCCGCCGAGGGTGAACTCGGTGGGCCGGTCGCCAAGAACCTCTCGGACGCCGAGAAGGCCGGCTTGGCCGCGCACACCGGTGCGAACCCGGGCGACTGCATCTTCTTCGCGGCCGGTCCGGCGAAGTCGTCGCGGGCCCTGCTGGGCGCGGCCCGGCTCGAGATCGGTCGCCGTTGCGGCCTGATCGACGAGTCGGCGTTCGCCTTCACCTGGGTCGTCGACGCTCCGCTCTTCGAGCCGGCTGACGACGCGGTCGCGAGTGGTGACGTCGCCGTCGGTGCCGGCGCCTGGACGGCGGTGCATCACGCGTTCACCAGCCCCAAGCCGGAGTTCCTGGACAGCCTCGAGGAGAACCCGGGCGCCGCCCTGGCCTACGCCTACGACATCGTCTGCAACGGCTCCGAGCTCGGTGGTGGTTCGATCCGGATCCACCGCGAGGATGTCCAGAAGCGGGTCTTCGACATCATGGGCATCTCGCCCGACGAGGCGGACGAGAAGTTCGGCTTCCTCCTGGAGGCCTTCAAGTTCGGCGCACCCCCGCACGGCGGCATCGCGCTGGGCCTCGACCGGGTGGTCGCGATCCTCGGCGGAGCGGACTCCATCCGCGACGTGATCGCCTTCCCGAAGTCGGGTGGCGGCTTCGACCCGTTGACCGAGGCGCCCGCCCCGATCACGGAGCAGCAGCGCAAGGAAGCCGGTGTCGACGCCAAGCCGGAGAAGGATCTCCCGCAGGAAGTGTGACGCACCGGACAGTTGCGCACTGGTCGAGACCGGATCGTTACTCACGGGTGACCAAACTGGTGGTTGTACCGTCGTAAAGTCAGCGGCCGGTGGTGGGGAATTCCCTGCCACCGGCCGAGCGCATTTACGACGAGGTGGGTATGTCTGTAACCGATCCCAAGCTGGGGGCAGGAGCCGCCACAGCAGCGGTGGACACGGCCGCTCCGGTCGCCAGCGTGGCGAGCAAGTCGCCTATGCAGCTCGCGATGGGACGGCTCCGCAAGGACAAGCTGACGCTGATCTCCCTGGCCTTCGTGATCTTCTTCATGGCCGCAGCGCTGCTCGCGCCGCTGGCCTTCCATGTCTTCGGCTGGATCGACCCGTTGAAGACCAACCAGGCCGCTCTCGACGAGTTCGGTCGACCCAACGCGGCCTGGGGTGGCATCTCCTGGTCGCACCCGCTGGGTCTGGAGCCGAGCATCGGCCGCGACACGCTCGCCCGGGTCTGGTACGGCCTTACCTTCTCCCTGCTGATCGCCGTCTCCGCGACGATGATCGCGATGACCCTCGGCGTCGTGCTGGGCATCGTCTCGGGCGCTGCTGGCGGTTGGGTGGACGCAATCATCGGCCGGATCATCGACCTCACCCTGGCCTTCCCGCAGACCCTGATGCTGCTGGCCCTCTCGACCACCGGTCTGATCATGGTCAGGACCTACCTGCATACGCCGGCGGGCAACGTGACAGCGGCCGTCTACGTGGTGCTGGTCCTCGGTGCCTTCGGCTGGACCAGCGTCGCCCGTATCGTCCGCGGCCAGGTGCTCTCCCTGCGTGAGCGTGAGTTCGTCCACGCCGCCCAGATGATGGGTGCCTCGCGGCTGCGGATCTACTTCCGGGAGATCCTGCCCAACCTGTGGGCCCCGATCCTGGTCAGCTTCACGCTGATGATGCCGGCCTTCGTCTCGGCAGAGGCTGCGCTCTCCTTCCTCGGCGTCGGGATCACCGCGCCGACCCCGACGCTCGGCAACATCCTGAGCGACTCGGTCCGCTACGCCGACAGCGTGGCCACGTACTTCTTCGTCCCGGCTGTCGTGATCGCCGCCATCGTCGTCTCGTTCAACCTGCTCGGCGACGGCCTTCGCGACGCACTGGACCCCAAATCGGATCGCTGAGCGATCCCCGACAACTCGGTGACGAACGTTGCCGATCGTGCCGCACCAGGTGCTGCACATCGAAGGAGGAATCAATGGGTAAGAAACTGAAGAGGGTGGTGGCGGTCGGTGCCGCCGCGACTCTGGGGTTGGCGCTCGCGGCCTGTGGCGGCGATTCCAACGACGATGGTGGTAGTGGCTCCGGCAATAACGGCACCAGCGAGCCCGGCAAGGCCGGCGGTCAGCTGAACTACAAGCAGCACTTCCTCTTCGAGGCTGCTGACCCGCAGCGGATCTACTACGGTGTCCAGCTCGCCAACTGGCGCCGCGTGGTCTACCGGGGTCTGACCGCGTTCCCGATGAGCGAGGACGCCAAGGTCTCGAACACGCCGGCCGCCGACCTGGCGACCGACACCGGCACCATGGAAGACGGCGGCAAGGTGTGGAAGTTCACCTTGAAGGACGGCGTCAAGTGGGAAGACGGCTCCGACATCACGTGTGAGGACGTTCAGTACGGCGCCAGCCGTCCGTTCGCCAACGACGTGATCACCGGTGGCCCGAACTACACCCTCAGCTACATCGACGTGCCGCAGAACCCCGACGGCACCTCGACCTACCCGGGCCCGTACAAGGCCACCCCCGAGCAGCAGAAGCAGTTCGAGGACGCGGTCAGCTGCGACGGCAAGACCGTCACCTTCCGGTTCAACAAGCCGTGGGTGGACTTCAACGCCGCGATCGCCGGCCTGATGATGGTCGACCCGTACAAGAAGTCCGCCGACAAGGGCGACAAGTCCAAGTGGAACGTGCTGTCCAACGGCCCGTACAAGTTCCAGGGCGGCAAGTTCGACCAGTCGAAGGGCGGCACGCTGGTTCGCAACGACCAGTACGACCCGGCCACCGACGACCCGGAGCAACTGCGTCTGGCCCTGCCGGACCAGATCAACTGGCAGGTCGACGACTCCGACACCGCTGGCGAGCTCTTCAACGACCAGCTGATCGAGGACAGCCCGGACTTCCAGAACGCGATCACCACCGCGCGTCTGGTCCCGACCCAGCTGCTCAAGGTCCAGAGCGGTGAGCCGGCCTCGCGTTACACCAACGTCGTCTCGCCGTTCACCGACTACCTGGTGGTCAACGCCAAGACCGTGACCGACCCGAAGGTCCGCCGCGCCATCGGCCTGGCGACCGACGTCAACGGCTACGTCAAGGCGATCGGTGGCGACAAGGTCGCCGAGGGTGCCGACTCGATCGTCAACCCCGGTGTGACCGGCTACAAGACCAACCCGGCATGGGCCGACCGCAACCTCGACGGTGACGTCGCGGCCGCGCAGGCGCTGCTCAAGGAAGCCGGCGTCAACGGCAAGTTCAAGCTGAAGGTGGCCTACCAGAAGTCGCCGACCATGGACAAGGCCTTCTCGATCCTTCAGGAGACCTGGAACAAGGCTGGTTTCGACGTGACCCTCGACGGTCAGGGCGCGACCTACTACGACATCCTGTCCAGCCCGGACAAGGACATCGACGTTGCTTGGGCCGGCTGGGGTGCTGACTGGCCGTCGGTCATGACGGTGATCCCGCCGCTGTTCGACAGCCGCCCGAACATCTCGAAGACCTCGTGCAACAACGACTACGGCTGCTACTCCAGCGACGCCTTCAACAAGGTCATCGACGAGGCTGCCAACGCTGCCACGCTCGACGAGCAGATCGCCAAGCTGCAGGAGGCTGACGGCATCCTCGGTGAGGACGCTGCCTACCTCCCGCTGGTCAACGAGAAGTTCAACTGGATGCACGGTTCCAAGGTGACTGGCTTCACCACCACCGCTGCTTCCGCTTCCTACCCGGAGCTCGGCCTCATCGGCGTCAAGCAGTGACCGAACTCTGATCATCGGCACCCGGGGCGTCGGTGACGCCGGCGCCCCGGGCACCACCCACCGCAGTGCGACCGGGTAGGACGTATTGCGAACCAAGGCTTCAAGAAGGCGAGATATCCATGTGGGCCTATATCGTGCGGCGCCTGGCGATCGGCGTGGTCCTGTTGCTGGGCGTCAGCCTGGTGACCTTCGCATTGTTCTTCGCCGCTCCGGCGGACCAGGCGAAGTCCGCGTGCGGCAAGACATGTACCCAGGCGCAGGTCGCTGAGACCTCACGGGCACTCGGATACGACCAGCCCGTCGTCGTCCAGTGGGGCAAGTTCGTCAAAGGCCTCGCGGTCGGTCGCAGCTTCCCTGAGGACAAGGCGCTGGCCAAGACCAACCCGGAGTTCATCACCGAGTGTGGTGCGCCGTGCCTCGGTTACTCGAAGAACCGCGGCGTGACGGTCAACCAACTGATCACCGACGCCGCCCCGATCTCGATCTCCCTGGCCGCCGTGGCGGTGGTCATCTGGCTGGTCCTCGGCGTCGGGTTCGGCATCGTGGCAGCGGTGACGAAGGGGAGTCTGATAGACCGAGGTCTGGTCGGTCTCACCCTGGTGATCTACGCCTTCCCGACCTTCTTCATCGGCTTCTTCTTCCTGAAATTCATGGCGATCAGATGGAAGATCCTCGATGTGCCGCACTACATATCCATTGCGGACGGGGGAGTGGGGCAATGGCTCTCGGGCCTGTTGCTGCCGAGCTTCACCCTCGCCCTGGTCTTCCTCGCCAGCTATGTCCGGATGACCCGAGCCTTCGTGCTCGAGTCGATGGGCGAGGACTACATCCGGACCGCGCGGGCCAAGGGCCTCAAGGGCCGCACGGTCCTCTTCAAGCACGCGCTGCGTGCGGCGTTGACGCCGCTGGTCACGATGACCGGTATCGACTTCGGCACCTTGCTCGGCGGTGCGGTGATCACCGAGCAGGTCTTCGGCTACAACGGCCTGGGCAAGCTCACCGTGACCGCCTCCAACTTCCAGGACCTGCCCACCCTGGTCGGCGTGGTCGTGGTGGCCGGCGCCTTCGTGATTCTGGCCAACATCGTGGTGGACATCGCCTACGCGTTCATCGATCCCCGCGTGCGGATCGGGTGAGGGAGTGACTATGAACGACAGCAGTCGCGCCTTCCTGTCGGTCCAGGACCTCGTGGTCCACTTCAAGACCGCGGACGGCATCGTCAAGGCCACCGACGGCCTCTCCTACAACCTTGAGCGTGGCAAGACGCTCGGCATCGTGGGCGAGTCCGGATCGGGCAAGTCGGTCTCCAGCGCCGCCATCATGGGCCTGCACCGCGGCACCAACGCGATGATCACCGGCAACATCTGGCTCGACGACGTCGACCTCCTCGAGCTCTCCGACCGCGAGATGCGGGCGAAGCGGGGCAAGGAGGTCGCGATGATCTTCCAGGATCCGCTCTCCGCACTGCACCCGTACTACTCGGTCGGCAACCAGATCGCCGAGGCGTACCGGGTCCACAACAAGGTCAGCCGGCGTGATGCACGCAAGAAGGTCGTCGAGATGCTGGAGCTCGTCGGCATCCCGCAGCCGGACCGTCGCTACGACTCCTACCCGCACGAGTACTCCGGCGGCATGCGGCAGCGGGCGATGATCGCGATGGCGTTGATCAACGACCCCAGCCTGGTCATCGCCGACGAGCCGACGACCGCGCTCGACGTGACGGTCCAGGCGCAGATCCTGGACCTGCTGCAGAAGCTGCAGCGCGAGTTCAACACCGCGATCATCATGATCACCCACGACCTGGGTGTGGTCGCCGAGATGGCCGACGACGCACTGGTGATGTACGCCGGTCGTGCCGTCGAGTACGGCCCGGTCAAGGAGGTGCTGACGCACCCGGAGATGCCCTACACCTGGGGCCTGCTCTCCAGCGTCCCGGACGTCGGCGGTGACCCGAACGCACGGATGGTGCCGATCCCCGGCAACCCGCCCAGCCTGCTCAACCCGCCGTCGGGATGCCCGTTCCACCCGCGGTGCGTGCACTCCGACAAGGTGCCCGGCGACCTCTGCCGCACCACCCTGCCCGAACTGCGCGAAGGCCCTCGCGGCGCGGGGCACCTGACCCGGTGCCACCTGCCCGACCCCGAGGCGATCTATGAGGCCGTGGTGGTCCCCGAGATCGCCCCCGAACAAGCTGAGGAGCGCTGAGCATGACTGAGTCAGGCAATCAGCCGAAGCTCGAGGACGTGCTGGCTCAGGCCAACAAGCCGACCGAGCTCGACCCGACCGCGCCGTCGATCCTGGCGGTCGACAACCTGGAGATGTACTTCCCGGTGCGCTCCGCGGGCGTGATCCGGCGCAAGATCGGCGACGTCAAGGCCGTCGATGGCATCTCCTTGACGATCCCCGAGGGCGGCTCGGTCGGTCTGGTCGGCGAGTCCGGTTGTGGCAAGTCGACCGCCGGCCGCGCGATCACCCGGCTCTACCGGCCCACCGGCGGGAAGGTGGAGTTCGAGGGCCGCGACATCGCGAAGCTCTCCAACCGGGAGCTGAAGCCGCTGCGCCGTGAGGTGCAGATGGTCTTCCAGGACCCGTACAGCTCCCTGAACCCGCGGCACACGGTCGGCTCGATCATCGGAGCACCGCTCCGGATCCACAACATGGTGCCCAAGGAGAAGACCCTGGCCCGGGTCCAGGAACTCCTCGAGGTGGTCGGGCTCAACCCGGAGCACTACAACCGCTACCCGAACGAGTTCTCGGGAGGTCAACGGCAGCGGATCGGGATCGCCCGTGCCTTGGCGTTGCAGCCGAAGCTGATCATCGCCGACGAGCCGGTCTCGGCCCTCGACGTCTCGATCCAGGCCCAGGTGATCAACCTGCTCCAGGATCTGCAGCGCGAGTTCAACATCGCCTTCCTGTTCATCGCCCACGACCTGGCCGTGGTCCGGCACTTCTGCCCCGAGGTCGCGGTGATGTACCTCGGCAAGATCGTGGAGATCGCCGACCGCGACACCCTCTACAGCCGGCCGAACCACCCGTACACCCAGGCGCTGCTCTCGGCCGCGCCCGATGTGAAGCAGGCGGCGATCGGTGGTCGTCGGGACCGGATCCGGTTGCAGGGTGACGTACCGAGCCCGATCAACCCGCCGTCGGGTTGCCGGTTCCGGACCCGTTGCCCGCTGGCTCAGGAGATCTGCGCGAAGGTGGAGCCGCCGTTGCTGCAGATCGGCCCCCGCCACAAGGTGGCCTGCCACTTCGCGGGTGAACTGGGCAACCACCCCACCGACCCGGTCACCGACCGGTTGCTGGGCGTCGACGTCAACGGCAACCCGGACCCGGGAGCGAGCCCGGTCTCGCTGGAGGACAAGCCCGGTTTCGGCGACGTCTGGTTCGACCTCAAGGCTCGTACCACCGTCAAGCCTTGATCAGTGCTCTCGCCGTCAGCGGCGACCGATAGGCTCAGTAGTTGTGGATGGTCTCTTCGAGGTGGCGGGTAGTGCCGCGGGGCAGGGATCTCTCGCCGGCAACACCCACGCATCGGCACCGCTCGCGGTGCGGATGCGGCCTCGCTCGCTCGATGAGCTGGTGGGGCAGGGACAACTACGGGCCGATGGGTCGCCGCTGCGGCAATTGATCGACGGCAATCGGCCGATGTCGTTGCTGCTGTGGGGGCCCCCGGGCACCGGCAAGACGACGATCGCGGCGATCCTCTCCGGCCAGACGGGTCGGGATTTCGTGGAGATCTCGGCGGTCGCGGCCGGCGTCAAGGAGGTCCGTGCGGCGATCGACAACGCGCGCCGCCAGTTGGCCAACTCCGGGCGCGAGACGGTGCTCTTCGTCGACGAGGTGCACCGGTTCAGCAAGGCGCAACAGGACGCCTTGCTCCCTGGGGTGGAGAACCGCTGGGTGAGCCTGGTGGCAGCGACGACGGAGAACCCGTTCTTCTCGGTGATCTCGCCGTTGCTCTCCCGCTCCCTGATGGTTCAGCTGGAGTCGTTGAGCGACGCCGACATCACCGATGTCCTGGACCGCGCCGTCACCGATGAGCGTGGTCTGGGCGGCGCCGTCAGCATCGATGACGACGCACGCGACCACCTGGTCCGGCTGGCCGGGGGAGACGCCCGGCGGGCGTTGACCTACCTGGAGGCGGCCGCCGGCGCGGCGGGTGGCAAGGGGAGCGTGGTCATCGACCTGCCCACCGCGGAGACCGCCGTCGACCGGGCTGCGGTCCGCTACGACCGGCAGGGCGACCAGCACTACGACGTCACCTCGGCGTTCATCAAGTCGATCCGAGGCTCGGACGCGGACGCCGCACTGCACTACCTGGCTCGGATGATCGAGGCGGGCGAGGACCCGCGGTTCATCGCCCGGCGGTTGGTCATCCTGGCCAGTGAAGACATCGGACTGGCCGACCCCAACGCGTTGACCACCGCGGTCGCGGCCGCACAGGCTGTCCAATTGATCGGCATGCCCGAGGCGCAGCTCAACCTGGCTCACGCCGTCATCGCTCTCGCCGTCGCACCGAAGTCGAACGCGGTCACCAATGCGATCTTCGCCGCGATCGCCGATGTCCGGGCCGGCAAGATCGGGCCGGTGCCCGCCCATCTTCGCGACGGCCACTACGCGGGGGCCAAGAAGTTGGGCCACGCCCAGGGCTACAAGTACGCCCACAACGAGCCGTTCGGAATCGCCGAGCAGCAGTACGCGCCCGACGCCGTCGCAGATGCGACCTACTACCAACCCACGGCGCTGGGTGCTGAGGCCACGATCAAGGAACGTTGGGAACGTGTGCGCCGACTGATTCGTGGATCGCGATAGGGTCGGGCGTCATGACTACCGTCGTCCTGCTGCTCGGTCTGCTGGCCGGCATCCTCGCCCTCGCGGTGGGTGTGCTCGGCCTTGCGCTGCGCCGTACCCGTCGCCAGGCGCTGGCGGAGGTCGCGGCGACCCGGGTCGAGGCAGCAGAGCTCCGGGCCCGGGTCGATGCCCTGGCCGTAGCGATGACGCCGGTGCCGGCTGCGGTGAGCGACGAATTCGTGATCACCGAACTCGGTACCACCCCTCCGGACGATCTGCCGGAGCCCACGGTGACCCGGATCGAAGGCCGTCTCTTCGCCGACATCGTGCTGCGTGAGTCGGTGGTCAAGGTCGCGTCCTTCTCGCACGGTCTCCGCCGGGCATTCGCGCCAGAGACCCGGAACCGGATCCGCTTCGAGATGAAGCGCGAGGTCAAGCGTTCCCGCAAGCAGCGCAAGGTCCTGATCCGCGACGTTCGCCGTGAGGCAGCCGCGCGACAACGCGCCGCCGAGGCCGGCGTCGAAGGGATCTCCGCATGAGGCGTGGCTTCTGGTTCGCCGCTGGCGCCGGGGCTGGTATCTACGCCATGAACCGAGCCCGCAGACTCCGCGAGTCACTGACCGTCGAAGGCCTCCGTGACCGGGCACAGGCCCTCTCCTTGGGCGCAAAGATGTTCCGCGACGAGGTAGCCCAGGCCCAGGTGGACAAGGAGGTCGAGCTGCGCGAGCGGCTCGGTCTGGCTCCCGCCGCGGCCAGCGACCGACAACTCTCCGCCGGCTCCACGCCGGCTCCCACCCCGATCACAGCAAGAAGACAGCGAGGCACCAACTGATGGAGACCGCGGAGATTCGCCGGCGGTTCGTCGACCACTTCCAGCGCAACGGGCACCAGGTGGTCCCCTCGGCGTCGTTGCTCCTCGACGACCCGACCCTGCTGTTCGTCAACGCCGGCATGGTGCCGTTCAAGCCGTACTTCCTCGGCCAGGAGACGGCGCCGTACCAGCGCGCGGTCAGCGTCCAGAAGTGTGTACGCACCCTCGACATCGAAGAGGTCGGTAAGACCACCCGGCACGGCACGTTCTTCCAGATGTGCGGCAACTTCTCGTTCGGTGACTACTTCAAGCCCGGCGCGATCGAGTTCGCCTGGACGCTGATCACCAACTCGGTCGAGGACGGCGGCTACGGCTTCGACCCGGAGAAGATCTGGGTCACCGTGCTCCACGGCGACGAGGAGACGAAGCAGCTCTGGCAGCAGATCGCCGGCCTGCCGCTCGACCGGATCCAGGAGCGCGGCAAGCTCGACAACTACTGGAACATGGGCGTTCCGGGCCCGGGTGGGCCTTGTAGCGAGATCTACTTCGACCGCGGCCCCGAGTTCGGTGCCGAGGGCGGTCCGGAGGCCGACGAGGATCGCTACCTGGAGATCTGGAACCTGGTCTTCATGCAGGAGTCGCTCTCCACGGTGCGCGCCAAGGACGACTTCGACGTCGAGGGGCCGCTTCCGGCCAAGAACATCGACACCGGCATGGGCCTGGAGCGGGTCGCCTTCCTGCTCCAGGGCAAGAACAACATGTACGAGATCGACGAGATGTTCCCGGTGATCGAGAAGGCCGCGGAGCTGACCGGCAAGACCTACGGTGCGGGTGGCGCGGACGGCGACGCCGACGACGTCCGGTTCCGGGTCGTTGCCGACCACATCCGCTCCGGCATGATGCTGATGGGTGACGGCGTCACTCCCGGCAACGACGGTCGCGGCTACGTGCTGCGCCGACTGCTGCGTCGGGCCATCCGTTCGATGCGCCTGCTCGGCTACGAAGGTCGCGCGCTCGAGCAGCTGCTCCCGGTCTCGCTGGCGAAGATGGAGCTCGGCTACCCGGACCTGCGCAAGGACTGGGAGCGGATCGCTCGGGTCGCGGCCGCGGAGGAGACCGCGTTCCGCAAGACCCTCGCCGCCGGCACCCAGCTCTTCGACAACGCCGCGGCGGAGACCAAGGCGGCGGGCGCCAGCGTCTTCTCCGGTGACCAGGCGTTCGCCCTGCACGACACCTTCGGCTTCCCGATCGACCTGACCCTGGAGATGGCGGCCGAGGCCGGACTCACCGTGGACGAGGCCGGTTTCCGGTCGCTGATGGCCGAGCAGCGCCAGCGCGCCAAGGCCGACGCCAAGGCGAAGAAGGGCCAGCACGCCGAGACGGGCGTCTACCGCGAGATCCTCGATGCGCACGGTCCCACCGACTGGCTCGCCTACGAGACGCTGGAGACCGAGTCCCGGCCGATCGCCGTCCTGAGCGGCGGCAGCAACGTCACCTCCCTGGCGCAGGGCGAGGTCGGTGAGTTGGTCCTCGACCGCACACCGTTCTACGCCGAGTCCGGTGGTCAGGCAGCCGACGCCGGCATCATCGAGTTCGACGGCGGGCGCCTCGAGGTGCTCGACGTGCAGCGTCCGGTCCGCGGCCTCGTCGTGCACCAGGTGCGGGTCCTCGAAGGCGACTTCGTGCCCGGCAAGGAACTGCACGCCAAGGTCGACCCGGAGTGGCGACTCGGTGCCCGTCAGGCGCACTCGGGTACCCACGTCATCCACGCGGCACTGCGTGAGGTGCTCGGCCCCACGGCGCTCCAGTCCGGCTCGTACAACCGGCCGGGTTACCTGCGCCTCGACTTCGGGTGGACCCAGTCGCTGACGCCGGCTCAGGTCCGTGACATCGAGCAGGTCTCCAACCAGGCGCTGCGGGCCGACCTTCCGGTCGGCTGGGAGTACATGACGCTCTCGGAGGCCAAGGAGTGGGGCGCGATCGCCCTCTTCGGCGAGACCTACGACGACACCAAGGTGCGCGTCGTCGAGATCGGTGGCCCGTGGTCGCGTGAGCTCTGCGGTGGTACCCACGTGGACCACTCGTCCCAGATCGGCACCCTGGTCGTCACCGGCGAGGCGTCGGTCGGCTCCGGCAACCGCCGGATCGAGGCCTTCACCGGTGTCGAGGGGTTCCAGTACCTGGCCCGAGAGCGGGACGTCGTCGGTGAGCTCACCGGCATGCTCAAGACCCAGCCCGGCGACCTGGTCGGCCGGGTCAACGAGCTCGTCGAGCGGCTGAAGAACACCGAGAAGGAGCTCGACAAGCTCCGGGTGGCTGCCCTGTTGGGCTCTGCCGGTGAGGTCGCCGCAGCAGCGAGTGACGTGGCCGGGGTCAACGTGGTCGCGCACCGTCTCGACGGTGCCAGCGGCGGCGACGTCCGCACCTTCGCACTCGACGTCCGTGGTCGCCTGCCCCAGGACCGCCCGGCAGCCGTGGTGGTGATCGGCAACGCCGACGGCAAGGTCGCCACGGTGGCCGCGATCAACGAGGCCGGTCAGGCCCGGGGGCTCAGCGCCAACGACCTGATCCGCGCTCTCGGCCCGCTGCTCGGCGGCAAGGGCGGCGGCAAGGCCGACGTGGCCCAGGGCGGTGGCACCGACGCGTCCCGGATCGATGAGGCACTGCAACTGGTAGCGGCCGAGGTCGCTCGCGCGGGTGGTAACTGACGGTGCGCCCCGGCGTGCGGCTCGGCATCGATCCGGGCGACGCTCGGATCGGTGTCGCCCGCTGCGACCCGTCCGGTGTGATCGCGACCCCGTTGGAGACGGTGGCGCGGGGTGAGGGAGACATCGCCCGGCTCGCCGCGCTGACCGACGAGGAGAACGCGGTCGAAGTGGTGATGGGTCTGCCGCGCTCCTTGTCCGGAGGCGAAGGACCGGCGGCGCACAAGACCCGCCGCTTCGCCCGCCGTCTGGCCAAGCGAATCGCGCCGGTGCCCGTTCGCCTGGTGGATGAAAGGTTGACCACCGTCTCGGCAGAATCCATGCTTCGGGAGCGCGGGCGCAAGGGCGCCGATCGTCGTGCGGTGGTGGATATGGCCGCAGCGGTCGTGATCCTGCAGCACGCGTTGGATGCTGAACGTATCCGCGGCGAGGCACCCGGCGAGGTGCTCGTCGTGACCAAGAACGAGGAGAACCAGGGATGAGCGTGGACTCGAACGGCGGTGGACGCCGTCGTGCGGTCAAGAAGCGCGGCGGCCGCCGGGCCGGTTGCCTGGTGGTGCTGGTCGTTCTCGGCCTGCTTGCTGCCCTCGCCTGGGTCGGGCTGACCAAGGGTGTGGAGTGGGCACGCGATCAGTTCGGCGACCCCGAGGACTACGCGGGCCCCGGCAGCGGTGCCGTGGTGATCCAGGTGAACTCCGGAGACTCGGCGACCGTCATCGCCCGCACCCTGAAGGAGGCGGACGTCGTCGCGTCGGTCGACGCGTTCCGCAACATCGCGAACTCGCGCGCCGACGAGGCCGCCAAGATCCAGCCGGGCAGCTACGAGATGCTCAAGAAGATGAAGGCGGTCGACGCCTTCAACCTCCTGGTCGACCCGGCCAACGCCTCGGTCAACCGGGTGACGGTCCCTGAGGGGCTGCGCGTCGTCGACGTGCTGACCCTGCTCGGCAAGAAGACCGACTTCAATACCAAGCAGTACCGGCGTGCGTTGTCGCGGCTCGAACTACCGAGCTACGCGGAGCTCAACGCCGAAGGGCTACCCGAGGGTTATCTCTTCCCGGCCACCTACGACCTGCACCCCGACGACACCCCGCAGACGATCCTGCAGGCGATGGTGGATCGGTGGAAGCGGTCGGCCGACAAGCTCGGGCTGGTCGACGGCGCCAAGAAGCTCGGCTACACCCCGCACGAGGTGATGACCATCGCCTCCCTGGTCGAGGCCGAGGGCCGCGGCGACGATATGCCCAAGATCGCTCGGGTCATCTACAACCGCCTGGAGAACCCCGGTACCGCCGGCACGATCGGGCGACTCGAGATCGACGCCACCGTCAACTACGCGTTGGGTCGCAACCTCGGGGTGGCGATCTCGCCGTCGGACCTGGATGTCGACTCGCCTTACAACACCCGTCGGGTCACTGGTCTCCCGCCGGGGCCGATCGAGGCACCGGGCGACGACGCGATGGCGGCGGCGCTGGCTCCGGCGGCGGGGGACTGGTACTACTACGTGACCGTCGATCTGCGGACCGGTGAGACCAAGTTCGCCTCGAACTACGACGAGTTCCTCAGCTACAAGGCCGAGTTCACCCGGTACTGCCAGACGTCGGACGCCTGCTGATGCCTCGGTGTGGGGTGTTGGGTGATCCGATCGATCACTCACTCTCACCGATCCTGCACCGGGCCGGGTATGCGGCTGCCGGCCTGGAGTGGAGCTACACGGCGCACCGGGTGAACGAGGAGGAGCTCGCCGGCTTCCTCGGCGCTCTCGACGACTCCTGGCGCGGCTTCTCGCTGACCATGCCGCTCAAGCGGGCGCTGCTGCCCCTGGTGGACGAGGTCAGCGAGACGGCTCGGCTGGCAGGCGGGGCGAACACCCTGTTGCTCCGGTCGGACGGCACGCGTCTGGCAGACAACACCGACGTGCCCGGTGCGGTCGCGGCGCTGCGCGAGCGATTCGACGGCACCCTGGAGAGCGCCACGATCCTGGGCGGTGGTGCCACCGCGACCTCGCTGGGGATGGCGTTCACCGCGCTTGGCGCCCGCACCCTGCGGCTGCTGGTCCGCTCGCCGGAGCGCGCGGTCGAGACCCGTACTGCCCTCGCGGCGCTCCCTGAAGGTCCGGCGATCGAGGTCGGCATCCTGGGCAGCGACCAGGTGGTCGGCGACGCCGTCGCCAGCACTATTCCGGCGTCGGCGCAGAGTCAGGAACTGGTCGCCTCCTGCGCGGGGGCGAAGGTGCTCTTCGAAGCCATCTACGACCCGTGGCCGACGCCGCTCGCAGCAGCCGCAACCGCCCTCGGACAGCCGCTGGTCAGTGGGCTCGACCTGCTCATCCACCAGGCGGCTTTGCAGTTCACCCTCTTCACCGGCGAGCCGGCGCCCCTGGCCACGATGCGGGCCGCTGGGGAGTGGGCCCTGGCCCAGCGGGGCTGACGGGAGATGGACGTCCAGGTCGCGGTCGTGGTGTCAGCGGCGGTCGTCGCCGCTCTGCTGGGCTGGCTGATGCCGCGTTGGGTGGCTCGTCTCCCCGAGCCGGAGCCGATCGACGCGGAGAAGACGCCGTACCCCGAGCTGGCCGCGACGCCGGGCCTCACGGTCCGCTACGCGGTGGCCGCAGCGGTCGTCGCCGGCGTTCTCGCCGCCGTCCTCGGGCCGGACGCCAGGCTGCTCTTCCTGGTTCCGCTCAGCGCGCTGGGCGTGGCATTGGCGCAGATCGACTTCCGGACCCGCCTGCTGCCCAAGCGGCTGGTCCTCCCGGCCTACCCGGCGATGCTCGTGGGGCTGGCGCTGGCGGCGGTGCTGCGCGGCGAACTGGAGCTGATCACCGGAGGGCTGCTCGGAGGCGTGATCGCCTGGGCGATCTACTGGCTACTGTGGAGGTTCACCCCGGGGATGGGGTTCGGCGACGTCCGGCTGTCGGGGATCGTCGGGATGGCCCTCGGCGCCTTCGGCTGGCACACCCTCGGCTATGGCCTCTATGCCGCGTTCGTGGTCGGTGCGTTGGGGTGGATCCCATTGCGGCTGATGGGCTTCACCAAGGACCGCCACTTCGCCTTCGGTCCCTTCATGCTGCTGGGCGCCGTGGTCGGTATCTGCCTCGGCGCGCTCACCTGACCCCGTCCACGAGTCGAGCCTGAGCGTCTCGGAGTTGACGGTTGGTGTCAGCCTCCGGGCGAGCGCGTGAAAGACTGCAGCCATGCTTCGATGGCTCACTGCGGGCGAGTCCCACGGCCCCTCACTCGTCGCGATCCTGGAAGGTCTGCCGGCGCACGTCGCGGTCACCTCCGAGGAGATCGCCGACTCCCTGGCTCGACGACGCCTCGGCTACGGCCGTGGCGCACGGATGAAGTTCGAACAGGACCAGGTCACCGTGACCGGTGGCGTTCGACATGGCAAGACCCAGGGCGGTCCGATCGCGATCCAGGTCGGCAACACCGAGTGGCCCAAGTGGGAGCAGGTGATGTCGGCGGATCCCGTCGACGAGGACGTGCTGGCCAACAGCGCCCGTAACGCCGCACTGACCCGCCCGCGCCCCGGCCACGCCGACCTGGCCGGTATGCAGAAGTACGACTTCGACGAGGCTCGTCCGATCCTGGAGCGCGCCTCCGCCCGCGAGACCGCTGCGCGGGTCGCGCTCGGCCGGGTCGCCTCCAACTTCCTGGAGCAGGCCGTCGGTGCCCGGATCGTCTCCCACGTCATCGAGCTGGGCGGCGTCGGCGCCCCGGCGGGGCTGATCCCCGCCGCGGACGACGTCGAGCGGCTCGACGACGACCCGGTCCGCTGCCTCGACCGCCAGGCCAGCGAGGCGATGGTGGCGCGGATCGACCAGGCCCACAAGGACGGCGACACCCTCGGTGGTGTCGTCGAGGTGGTCGTCCACGGCCTGCCCGCCGGGCTCGGCTCGCACGTGCACTGGGACCGTCGTCTGGACTCCCGGCTCGCCGGCGCGCTGATGGGCATCCAGGCGATCAAGGGCGTCGAGGTCGGCGACGGCTTCGAGCTGGCGGCCACGCCGGGCTCCCTGGCTCACGACGAGATCGTCAGCGAGGACGGCCTGCTGCGTCGCACCTCCGGTCGCTCGGGCGGCATCGAGGGCGGCATGACCACCGGCGAGGTGATGCGGGTCCGCGCCGCGATGAAGCCGATCGCCACCGTTCCCCGCGCGCTGCGCACCGTCGACGTGGCGACCGGTGAGGCCACCGTCGCCCACCACCAGCGATCCGACGTCTGCGCGGTCCCGGCGGCCGGCATCGTCGCCGAGGCGATGGTCGCGCTGGTCCTGGCCGACGCCGTCCTGGAGAAGTTCGGTGGCGACTCGATCGGCGAGACCGCACGCAACGCAGCCGCCTACCGCGAGGCGATCCGGTTCAAGTGACCGGTCCCCGGGTGGTGCTCATCGGTCCGATGGGTGCCGGGAAGTCCACCGTGGCGAACCGTCTCGGTGGACTCTGGGGCGTCTCGGTCCGCGACACCGACGCCGACATCGAGGCGTCCGAGGGCCGCGCGATCTCCGACATCTTCGTCGATGACGGCGAGACGTACTTCCGCGCGAAGGAACGTGAGGCGGTAGCGCTCGCCCTCCGCGAGCACGACGGGGTGTTGTCGTTGGGCGGCGGCGCGGTGCTGGACCCGACCACCCGGGAACTGCTGGTCGGCTTTCCGGTGGTCTTCTTGGAGGTGGGTCTTGCCGAAGCCGTCAAGCGGGTCGGCCTGGGGACCGGACGTCCGTTGTTGCTCGGCAACGTCCGGGCCAAGGTGAAGGCCCTGCTCGACGAGCGGACCCCGATCTACCGTGGAACTGCCACCCACACCGTGAACACCGACGAACTCAGCCCTGCCGAGGTGGCCGCTGAGATCGTCCGACTGCTGGAGAACTGATGTCAGAGCCGATCACCGCTGGTACCGAGAGCGCCGCCGTCCTGCACGTCGGTGGAGGGTCGCCCTACGACGTGGTGATCGGTAGGTCGCTGTTGGAGCGCCTCCCCGCCCTGATCGGCGACGGCGTCAACCAGGTCGCGCTGCTCTACGCCGGTGACCTCGAGCAGCAGGCACAGCGCGTCGCCGAGACGTTGATCGGCACCTACGACGTCCTCGCGCTCGGGCTGCCGGACGGCGAGAACGCCAAGTCCGCGGCGGTCGCCAACGACTGCTGGGAGGCGCTCGGCGAGCGCAACTTCACCCGCAGCGACGTGGTGGTCACCCTCGGCGGTGGCGCGACGACCGACCTCGGAGGGTTCGTCGCCGCCAGCTGGCTCCGTGGCGTCCGGGTGGTCCACATCCCGACCACCCTGCTGGCGATGGTGGACGCCGCAGTCGGCGGTAAGACCGGGATCAACACCGGTGCGGGGAAGAACCTGGTCGGCGCGTTCCACGAGCCCGCCGGCGTGCTCTGCGACCTGGAGTTCCTGGACACCCTGCCGGCCGAGGAGCTGATCGCCGGGCTGGGCGAGGTCGTCAAGTGTGGCTTCATCGCCGATCCGGAGATCCTGAGCCTGGTCGAGTCCGACCCCGACGCTGCCCGTGACCCGCGCTCGCCGGTCCTGCGCGAGCTGGTCGAACGGTCGATCCAGGTCAAGATCGACGTCGTGGTCGCCGACCTCAAGGAGACCGGCGGGGTCGATGGCCACCCTGGTCGCGAGGCGCTCAACTACGGACACACGATGGCGCACGCGATCGAGCGCGCCACGGGCTACGCGATCCGGCACGGTGAGGCCGTCTCGATCGGCTGCATCTTCGTCGCCGAGCTCGCCCGGGCCGCCGGTGTGATCGGCGACGAGCTCGCCGACCGGCACCGCTCCGCGTTCGCCTCCGTCGGTCTGCCGATCGGGTGGAGCGGCGACGCCGGGTTCGAGGACCTGCTCGCCACGATGGCCGTGGACAAGAAGTCGCGCGGTTCACAGCTCCGTTTCGTGGTCCTCGACGACCTGGCCGTACCCCGGATCCTGGCCGGACCGGACCAGGCCCACCTCCGCACCGCCTACGACGCGATCACCCGGAGCGCCTGATGCGGGCGTGGGTGCTCAACGGCCCGAACCTGGGTCGTTTGGGGCGCCGTCAGCCGGAGATCTACGGCATCACCACGTTCGCTGAGCTGGGCGAGAAGTGCGTGGCGTGGGGGAGTTCGCTCGGTCTGGAGGTGGAGGTCCGGCAGACCAACCACGAGGGTGAGTTGCTGGACTGGCTCAACCAGGCAGCGGACGAGCGGATCCCGGTCGTCCTGAACGCGGCGGCCTGGACCCACTACTCGTGGGCGATCTACGACGCGTGCGCTCAGTTGGAGGCGCCGTTGGTGGAGGTTCACATCTCCGATCCCACCCAGCGGCCGGAGGTTTTCCGGCACACCTCAGTGGTCACCGAGCACGCTGCGACGGTGATCTCCGGACACGGCATCGACGGCTACCGAATGGCATTGGAGTTCCTGGCTCGCGACTGAGCTGGGGGCCCGTATAGAATCGAGCGTTGCCGTCACGGCGGGTCTGCCCGCAGACGGCTCCTCGAACCCGACTGCGAAGAAGGCGACTACACGCGCATGGCAACCACCAACGACCTCAAGAACGGCATGGTTCTCAACATTGACGGACAGCTCTGGGCTGTCGTCGAGTTCCAGCACGTCAAGCCCGGCAAGGGCCCGGCGTTCGTTCGTACCAAGCTGAAGAACGTCGAGTCCGGCAAGTCCGTCGACAAGACCTTCAACGCCGGCACCAAGGTCGAGACCGCCAGCGTCGACAAGCGGACGATGCAGTACCTGTACAACGACGGCACGTCGTACGTCTTCATGGACACCGCGACCTACGACCAGATCGAGGTCACCCCCGAGATCGTCGGCGACGCCAAGAACTTCATGCTCGAGAACCAGGAAGCGATCGTCGCCACCAACGAGGGCCGCGTGCTCTACGTGGAGCTTCCCGCCTCCGTCGAGCTGCTCATCTCCGAGACCGAGCCGGGCCTTCAGGGCGACCGCTCCACCGGTGGCACCAAGCCCGCCACCTTGGAGACCGGCCACCAGATCCAGGTTCCGCTCTTCATCACCTCGGGCGAGAAGGTCAAGGTCGACACCCGCGACTCGTCCTACCTGGGTCGCGTCAAGTCCTGATGGCTGCACGGAGCAAGGCACGTAAGCGTGCCTTGGACATCCTGTTCGCCGGCGAACTCCGTGACGAGGGGCCGGCACAGTCCCTTGAGCGGTGGCTCGCCGAGGGCGAACCGCTGGACAACCAGTACTCAGTCGACCTGGTGCGCGGCGTCGCCGAGCACCAGGACGAGATCGACCAGCTGATCCGCGACGCCGCCCAGGGCTGGACCCTGGAGCGGATGCCGGTGGTCGACCGCAACGTGTTGCGCCTCGGGGTCTACGAGATCCTCTGGTGCGACGACATCCCCAACGCGGTAGCGGTCAGCGAGGCGTTGGCGTTGGTCGGGGACCTCTCGACCGACGAGTCGCCGAGTTTCGTGAACGGCGTGCTCGGCGCGATCGTGCGTAACGCGCCCACCTCCTGAACGACGCGAACAGCGCCGCCGGCTCCATGACGGGGCGGCGGCGCTGTTGTCGTTGCTCCGCCCTACGGGTGGAAGGGAGTCGGGGCGCCGAGGGTGAACGTGGTGCTGCCCAGCACAGCACCCTTGTGCCGTCCCGACGGTAGCCAGGCCGGCAGATCGCCGTCGGAGTCGACCTCGACGTCCATGGCCGCGTACCGCATGGAGCCCGACGCCTTGAGGCGGGTGCCGCGCAGGGAGCCGTCCGGGAACTCCTGGATCACCCGGAGCCGGCTGAAGACCGGAAGGGTGAGCTTCAACTTCGTCGACGGCGTCGCTGCCACCCGCCAGTGCTGACCGGTCGCCGACGACGACGCGAAGGTCTGGCCGTCCGCGGGGGCACCGCTGAAGGTGGAGAGGGTCTTGGGGATCGACCAGTTGCCACGGCCGCCGACCAGGCTGGTGGGGGAGTCCACCGACATGAACGGAATGGTGCCCACGAGGTGCCGCCCGACCCGCATCCCGATCGCGCCGAAGACCTCGTCGTAGACGCCGACCGGGGTGTCGGCGTAGCGGACCATGCCGCCGATCACCACTGCCGCCTTGCCTCGCGCGCGCAGGGCGGGAGGCAGCGCCTCGGTGGCCGCCGGCGTCGCCTTGCACCACCAGACGATCGCGGAGGCCTGCACCGTCCAGGGGGCGGGAGCTTCGTTCGGGGGCATCGTCGCCAGGAAATCGGGGGTGACGCGGCTCTCGGAGACGCTGGGCACATCAAGGAGGGAGAAGGGCATGATTCTCATGATGCCGCCTGTCGGGCCGCCCTGTTCAGGGTTCGGCGCGAGAGAGCGTCCGGTCCTGCGGTAGCCTAGGGGCGTTCGACATCCTTTAACGAGCCGTCCCGTGAGGCGGAGAAGGAGTTGGCGCTGGTGACACCTGCGCAGAATGACCCCGGTCCCGGTGAGGGCCGTACCGTCCTTGAGGCCCGTGACATCGCCCGGGCCCTGACTCGCATCTCGCACGAGATCCTGGAACGCAACAAGGGCGCCAAGGATCTGATCCTTCTGGGTCTGCAGACCCGCGGCGTGCCGTTGGCCCGCCGGATCGCCGACGGGATCCAAGCTGTCGAAGGCCACGCCGTCGCGGTGGGCTCGCTCGACGTCACGATGTACCGCGACGACCTGCGCAGCCACCCGACCCGGGGCCCGCAGCGGACCGAGATCCCGTCCGAGGGGATCGACGGCAAGACCGTCGTCCTGGTCGACGACGTCCTCTACTCCGGGCGCACCATCCGAGCGGCACTCGATGCGCTCTCGGATCTCGGTCGCCCGGCCGCGGTCCGGTTGGCCGTGTTGGTCGACCGCGGCCACCGGGAGCTGCCGATCCGGGCCGACCACGTCGGCAAGAACCTGCCGAGCGCGCGGACCGAGCGGGTCGGCGTCAAGCTCGCCGAGATCGACGGCTACGACGAAGTGCGGATCGCCGGCATCGACGCCATCGCCGAGGCGCGACGCGCTGCCGATGGGGAGGACCACTCATGAAGCACCTGTTGAGCATCGACGACCTCGACGTCGACACCATCAGCGACATCTTCGCCACCGCCTCCGAGATGCACGACGTGCAGCGCCGAGAGGTCAAGAAGCTGCCCGCCCTGCGTGGTCGCACCGTGATCAACCTCTTCTTCGAGGACTCCACCAGGACCCGCTCCAGCTTCGAGATCGCCGGCAAGTGGCTCTCTGCGGACGTCATCAACATCTCCGCCAAGGGCAGCTCGGCGAGCAAGGGCGAGAGCCTGCGCGACACCGTGCTCACCGTCTGTGCGATGGGTGTCGACGGCGTGATCGTGCGGCACCCGGCGAGTGGTGCCGCGCAGCAGATCAGCCAGTGGGTCGACGCTGTCGTGATCAACGCCGGCGACGGGATGCACGAGCACCCCACCCAGGCTCTCCTCGACGCCTACACCCTGCAGCGCCGTCTGGGCAGCCTGGATGGTCGTAAGGTCGCCATCGTCGGCGACCTGACCCACAGTCGGGTCTTCCGTTCGGGCGTGAAGTGCCTGACGAAGCTCGGTGCGGAGGTGACCGTGGTCGCCCCGCCGACGCTGATGCCGTCCGGGATCGGCGCCTGGTCGCGTGACGCCGGCTTCGGCGTCTCCTACGACATCGACGAGGTCCTGCCGGAGGCAGACGCGGTGATGATGCTCCGGGTGCAGAAGGAGCGGATGTCGGGCGGTTACTTCCCGACGGCGCGCGAGTACACGGTCGGCTACGGCCTGACCCGGGACCGTCTCGCCGCGCTGAAGCCGGACACCCCGATCTGCCACCCCGGCCCGATGAACCGCGGCCTGGAGATCTCCCCGGAGGCCGCCGACGCCGCGTCCAGCCTGGTCCTCGACCAGGTCTCGTCGGGCGTCGCGATCCGGATGTCCGTGCTCTACCACCTGCTGACCGGAGAGGAGACCGTCGCGTGAACGCCGCACGGCTCGTAGTCAAGGGCGCCTCGCTGCTCGGCGAGCGCACCGCCGACATCGTGATCGAGGACGGGGCGATCGTCGAGATCGGTTCCGGCGTCGACGTGGCGGGGGCCGAGGTTCTGGACGCGGACGGTCTGATCGCGCTGCCGGGCCTCGTCGACCTGCACACCCACCTCCGCGAGCCGGGTCGTGAGGACGCCGAGACGGTGCTCTCCGGGTCGCGCGCCGCCGCGGTGGGCGGCTTCACCGCGGTGTTGGCGATGGCCAACACCAACCCGGTGACCGACACCGCCGAAGCCGCCGAGCGGGTCTACGACCTGGGCGTGAAGGCGGGCCTCGTCGAGGTTCAGCCGGTCGGTGCGGTGACCCGAGGCCTGGAGGGCAAGGAGCTCGCCGAGCTCGGCCTGATGTCGCGGTCGCGGGCGAAGGTGAAAGTCTTCTCCGACGACGGCAAGTGCGTCGCCGATCCGCGGGTGATGCGGCGGGCGCTGGAGTACGTCAAGGCGTTCGGTGGTGTGATCTCCCAGCACTCGCAGGACCCGTCGCTGGCTGGTCCGACCGCCTGCTGCCACGAAGGTGAGCTCTCCGGCCAGCTCGGGCTGCCGGGATGGCCGGGTGTGGCCGAAGAGGTCATCGTCGCGCGGGACGTGATGCTCGCCCGGCACACCGGTTCCCGGGTGCACGTGGCTCACGTGTCGACGGCCGGTTCGGTCGAGGTGCTCCGCTGGGCGCGGAGCCAGGGGATCGCCGTCACCGCTGAGGTGACGCCGCACCACCTGCTGCTCACCACGGACCTGCTCTCCGGCTACGACCCCACCTTCAAGGTGAACCCGCCGCTACGTCCCGAGGAGGACGTCCTGGCGCTCCGTGCGGCACTCGCCGACGGCACCATCGACGCGGTCGCGACCGACCACGCTCCGCACGCCCGCCACGACAAGGAGCACGCCTTCGTCGACGCCGCCTTCGGCATGCTCGGGTTGGAGACCGCACTGCCGGTGATCGCCACCGTGATGGTCCGGGAGGGTCTGCTCGACTGGGCCGGTGTGGCCCGGGTGATGTCGTCGAACCCGGCACGGATCGCCGGCCTCGACGGTCAGGGCCAGGAGCTGGTCGTCGGTGCGCCCGCGCACCTCGCGCTCGTCGACCCGACGTCGGTGGCCACCGTCGACCGGGACGCCTCGGTCTCCCAGTCACGCAACAACCCGTGGCACGGCCGTTCCCTGGACGCCAAGATCGTGCACACGGTCTTCGGCGGCAGGATCACCGTCCGCAACGGCACCCTCGCCTGAGCGACCCGGTCGTCACCGGCCCCCGTCGATCACCGTTGGTCGAGCTTGTCGAGACCTCCGTCGCCGGGGGTGATCGACGACCCGGTGGTCGAGCTTGTCGAGACCTAGGGGATCTCGACGAGCTCGATCTCCGGTGCGGTTGCTTGAGAACCGGTGATCTGAGCCCCTCAGCACAAAGAGAGAACCCCGAGCGCGATGCGCTCGGGGTTCTCTCTTGCTCATGCCCTCAGGCGGGCGTCAGCACGCAGTCAGCGAGGACCGGGGTACCGGCGCGCTCGCCGTCGGCGATGACGGCCGAGACGACCACGCGACCGGGCTCGTTCCAGGCGCTCACCTTGATGGTGTCGCCGGGGAAGACGACGCCGGCGAAACGGGCCGAGAAGCCGCCGACCTTGGCAGCGTCGCCGCCGAAGACGGCGTCGGTGACCTCACGCAACACGATGCCGTAGGAGCAGAGGCCGTGCAGGATCGGCGCCGGGAAGCCAGCGCCTGCCGCGAACGCAGGGTCGGCGTGCAGCGGGTTCCGGTCGCCGCAGAGGCGGTAGAGCATCGCCTGCTGCGGGGTCACGGTGTAGCTGGCCTCGGCGTCGGGGGTGCGCTCGGGGAGCTCGACCTTCGACGACGGTCCGCGGTCGCCGCCCCAGCCGCCTTCGTTGCGCACGAAGATGCTGGATCGGACGGTCCACAGGTGCTCGCCGTCGGGGGAGAACGCCTTGCCCTCCTGGACGATGACGGCAGCCTTGCCCTTGTCCCAGACGTCGGTGATGGTCACCTTGAGCGTCGCCGAGCCCGAGGTCGGGATCGGGCGGTGCACCTGGATCTCCTGCGAACCGTGCAGCACCATCTGCAGGTCGATGTCGCAGCCCGGCAGGTCGAGCGCCGGCGGGTTGGTCTCGTGGAACGTGGGGACCACCACGCCGAAGGACGGCAGCACCTGGAGGTTCGCGTCGTCCAGCGTGTAGCGCAGGGCACCGGCGTCGGTGTTGTCGCCCTCGCGGGCACCGGCACCGATGCCGAGGTGGTAGAGCAGGACGTCAGACTCGGTCCAGCTGAAGGTGCGGTCGGGAAGTGCGGCGCCGACGGCCACACTGGTGTCGATGGGCATGCTCAGGCCTTCTTGAAGTTGTCAGCGATGTCGTTGGCCGCAATGTAGCCGAACGTCACAGCGGGGCCGATGGTGGCTCCAGCGCCGGCGTAGGTGTTACCCATAACGGCGGAGCTGACGTTGCCGGTGGCGTAGAGACCCTCGATGACCGTGCCGTCCTCGCGCAGCGCGCGGGCCTTCGGGTCGGTGACGATGCCGCCCTTGGTGCCGAGGTCGCCGGGGACCATCTTGACGCCGTAGAACGGACCGTTCTTGATCGGACCCACCGAGGGGTTCTTGATCTTCGGGTCACCGTAGTAGCGGTCGTAGGCGGAGTCGCCGCGCTTGTAGTCCAGGTCCTTGCCGGTCTCGGCGAAGCCGTTGAACCGCTCCACGGTCGCGGCCAACTTGTCGGCCGGTACGCCGATCTTCTCGGCCAGCTCCTCCAAGGAGTCAGCCTTGACGATCGCGCCGGACTTGAGCCAGCGGCCGGGGATCGGCTGACGCGGCGGCAGACCGGCGAACGTGTACCGGTTGCGGTAGGTCTGGTCGAAGATCATCCAGCTCGGGAAGTGGTCGATGCCGGTCTTCGCGGCCGACTCGTACATCGCGTGGACGGCGTCGACGTAGGGGGAGGCTTCGTTGAAGTACCGCTCGCCGCCCTGGTGGACGATCATCGAACCCGGCAGGTTGCGCTCGGCCAGGCAGAACCACGGACCGTGCGGGAGCGGGATTGCGGGACCCCACCAGGCGTCGTCCATCAGGTCGAGGGCCGCACCCACGCGGGCGCCTGCCTCGATGCCGGCACCGGTGTTACCGGCAGCACCGGTGGTCCACTCGGCGCCGATCGGCTCGGCCTGCCACTTCTTACGCATCTCTTCGTTGTGCTCGAAGCCGCCGCAGGCCAGGATCACGCCGGCGTTGGCGCGCAGCTCGCGCTCCTCACCGTTGCGGGTCACCTTGACGCCGACGACCTTGCCGTCCTCGAGGAGCAGATCGGTCAACGGGGTCTCGTACCAGAGCGGGATCTTCCGGTCGAGCATGCCCTTGCGCATGCCGATCATCATCGCCATGCCCATGCCGTACATGCGCTTCTTGAGCAGCAGGCTGATCGTGCGCTTGAGGGCGATCTTGGCGCCGGTGAACCAGCCCCAGATCGAGTGGCCCATCAGGTTGAGCTTGCGGTAGTCGGCCTGGCCGACGACCATGCCGGCCGGCGCCTTGGTGTAGGCGGGGGTCAGGTTCTTGAGCTCGGCGCCGAGGATGTTGCCGTTGATCGCCTTGGGCTCGATCGAGCGTCCCGACGCCTTGCCACCCGGAGCTTCGGGGTAGTAGTCGGAGTAGCCGGGGACCCACTTGAAGTCGGCGGCCGAGTGGTCCTTGATGAACTGCAGCGCGGTCGGGCCTTCGGCGATGAAGGCGTCGATCCGGGCCGGGTCGACGTTGTCGCCGATGATCGAGAGCAGGTACTCGCGCGTCTCCGCGTCGGGGTTGCCCTGGCCGGCCTTCTTCAAGGCGTAGTTGTTCGGGATCCAGATGCCACCGCCGGATCGCGCGGTGGAACCGCCGAAGCCGTCGGTGCTCTCCAGAAGTACGACGCTGAGGCCGCGTTCGTGTGCGGCGAGCGCGGCAGTCATGCCGCCTCCGCCGGAACCGACGACGATCACGTCGAAGGTGTCGGGCTCGATGTTGGCTGTCGCCAAGGCGTCCTCCGTAACTCATGACCCGCTGGGTGGGCGCGGTGATCTCGGGCGAATGTAACAGGTTCTAGCATGCTGACTTTGCCACGCTCCCGGCGTCCGGGACCTCGCATTTGGGACCGGAAACAGGGCGTTCGTGACTCAGATCTCGTTCTTGTTCTGTGCGCTGACCGGGATCGATCCTCGCTCAGAATGAGAACGTGTTCTAGTATTGTCTCATTACTCGTTCCCAGTTGAGGAGACCGTGATGTCGAAGCAAGTTCTCGACGCCGTACGTGACCTGCTGCCCACCTTCCGTGAGCGCGCCGACGAGGCTGAGAAGCTGCGCCAGGTGCCCGAGGCGTCGGTCAAGGCCCTGGAGGAGACCGGCTTCTTCCGGCTGCTCCAGCCCAAGCGCTTCGACGGTTTCGAAGCAGACCCGGTGGACTTCTACACCGCCGTCAAGGAGATCGCCGGCGCTGACGGCTCTACCGGCTGGATCTCGTCCGTGCTCGGTATCCACCCATGGCAGGTCGCGCTCTTCCCCGACGAGGCGCAGCAGGCGGTCTGGGGTTCGGACACCAACACCCGCCTCTCCTCCTCCTATGCACCCACCGGCAAGGCCGTCCAGACCGAGGGCGGCTACCTGCTCTCCGGCAAGTGGTCCTTCTCCTCGGGCTCCGCGCACGCCACCTGGGTGCTGCTCGGTGGTCTGGTCTTCAACGCCGAGGGCCAGGTCGTCGACTTCAAGACCTTCATGGTTCCCCGCGACAAGTACGAGATCGTCGACGTCTGGAACGTCGTCGGCCTCCGCGGCACCGGCTCCAACGACATCGTGGTGGAGGAGACCTTCATCCCGGAGGCGTTCACCCTCTCGATGTCCGACACCGGCCGTTGCTACGGCCCGGGTCAGACGGAGAACACCAGCGACCTCTACAGGCTGCCGTTCCACTCGCTGTTCACCACCACCATCACCACCCCGATCGTGGGCATGGCGACCGGTGCGTACGCCGAGCACGTCGAGATGCAGCAGAAGCGGGTCCGCGCCGCCTACCTGGGCGAGAAGGCCTCCTCGGACCCGTTCGCCGCCGTCCGGATCGCTCGGGCCGGCTCCGACATCGACGCCGCCTGGGCGTTGTTGCTCTCCAACATCCGTGACGAGCAGGCCTACGTGGCGCGCGGCGAGCAGATCCCGCTGCAGCTGCGCCTCAAGGTCCGCCGCGACCAGGTGCTCGGCACCCAGCGGGCGATCGACGCGATCGACGCGCTCTTCGAGGCCTCCGGTGGCCGTGCGCTCGCCGAGGGCACCTACCTGCAGCGCGCCTGGCGCGACTCGCACGCCGGTCGCGTGCACGCCGCCAACGACCCCGAGCGCGCGCTCAAGATGTTCGGCGACGTCGAGTTCGGTCACAAGATCGACCCGGGGATGTACTGAGCACCATCGTTCGACCCCGGCCGGGAGCAGCGCCGCCACGAACTCGTGCGCTGCTCCCGGTACGCGGGAAGTGGTGAGGCCAAGGGCCCTGCAGTTCTGGAATCCTGACCTCATCGCTTCGGCTGAGTAACTTCGCGCCACGGTCGCCACAGTGCACCGGGAGCATGACGTCGAGCGCAGCGCGCCGACCAAGGGAGAGTGGAAATGACGATCGAGCTCAAGAGCATGGGCTACGTACGGGTCGGGTCGACCGACCTCGACCAGTGGCGCCACTTCGCGGGCAAGGTGCTCGGCCTGGCCGAGGGCCGCGGCCCCAACCCGGAGAACCTGTACTACCGGATCGACGAGGTCTCCGCCCGTTTGGTGATCGTCCCCGGCGACGCCGACCGGTTCCAGACCGCAGGCTGGGAGCTCGCCGACAACCAGGCGCTGCAGGATGCCCGTGAGCACCTCGCCGCCGTCGGCGTCGCGTTCGAGGAAGGCACCGCCGAGGAGTGCGCCGAGCGTCGGGTCCAGGAGTTCATCCGGTTCAGCGACCCGTGGGACAACGTCTTCGAACTCTTCCACGGCATCACCTACGAGTCGCGTCCCGTGGTCTCGCCCTACGGCGCGAACTTCGTCACCGCCGACCAGGGCATGGGCCACATCGTGATCCCGGTGACCGACGACGTCGAAGCGCTGAAGTTCTACACCGAGGTGCTCGGCTTCCGCCTGCGTGACTCCTTCAGCCTTCCCGGCGAGCTGGCAGGTAAGGAGCCGGGCTCCAAGATCTGGTTGCGTTTCCTCGGCATCAACCCGCGGCACCACTCGCTGGCGTTCCTGCCGTTCCCGAACGCCGACAAGTGCGTGCACATCATGCTCGAGGTCGACAAGCTCGACGACGTGGGCCGTGCCCTGGAGCGGGTCAAGAAGTACAACGCTCCGCTCTCCGCGACCCTGGGCCGCCACATGAACGACGAGATGATCTCGTTCTATGTGAAGTCGCCGGCCGGTTTCGACATCGAGTTCGGTACCGAGGGCCTGCGGGTCGACGACGACCGCTGGGTCGCCCGGGCCTCCACCGCCGTCTCGTACTGGGGTCACGACTTCAGCGTGAAGCAGTGACCGGCACAATGACCGATATGGCCCAGCCTCCGATCCTTCCGGGAATCCGCGACGACGCCCACACCAGTTGGCCGCCGCAGGAGTTGATCGACTCGTTCCTCGGGAACTTCGACTTCGAGTTCCGCACCGGCGAGCACGTGGCCATCGAGGACACCGAGAAGGCACAGGCTGCCGCCCGTCTCTTCCGCGACACCTTGGGGCGCTACTGCAGCGGCGTCACCGTGATCACCACGGTGGTCGACGGCAAGCCGGTCGGAATGACCTGTCAGTCGTTCTCCAGCGTCTCGATCTCGCCGCCGTTGGTGACCTTCCTGCCGATGAAGACGTCGCGGGCCTGGGCACAGATCCAGCGGGCCGGGTTCTTCGCGGTGAACTTCCTCGCCGACGGCCAGGACGGACTCTCCAACAAGATGGCCTCGCGGGTCGAGGACAAGTTCGAGGGCCTCGACTGGCGCCCCAGCGCCGGTGGTGCACCGCTCTTCGACGGCATCGTCGGCCACGTCGACTGCACGGTCGAGGCGGTCCACGAGGCAGGTGACCACTACATCGTGGTCGGTCGGGTTCACGACATGGAGTACGCCACCGACGAGGCCGGCGTCTCGCCGGACCCGTTGCTCTACTTCCAGGGCGCTTATCGCACCGTGCGCTGATCGCGTTCGGATACAGCGGTCGATCCCCGTCACCACGTGGCAGGGATCGACCGCTGTCTCGTTCTCGGCGGCTGCCCGCTAGATTGACCGCCGTGACCGAGGAACTTCTGGTGCGCCGCGACGGCGCCGTCATGACGATCACCTTCAATCGACCGGCCCGGCACAACGCCTTCACCCGGGCGATGTACGAGACGATCCGGGAGACCTGCGCCGGTCTGGCCGAGGACGACTCGGTGAAGGCGCTGGTGCTACGTGGCGCCGGCGGTCGCGCCTTCGCGGCCGGCAACGAGATCTCGGACTTCCTGGAGGCTGACGCCGTCGCCTATGAGAGCTGGATCGGTGAGTTGCTCAACGGGCTGTATGCCCTGCCGCAGGTGACGATCGCCGCGGTGGACGGGGTCTGCGTCGGCGGTGGACTGGCGGTCGCCACCCACTGCGACGTCCGGATCGCCACGCCGCACTCCCGGTTCGGGTATCCGATCGCGCGCACACTGGGCAACGCCCTTTCGGCGCCGATCGTCTACCGCTGCCGCGCCGTCTTCGGTGAGTCGATCACCCGCGAGATGCTGCTCACCGCCCGTCTGGTCGGAGCAGATCGTGCCTACTCCGCCGGTGCGATCGCCGCGGTCACCGACGACCTGGACGCCGAGATCGCCACGCTCACCGAGTCGATCGAGGCCCTCTCCGCGGTGACGATCCGGTCCACCAAGCGACAGCTGCTCGACCGCTCCGAGCGGATCGACGTCGCCCCCGACTTCGACGAGGAGCTGCTCCGCTCCGTCTACACCGGCCCCGACTTCAACGAAGGCGTCCGTGCCTTCCTCGCGAAGGAGAAGCCCGCCTTCCGCTAACCCGAACCGTCACCACCACGCGCCGAACCGTCAGCACCACGCGCCGAACCGTCAGCACCACGCGCCGAACCGTCAGCACTATGCGCCGAGGGTGCAGCAGTAGCCGCCGAAAGCGCAGATATGGCCATCGAGATCGCAGAAAGCGCGACCTCGATGGCCATATCTGTCACCCCGGGGCGCCATTTGTGCGCCCTCGGGATCAGGCGAGGGCGCTGATCGCCTCGTGGATGCTCAGCACGCGCTGGGCAGACTCGACGTGGAGGTTCTCCACCATCTTGCCGTTGTAGGTGACGACGCCCGCACCCTTGCCGTCCTCCCAGGCCTGGATCAGCCCACGGGCATCCTCGACGGCGGCCGCTGACGGAGCGAACGCCTCGTTGGCGCCCTCGACCTGGCCGGGGTGGATCAGCGTCTTCCCGTCGAAGCCCATCACGCGACCCTGCTCGCACTCGGCGAGGAAGCCATCGGTGTCCTTCACATTGTTGTAGACGCCGTCGATCACCGCGATGCCCGCGGCCCGACCGGCGAGCAGCGCGGTGTGCAGGCTCGGAATGATCGGTGCACGACCAGGCACGTGCTCGGCGTAGAGCTCCTTGACCAGGTCGTTGGTGCCGAGGACGAAGGCACCCAGGCGTGCGGAGCCGCGGGCGATGGACAAGGCATCGAGGATCGCGACCGGCGTCTCGATCATCGCCCAAAGCTTGGTGTGGGCGGGCGCGCCAGCGCGCTCCATCGCCTCGACCAGCTCGCGAACCTCGTCGGCGCTGTTCACCTTGGGAACCACGATCGCGTCGGGGCCGGCAGCGGCCGCCGTCGCGATGTCGTCGTCGTGCCACTCGGTACCGAGTCCGTTGACGCGGATCGTGAGCGTGCGACGTCCGTACTCGCCGCTCTTGACCGCGGCCACCGCGTTAGCGCGGGCGCTCACCTTCGAGTCGGGGGCGACTGCGTCCTCGAGGTCGAAGATCAGACCATCACAGGCGATCGTCTTAGCCTTCTCCAACGCCCGCTCGTTCGAGCTGGGCATGTAGAGGACGGAACGCAGGGGAGTGAAGTCGGTCATCTCGGGCCTTTCGTGAGTTCGTAGATCGCGCAGGGCGGGTGCCAGGTGCGCCCTCGGTTGCTATTTGTGCGCCCTCGGCGTCCCGTACCTGACGGTTCGGCGCGTGTGGGTGACTGTTGGGCGCGTGTGGGTGACTGTTGGGCGCGTGTGGGTGACGGTTCGGGTTAGTCGAGGGTGATGGCGTCGTAGCGGGCTTTGAGGTCGGGGTCGATGGCGGCGAGTTCGTCGGCGAGGGCGACCATGACCTTGCATTGCTTGACGGAGGCGTCGTCCTCCATTTTGCCGTCGAGCATGACGGCGCCGGTGCCGTCGCCCATGGCGGCGATGACGCGGCGGGCGTGCTTGATGTCTTCGATGCTGGGGGAGAAGACCTTGTTGGCGATCTTGATCTGGACCGGGTGCAGCGACCAGGCGCCGACGCAGCCGAGGAGGAAGGCGTTGCGGAACTGGTCTTCGCAGGCGACGGTGTCCTTGATGTCGCCGAAGGGTCCGTAGTAGGGGTAGATGCCGTGCATCGCGCAGGCGTCGACCATGCGGGCGATGGTGTAGTGCCACAGGTCTTGTTGATAGGTGGTGCGGGCGCCGTCGATGTCGCCGTCGGTGGGGTCTTGGCGCACCAGGTAGCCGGGGTGGCCGCCGCCGACGCGGGTGGTCTTCATCCGGCGGTCTGCGGCGAGGTCGGCGGGGCCCAAGGAGAGGCCCTGCATCCGCGGCGACGCGGCGCAGATCTCTTCGATGTTGGCGACGCCGCGGGCGGTCTCCAAGATGGCGTGGACCTGGATCGGTTTGGTGATGCCGGCCTTGGCTTCGAGTTGGGCCAGGAGGCGGTCGATGTAGTGGATGTCTTCGGCGCCTTGGACCTTGGGGACCATGATCACGTCGAGCTTGTCGCCGATCGCGGGGATCAGGGTGGTGAGGTCGTCGAGGATCCAGGGGGAGTCGAGGGAGTTGATCCGGGTCCAGAACTGGGTGGGTCCGAAGTCGACCTCTTGGCCGATCTTGACCAGGCCGAGTCGGGACTTCTCCTTGTTCTCGGCCTTGACGGCGTCTTCGAGGTTGCCGAGCAGGACGTCGACGGTGCCGACCATGGCGGGGACCTTGGCGGCCATCTTCTCGTTGCCGGGGTCGAAGAAGTGGATCGCGCGCGAGGGACGGGCCGGGATCTCCCGCAACGGCGCGGGGGCGCCGACGGCGAGCGGAGCGAAGAAGTCCTTGGCAGTACGCAATGTCTGTTCCTCTCCTCGTGCGGGCAAGACGAAGGCCCGGCTACTAGGCAGGGAACCTAGCAGCCGGGCCGATCGTCAATGCAGGCTAGTACCTGTTAACCAGATACTGGACGCCGTCACAGTGGCAGCAGCGCCCTGTGCTGGTGGGGCAGCCCGAAGAGCTGGTTGAGCGCCTGGGCCCGCTTGAAGATCCAGGAGACGTCGTGCTCCCAGGTGATCGCGATGCCACCGTGCAACTGGACCGCTTCGCCGGCCACGTGCATGAAGGCGTCACCACAGGCCGACGCCGCGGAGGCGGTCAGCACAGCGACGTCGTCGGCGTCGGTCGCCACCGCGTAGCTGGCGGCCCAGGAGATCGACCGCGAGGTCTCCACCTCGACCAGCATGTCGGCCATCCGGTGCTTGAGCGCCTGGAAGGAACCGATCTGCCGACCGAACTGGACGCGCTCGAGGCTGTACGCCACGGTCATGTCCAGCGCCCGCTGCGCGCCGCCGACCTGGAGGGCCGCAACGGCGGCCGTCCCGGCGCGATGCGCACGGGCCAGGGCGGCCGCGCCGTCGCCGGCCACCCGGCGTCCGGGGGTACCGGCGAAGGTCAGCGTGGCGAAGCGGAGCGTGGTGTCGACAGCCGGAACCTGCTCGATGGTCACCGCGGCAGGATCGACCACGAAGAGCGTCGGGGTCCCGCCGTCGAGCGCAGCGACCAGCAGGATCTCCGCATTGTCACCGTCCAGCACGGCCTCGACCGTGCCGGTCAGGGTGTCGCCCTGGGCCTGAACACCGATCGGCGCGTCGACGGGACCGGAGGTACCGGCCCACGCCAACGTGGCGACCGTACCCGCCGCGAGCTGCGGCAGAAGTTCGGCGCAGAGCGCCGCATCGCCCGAGCCCAAGAGGGCTTCGGCGGTGACGACCGAGGAGAGCAGTGGCGTCGGGACCAGTGCCTTGCCGAGCTCCTCGAAGACCACGCTGGTCTCGAAGAAGCTGGCACCGAAGCCGTCGTACTCCTCGGGGATCGCCAGCGCGGCGACACCGACCTGCTCACACAGGGTCTCCCAGAGGCGGGCGTCGAAGCCCGTCTCGGACTCGGTCGCGGCACGGACGGCCATGCTGTCGGCCGACTTCGCTAGCACCTTGGTGACGGTGCTGGCCAGCTCCTGCTGTTCCGGGCTGAGACCGAAGTGCATCTCAGGCCTCCGCAGCCACGAGCGCGCCGAGCACGCGCGAGCGGTGGACGGCCGGGGTGCCCCAGGCGGTCACCAGGGCGCGGACCTTGGTGATCCAGATGCTGAGGTCCAGCTCCTGGGTGTAGCCGATCGCGCCGTGGACCTGCAGCGCGGCCCGCGATGCCAGGTAGGCGGCGTCCGCGGCGTAGACCTTGGCAGCCGAGACGTCGCGAGCGGCGTCCGGGCCGTCGATGGCCAGGGCGGCACCGTTGATCAGCGGGCGGGCGAAGTCCAGGGCGATCCGGACGTCTGCCAGCTTGTGCTTGATCGCCTGGTAGGAGCCGATCTCGCGGCCGAACTGACGTCGCTGCTTGACGTAGGCGACGGCCTCGTCGAGCAGGCGCTCACCGGCACCGAGAAGCTGGGCAGCGGTGGCCAGCGCAGCCAGGTTGAAGGCAGCGTCCAGGTCGCCGTCGGCGGTGACCGCGTCACCGGCGACGGGGGTGAAGAGGCGACGCGTGCCGTCCACCGACTGCTTACGCTCGCCAGCGGTGGCGGTCGTGACCACACCGCCGTCGACGGCGAAGGCGTGTGCGGCGACGTCGGCGTCGAGGGCGTATGGCGTGTTCGGCGCGACGGCGACACTGCCGACGGCGCCCTCGGCCAGCTCACCGACGACGGGGTTGGAGCCGAGCGCCAGCGGAAGGTAGGCAGCGGACTCGACCCACGGGCCGGGCACACCGTGACGGCCCAGAGCCTCGAAGGCGATCACGAGCTCCACGGCGGTGGCGCCCATGCCGCCGGCCTCTTCCGGGACGACCAGGGCGTTGACGCCCTGCTCGGCGAGCCGGTTCCACAGTGCCAGGCCGGGCTCGGTGTTGTTCTCGGCCCAGGCGCGGGCTGCGCCGACCGTGTCAGCGCTGGAGAGCAGTGACTCCAGGGAGTCGGCGAACGCCTTCTGCTCGTCGGTCCAGGTGAACTTCATTCGTGGGCTCCGTTCGCCTCGCGAGTCAGGATTGCGATGTCGTTGGTCGAGTGCGTCCGTCCGTTGGTCGAGCTTGTCGAGACCGGGTCGGACAGGTGGTCTCGACAGGCTCGACCAACGGTGAAACGACCAGCGGCGAAGGTGGCGGTCACTTGCCGGCTCCCTTCGCCTCACGGGGCAGACCAAGGATGCGCTCCGCGACGATGTTGCGTTGGATCTCGTTGGTTCCCGCGTAGATCGGGCCGGAGAGGCTGAAGATGTACCCGTCGGTCCACCGCGACTCGACCTCGGCCTCGGCACCGAGCAGGTCGAGTCCGCTTTCGTGCAGCGCGACGTCGAGCTCGGACCAGAAGACCTTGTTAACCGAACCGGCAGCGCCCATGTCGCCACCGCCGGCGAGGCGGGTGACGGTGCCCCAGGTGTAGAGGCGGTAGGCGTTGGCACCGATCCAGGCGTCGACGACGCCGCGCTCGGCCTCGGGGTGGAGGTCGCCGTTCTGCTTCCACAGCTCGACCAGGCGGTCGGCGGCCGCGCAGAAGCGGCCCGGCGAACGGAGCGAGAGGCCACGCTCGTTGCCCGCGGTGCTCATCGCCACGTGCCAGCCGGCGCCGGGCGCACCGAGGACGTCGGAGTCGGGGACGAAAACGTCCTCGAAGAAGACCTCGGCGAAGCCGACCTCGCCGTCCAGCTGCTCGATCGGACGCACGGTGATGCCTTCGGCGTCGAGCGGAAACAGGAAGTAGGTCAGGCCGGCGTGACGCTGTGCCTCCGGGTCGGAGCGGAACAGGCCGAAGCCCCAGTGCGCGAAGCTGGCACGCGAGGACCAGGTCTTCTGGCCGTTCAGCACCCAGCCGCCGCGGGCGTCGTCGCGGGTGGCGGTGGAGCGGAGCGAGGCGAGGTCGGAGCCGGCTTCGGGCTCGGACCAGCACTGGGCCCAGACCCGCTCTCCGGACGCCATCGTCGGCAGGAAGCGGTCCTGCTGCTCCTTGGTGCCGTGATCGAAGATGATCGGGGCCAGCAGGAAGATGCCGTTCTGGGAGACCCGGCCGGGCGCACCGGCGCGGTAGTACTCCTCCTCGAAGATCACCCATTCGATCAGCGAGGCTTCCCGGCCGTGGTACTCAGCGGGCCAGGAGACCACCGAGTACTTGGCCTCGGTCAGCTTGGCCTCCCATTCCTGGTGGAGCACCCAGCCCTCGGCGGTATCCATGGAAGGCAGCGGCTCGCTGGGCACATTGGCGGCCAGCCAGGCTCGGGCCTCGTCACGGAAGGCGAGTTCCGACGCGGACAGGTCGAGGTCCATCAGTGTCCTTTCGGGGAGCTAGTGGCGCGGAGCTCGTTCTTGAGCACCTTGCCGGAGAGGTTGCGGGGGAGTTGGTCGACGAACTCCACGTAGCGGGGAACCTTGAAGTTCGCGATCCGCTCACGGGCGAAGGCGATCACCTCGTCGGCAGTGACCGTGGCCTCGGCGCGACGCACCACGTACGCCTTGCCGACCTCGCCCATCCGGTCGTCGGGGACGCCGATCACGGCTGCTTCGACGACGCCGTCGAGGCGGGCGAGTGCCTGCTCGACCTCGGCGGGGTAGACGTTGAAACCGCCGGAGATGTACATGTCCTTGAGTCGGTCGGTGATCCGGAGGTAGCCGGCCTCGTCGACGATGCCGACGTCGCCGGTGTGCAGCCAGCCGTCGGTGTCGATCGCGTCGGCGGTGGCCTCGGGGTCGTCGAGGTAGCCGACCATCACCATCGGGCCGCGGAGCAGCACCTCGCCCTCGGAGCCGGCGGGCAGCGCCTCGCTGGTGCCGGCCTTGGCGATCCGGAGTTCGACGCCGGGAAGTGCCCGGCCGCAGGTGGTGGCGACCAGTTCGTCGCTGTCACCGGGGCGGCACATGGTCGCCATCACGCACTCGGTCATCCCGAAGGCGGTGGCTACGCGGTCGAAGTTGAGTTCGGAGTGCATCCGCTCGACCAGGACCTGGGGCACGGAGGCGGCGCCGGTGTTGGCCAGCCGCAGCGACCTGGTGTCGGTGGTGGCGAACTTCTCCGACTCCAGCAGCGAGTGGAAGATCGTCGGCGCACCCGGGAGGACGCTGATCTTCTCGGCCGCGATCAGGTCGAGTGCGGCGTCGGCGTTGAAGGCGGCGACCGGGTAGAGCGCACACCCCTTGAGCACCGCGGTGACCAGACCGACCTTGTAACCGTAGGAGTGGAAGAAGGGGCTGATCACCAGGTAGCGGTCGTCGACCGTGACCTCGCCGGTGGTGCCCCAGACCTCGGCCGCGGCGATGGTCTGGCTGTGCGTCGTCAGCACACCCTTGGAGCGACCGGTGGTGCCGGAGGTGAAGAGGATGTCGGCGATGTCGTCGGGGCTGACGGCGTCCGCAACGGCTTCGATCTCGTTCAGCGGGACCTGCTCGCCGAGCTCTGCCAGGGTCGCGAAATCGGCGGTGCCGGGCAGGGTGCCGGTGCCGATCCGGACGAGTGCGCGGACCGAGGGCAGGCCGGGGACGGCGTCCGCCTCGTTGACGTCGCGACCTTCGCTGGCGGCCACCTCGGCTGCGGCGGTACGGACCTCGCTGGCCTGTTCGCGGCCCAGGAAGCCGTCAGCAACGACCATCAGGGTGGTCGAGGTGCGGAGCGCGACGTCGACGACCTCGTGGCCCTTGTAACGGGTGTTGAGCGGGACCAGCACGCCTCCCGCGTAGGAGATGGCCAGGCCTGCGACGATCCATTCCCAGGTGTTGGGTGCCCAGATGCAGACACTGTCGCCGGACTTGAGGCCCAGGGCGCGGTAGCCGCGTGCGGTCTGCACGACTCGGTGGTGGAGCTCGGTCCAGGACAGCCGCACATCCCCGTCGACCACAGCGGGGCGTTCAGGGTAGGTAGCGGCGACTGCGCGTAGTGCTGCCGGCAGCGTCTCCGGTGTCGTCATGGGTTCTCCTCAACCGATTCATCGGGAACCAAACAAGTGCTTGGTAGGGTAGCCTACCGTCTGGTTCCGGCGCACGGAACCGACGTCCGGCACAGCGAGAGAGGAAGCCACGGTGGACCTGACCCACGCAGTCGCCGACCAAGAGTTCCGCCATCAGGTTCGGTCCTGGCTGGAGGAGAACCTCAGCGGAGAATTCGCCGCCCTGCGCGGGCTCGGCGGATCGGGACGCGATGACGAAGCCCACGACGAACGTCTGGCCTGGAACCAGCACCTGGCCAAGCACGGTTGGACCTGCTTGGGCTGGCCCGAGGAGCACGGCGGCCGTGGACTGAGCCTGCACCAGCAGGTGATCTTCCACGAGGAGTACGCCCGCGCCAACGCGCCGACCCGGGTCAACCACCTGGGCGAGGAGCTGCTCGGCCCGACCCTGATCGCCTTCGGCACCGAGGAGCAGAAGCAGCGCTTCCTGCCCCAGATCGCCGCCGTCACCGAACTCTGGTGCCAGGGCTACTCCGAGCCCGGCGCTGGTTCCGACCTCGCCAACGTGGCGACCAAGGCGCGCCTCGACGGCGACGAGTGGGTGATCGACGGCCAGAAGGTGTGGACCTCGCTCGCCCAGTTCGCCCAATGGATCTTCGTGGTGGCTCGGACCGAAGCCGGTTCGACCCGCCACAACGGACTCTCCTTCCTACTGGTCCCGATCGACCAGCCCGGCGTCGAGATCCGCCCGATCGTGCAGAACACCGGCGGTGCTGAGTTCAACGAGGTGTATTTCACCGGCGCCCGGACCAAGGCCGACATGATCGTCGGCGAGCCCGGTAAGGGCTGGGGCGTGGCGATGGGCCTGCTCGGCTTCGAGCGTGGTGTCTCCACGATCGGCCAGCAGGTGGGCTTCGCTCGCGAGCTTGAAAGCGTTGTCGAGTTGGCCCGGGCGAACGGAGCCCTGGCGGACCCGGTCCTGCGCGACCGGCTCGCCAAAGCCCGTGCCGACCTCGAAGTGATGCGTCAGAATGCTCTGCGTGGCCTGGCCGACCTCGAAGGAGGGTCGGACTCCGCTGCAGGTGGTGGCGCCGGCTCGATCGCCAAGCTGGTCTGGTCGAACTGGCACCGTCGCCTCGGTGAGATCGCAATGGAGGTCGCCGGATCCGGTTCGTTGACGGTGAAGGCCGCCCCCTACGAACTCGACGAGTTCCAAGCACTCTTCCTCTTCAGCCGCGCCGACACGATCTACGGAGGCTCGGACGAGGTCCAGAAGAACATCCTCGCCGAGCGGGTGCTCGGCCTGCCCCGTGAGCCGAAGGGCACGGGCAAGTGACCCGGTCCGTTGGTCGAGCTTGTCGAGACCAGGATGTGGTCTCGACAAGCTCGACCAACGAAAGAAGTAGTTCGAACACCGGGGGAACGACCTCCACCCTTGACACCGTGATCCGCCACCGTGAGCCGAAGGAAGACATCCGATGAGCACCAAGCTAGCTGAACAGCCCACTCCCGACTACGTCCCGGGCCACAACCTGCTGGCCGGCAAGGTCGTCGTGATCACCGCCGCCGCCGGTGCCGGTATCGGTGCGGCCGTCACCCGTCGGGTCCTGGAGGAGGGCGCCAAGGCAGTCGTCCTCAGCGACACCCATGAGCGCCGGGTCGCCGAGGCACACGAGGCATTGGCTGCCGAGTTCGGTGCCGACCGGGTCCGTTCGCTGACCTGCGACGTCACCGACGAGGCCCAGGTCGCGGCGCTGCTCGACGCGGCCGACGAGTTCGGTGGGGTCGACATCATGATCAACAACGCCGGTCTCGGCGGTGAGGTCAACATCCTGGAGATGACCGACGACCAGTGGAGCAAGGTCCTCGAGATCACGCTCACCGGTACCTTCCGCTGCGTCCGCGCGGCCGGCAACAAGATGGTCGCGGCCGGTAAGAAGGGCGTCATCGTCAACAACGCCTCGGTGATCGGCTGGCGTGCTCAGGAGGGTCAGGCCCACTACGCAGCCGCCAAGGCCGGTGTGATGGCGCTGACCCGGTGCAGCGCGCTCGACCTGGCAGCCCACGGCATCCGGGTCAACGCGGTCAGCCCGTCGCTGGCGATGCACCCCTTCCTGGCCAAGGTCACCACCGACGAACTGCTCGCCGAGCTCAAGGGCCGCGAGGCGTTCGGTCGGGCGGCCGAGCCGTGGGAGGTCGCCAACGTGATGGTCTTCCTGGCCAGCGACTACGCCTCCTACATGACCGGCGAGGTTGTCGCCGTCAGCAGTCAGCAGGCCTGAGATGGCAGCTGGGCTGAGCCGTCGCGACGAGCTGCTCCAGATCGCTGGAGAGCTCTTTGCACGTAAGGGATTCCGCAATACGACGGTGCGAGACATCGCCGACGCCGCGGGCATCCTGTCGGGAAGTCTCTACCACCACTTCGACTCCAAGGAGACGATGGTCCACGAGCTGCTCGACTCCTTCCAGACCCAGCTCTTCATCGACTACGACGCGATCGAGAACAGCGAGCTCGGCCCGCGGGCCAAGCTCGAAGCGGTGATCCGGCGTTCCTTGGAGGCGATCGACCGCAACCACAGTGAAGTGGCGATCTTCCAGAACGACGCCGGCTATCTGCAGGAGCTCGATGGTTTCGAGTATCTGACCGCTCGGAACCGGCGGTTCCGCGACCTGTGGACGCAGCTGTTGCGCGAAGGCATCGAGGCCGGGGAGATTCGGGCCGACCTCGATGTGGAGCTGGGCTACCGGTTCCTGCGTGACACGGTCTGGGTCGCGGTCCGTTGGTACCGTCCGGGCGGTCCGCTCTCCGGCGATGAAGTCGCCGATCAGTATCTCGCCATCCTCTTCCAGGGGATCGGCATTTCGACTACCACCAAGGAGTCCTGATGGCTGAGGCCTACATCGTTGATGCAGTTCGTACCCCTGTCGGAAAGCGCGGCGGTTCGCTCGCGTCGATGCACTCCGCCGACCTGGGGGCGCACTCGCTCGCCGCGTTGATGCAGCGGACCGGGGTCGACCCGGGCGCCGTCGACGACGTGATCATGGGTTGCTGCGACACCATCGGTTCCCAGGCCGGCGACGTGGCACGTACCGCGTGGCTGGTGGCCGGTCTGCCGGACCACGTGCCGGGTGTCACCATCGATCGCCAGTGCGGCTCCTCGCAGCAGTCGGTCCACTTCGCGGCCCAGGGCGTGATGTCGGGTACCCAGGACCTCGTCGTCGCCGGTGGTCTGCAGAACATGTCCGCGATCCCGATCTCGGCAGCCATGCTGGTCGCCGACCAGTACGGCTTCACCACGCCGTTCGCCGAGTCGCCGGGCTGGAACGCACGCTACGGCGACGTCCCGGTCTCGCAGTTCGCTTCGGCCGACATGATCGCCAAGAAGTGGAACACCACCCGCGAGGAGATGGAGGCTTTCGCGCTGGCCTCCCACGAGCGCGCCTTCACCGCTATCGCCGAGGGTCGCTTCGACGGCGAGATCGCACCGGTGACCCTGGCCGACGGCTCCGTCTTCACCACCGACGAGTGCCCGCGGCAGACCTCGCTGGAGAAGATGGCCGGGCTCAACCCGCTCGAAGAGGGCAGCTGGATCACCGCCGGTGTGGCCTCGCAGATCTGCGACGGCTCATCCGCCCTGCTGATCGCCAGTGAGCAGGCCGTCAAGGACCACCAGCTCACCCCGCGGGCCCGGATCCACCACCTCTCGGTGCGCGGCGACGACCCGATCTGGATGCTGACCGGTCCGATCAACGCGACCAAGCACGCGCTGGCCAAGGCCGGTATGAGCATCGACGACATCGACCTCTTCGAGTGCAACGAGGCGTTCGCCTCCGTCGTCCTGGCCTGGATGAAGGAGACCGGCGCTCCTCACGAGAAGGTCAACGTCAACGGCGGTGGTATCGCACTCGGTCACCCGATCGGCGCGACCGGCGCCCGGTTGATGACCACCATGCTCAACGAGCTGGAGCGCACCGGCGGGCGCTACGGCCTGCAGACGATGTGCGAGGGCGGCGGTCAGGCCAACGTGACCATCATCGAGCGTCTCTGATCCACAACGACGAGGCCGCGGCTCCCGGATGGGGGGCCGCGGCCTCGTCGTCTGTTCAGCTCACTCAGATCTTCTGGTGCATCAGACCGGTGTCCACGTCGTAGATGAAGCCGCCGACCTGGACGTTCGGGGAGATCAACGGGTGGGCGCGGACCTTCATCACGTCGTGGCGCAGGGCCGCCACCTGGTCGGTGACCACGTGGATCGGCTGCCAGGTGGTGTCCTGGCCGGTCTTCTCGTCGAGCAGCTTGTGGAACTCGGCCTCCGAACGACTGGCCATCGCGCAGCGGGTGTGCGGGACGACCAGGATCCGGCTGACGTTGAGCAGGTGCGAAGCCAGCACCAGGGCCTCGAGGGCGGCCTCCGTGACGCGGCCACCGGGATTGCGGAAGATCTTGGCGTCGCCGTGCGACAGGCCGAGCATCCTCAGCGGATCGATGCGCGAGTCCATGCAGGTGACCAGGCCGACGCCAGCGTTGGCCACGCCGTCGAAACCACCGAGGTTGAAGGTGTCTGCGAACGCGCGGTTCGCCTCTAGCAGATCGTCGAATTCAGGCACATTTCCAAAATACTCCTGTGCCTGGCGGGTCAGTGCAGCGGGTTGGTGCTGCCGGCCCGGGTGTCGGCCCTTCGGAAAAGGACGAGGGCGAGGAGCCCGGCGATCAGCACGCTTCCGGCGGCCCCGAGGAAGACCGCGTGTTCCTGGGCGAGCGCTGCGGCCGTGCCACAGCTGCTGGCCCCTCGTTCCAGGCAGTCGTCGCGAGCGATCGCGAACCGGCGTAGCCCGAGGGTGGTCAGAGCCGAGATGCCGACCAGCATGCCGACCATCCGGGCCACTACCACCAGCGCGGCGGCAACACCGTGGACGGCGTGGTGGGTGCTGGCCAACAACGCGCCGTTGACGGGCGCCAACGCCAGACCGAAACCGAATCCGCAGAGGAGCAGCACGGCTGTGGTGCTGACCTCATGGTTGAGGCTGTGCTCGTCCCATTGCGCCATCGCCACGAAGCCGGCGGCCGAACAGAGCATTCCGACGGCGGTGATCAGTCCGGCGGAGTAGCGGCGCGACAGCCAGCCACCGAGGATCGCGCCCAACGGGAGCGCGATCAGGAAACGGACCAGGACCAGTGCCGCCAGGAACTGCGACTCGCGGTGGACGGTGGTGCGGGCGAAGATCGGGATGTCGATCAGTGCGGCGATCAGGCCGGCGCCGATGAAGAAGCTGACCAGCAGGGCACCCCAGGCGGGCCGCGCGGCCAAGGCGTCATGGGGGACCAATGGCGTCGGCGTCCGGCGCAGATGCACCACCAACAACCCGGTGGCGACGGCGGAACCGGCCAGGTACCAGAGACCCTGCTCGGAGAAGACCTGCACCTCCGGGTCGGCGGTGGCGAAGGCCAGGATGATGCCGCCGAGGGCGACCGCCATCAGGGCGGCGCCACCGAGATCGGCTTCCCGGAGCGACGCCGACCAGCTGCGGACGTCGATCAACGGGTTCTTGGCGAAGCAGCAGCGCAGCGCCACCACGATCGCGCTGAGCACCACGGTCAGACCGATCGGCGTCAGCCACACGCCGTCCCCGGTGTAGGGCACGAAGATCTGGCCCCAGGTGAGGTCGCGCCGGATCGGGCCGGGACGCAGCGCCAGGACCGCATAGGAGGCGATCAGGACAACGGTGGCGAGGGCGCCTATCCAGTCGAACCGGAGCCAGCCACGCAGCGGATGGTCGCCCGGGGTCGCCTCGGTGCGGGCCAACGCCGCGATCGCGACCGCCAGAACGGCGCCGACCAGAAGGTTGATCGCAAAGATCATCTGCCAGGGAGCGAAGGCCAGGACCGCGGCGCCGAAGAGCGGCCCGAGGACGCTGCCGATCTCCTGCACGGCAGAGACCACCCCGAGCGGGATACCGCGCCGGTGCGGGGGATAGAGGTCGGCGACCAGCGCCAACGTCGCCGGGACCAGGCCGCCGCCGCCGACGCCCTGCAGGAACCGGCCGGTGACCATCGTCGGCATGTCGAAGGTGAGGGCGGTGATCAGCGAACCCACCGCGAAGACGGCGAGCGACATCACCAGCACCGGGACCCGGCCCCGAAGGTCCGCGATCCTGCCGATCAGCGGCAACATGGCGACGTAGCCCAGGAGGAAGCCGGAGACGATCGGCGCGGCCCGTTGCAGCTCGCTGATCGGGATCTGCACCGTGCCCATCATCTCGGGCAGGGCCAGCACGACGACGTAGGTGTCGGCAGCGGCGAACGCGACAGCGACTGCTGCCAGAGCGAGCAGCAGCCGCGGCGCGCGGTCGATCACGGCGGCGTGATCTTCTGCGTGGTCCCGTAGTCGTCGAAGGTGACTGCGTAGGTCATGGCGGGGGTGTCGGCGTAGAAGATCCCGGTGATCGCCATCGAGCGGAGCTCTCCGTTGGCGGCGATCTGGTAGACGACCTCGAAGGAGTCGCTGGCCGCGCTGGGAACCAGCACCGTGACGTCGTCACCGGCCAAGGTGCCGGTGTATTCCGTCAGGACCTCGTCGTTGTTGCTTCCACCGCGGACGGTGTCGCCCTCCTTAACGTCCTCGGTCGAGACGAGGAGATCGGAGAGGCCGCCGTCGGTCGCGATCAGCTGGGCCGGGTTGGGCGCGCCGATCCGGGCCGGGTCGAGCTTGTTGAAGGAGTTGCCCAGCAGGGCGATCTTCACCCAGACGGTCTCACCGATCGCGATCACCTGACCGTTCTGGGTCAGGCCGCTCAGGCTGGCCTGGATCTCACCCTCGAACGACGCCGGGTGGAGGGCGACGCCGCTGGCGCCGGTCAGCACGATCCCCGGCGCGCTGGCCGGGAGGTTCTCGGCCTTGAGAGAGAGGTGGATGCCGCTGGTCTTGTCCAGGGTCTCCTTGGCCAGGTCGAGAGCTTCCTGCGGGGAGTTTCCCTTGCTGACCGGCTCGTCGTCCTTCTTCTGTCCGACGCACCCGGTCAGGCTGAGGGCCAGGACCAGGGCAGGGGCCAGCAAGAATCTGTGAGTACGCGCCATGGGTTCAGCCTTCCACACCGGCGTCACCGGTGACTTGGGAAATCACCGGAGAGGCACAGGCTGCGATCGGCTGGGCGATCGGCAGGCCGGAGCCGTCACGCCGGTAGTCGAGTTCGGGCAGGTCGATCGGTGCCCCGTTCGCTGCGGCTGCGCGGGCCGGGTCGGCACCTGCCCAGGCGAAGATCAAGACGTCCTCACCCTTGAGGAAGCGGTGACAGCGGACACCGCCGGTGGCGCGGCCCTTGCTCGGATACTCCGAGAACGGGGTGACCTTGACGGCACCGGTCTCGGTGCCCGGCAGCGAACTGCTGGCCCCCGAGCTGGTCACCACCACGCCGTCGTCGGTCGCGAAAGCTCCGAACCAGACCACGCGCTGCTTGTCGGAGACCCGGATGCCGGCGATGCCGCCGCCGGTGCGGCCCTGGGGACGGACCTGATCTGCCGGGTAGTGGAGCAGTTGGGCATCCGAGGTGATGAAGCAGAGCGTCTCGGTGCCGGTGGTGAGCTGGATGGCACCGACCACCTCGTCGCCGTCCTTGAGCGAGATAACGTCCCACTCGTCGCGGGTCAACACCTCGGGCGTCACCCGCTTGACGATGCCCTGCTTGGTGCCGAGCGCCAGGCCCGGCCCGTCCGGGTCGAGGGTGGCCAGGCAGAGCACTCTCTCGTTCGGCTGCAACGAGATGAACTCCGTCAACGGCAGTCCGCCGGAGAGGTGCGGATCGTTCGCCGTCGCTGGCAGCGTCGGCAACTCCAGCACGCCGAGCTTGAGCAGGCGCCCGGCCGAGGTGACCACGGCGATCTCGCCTCGGGCCGAGCTGCGCACCGTGGAGATCACTACGTCGTGGCGTGACCGCCCGCCACCTTCGCCTGGCGGGGAGGCGTCGCTGCTGCGTGCCAACAGGCCGGTGGAGGAGAGGTAGACGAAGCAGGGGTCGTCGGCGACCTCGAGCGGGGCTGCCGCTGAGGTGGCGGTGGCGCCGGACGACTCCAGCAGGACGGTGCGCCGCGGCGTCCCGAAGGTCTTGGCGACCTCGCCGAGTTCGTCGCTGACGACCTTGCGGAGCAACTTCTCGTCGGCCAGGATCGCGTCCAGGTCGGCGATGATCTGCTGCAGTTCGGTCTGTTCCTTCTCCAGCTCGAGGCGGGAGAACTTGGTCAACCGGCGCAGCGCCATGTCGAGAATGAAGTCGGCCTGGATCTCGGAGAGCTCGAAGATCTCCATCAACCGTTCGCGGGCCGCCGGGGCGTTCTCCGACGAACGGATCACCTGGATCACCTCGTCGATGTCGAGGATCGCGATCAACAGGCCGTCGACCAGGTGCAGCCGGTCGGCGGCCTTGTTGCGACGGAAGACCGAACGCCGGCGGACGACGTCGAAGCGGTGTTCGAGGAAGACCTCGAGCATCTCCTTGAGCCCCAGGGTCCGCGGCTGACCCTCGACGAGGGCGACGTTGTTGATGCCGAAGGAGTCCTCCAGCGGCGTCAGCTTGTAGAGCTGCTCCAGCAGGGCCTCGGGGTGGAAGCCGTTCTTGACCTCGATCACCAGCCGGAGGCCGTGCTCGCGGTCGGTGAGGTCCTTGATGTCGGAGATGCCCTGGAGCTTCTTGTTCTGGACCAGGGTCTTGATCCGTTCGATCACCTTCTCGGTGCCGACGCCGTAGGGCAGCTCCGAGACGATGATCCCCTTGCGCCGGGGGGTGACGCTCTCGATCCGGGCGGTGGCGCGCATCTTGAAGACACCGCGGCCGGTCTCGTAGGCGTCCTTGATCCCGTCCAGGCCGACGATCTTTCCGCCGGTCGGTAGGTCCGGGCCGGGGATGAACCGCATCAGGTCGTCGAGGTCGGCCTTCGGGTTCTTGATCAGGTGGCGCAGCGCCTGCACGACCTCGACCAGGTTGTGCGGCGCGATGTTGGTCGCCATACCCACCGCGATGCCGGTGGTGCCGTTGACCAACAGGTTCGGGATCGCCGAGGGCAGGACCGACGGCTCGAGTTCACGGCTGTCGTAGTTCGGCCGGAAGTCGACGGTGTCCTCGTGGATCGACTCGACCATCGCCAACGCGGCAGGCGCCATCCGACACTCGGTATAACGCATCGCCGCGGGGGAGTCGTCGGGCGAACCGAAGTTGCCGTGCCCGTCGATCATCGGCAGCCGCATCGACCAGGGCTGCGCCATCCGGACCAGGGCGTCGTAGATCGCGCCGTCACCGTGTGGGTGCAGACGACCCATCACTTCACCGACGACGCGAGCACTTTTCACGTGGCCGCGGTCCGGGCGCAGGCCCATGTCGCCCATCGTGTGCAGGATCCGGCGCTGGACGGGCTTGAGGCCGTCGCGCGCATCGGGCAGCGCTCGCGAATAGATCACCGAGTAGGCGTACTCGAGGAAGGAGGAGCGCATCTCGTCCCCGACGTCGATGTCGAGGATGTGCTCCTCGAAGTCGTCGGGGAGCGGCGGTTGGGTGCTACGTCGTGCCATGGGGGACATTCTCACGTGTCGAGGGAGAAGAATCACGCTGGGCTCGCCGCCCAGGGGTGAGTAGCCCTGGCCACACCCGATAGATTGCGCAGTGTGACCTCGACGGGCAACCCGACTTCAGAGCCGCCGCGTCATTGGGAGGCGGACGTCCTCCTGATCGACGGTGCGTCCGCCCATATCCGCCCGATTCGTCCGACCGACGCCGACCTGCTGGTCGACTTCTACGGCCGGGTCTCGGACGAGTCGAAGTACTACCGGTTCTTCTCACCGATGCCGACGCTCTCGGACCGCGACGTCACCCGGTTCACCCAGGTCGACCACCACAACCGGGTCGCCTTCGTGGTGCTGCTCGCCGGTCAGATGATCGCCGTCGGTCGCTTCGACGTGGTGGAGCGACCCACCGCCTCTCAGCCGGCCAAGCCGGTCTCGGCGGAGATCGCCTTCCTGGTCCAGGACGAGCACCAGGGCCGCGGGATCGCCCAGGTGCTGCTCGAACACCTCGCCCAGGCCGGTCGTGAGGTGGGTGTCGAGCGGTTCGTCGCCGAGGTGCTGCCGGACAACCGCCGGATGATCGACACGTTCAAAGACGCCGGCTACCGGGTGGCCGGCGGCTTCCAGGACGGCGTGATGAGCCTGGAGTTCCCGATCGAGCCGACCGAGACCGCGATCGGGATCATGGAGCACCGTGAGCATCGCGCCGAGTCCGCCTCGATCGCCCGCTTCTTCAAGGCCCGCTCGGTTGCGGTGATCGGTGCTAGCCGCCGTCAGGACACGATCGGTCAGGCGCTGGTCCGGCACCTCGTGACCGGCGACTTCACCGGCGTGGTCTACGCGGTCAACCCGACCGCGGACCCGGTCTCCGGGCTGCCCGCGTACCGCTCGGTCACCGAGATCCCGGGCGACGTCGACGTCGCGATCGTCGCGGTGCCCGCCAACGCCGTTCAGGACGTCGTCCTCGACTGCGCCGCGAAGGGCGTCAAAGGCCTGGTGGTCATCTCGTCCGGCTTCGCCGAGACCGGTGACGAAGGTCGACGTCGTCAGCGGCGTCTGGTCGGGTTGGCCCGCTCCTACGGCCTGCGCCTGATCGGCCCCAACTGCCTCGGCGTGATCAACACCGATCCCGAGGTCTCCCTCAACGCTTCGCTCTCCACGTTGATGCCGCCGCGCGGACGGGCCGGCTTCTTCTGCCAGTCCGGTGCGCTGGGTTCGGCGATCCTGGAGAAGGTCTACAACCGGGGTCTCGGCCTCTCCACCTTCGTCAGCGCCGGCAACCGTGCCGACGTCTCGGGTAACGACCTGCTCCAGTACTGGGAGGAGGACGCCTCGACCGAGGTGGTCCTGCTCTACCTGGAGTCGATCGGTAACCCGCGTAAGTTCTCCCGGATCACCCGGCGGGTCTCCCGGCGGAAGCCGATCGTCGCGGTCCGGTCGGGGCGCACCACCCAGGGTGTGCCGATGGGGCACGCGGTCCGCTCGATCTCGGCGCCGCAGCAGGCGGTCGACGCGATGTTCCGTCAGGCCGGTGTGATCCAGGTCGACACGCTCGACGAGATGTTCGACGTCGCCCAGTTGTTGGCGCACCAGCCGTTGCCGCGCGGACGCCGGGTCGCCGTCGTCGGCAACTCCGACGCGCTCGGCCTGCTCGCCACCGACGCCGCCGCCGCGGTCGGTCTGGTGGTGAACTCGTCGGTCGCGTTGGGTGCCGACGCCACTGCCGAAGACTTCGAGGACGCGCTGGACCGGGCGATCGACGATCCCGAGGTCGATTCGGTGGTCGCCGTCTACATCCCGCCGTTGAACGTCTCCGGCGAAGAGGTCGCCAACGTGTTGGCCGCCGTCGGCGAACAGTCCGACAAGCCGCTGGTCTCGACCTTCTTGGGCGCCGAAGGTGTCCCGGAGCTGCTCCGGGTGCCCGACGTCGCCGGCTCGACCGCCGGTCGCGGCTCGGTGCCCTCCTACCCGGCGGTGGAAGCTGCCGTCCGAGCGCTTGCCCACGTGGTCGAGTACGCGGTCTGGTTGCGTACCCCCGAGGACGAACGCGCCGACGACTCGAGCCAACCGCCGCTGGCCGCCAAGAGGCTGATCAACGGGATCCTGATGGAGTGCCCCGAGGGTCGGCAGCTCACCTTCGAGGAGCTGCGCGAGCTGCTCGGGTACTACCAGATCTCGGTCTGGGAGGCGCACCCCGTCGAGACGGTCGAGGAGGCGATCCAGGTCGGCGAGGACCTCGGTTGGGATGTGGTCGTCAAGGCGACCGCCGACCATCTGCGGCACCGGCCCGACCTCGCCCATGTCTGGCGCGGGATCGACAGCGCCGAGGAGATGCGGGTCGGCTGGGAGAACCTCAGCGAGCTGATCAACGAACCCGGCCGGGCTCGGTTCGTGGTCCAGAAGACGGCTCCGCCGGGCGTACCGGTCGGCATCGCCGCGGTGGAGGACCCGCTCTTCGGTCCGGTGATCTCGTTCGGCACCGCCGGTCCGCTCACCGAGCTGCTGGGGGACAAGGCCTACCGGGTGCCGCCGCTCAGCCTGCACGAGGCGCGGGCGATGACCCGGGAGATCAAGAGCTCCCCGTTGCTCTTCGGCTACCGCGGCAGCGAGGTGGTCGACGTCGACCAGATCGAGCAGTTGATCATGGCCGTCGCCCAGGTGAAGAACGACTTCCCACAGGTGCGCAGCCTGGATCTGTCGCTGGTCCTGGCGGGTGCCACGTCGTCCACGGTGCTGACCGCGGAGGCTCGCGTCGAGCCGGTGACCGACCTCCGTTCGGACTGGTTCGTACGGCGTCTGAGCCGGGCGTCCGACGACACTCTCCCCGGGTGATCTGAGGCTTCTCCACCGCCCAGCACGGTCGCCCTCGCGGCCCGTGCTGGGCGTGACACACTTTGCTCATGCGCAACAGTGGACTCTTTGACCCGACAGCTGCCGCGGCGGCGCTGCGGGAAGCTATCGAACACACCGGCTACTACCCCGAGGTGGTCAGCGACGGCGTGAACGCAGCGGTGGCTGGCGAGGACGTCATCTCCTGGTACGTACACCACGAACCGACCATCGAGCGCGACGAGGTGCGCCGCCACATCACGGTGGTGGTGCTGACCGCGAGCCGTCTGATCCTCGCGCACACCGACGAGCACGCCGGCGACGATCTGCTGCCGATGCCCTACACCTCCACCTCGACCGAGGCGATCGCGCTGAGCTCGGTCCGTTCCGTCGTGGTCACCCGGATGGTCGCCAACCCGACGTCGGGCCCGGCTCCTGCGGCGGAGGCCGTGGTGACCATCGGCTGGGGCGCCGTCAGCCGCCTCGACCTGGAGCCGGCCGCCTGCGCCGATCCGCACTGCGAGGCCGATCACGGCTACACCGGCGTGCTGGCCTCCGACGACTTCACGCTGCGGGTCTCCGCCGCTGCTGAAGGGCCGGACGCCGTCAACTCCCTGCTCTCCTTCGCCGGCGCCCTCTCCGCAGCCACCCAGGGCAACGTGCGGTGACCCAACCCCTGGTGGTCCCGGCCTACGCCGATCGGTCGCTGGCCGACGTCGTACCGGCGATCTCCGAGGCGTTCCGGGTCACCCGGCACGGTCCGGCCGGGTTGATCCTCCCGGACGCGTCGTCCTACGTCGTGCTGTTGATCGACGGGCTCGGGGAGCGGTTGCTACAGCGCTATGCCCACGTGGCTCCGTTCCTGAGCTCGCTCTCGGGCGAGCCGGGCACGGCGGGAGTGCCGTCCACCACGGCGACGTCGTTGACCTCGCTCGGCACCGGCCTGGCGCCGGGGCAGCATGGTCTGGTCGGCTATACGGCTCGGGTGCCCGGCACCAACCATCTCCTCAACCACCTGACCTGGGACCAGGAGATCGATCCGGAGCAGTGGCAACCTCATCGGACGGCGTTCGCCGCCCTGGCGGACGCCGGTGTCTCGGTGGTCAACGTCAACAAGCGGTACTTCGATGGTTCCGGGTTGACCGTGGCGGCCCACCGTGGCGCGGCCTTCGTCGGCGCTGACCTCGTCGGTGAGCGGATCGCGGCGGTCGTTGAGGCCGCGGCCCAAGGCCCGTCCCTGATCTACACCTACGAGGGCGATCTCGACTACACCGGCCACCGGCACGGCGTCGCCTCGCCCGAGTGGCTGCAGCAGTTGGCTGCGATCGATTCGAGTTGCGAGCAGCTCCGCGAGGCGCTGCCCTCCTCGGCGCGGTTGCTGATCGTCGCCGATCACGGCATGGTCGACTCGCCGGTCGACAGCCGGATCGACGTCGACCAGGAGAGCCAGCTACGCGACGGCGTCAGCCTGTTCGGCGGCGAGGCCCGGTTCCGGCACCTCTACTGCCGTCCTGGCGCCCTTGAGGACGTCCTCGCCACCTGGCGCGAGCGGCTCGCCGATCGGGCCACGGTGCTCTCCCGGGACGAGGCGATCGGGCGCGGCTGGTTCGGACCGGTCGACGCCGCGGTCGCGCCGCGACTCGGTGACGTGATGGTCGCCTGCCACGACGACCTCACCATCGTCTCCAGCAAGGACTTCCCGTTGGAGCAGTTGATGGTCGGTTTCCACGGCTCGCTGACCGCTGACGAGATGGAGATCCCCATCCTCCTCGCCTGATCCGCCGAACCGTCAGGCACACGCGCCGAACCGTCAGGCAGACGGGCCGAACCGTCAGGCACACGCGCCGAACCGTCAGGCAGACGGGCTGAACCGTCAGGCACACGCACCGAACCGTCACCAGTTCCTGGCCGCGTGTCAGCAAGTGACGGTTCGACGCGCACTGGTGACGGTTCGACGCGTACTGGTGACGGTTCGACGCGTACTGGTGACGGTTCGGGTGGTCTGTCAGCCGACCAACTGGGCGCGACCGTGCTCGGTGTACTCGCTGAGCAGGCGCTCGACGGCGCTCTCGTCCAGCGGGCGGTAGCCGTCGGCAGTGCGCTCGAAGACCGGGTCGCTGGTCCGCCAGAGCTGACGACGCAGCGTCGGCTTGTCGACCTTGCTGGTCGCCGTCACCGGGAGGTCACGGGTGACCCGGAGCAGCCGCGGCGCCCACTTGGTGCCCATGTCCTTCTGTTCGGCCAAGAAGGCGGTGAACTTGTGGGCGTCGAAGTCGGGGGCGTCGACAGTCAGCTGCAGTGTGGCCATCACCAGGTCGCCGGTCCGCGGGTCGGGGACCGGGTAGACCGCGGCCACGCTGACGCCGACGTACCGGGCGAGGATCCGCTCGACGGGAGCAGCGGCGAAGTTCTCCGAGTCGACCCGCAGCCAGTCCGCGGTCCGGCCGGCGTAGTAGAAGAAGCCCGCGGCGTCGCGGTAGGCCAGGTCGCCGGTCCAGAAGTCGCCGTCACGGAGCTTGTCGGCCGCGGCTTCGGGGTTCTTGTAGTAGCCCTCGAACATGGTGGCGGCGTTGCGCGAGACGAGCTCGCCGATCGCGGCCTCCATGTTGAGCAGGACGCCGTTCTCGTCGAACTCAGCGGGCGGGCAGAGCTCGCCGTCCTCGTTGACGACCTCGGGAAAGTGGCCGACCTGCGGCACACCGAGCGCGCCCTCGGGGGTCTCGGCGGTGTTGATGATGTAGCAGGCGCCCTCGGAGGAGCCGTACGACTCGTACACCGGCGTCTTGAAGCGGCGCAGGAACTCGGCGCGGTCCTTGGTGGAGGCCTCGGTCCCGAAGCCGAACCGGAGCTTGTTCTCACCCTCAGCGGCGGTCTCCGGCTGAGCCAGCACGTAGGCCAGCGAGCGACCGACGTAGTTGAAGAAGGTGGCACCGAATTTCTGTACGTCGGGCAGGAAGCCGGAGGCGGAGAATTTGCGCCGGATCGCCAACGCGCCACGGGAGTTGATCGCCGGGCTCCAGGCGCTGAACAGGGCGTTCCCGTGGAAGAGCGGCATCGCGTTGTAGGCGACATCGTCCGGAGTGAAGTCGAAGATCGACACCTGGGTGACCCGGGCCCACCGGCCGGTGGTGCAGATGACGGCCTTCGGGGCGCCGGTCGAGCCGGAGGTGAAGAGCAGGACCAGGACGTTGCTGGGATCGAGCGCCTGTGAGGTCGCCTTGATCGGTGCCTCGGCGTGCTCGGCGAGGAGCGCAGCGTACTCGGGGCTGTCGCTGCGGATGATCTCGCGGGCGCCGGTGTCGAGGCCGTCCAGCAGGTCGGCGTAGGCGGAGTCGACGACGATCACGTCGACGTCGGTACCGCGGATGTCACGGGCCAGCTCGCCGCCGCGGCGGGTCGGGTTGATCCCGACGATGGTGGCGCCGCTCAGCGCCGCCCCGGCCAACAGGAAGAGGTACTCCGGCGTGTTCTCGAGCAGCACGCCGACGTGCCAGGGGCGGTCGTCGCTGGGCCGCTTCGACTGCATCCAGGACGAACGGACGGCTGCTTCGCGCACCAACTCGCGGTAGGTCCACTTCTCGTCCTCGAAGAGGAGCGCGGTGTGGTCGTCCTCCGCACGCGAGAGAAAGACCTCCGCCATGGTGGGCAGGATCTGATCAGGAATGGTGCCGACGGTTGTCATGGCCCCACAAATATCAGGTGCGACGTGGGTCACGTCGCGTCCGCAATCAGTGAGTGGGACCTAGCCGAACGGTAAGGGATCAGGGGCCATGGAGACCGCTCGCGCACGGGCCGCGGTGAGCCGACGGCGGTGGTGCTGGCGGCACAGGACCTCGTAGGCGACGTCGACCTCTTCGGTCGCCGGACGGTCGCTCTCCATGTCGCCGACGACGACCAGTTCGCCCTCGGTGATCATCACGCCGTTCTCGGTCCGGGCGTTGTGGGTGGCGCGCTTCCCGCACCAGCACAGCGCTTCCACCTGGAGGACCTGCAGCCGGTCGGCCATCTCGACGAGTCGGGCACTGCCGGGGAAGAGCATGGACCGGAAGTCGGTCAGGATGCCGAACGCGAAGACGTCGATCTGCAACTCGTCGACGACCTTGGCGAGCTGGTCGATCTGGATGGGCGCGTAGAACTGAGCCTCGTCGCAGATCAGGTAGTCGATCCGGCCGCCGTGGGTGAGCGTGTCGACCACGTAACGCCAGAAGTCGAAGGTGGAGTCGACCTCGATCGCTTCGTGGGTGAGACCGAGGCGTGACGAGAGGGTCGCCTCTCCGGCCCGGTCGTGGGCGGTGAAGATCCGGCCGATCCGACCCCGCGCGGCGTGGTTGTGGTTCGTCTGCAGAGCCAGCGTGCTCTTGCCGGAATCCATGGTTCCTGTGAAGAAATTCAGCTCAGCCATCGCCGGACATCATGCCAGTTCCCGGGGACGGTGGTGACCATCGGGCAGACTCGTCTCATGGGAATCTCTCCACTGATCAGCGTGGCGGAACTGGCTCGGTCCGGCGAGACGCCGGTGCTGCTGGATGTGCGCTGGCGCCTCGGTGGGGCGCCTGGGGCGGAGGAGTTCGCTCGAGGGCACATCCCAGGAGCGCAGTACGTCGATCTGGACACGGCCCTGGCGGACCCACCCGGCGCCGGTGGGCGGCATCCGCTTCCGGAGCCGGCGCGGTTCATCGCGGCGATGCGTGCCGCTGGGGTTGATCGCGGTCGGGGCGTCGTCGTCTACGACGACTGGTCGGGTCATGCCGCAGCCCGGGCCTGGTGGCTGTTGCGCCACTACGGGCACGACGCGGTGCGACTCCTCGACGGCGGGTGGTCCGCGTGGCGCGACGCCGGCGGTGAGGTGGCAGTGGGTGCGCACGATCCCGCCGCGCCAGGCGACTTCCACGGAGAACCGGGGGCGATGGAGACGCTGACCGCGACGGAGGTGGTCGAGCTGGCCGCGGCCGGCCCGTTGCTCGATGCCCGGGCGCCGGAGCGGTACCGAGGCGAGGTCGAGCCGGTCGATCCGGTTGCCGGACACATCCCTGGGGCGCGCAACGCGCCTACCGGCGCCAACCTGGGCACCGACGGCCGCTTCCTCGGGCCGGAGGCGCTCCGGGACGTCTACGCGGCTCACGGCGTCGCACCGGGAGTCCCGGTCGGCGTCTACTGCGGCTCTGGCGTGACCGCTGCCCATGATGTGTTGGCGCTGGCTACGATCGGCGTCCGGGCGGCGTTGTACCCGGGCTCGTGGAGTGAATGGGTCACCGACCCGACCCGCCCCGTCGCCACGGGCTGAGCCGAGCGGCTACTCCTGCTTGCCGCCGCCGAACATGATCTCGTCCCAGCTCGGCACCGAGGCGCGCTTGCGTCGGTTCGCCTTGCGTGGTGCGGGCTTCGCGGCGGGTTCTTCCTCGACGGAGTCGTTCGCCTCGGCGGTCGCGCCAGCAGGCTCGTTCGCCGGGGCGGTCCCGATGGCCGGGGCCTCCGCCGGGGGAGCAGCCTGCAGCGGGGCCTTGCCGGCGGCCCGAACGGTCTCGCTCAGGTCGATGGTCGGCTCGTCCGCGTCACCGGCAGGCTCGACAGGCTCGGCAGTGGCCTCGGCGGGCTGCTGGACCAGAGCCAGGGCGTCGGCACCCAGGGTGTCAGCGTCGTGGCTCGCCTGGTCCGCGTCGTCCGCGCCGTCGACGAGGGCGTCGTCGATGCTCTGGCGGGCTTCGCGGAACCGGGCGAGATCATCGCGCGGTGCCGGTGCTTCGGGGCGGTGGACCGGCTCGCCCACCAGCCAGCGGGCATCGTCGTCGTCGGCGACGACGTAGTTGCCGGGCACGTCGAAGGAGAAGTGGCCCGTCCCGGCGTTCGTGCCGGCGGTGTAGACGGCCTGCAACGTCCAACGGCCGTCCTCGCGGCGCCAGGCGTCCCACTCGACGTTGGCGGAGCGCACATTGTGCGGCCGGAGTTGCGCCGAGACGGCGTCGCCGAGGGTCCGCGCGCCGGTGTCGCCTGTCTTACGCCGCACCGACGAGCGTTGCGCCCGCTCGGCGATGTGTGCCCGTTCGGCGAGCACCGGACCGGCGAACGCCTCGATCTTGTCGACGGTGGTGTTGGCGGACTGGGCAACAGACTCGGGGGACTCACCAGCCCTGATCCGCGCCTGGATGTCGCGGGGTCGGAGTGTGCTTTCCATCTGTGTCTCCATCCGGCCGGATCGTGCTGACGTACCGCGCACTGCGGCCCTGAGCTTGGCATCGAGGGTGAGCGAGAACTCCTCACCGGACTCGCTGACCAGCAGCAGACATGCGTTGTCCTCGCTCAGTCCTGCGAGCGTGAGGTGCAACATCTGTCCTGGTCCTTCTCCTCGTGTCGTCTCTGGTCTCTCGGGTGAGCCTACGCCAGCAGCGGAGGGCTCTGTTCCACCCTGGGCGGCGTGGCCCCATTCGGCAGGTTAGGTTCAGCGCATGCACGCCGCAGATCTGCTGATCATCCTGGACCTCCTCGGGATCTTCGTCTTCGCGATCTCGGGCGCCCTGGTCGCGGTCCGCAAGCACCTGGACCTGTTCGGGGTGCTGGTGTTGGCCAGTGTCACCGGGCTCGGCGGCGGTTTTCTGCGAGACGTCCTGATCGACGCCACTCCACCGGCCGCCTTGGCTGACTGGCGTTACCTGATGGTGCCGGTAGCTGCCGGGTTGATCAGCTTCGTCTACCACCCGCAGTTGGGGCGGGCGGAGAGCGCCGTCAATGTGTTCGATGCCTTCGGTCTCGCCCTCTTCTGCGTCACCGGCACCAGCAAGGCGCTCGAGTACGGCCTGGGTCCGGTGCCGGCTGCGTTGATGGGCATGGCGACCGGGATCGGCGGCGGCATGCTGCGCGACCTGTTGGCCGGCCGTGTCCCCGTGGTCTTCCGCGAAGAGCTGTACGCGACACCGGCGTTGGCCGGTGCCGCCCTGGTCGCGGTCGGCCACGAGCTCGGAGCGCCGTTCTGGGTGATGGCGATGACCGGTGGCCTGGTCTGCCTGATCTGGCGGCTCTTGGCGCTGACCCGGCAATGGCATGCACCGACGCCGCGTGGCCCGGCGAGCGTCTGAGTCGACCTTCAGTCGCCCAGCACGCGACGCAGGTAGGAGTTCGCGAAGACCCGGTCCGGGTCGAGACGGTCCCGGAGGTGGAGGAACTCCTCGAAACCGGGGTAGACCTTCGCCAGGTCGGTGGCGGTACGGGTGTGCACCTTGCCCCAGTGCGGGCGGCCCTCGTGCGCCACCATGATCTCCTCGACGCCGCCGAAGTAGTCGCGGTGGTCGGTGGCCGCGTTCACGTGGAAGGCGAGATAGATCGACTCACGACCGGTCGACGTGCCCAGGGTGATGTCGTCGGCAGGCGTCTGTCGGATCTCGACCGGGAAGCTGATCCGCCAATCGTTGCGTTCGATCAGTGCCCTGGCTTCGCGGAGTGCCGCGAGGCCGGCCTCGCGGGGTAGCGCATACTCCATCTCTCGGAAGACGACCTTGCGCGGCGAGGTGAAGACGCGGTACGGGATATCGCTGTACCGACGTTCGCTGAGCAGTTTGCCGGCGAGGCGGTTGAAGGCAGGGATCCAGTCGGGTCTACGGTTCCCGACCGAGTTGATCACCCCGAACGCCGAGTTCGCGATGAAGTCGTCGTCGAACCAGGCCCGGAACTTGGAGAGCGGCTCGGCGGGCTCCCGGTTGGCGTCGAGTCGGTTGTTCGTCTTGACCTGCATCGCTTCCGAGTGCGGGAACCAGTACATGTCGCAGTGGTGGTTCTCGGCGATGAACTCGTCGTAGCGGGCCAGACCTTCGGCCCACGTGATCGGCATCTCGTGAGCCTCCAACAGGCCCAACGGCTCCACGTCGAAGGTGAGCGTGGTGAGTACGCCGAGTGCGCCCAGTCCGATCCGCGCCGAGGTGAAGATCTCGGGGTTCTCGGTCCGCGAGGCACGCACAACGCTGCCGTCGCCGGTGACCAGTTCCAACGCCGACAACTGGGCCGAGAGCGACGCCTTCAGCCCCCCGGTGCCGTGGGTACCGGTGCTGGTGGCGCCGGCCAGCGTCTGTTCGGCGATGTCACCCATGTTGTGTAGCGAGAGGCCGAGCCGTTCCAGTTCGGCGTTGAGCACGTGCAACGGTGTCCCGGCCCGGGCGGTGACCGTCATCGCGGCCCGGTCGACGGCGAGGATGCCGACCTGGCGGTCCGGCTTCAACATCACGCCTTCCGGCGCGGAGATGCTGGTGAAACTGTGTCCGGTGCCCACCATCTTGACCGTGGTCCGCTCCGCGGTGGCGCGTTGCACGGCGCGGACGATGGCCTCGGTGCTGTCCGGGACGACGACCTCTGTCGGCGTCGCTGACTCCAGCCCCGACCAGTTGCTCCAACCACTCATGCCGGTGAGGCTACTGGAGGTCGGCCCAACCAGGCGGCGACTGCGCCAAGAAGTCCGGCACAGGCCGGCACCAGGTAGGCGGCGGAGCTGCCGTACTGGTCGACCACGAGGCCGGCCAGGGTCGCACCGGGGGCGACTCCGATGCCCATCGCGGTGTGGAGCACGGCCATCCCTTCGGTCAGCCGTGAGGTGGGTACCGCGCTCGCGGTCAGGGCCAAAGCGGCGATCAAGGTCGGGGCGATGGCGAAACCACCGATCAACAGGAAGAGCGCCATCAGCCACATCGAGTGGATCACCGTCAACGGCAGCATGGTCAGGCCCAGCAGCAGAACACCCCAACGGACCCGCCGTTCGGGACCGGATCGCCAATTGATCGCGCCGGCGATGACGCCGGCGGTCAGGCTGCCGAGCGCCCAGAGGCCAAGCAGGGGGCCGGACCAGGCCTTGGCGCCGTGGTCCTCAGCGAAGGCGACTGTGGTCAACTCGGCCGCCCCGAAGACGACCCCGAGGCTGGCGCAGACGACCGCCATCGGTGCCACGGTCCGCCAAGGCATCGCTGCGCGCGGACCGTCGACGCTCCGCGGATGGGCGGGCGGTTCGGTTCGCCGCTGACTGGCCAGGACCAGCGTGCCGACCAGGCCACAGGTCGCGGCGACGCCGAGCCCGGCGACGGGGTGCCACAAGGTGGCCAACGAGGTGACCACGGTCGGCCCGAGGACGAAGAGACACTCGTCGACGACGGACTCGAAGGCGAACGCCGTCTGGAGCTGCCGGGGGTCGTCCAGCGCGTGGTTCCAGCGGGCCCGGACGCACGAGCCGATCTGGGGCAGGGCGGCACCGCAGAGCGCGGCACTGGCCAGCGTCACCGGCGTGGCCTGCTCGGTCTGCACCGACCAGACCAGCGCGACCAGACCGGAGGTGTAGAGCAACTGCGCGGCAGGCAGCACCCGGGACTGGCCGAACCTGTCGATCAGTCGGCCGTGTCCGATCGCGAAGACGGCGTTGGCGATCAGGTAGGCCGCAGCCACCGTCCCGGCCTGTCCGTAGGAGCCGTGGGCCTCGGAGACCAGGAGCACGATGCCGAGGCTCACCATCGAGACCGGGAGCCGGGCGAAGAATCCACTCAGGCTGAAGACCCACGCACCGGGGACGGTCAGCACGCTTCGATACGAGGACAGCACCTGTATAGGTTCGCAGGCTCACTAGACTGAGCCGCATGCAGCCGGACCCCACGCCGTATGACGCCCTCCTTCTCGTCTCGTTCGGCGGCCCGGAGAAGCCCGACGACGTCGTCCCGTTCCTGCAGAACGTGACCAAGGGCCGCGGCATCCCCGAGGAGCGTCTGCGCGAGGTGGGGGAGCACTACTTCGGCTTCGGCGGGAAGTCGCCGATCAACGACCAGAACCGCGCCCTGATCGCGGCCCTGGAGGCCGATTTCACAGCGGCCGGCCTGAAGCTGCCGATCTACTGGGGCAACCGGAACTGGGAACCGTACCTGGCCGACACTCTTCAGCAGATGGCGGACGACGGGATCACTAGGGCGGCCTGTTTCGTGACCTCGGCCTACTCGTCCTACTCGGGTTGTCGGCAGTACCGCGAGGATCTCGCGCGCGCGGTGGCCGCGGTACCGGGCGCTCCCGAACTCGATCGGCTTCGCGCCTACTTCAACCACCCCGGATTCGTTGAGCCGGTCGTCGACGCGACGCTGGCAGCCCTCGCCCGTTTGGACCCTGAGCAACGCGACCACGCCAGGCTGGTCTTCGTGACGCACTCCATCCCGGTCTCGATGAACGCCGGCTCCGGACCGGACGGCGACGCCTACGTCAGCCAGCACCGCAGTGTGATGGAGGAGGTCGTCGAACGGGTCCGGATGGAGACCGGGCACCGCTACCTGCACGACCTGGTCTACTGCTCGCGTTCCGGGCCGCCTCAGGTGCCCTGGCTGGAGCCGGACGTCAATGACCACCTTGAAGAGATCGCACAGAGCGAGCCGGTTCCCGTGGTGGTGATTCCGTTCGGCTTCATCTCCGACCACATGGAGGTCATCTACGACCTCGACACCGAGGCTGCCGCCACCGCCGAGCGGCTAGGGCTGCCGTTCGCCCGCGCGGCGACGCCAGGGATCGATCCACGGTTCGTGGCGATGGTCCGAGACCTGGTCGTGGAGCGTGCTGCTGCGCAGCGCGGAGAGAGCCCGGAACGGGCCGTGGTGGGGGCGTTGGCGCCCTGCGCCGACCTCTGCCGCCCTGATTGCTGCCCGAACCCCCGGACGCCGCTCCCATCGCTCGGCCAGACGTCGTGAGCTCGCCCGCCGAGCTCCGTTCCCTGGCGCGCGAGATCGCCGTCGCCGCGGCGCGGTTCGTCGCGGAGCAGCGGCGGCATCCGGTCACCGTGGCGGCGACCAAGTCCAGCCCGGTCGACGTCGTCACCCAGGTCGACCGCGACACCGAGCATTTGATCCGATCCCTGATCACGAGCACCCGCCCCGACGACGCCATCCTGGGTGAGGAGGAGGCGGCCAGCACCGGGACCACCGGTGTGCGGTGGATCGTGGACCCGATCGACGGGACCGTGAACTTCCTCTACGGCCTCCCGCAGTACGCCGTCTCGATCGCGGTCGAGGTCGACGGTGTGGTGGTGGCGGGGATCGTGGCCAACGCGGCGACCGGCTCGGTCTACTCGGCTGGGCTCGGCGCAGGCGCGGATCGGGACGGTACTCCACTGGCGGTTCGTGGCCCGGCTCCGCTGGCTGAGCGGTTGGTGTTGACCGGCTTCAACTACGAGGCCGAGACCCGTGAGATCCAGGCCCGGGCGGCTGCCCGGCTGATCCCACAGGTCCGCGATCTACGCCGGCTCGGGTCCTGCGCCTTGGACCTGTGCCACGTCGCGGAGGGGAGCGCCGACGGCTACGTCGAGGAGGGCGTCTCGCTGTGGGACTACGCGGCTGGCGCCCTGATCGCGGCCGAGGCTGGTGCGCGCGTCGAGGTGGGTACCGGGCGGGGTGGTAAGACCGCCGTCGTCTGCGCCCCGGGCCACGGCTTCGACGCCTTTCACGAGCTTGTTTCGGAGTGCGGTTTTCTCGCCCAGATTGGGGAATAGTCGACCCCGCTGCTCGGTTGCTTGAGTGCGTCGTGTGGAATGCGCGTGCAGAACGCGCAGAGATGGTGCACAATCTGGCGCCGAAGTGCGACGAGCTGAGCCGATGTTGATGGAGTGGAGAGGTTCATGGCGACCGATTACGACGCCCCGCGTAAGAACGAGGAAGACCAGAGCGAAGAGAGCATCGAGGAACTCAAGGCCCGGCGCCATGACAAGAACTCGGGCAAGGTCGACGAGGACGAGACCGAGGCTGCCGAATCCTTCGAGCTTCCCGGTGCCGACCTGTCCCACGAGGAGCTCTCGGTCGAGGTCAAGCCCAAGCAGGACGACGAGTTCACCTGCATGAGCTGCTTCCTGGTTCACCACCGCAGCCAGTTGGCCGATGCGGCCAAGATGATCTGCCGCGATTGCAGCTGATCTGAACCACACGTGGCGCCGCTCAACACCAGACGGGTGTTGGACGGCGCCACGTGGCGTTTCTGACGACTCTCAGTTGCTGGCGTAGCCAGCCAGGTCACCTGGATTGTCCGCCTGCAGGCCGGGCGGGAGGTGGCCGGTCGACTTCTGGAAGTAGACCGCGGCACGCCGCGAGGCAAGCATCTTCACGATCGCGATCACGGTGCCGCTGACGGCGGCCCAGGCCACTGCTTCCCAGAGCTCGACGTCAGGGTCGGCCGGGTTGCTCGGCGGCTCCTTGCCGGTGGCGGCCTTCCAGCCCGTGTTCAACGCCTTCTTGGCTGCGCCCGCACTGACTACTGCGGTCACCAGCGCCATCGAAGACCAGATCTTCGAGCCCGATGCCATCGGTTCCTCCTCGGTTGGCTCTACAACGTGCGTCCAGCCTACGGCCCGAGGAGGCCTGTGTGGTCAGGAGTTCAGGGCCCGTGCCAACCGCTTCGGGTGCCGGGTCGAGATCAACCAGTACGGCGTCGGGTCAGCGGGGTCGGTGATCTCCACCCGGACCGCACGCTTCAGATAGGGGCGGAGCACCAGGAACGCGCGGGCGTCGGCGTCGACACCGGCGGCACGGTGCGCCTGGTCGGCATCGAGTGGGGTCGCGGTGCCCAGGTGCTTGCGAGCGATGTGGGCCCGGCCTGCCACCAGCTCTGAGTCGGTGAGCTCGATCCGGGCGGAGCCGTAGCTCAGCAGGCCGCCGGCGACCACCGCGGCGACCACCAAGGTGATGGCGAAGACCGCCAGGTTGGACAGGGCGTCGACGACAGCGACCGCCAGCCAGAAGCTGGCAACCATCATCGTGCCTTGGGCCCACCAACGCAGGGGCACCGTCAGTCGCTCGGCGTACTCCACGGGTGAAGTTTCCCATCCGCAGTTCGCGACGGCGAAGGTAGGGTCACGAACATGTCCGCAACTACGGTCCAGGTGCTGGTGCACCGGCTCGATCCCGATCTCCCGATGCCGCGCTACGCCCACCCCGGCGACGCCGGAGCCGACCTGATGACCACCATCGACGTGACGCTGGCGCCGGGGGAGAGGATGCTCGTCCCGACCGGCATCGCCCTCGCCCTGCCGATCGGATTCGTCGGCCTGATTCATCCGCGATCCGGCCTGGCCGCGCGCCACGGCCTCTCCATCGTGAACGCCCCCGGCACCATCGACTCCGGCTATCGAGGCGAGATCAAGGTCCTGCTGGTCAACACCGACCGCAGCGAGTCGATCGCCCTGCACCGAGGCGACCGGATCGCCCAGTTGGTGGTGCAGCGGTACGAGCATGCCAATTTTATCGAAACCGACAGCCTGGATGAGTCGGCGCGTGGAGTGGGGGGCTACGGTTCCACCGGCGGATTCGCCAGCGCAGATGCACAGAGGAGTACGCGGTGAAGTTTGGACGCAAGGCCAAGGCAACGAACCTCTCAGCCACCGAGGCGGAGAAGTCGACCGTCGACACCGAGACCGGGGGCGCGGCCTCCGAGCCGATCGTCCGGACCGGCCCCCGTGACATCGCAGCTATCGATGTCGAGAACGACCACGTCGGTCGCGTCGACCTCGGCGGCTTCCTGCTGGCGCCGGCCGACGGTCTTGAGCTTCGGCTCCAGGTCAGTGAGTCCGACGGCGTGGTCCAGAGCGTGCTGCTCGCCAACGACCAGGGTGCCGTGGAGATCCGCGCCTTCGCCGCCCCGCGCGACGGCGACCTGTGGTCGGACGTCCGCCGTCAGATGGCGGCTGAGACTTCGCGCCAAGGTGGTACCGCGACCGAGCGTGAAGGAAGCCAGGGCACCGAGCTCTACTGCGAGATGACCGTGCAGACCCCGGACGGCCGCACCGGCACCCAGCCGAGCCGCGTGGTCGGCTTCAACGGACCGCGCTGGTTCCTGCGCGCCACCTACCTCGGCGTTCCTGCGATGCAGCCAGAAGCCGCTGATCTCTGGGAGTCGGCCGTCAACAACGTCGTCGTTCGTCGCGGCGACGGCCCGATGGCTCCGGGTGATGCGCTTCCGGTCACGCTGCCGCCCCAGGCCCGGCGGGTCGGACCGGCCGAGGAGTGACCGTGGAGGAGGATCGCCCGCACCGGAGTCGTCTGCGGCGGCGGATCAGCAGCTGGGCCAACAGCTCGGACCAGCATGCGCGCGACCTCCGTAAGACCTACGCCCGGCCCGGGCAGGTGAGCATCGCAGACGCTCCTGACCGGGAACAGGTACGGCTCTCGGGCACCGTCCGCTCGGTGACGCTCCGCCCGCGCGGCGGCGTACCGGCGCTGGAGGCGGAGCTCGACGACGGCTCGGGCGTGGTCACCCTGATCTGGTTGGGGCGTCGGCGGATCCTCGGGGTGTCCGCGGGTCGGTCCATCGCCGTGCGCGGACGGATCGGTGTGCAGGACAATGACCGGGTGATCTTCAACCCGCGTTACGAGTTGCTGCCATGACGGAACCCAACGCCACCACTCCGGGGGTGCCGACCGGGCATACCGTTGAGGCGATCGTGCGTCAGCAGCTCTCCAAAGCGCTGGGTGGCCGCCGCGGAATGTTGGAAGCTGCGGTGCCGACGATCCTGTTCACCTTCAGCTTCCTGGCCACCAAGGAGCTCCGGCTGGCTCTGACGATCAGTCTGGTCGCGGCGGTCGGTGCCCTGTTGGTGCGTCTGGTGCAGCGCTCGTCGCCGCAGTTCTGCATCAATGCGCTGATCGGGATCGGGATCGGCGCCGCATTCGCGTTGCGCGCCGCTCGCGCTGGCGGCGATGCCAACGACCAGGCGCTGGCCTATTTCCTCCCCGGTCTGCTCTACAACGCGGCCTATGCCGTGGTGCTCTCCTTCTCCAGCATCGTCCGGTGGCCGTTGGTCGGCTTCATGGTCGGGAGCGTCACGGGCGACCTGACCTCGTGGCGCAAGGACCCGCAGATCCTCAAGCTCTGCAACCGGTTGACCTGGTTGCTGGCCCTGCCGTGTTTCGCTCGCGTGGTCGTCCAGACGCCGTTCTACGTGTTGGGCCGCAGCGGCGAGATCAGCCCGGACACGGCGATCGCCGCACTGGGTATCGCCAAGATCGCGATGGGGTGGCCTCTGCAACTGGCGGCGTTGGCCGCGATGGTCTGGCTGTTGGCGCGCAACTCGACGCCGATGTCGGAGCACGAAGCGGAGCTCGCCGCCCAACGGCTCAGCCTCAACGAGGACGAGCCGAACGACGACGAGCCGGTCCGCTAGCGCGCGTCGCTCAGTTCCGGTCCGGCCGCGGTGCGAGCATCCGCTCGAGCTCGGCCTCGACCTCGGCCGCGACCACGAACATCAGTTCGTCGCCGGACTCGATCGGCTGGTCGCCGTCGGGCAGGTAGACCTGTCCATCGCGGAGGATCGTCACCAGCGCGCAGTTCTCCGGCCACGGGATCAGCCCGGCCGGTGTGCCGACGAAGGGCGAGTCGTCGGGGAGCACCATCTCGACCAGGTTGGCGTTCCCCTTGCGGAAGGTGAAGAGCCGGACCAGGTCGCCGACGGAGACGGCCTCCTCGACCAGCGCGGACATGATCCGCGGCGTCGAGACGTTGACGTCTACGCCCCAGGCCTCGGTGAAGAGCCACTCGTTGTCCGGGTGGTTGACCCGACCGACGGTGCGGGGGACCCCGAACTCGGTCTTCGCGAGCAGCGAGGTGACCAGGTTGACCTTGTCGTCACCGGTGGCCGCGATCACCACGTCGCACTGCTGCAGACGCGCCTCCTCCAACGAGGACAGCTCGCAGGAGTCGGCAAGCAACCATTCGGCGTCGGGCACCTGCTCGGGACGGATCGCCTCGGCCGCCTTGTCGATCAGGAGTACGTCGTGGCCCGCGACGATCAACTCGCGGGCGATGGAACGGCCGACAGCGCCGGCTCCGGCGATGGCAACACGCATCTCAATCCTCCTGGGGACCGTGCTGGAGGACCCGGTAGGCCGCAGCGGCGTTCTCTTCGCGCATCACCAGGTGCATGATGTCGCCTTCCTGGAGGACCGAGGCCCGCGTCGGCAGGATGCCTTCGCCGAGCCGGTCGATCCAGGCGATCCGGACCTGGGCCTGCTCCTGCAGATCGATCGTCCGGTGCCCGATCCAGGACTCGGTGATGCTCACCTGGTCCAGCCGGATGGTGCCGGACGGGTCGCGGAAGGTCGGCTCGGCGCCTGCGGGAAGGAGCCGCCGCAGTACCTGATCCGCGGTCCACTTCACGGTGGCGACCGTGGTGATCCCGAGCCGCTGGTAGACCTCGGCGCGACCCGGGTCGTAGATACGGGCCACCACGTTGCTAATCCCGAACGTCTCGCGGGCGACCCGCGCCGCGATGATGTTGGAGTTGTCGCCGCTGGAGACGGCGGCGAACGCGTCAGCACGGGTGATCCCCGCCTTGTTGAGCACCGCTTGGTCGAACCCCTCGCCGGTGATCTTGTCACCGTTGAAGGACGGCCCCAGACGCCGGAAAGCCTCAGCGCTGTGGTCGATGATCGAGACGGTGTGGTTCCGGTCTTCCAGGCCGCGGGCCAGCGTTGCGCCGACCCGACCGCAGCCCATAATCACGACATGCACGAGGGTGACGCTACCGCAGCGCGCGTTCTGGCGGAGTCTGGACTAGCCTGACTTCTCGTGGGTGTCGGTGACGTATCTAAGCGGATTCTGCTGGGGCGCAAGCTCCGCAGCTCCCAACTGGGGGAGACGCTGCTCCCCAAGCGCATTGCGCTTCCGGTCTTTGCCAGCGACGCACTGTCCTCGGTGGCCTATGCACCGGACGAAATCTTCATCATGCTCGCGCTCGCCGGGGCGAGCACCTACGCCTGGTCCTGGAAGATCGGCATCGCCGTCGCGGTGGTGATGCTCGCTGTGGTGGCCTCGTACCGACAGACCGTGCACGCCTACCCCAGCGGCGGAGGCGACTACGAGGTGGCGAAGGTCAATCTCGGTGCCAACGCCGGAATCACGGTCGGTGCCGCGTTGCTGGTCGACTACGTACTCACCGTCGCGGTCTCGATCTCGTCCGGTGCGCAGTACGCCGCGGCTGCGATACCCGCGCTCTCCGGCCACGAGGCGACCTTCGCGATCCTGCTCGTGGTCATCCTGACGGCGCTCAACCTGCGCGGCGTCCGGGAGTCCGGCACCTTCTTCGCCTTCCCGACCTACGCCTTCATCCTCGGTCTCGGTGTGATGTTCGCCTGGGGCTTCTTCCAGTGGATGACCGGAGACCTCGGCCAGGTGGAGAGCGCCGGCCTGAAGATCGCGCCGTCGCCGGGATACGAGCAGGAGCTCACCACCATCGGGTTGATCTTCCTGCTCGCCCGGGCCTTCTCCTCCGGCTGTGCGGCCCTCACCGGTGTCGAGGCGATCTCGAACGGAGTGCCGGCGTTCCGGCGTCCCAAGTCCAAGAACGCGGCGACCACGCTGCTGCTGCTCGGGCTGATCGCGATCACGATGATGTTGAGCGTGATCACGCTTGCCCGGCAGATGGGCCTGCGCTACGTCGACCCGCACCACATCGACCGCCTGCTCAACGCCGACGGCACGCCGGTCGGCGAGGGCTACGACCAGCACACGGTGATCGCCCAGTTGGCCAAGGCGATCTTCGACGGCTTCCCGCCGGGCTTCTACTTCGTGGTGATCTGTACCGGGATCGTCCTCGTCCTCGCCGCGAACACCGCCTTCAACGGCTTCCCGGTGCTGGGTTCGATCCTCGCCAAGGACCGATACGCACCCCGCGCGATGGGTTCGCGCGGTGACCGGCTGGCGTACAGCAACGGCATCGTCTTCCTCGCGGTGATGGCGGTCGGCCTGATCTGGGCGTTCGACGCCCAGGTCACCCGGTTGATCCAGCTCTACATCGTCGGCGTCTTCATCTCTTTCACGCTCTCGCAGCTCGGCATGATCCGGCACTGGACACGCCACCTCGACGTCGAGCAGAACCCGGCTGCGCGGCGCACCATGCAGCGGTCCCGGATGATCAATACGATCGGGCTCGCCTTCACCGGCACCGTGCTGGTCGTCGTGCTGGTGACCAAGTTCCTCTCCGGCGCCTGGATCACCCTGCTGGCGATGCTCGCCTTCTTCGGGCTGATGCGCGGCATCCGTCGCCACTACGACCGCGTCGCCGACGAACTGGCCGCCGATGACCAGGACAGCGTCCTGCCGACCCGGGTGCACGCGATCGTCCTGGTCTCCAAGCTGCACAAGCCGACGTTGCGGGCGTTGGCGTTCGCCAAGGCGACACGGCCCAACGTCCTGGAGGCGATCTACGTCAGCGCCGATCAGCGCGAAGCGGACGAGGTGATCAACGAGTGGGACCGTCGTGGACTCGACGTGCCGCTCAAGGTTCTCTACTCGCCGTACCGCGAACTGGTCCGCCCGGTTGTGGAGTACGCCTCAGAGATCCGCCAGGCCAACCCCCGCGGTGTGGTGGCCGTCTACATCCCCGAGTACGTTGTGGGGCATTGGTGGGAGCAGTTGCTGCACAATCAGACGGCTCTCCGCTTGAAGGGTCGTCTGCTCTTCACCCCCGGCGTCATGGTGACGTCGGTTCCGTACCAGTTGAGTTCATCGAAGGTCGCCTTGGCACGTGCTGAGCGTGGCCGCCGCCGCGTACTGGCCGGTGACGTGCGCCGAGGGGCGCCGTCGGTTCCGGACCGTCGTGGCTATCGCCAGGAGGATTAATGGCCCGCACAACCCGTCAACGTAAAGCCCGTGGTGCCTCGTTGGTGGGCCGTAGGTTCCAGGTCGAGATCGGCGCGGTGGCTCATGGCGGGCACTGCGTGGGCCGGATCGCCGAGCTCGGTGATCGGGTCGCGTTCGTTCGGCACACCCTGCCGGGAGAGACCGTCGAGATCGAGATCACCGAAGGCACCGAGGGCGACCGCTTCCTGCGCGCCGACGCCGTCAAGGTGCTCGTGCCGTCAGCCGATCGGGTCCCGGCCCCCTGCGTGGTGGCCGGCCCCGGCGGTTGTGGTGGCTGCGACTTCCAGCACGTGGCGCTGCTTTCGCAGCGGCGGCTCAAGGAGTCGGTGGTCCGTGAGCAGTTGGTCCGGCTCGGTGGATTCGACCCGGCCGACCCGTTGGTCGCCGATCTCGAGGTCCAGGCTGTGCCCGGCGACCAGGACGGGCTGCGCTGGCGATCCCGCGTCGAGTACGCCCGGACGCCGGACGGCCACCGGGGCATGCGCGCGCACCGTTCGCGTCGGGTGGTGCCGATCGACGACTGTCTGATCGCGGCGACCGACGCCCGGGTCGCATCCGAGGTCCGTGGTTCGGTGATCATCGAGCGCGTCCGCGCCGACTCGGGCGAGCGCGCCTTCGAGGTGGAGGGCGACGGGTTCTGGCAGGTCCACCCGGGCGCTCCGAGGACGCTGGTCGACTGCGTGACCGCGTTCGCCGGCGTCCGCGAGGGTGATCGGGTCGTGGATCTCTACTCGGGCGTGGGCCTCTTCTCCGGCTTCCTCGGCGCGCAGGCCGGTTCGACCGGCTCCGTGGCGCTGGTCGAGGGCAGCCGGAACGCCTGCGAACACGCGGGGGAGAACCTGGCCGACCTGGACCAGGTCGAGATCTATGCCGGCTCGGTGGACCAGGTTCTGGAGGCCGGTGTCATCACCGGTGCCGACGTCGTCGTCCTCGACCCGCCCCGTGAGGGTGCGAAGCGTGCCGTCGTCGAGCAGATCCATGCGCTTGGCCCGCGGACCGTCGTGTACGTCGCCTGCGACCCGGCCGCTCTCGCACGTGACCTCAAGATCTTCGGCGAACTCGGTTGGAGCGTCACCGACCTCAAGTCCTACGACCTCTTCCCGATGACGCACCACGTGGAGACCGTCGCTCGGCTGACGAGGACCGGGGCCTGACTGCGTTGATGCGTGTGCGGCCGACAGTGTGATCAGTGCCCGCAGCGGCAGTCCTCCCCGCAGCAACTGCCCGACATCGTCGTGGTGGGCGCGACGTCGATCGACGGGTTCTGGTCGAAGAAGCCGAACGGTTTGAGCCAGAAGGAGACCGTGTCGGCGGGCATCACCGGCCAGTCCTCGACCCGGGTGATGTGGTGGATGCCGAAGACGTACCAGAGCACGACATCGGTGTTCTCGAGCGATTCGTCGTCGGCGATCCAACGGGTCATCCCAGTGTCAGTCGTGGACTGAGTCGGGTAGTCGCCCGCCGGCCAGCGCTCGCGTTCGTGCTGACGGGTCACCCATAGGGTGTGCCCGATCACCGGTGCTCGCAGGAACTGCACCGTGTCGGGATCCATCAGCGCGGGGATCGAAGCACTGGGTACCAGCTTGTGGCTCGGGTGTGAACCGTGGCGGTTCGTCCTGTTGGGGTTGGTCACCTTCCACGACCGCTGGCGGTGCTAGTCGAAGTCGCGCCCGGCCTCGGCCTCGCTGCGGATCGGCGTCGCCTTCGTGACCACGGCGAGGCCGTAGGGATTGTCGGCAGAGACCGGCAGCGCTTCGGAGTCGACCTCCAGCACCGTGTTGCCGTCCCCGTCGATGTCGAGATCGAGCCGGGCCACCAGGAAGTGCTGGTGGAACGGCGCATACGTGCCGTTGTCGACGACGGTCCCGGTCTCCGGAGCCCCGTCGGCTTCGTCGTAGGGCGTGGTGACCATGATCCCGGTCGCGCGGACCTCGCACTCGATGTTGCCGTCCTGGTAGAAGCGCCAGTAGACGATGTACTCGTAGTTCGCGACCGTCGCATGGAACGAGACCACCATCCGCCGCATCCGGCGGACCTCGGCGCCGGTGTGACCGTCGACGTGCTTCCAGAGCACGGCGTTGTCCTCCTCGTGGAGACACAACGCGTTCTTGACCACGTACGGCTCGCCGAGGGAGTCGTGCAGGACCGCGTCGACGTACCGGATCTCACCGAGGCAGTCGCAGCCCAGTTCGAGTGACGTGGTCATGAAACCGAGACCCCACTCGCCGATGTCGTACGCCGTGCGTCGGTGGTGCTCCCAGGACGGGTCGCGGTACGGGACGATCATCTCGGCGAACGACAGCCGGTGCGCGATCTCGCGGCCGTCGTAGGCGACCTGATGGATGGTCAGGCCCTCGCGGAAGTTGAAGCCCAACCGCATCGACCATCTCTGCCAGTTCAGTTCGGTTCCGTCGAGGGTGAAGGAGACGCCCTCGTGCTGGGTGATCTCCAACGGCTTCAGGTCCGTGCGGAGCGTGCCCTTCCACGGCCCCGGAGCGTACTCGGCGTCCACCGCCGGCATACCTGGGTTGGGCCCCTCGTCGATCTCCAGGAGTTCGTTCGTGTTCATGTCGGACGATCAGCTTCAGCCCGGGCACCGGGTGCGCGTACGGGTTGCCGTCCGGGGTGGCGCGCGACCAGATGTCGCACCAGCCGAGTCGCCGATCGCGCCACTGCTCGGGCATCAACGCACCGCCGTACGTCCACGCGTCGACGAGGACCAGATCCATGTCGGAACATCGTGCCGGTGCGGGCGAACCCGGTCTGCACCTCATCGGCGACGAAGACCACGTCGTTGGCTCGACACCACTCGACCAGGGCCGGGAGGAACCCGGGCGCCGGGACGATGAAGCCACCCTCACCCTGGATCGGCTCGATAACGACGGCGGCGAGATTGGCCGCGCCGACCTGCTTCTCGATCAGGTCGATGGCCCGTCGCGCGGCGGCGGGACCATCGGTCCCACCGTCGCGGAACGGGTAGGACATCGGTGCGCGGTAGACCTCTGGCGCGAACGGCCCGAACCCCTGCTTGTAGGGCATGTTCTTCGCCGTCATCGCCATCGTCAGATTGGTACGGCCGTGGTAGGCGTGGTCGAAGACCACCACGGCGTCCCTACCGGTGTAGGAGCGGGCCACCTTGACCGCGTTCTCTAACGCCTCGGCACCCGAGTTGAACAACACGGTCCGCTTGTCGTGATCGCCCGGAGTGATCCGGTTCAGCGCTTCGGCGACCTCGACGTAACCGGCGTAGGGCGTGACCATGAAGCAGGTGTGCGTGAATGCCGCGGCCTGGCTCGCGACCGCCTCCACGACGCGGGGCGCGCTGTTTCCCACGGTGACCACGGCGATGCCCGAACCCAGGTCGATCAACGAGTTCCCATCCACATCGACCAGTACGCCCCCGCCGGCAGCGGTCACGTAGACCGGCAGCGTGGTGCCGATCCCGTCCGGCACGGCCGCGGTCTTGCGCGCCTGCAGGGCCTTCGACACGGGGCCGGGGATCTCGGTGATGACGCGGCGTCTCTGCGGGAGGCCGGGGCCGCCCAGGGTGCCAGGATCGGTGGTCACGAGGTCCTCCTCAGGGCTGACGAATTGTGCTCCGACGCCAGGGCCTGCGTGCCGCGATGCCTTGCCTTGTTGATGCTGAGGAGGTCACCCGCCACGACAGGCCATGTCCTACTTCGGAGCCTATTCGTTGTGCGGGTGATGTGGCACCCTTGCGGGCCGTCACCCTCAGTCGCCCGTGTGGCTGGAGATGAAGTCGAGGCTGTCTCCAGCCACGAGAGTCGGCTGCTCCCAGAGCACCAGATGGCCGGTGTCGGGATAGGTCACGAAGCGGCTTCCAGCGATCGCAGCGTGTAGGAAGGCTGCCTGTTCGCGCGGCAGCACATCGTCGTCCGCGCCCCAGAGGATCAGCGTCGGAGCAGTGATGGTGCCGACCTCCAGAGGCGGGGTCGCGGCTATCAGCCCGTTGAAGGAGTCCAGCCATACGTGGCGGGGGATTCCTGTGACGGCGGTGCGCTGGTCCTTGAGGAACGCCTTCGGCACCGGCGAATGGAACGTGAAGGCACCTTGGAGGGTCGCTACATCGGTCCCGGTCAGTGGGTCGTCGAGGCCGGCGAGGAGTTCTACCAATCCACCTGCGTCCACCTCACGTAGGTCCGCTGGTGCGCCGACCAGGATCAGCCCGAGGACACGCTCCGGGTGGGTGACTGCCAACTGTTGCGCGACGTAACCCCCACTGGAGGTGCCGAGGAGCCAACAGCGCTCGATCTCCAGCGCATCGAGCACAGCCACCAGGTCGTTGGCGAGTTGCTCGAGGCTGTAGCCGGCGGCGGGCCTGCTGCTTACGCCGACACCGCGTTGGTCGGGTAGCACCAGGCGCATCGTCCTGGGAAGTAGCGGTACGAGGCGGTCGAAACTGCGATGCGTCTCGCCCCACGCGTGCGCCAGCAGCACCGGAATGCCGGTTCCTTGCTCATGCACCGCGACGTCGATACCTGGCGCCACCGTTATGCGTCGCATCCTTCATTCTTACTCCCACGATGCGCTTTCTGTGGTTGGCAGAAGGTCCCCGGGACCTCCATAGCCCGGTCTAGCGCGGGTCTTCGGCGACCATTGCATCCTGAAACAATCTGGACATGGTCTCCTTTCCCTTCTCTCGGCACGTACGCCGCGGGGAGCTTCGGCTGAAGACGGGACGGCGCCCCCATGTCGCCGTCGCGATCGCAGCGTTGCTCGCCAGCGGCAGTGCCGTCGTCCTGGGGGCGCCCAGCGCCTCCGCCGAAACCTCGCCCTGTACCGACGGCACGACGCCAGGCTTGCTCAGCAGCGTTTCGTGCACGACAGCCGGGAACTACACCCTCACCGTGCCTGCCGGAACCACTGACATCGACCTGGAGGTGGTCGGTGGCGGCGGTGGCGCCGGCTATCCGGCCCGCCAGCATATCGGTGGTAATGCTGCCCAGGTCGCCGGCAATCTGACCCTCCCGGTAGGGACGACGTATCTGTACGTGATCGTCGGCGCCGGCGGCGGTGGCAACAACAACGGAATTGGTTACGGCGGCGGCGGCTCCGGCGTGCTCGCCCTGGACGGCAACCACAACCTGCTCGCCAAACTTGCTATCGCCGGCGCCGGGGGAGGCGGCGCATACAACGGCGACGGCGGTAATGCGGGCAGTGCAGGTACCAGTGAGAATGTGACCTTCGCTGCTCCGGGCCTGCCCGCCACGGGTGCTGTCGGCGGCGCCGGCGGCATCGGAAACTACAACAGCGGCACCGTCGGAGCGTCGAACAACCCAGGTGCCGCCACGCTCGCTGCCGGCGGGGCCGGAGGGGGCCTCCCGAACAGTTCGATGGGCGGCAGCGGCGGCGGCGGCTACGCCGGCGGCGGCGGCGGGGGTGGTGGGACCCAAGGGATCCTGAACAACTACACAGCGGGGGGCGGTGGCGGCTCGTCGTTGGCCTCGGCCTACCTGGGCGGCGCGGCCATCTCGGTCCGGTCGGGGACCGGCGGAATTCAGCTTCCTGGCCTGGTGGCCGGGGACGGCGCGGTCGGTTCGGTCACCATGACCTTCAATGGCGCCCCGGTCGCTACGAAGCCGGGTGCACCGACCGGTGTCACCGCGACAGCCGGGAACGGTCAAGCGA
>NZ_JBLBWI010000012.1:0-135857 GCF_047308515.1 Nocardioides sp. Bht2
CGCCGGCCTGGATGGCTGAGCAGGTACGTCAGCGCGATCCGCACTGCGTCTTCCCGCATTGCGCCCGCAGTTCAGCCGACGCGGACCTTGACCACATCACTGCGTACGACGAGACGGGGCCACCGGGCCAAACCACGCCCGAGAACTTGGCCCCGCTCTGTCGCCGCCACCACCTCGCCAAGACTCACGGCCGCTGGCGCTACCAACGCACCAAAGACGGCAACTACCTCTGGACCGACCACCGCGGACAGACCTGGCTGGTCACCACCGTCGGCACGATCCGACTCGATTGAGCCCATTCGATTGAGCCCATTCGACTGAGCCCACTCCACTGCAGCAAGGCCGAGCCCTCCGGAACCACGCGGTCACCGGAGGTATCGGCGCGCCTCACTCACCAGCAACCGCGGGCGAGGTTGCCTGCGGCGTCGATCAGATCGACGACGCCCGTACAGCCGCTCTTGCACGCTGCCGCGAGCACAACAACCGGAACGCCGCCCCAACGCGATTTGAGGAGAAGCCCCATTCCGTCGACTGCCACCAACCTGATGGCACGGCATCACATCTAGCCACGCGGGGTGGCGGAAACGTCGTCGCCGGTGATCGGGACCGCGTACCAGACGGTGCGGTGCGTCCAGCGACCCGGACCGAGCCGTTTCCCGGAGCAGACCACGATCACCACCTGCTCCTTGCCCCAGCTCCGGAACGCCTTGCGCTGGGGGAAACGCTTGACCGGATAGGACCGGCGCTCGGTCACTCGATAACAGGCCTTCTTCCTGCCAGCAGAGTCGAGGGTGATCACGTCGCCGCGTCGCAGTTTGCGGAGCAGGGTGTTGCCCAACGCGCCGCCACCGGGCCAGGTGTGGGCGTCGAGGATCACCGATCCGCGGCCGTTGGCGGGCTTGGTGTGCGGGTCCCAGCCGACGAGCCGTTTGCCGCGTGCGGTCAAGGGCGGAGTGCCGATCGCACCCGAAGGGGTGCGGGCCACCCGAACCACGTCGAACTTGCGCCGCACGGAGGAGAAGCGGGCCACCTTCGGCCGGAAGGCGGTCGCCGACGTCTCACATGTGTGGCTGCTCGGCGGAGCACCAGCCGCCGCCCCGGTCGGTGCCGGCACGAAGAGTGCCGTACCGACCAAGGCGGCGATCACTGCGCCGACTCGGCGCGCTGGCGGTGAGGACACGGAGGTCAGTTGACCCGTGCGCCGGTGTTCGGAGCGATCGGCAGGGCAGGCTTCTTGCCCTTCACCACGGCCTTCGAGGACTTCGACTCGACAGCAGCGCCGCCGGGGGTGGTGGCCGACGCCGTCGCGACGTTCACGATCTTGCCGCGCCGCACGTCCTTCTTGTGGACGGTGTACTTGGCCGTGCAGACGACCCGCTTACCCGGCTTCAGACCACCGGGCAGGCTCGGGCACTTCACCTTGGGCGTACGGCCCGCGCCGCTGAACTGCTTCTCGTTGATCTTCAACTTCTTCAGCGTCACGTTGCCGGTGTTGGTCACCCGGAAGGTGTAGACGACCTTCTGCCCGGCCTTGGTGAGCTTCTTGGGGTTCGCCTTCTTGACCAGGGCCAGGCCCGGCTTGGCCGGTGCCAGGGTGGTGGCAGCCGTGTTGTTGGCCGGGTTGCCGCGGTCGGTCACGGTGACGGTGTTGGTCACCGAGGTCGTGTCGCTGTGCGCGACGTTGTAGACCAGGGTGAGCTTCTCGCCCACGTCGAGGCCGCGGGCCCCGGCCGGGTCCGGGCGCGAGCAATCGATGTCAGCGATCACGATCGCCGTGCCCACGGCGGGCGTGCAGGTGAACGCCGCGCCGGCACCACTCGCGGTGGCGCTGACCAGGGTGCCGCCAACGGCGCGCGGGTCGGTGATCGTCACGGTGTCACCGGCGACCATGCGCTCGGGACCGTGGTTGGTGACGGTGACGACGTAGCGCACCGGGACGCCTGCCTCGAAGGCCTCGGCGGTGGTCGTCTTGGTCACGCCCAGGTCGTAGTCGCAGGGCGTCCAGGCCAGCGAGACGTTGCCCGCGGTGCCGGCGGCCGGACTGCCCAGGGTCGCCGAGGTGAAGGTCGCCGCGTCGTCGATGAAGCTGGCTCCGCCGCCACCGCCACCACCACCGTGGTTGGGCGCACCGTCGCCCTTGGTGCTGGCGCCACCGCCGGCACCGAAGTAACCGCCACCGCCACCGCCGCCGGTGTCGGCGCCCGGGTCAGGGGCTCCGGTACCGCCGTCGCGACCGACGCCGGCCGAGCCGCTCTGGCCGGGGATCGTGGTGTGGACGCCGCCAGCACCCGGAGCGGCCGCCTGGCCGCCCTGACCGCCGCCGGGGCGGACCGCCGCCGGGTCGGCCGGGTCCACGGTGTCGTCGTCCTGGCCGGCCATACCGTCAGCTCCGGGCGTGACGACGCCGACGGCAGTGGGCACGCCGGCGTCGCCACCGTGGCCGCTGCCGACCACGTGTCCACCGCCCGTGCCGCCGCCGCCGCCGGCGATCGCCAGCAGAGCGCCGTCGAGGGAGATGTCGGTGTAGCCACCTCCGCCACCGCCGTTGTGGGTACCGGCGCCCGCGGTGCCGCCACCGTTGACGCCGCCAGTACCAGCACCACCAGCGCCGCCGACCGTACCGGCGAACACCTGGCCGGGCGAGGCGGGAAGCGAGAAGCTCAGTACCGCGCCCGCGCCTGCGGCGTCGGCGGGGATGGTCTCGCCCGGGTTGGCGACGATCGAGACGCCACCGGCCGCGCCGGCCACGGTGACGTCGACGCCGCAGACGCCGTTGGGGGTCACGAAGGAGAAGGCGCCTGCCGTGGTCTGTTCGGCGTTCACCGGAAGCGGGGCGGGGCCGGCGAAGGAGAGGGGAGAGCTCACCAGGCTGAGGCTTGCCGCCAGCGAGACGACGAGGGCAGGACCGGTCTTTCGGAGGAGCCCGTTCGGTCGAGGAGTTGAGTTCATGTGACCGGACCTTAGGAGCGCCGGGCGGTCTCCCGCTGGAAGTGCCGAAGCCCGCGAAACCGCCCGCACGGGTTCCGGCGAGGGTCGCGAACACCCGCATCGACGGGCCGACGAGCGCCCCTGAAGGGACCGCCGACAGGGGGAGCCTAAGAGCTCGGAGGCAGGGTCGCGGAGAGCCCGGCCGCCCCAGAGCGGCGTACCGGACAGAGGCCTTGGCGCTGTCGGCCCCAGAATCACGTTTGCTCAGCTCAGCAAGGGGTTTCGCAGGATCCGAGGGGCAGATCCGCGCTGGTCGGAAGCAACGGTTGGCGCCGCGATCCGACCTCCGCCGCTCCTTCGCCGTGCTTACCGCCCAGGCCGTCACCGGCTGCCGTGGCGCACCGATCACGGGTGGTGCGGCATGAGCGCTCGGCCGACGCACACCCGCTCCCCATCGGTTGCCGGAGCAGGTTGAATCTTCTCCCGAAAATGACCCCCGAACGGGGGTCGGCGAGCTCTGCGTGAAGCCAACGGAGATGAAGGTCGCCGAGAACCCTGTCACCGAAGGATCGACGTTGCCGGACCGTTCATGTGACGTCCATGTGGCACGCCCGCAACGTTCGGAGCGGCTTCCTAACGTCGGCGTCGTTGAGGGTTCCTGTCGAATCGCAAGGAGCGTTGATGATGTCAACAGCGCGCGACGGCCAACCGGCGCTCAAGGTCCTGGTTGTCAGCGAATCGTTTCTCCCGCAGGTCAACGGCGTCACCAACTCGGTACGTCGCGTTCTCGACCATCTCGCCCGTGAAGGCCACCGTGCCGAGTTGGTCGCGCCGACCGGGCCAGCGAGCTACGCCGGCTTCCCGGTCCATCTGGCACGTGGCACGAAGCTCCCGTTCTACAAGGAGTTCCGGATCGGGTTGGAGACCCGGCGACGGTTGCGCGCCACCATGCTCCGCTTCCAACCGGACGTCGTCCACGTCGCCTCGCCGGCCACCTTGGGCCATCAGGCGGTCCGGGCCGCGGGGGAACTCGGTATCCCCGTGGTCGCGATCTACCAGACGGATCTGGTCGGCTTCGCCATGCAGTACGACCTGCCCGGGGGAGTGCGGGCGATGACGGCGCTCACCCGGCGGATCCATGACCACGCCGACCGCACCTTGGTCCCCTCGACCGCGAGCCTGGACCAACTGACCCACTTCGGGATCCAGCGGCTGGGCCGTTGGCCGCGCGGAGTCGACCTTGACCTCTTCCACCCAGCACGCCGCGACGAAGCCCTCCGTTCTCGGCTGGCGCCGGACGGCGAGCTGCTGGTCGGATATGTGGGTCGCCTAGCACCGGAGAAGGAGCTGGGCCTGCTCCGGCACCTCCGGTCGATTCCCCAGACCCGGTTGGTGATCGTCGGTGGTGGACCGGTCGAGTTCGAACTGCGTAAGGCGCTTCCGGGCGCCGCCTTCCTGGGGGTGCTGCACGGCGAGGAGTTGGCTGCGGCCTATGCCAGCCTCGACCTCTTCGTGCACACCGGCCGCTACGAGACCTACTGCCAGGCGGCTCAGGAGGCGCTTGCCTCCGGGGTGCCGGTGGTGGCGCCGCGCAGTGGTGGACCGATCGACGTGGTGGCCCCCGAAGCGGGCGTGCTCTACCGGCCCGGCGATGCGCAGGCGTTCGCGGCCACGGTCCGCGGGTTGGTCGACGATCCGCTGTTGCGACGCGAGTTGGCGGCCTCGGCCCGGCCCAGCGTCGCGGATCGATCCTGGGCCTCGGTCAACCGGCGACTCGTCGCGCACTATCGCGAGGTGATCGCCGAACGGCGCGGACCTCTCCGGCTCGTGGGATAAGGACGGCGACATGGTCACGATCTCGGTTATCGGTACGGGATACCTCGGCGCCACCCATGCCGCGGGGATGGCGGAGTTGGGATTCGAGGTGATCGGCGTCGACAACGACGCGGCCAAGGTCCGGGCGCTGGCTCGGGGCGAGGTGCCCTTCCATGAACCAGGCCTGCCGGAGCTGTTGCGCCGTCACCTGAGCTCCGGAAGGCTCCGCTTCGCCACCTCGCTGGCCGAGGCCGCCGCGGTGGCCGACCTGCACTTCATCTGCGTCGGCACCCCGGAGGGCGTCGACGGCGCTGCAGACCTGACTGCGGTGCACGGGGTCGTCGATGAGCTCGGGCCGCTGCTGCGCCGCAACGCGCTGGTGGTCGGGAAGTCGACCGTGCCGGTAGGTACCGCACGGGAGTTGAGCCGACGCCTCGAAGCCGTGACCCAGCCCGGCCTCCAGGTGGAGGTGGCCTGGAACCCGGAGTTCCTCCGGGAGGGCCACGGGGTGCACGACACCCTGCACCCGAACCGTTTGGTCTTCGGCTGCGAGGGGCCCGGCGCGGAGTGGCTGCTCCGCGAGGTCTACGCCCGGCCGATCGCGGACGGCGTCCCGGTCGTGGTCACGGATCTGCCGACCGCAGAACTGGTCAAGGTCTCGGCGAACGCCTTCTTGGCAACGAAGATCTCTTTCATCAACGCGATGGCCGAGCTCTGTGAGGCGGCAGGTGCCGATGTCCTCACCCTGGCCACGGCGTTGGGCCACGACGACCGGATCGGTGCCAAGTTCCTCGGCGCCGGGCTCGGCTATGGCGGTGGATGCCTGCCCAAGGACGTGCGGGCGTTGATCGCCCGTGCGCGCGAACTCGGCTCAGGTGAGTCGGTGGCGTTCTTGGCCGGGGTGGAGGAGATCAACCAGCGTCGCCGCGACCGGGTGGTCGCCGAGGCGTTGGAGGTGCTGCGGGGCGGCCCGGGCTGGCGGACCGGGCGGGTGGCGGTGTTGGGCGCGGCCTTCAAGCCGCACTCCGACGACGTCCGCGACTCCCCGGCGCTGGAGGTCGCGCAACGGCTCCATCGGGCCGACGCCTTGGTCACCGTCTTCGATCCTGTCGCTGCGGTCCGGGCGCGTGCGGTGGCACCTCAGTTGCGCTACGCGGCGAACCCGTATGCGGCGTGCCGCAAGGCCGACGTGGTGCTGCATCTCACCGAGTGGCCGGAGTTCGGGCAGTTGGACCCGGCGCGGCTGCGCTCGATCGTGCGACGCCCGATCATGATCGATGCCCGCAACACCCTCGACGCCGGTCGGTGGCTTGCTGCCGGATGGGAGTTCCGCCGCCCGGGTACGACGTTGCCGGTGGCGACCCCGCTGGGGATGGTCGCCGGCTGAGGGTGCGGACTACCGTCCAGAAGGCGTCAGCAGGTGATCGCTGAGGTCGCCGATCAGATCGAGCAGCGAGTAGTCGCGGGTGGCGAAGTGCCAGGTGCCATCGCCGTCCCGGGCGAAGGTGTCGTGGTACCGGCCCGAGCAGATCGGCTGGAGCGGCAATGCCGGCGTGGCCTGGAAGACGGTGTAGTACGAGCGACAGTTCGCGGTCCCGGCTGCTTCGTCGACCTCGATGATCGGGTTGCTGATCACGTGCTTGGTCCGCGGAGTGCCGCAGGGGTGGATGCGGACGTTCTGCTGCCACAAGGCCAGCATCGGGGCGCTGCCCTGAACCCGGCGGTCACCGGCCAGCCGGACCTCGGCGCGGGCGAAGAGGTCGGCGGCTGCGACGAGGTCACCACCGTCGATGGCTTCGGCGTAGCGGTAGAGCAGGTTGGCGATCGCGACGGCGGAGTTCATAGTGTGACGCTAGCCACGAGTCCCGGCAGCGGGTCTAGGATTTCCGCTCAGCGGCACGGCCGGCACACAGCGCCGCGGAAGGTACGGGCCCGGAATCAGATCGGGCAGACCAGGGCCGCGGCTTCGTCGAGCGTGTCGACGAGATGGATCTGCTGTTCCATCGGGCGCCCCTTGGCCAGGTTCGCCAACAGCGGCCACACCGGCAGCGTCCGGGTCCAGTGCTGGACCCCGACGAGCACCATCTTCGCCACCGATGACTCATCCGCGTAGTAGTTCTCGCAGGCGTCCTGGAAGACCTCCTGCACGGTGCCCGCAGCGCCGGGGAGGAAGACGATGCCGCGGTTGCAGATCTGCAACAGGATCGCTTCCCGGGTGGAGTTCTTGAAGTACTTGGCGATCGCGGTGGCGAACGGGTTTGGCGGCTCGTGCCCGTAGTGCCAGGTCGGGATCCCCAACGACTCCTCGCCGTCGGGGAACTCGTCGAGAACCTCGAAAGCGACCCGCGCCCATCCGCCGACGTCGGGGGTGAAGCTCGGGATCAGGCTGAGGTCGTCCACCGCGCGGGTCAGCTCAGCCGCGCTGCGCCGAGCCATCCAGGCCCCCAGGTTCGCAGCCTCCATGGCGCCCGGGCCACCGCCGGTCACGACGGTGGCGCCGCCGCGGGTGAGCAGCCGACCGAGTTGGGCGGCCTGCAGGTAGCCGGCCTCGCCGCGCACCGCGGCGTGCCCTCCCATCACGCCGACCAGTTCACGCCCGATCGTCCAGTCCGCCAGGGCTTCGTCGATCGCCAGGTCGTGCAAGGTGGTCGCCAACGCGGACTCGCGACTCTGGTGGGCGCGGGTCCAGCCGTAGGCACGGGCGTCGAAGCTGTGCTGGTAGTCAGCGGAGTCGTAGAGGTCGCGGGGCGCGTAGAGCAGCGATCGGTAGGTGTCGACGGGAGAGCCGGGAACCTCGGGAAAGACGATCGCGCCGCGGGACCTGATCGACTGCTCGTCGCCCGGCGCGAACCGGCAGCCGAGGAAGAGCGCCCCGGCAACTGCGCAGCGCCGCAGGATCGAGGACCTCTGGGAGAGGTCGACGCTGAGCAGTTGCCAGCCGGTCATCGAGCTGACGCCGACGCTGGTGCGACGATCGAACTCGGCGAGCGTTCCGATCTCCACCACTTGACCACGACGTGCACGCATGGCGCAGACGTTAGCGGGCCAGGGCTACCAGCAGTGCGCGGCCACCTCCCCGAAGAGGGCGTCGGCGTCGGCGATCGCCGGGTCGAGGCCACGCCGCACGAACCAGGTGCAGAGGTTGACGCAGTCGCGGTGCAGGAAGTCGAAGCCGTTGAGGTTGCCGGCCAGGTCGACGGCCTGCGGGAGATCGATGATGACCAGGCGTTCGCCCGCGGCCAGGATGTTGTACGGCGACAGGTCGCCGTGCGCGACGCCGTCCTGGGCCAGGGTGATCAGTGCCGCACGTAGCTGGTCGAACCACACCTGCAGTAGGTCCGGCGAGGGCCGGGTCTGCGCGAGTCGCGGTGCCGGCAGCCCATCGTGTTCGATGAACTCCATCAGGATCTCGGTCCCGTCGATCTGGACCGGGTAGGGGACCGGGAGCCCCGCACTCCACAGCCGGGTGAGTGCCTGCCACTCGGCGTTGGCCCACTGCGCAGCGGCAAGCTCCCGGCCGTAGGTGCTGCCGGCCTTGATCGCCCGGGCATCGCGGGAGCGCCGCGTCGACCAGCCTTCGGTGTAGGTGGCACTGCGATGGAAGGTGGAGTGCTCGCGGGCGCGGTAGCGCTTTGCGGCCATCACCACCGACGGTCCACCGGCGACGGCGCGTTCGAGCAGATGGACGTCGGCTTCCTTACCGGTCTTGAGGATGCCGAGCTCGGTGTCGATGGCTGCCTGCGAGGTGATCACCCAGTCGGGGCGCGGTTGCGGGCCCCTGCAGAGGGGTTCCACGGCCAACCAGGTGGACCAGCGCTGGCCCTGTTCGGCGAGGTCGTCGAGCGGGCGGAAGTCGAAACGGAAGTCAGGGTTGATCTCGTCCTGAGACAAGGGAGGTGCTCCAGAGGTGTGAGAGGTGGTCTGCGGACAGGCCAGAGACAGTGGGCTGCATGTCACGGCTCCTCTCGAACTGGGCACGACGCCTCGTCGTACGCTTCACCGGCAACCTTGCGCCAGCGGTCCGGCTCAGGGCAAACGATTTTCTGGAGAGCCGATGAACCTTTGCTTCGACGCCGTCGACCTGCGGGTCGTGCACGGATCGGCGACCGCTGCTGCGGTGGCCGGCGTCCAGGAGCTCGACTACGCGAACCTGTTGGAACAGGTCGGGGCGGTGGCTGGGCTCTTCCACGGACTGGGCACGGAGAACGAGACGGTCCTGGGCGTCGCGGTGGCCGACCCGTTCATCGAACTGCTCACCCTGTTGGCCGGTGCCCGGCTCGGCGCCACCGTGGTCTCGCTCGACGACGTGGCGCGGCTCGAGGCGTACCGCCCGACCCTTGTGGTGAGCGACGCGCTGCTCGATTTCGCCGGTCACGAGCCGCGCGCCACGGTCCTGATCGGTGTCGAGCCCGCCGACCCACAGCGCGACATCACCTGGGAGATGGGGCTGCGGGCAGGCAGGACCAAGCCGGCCGGTGCGGCGGTGGTCCGCGGTGACCAGCTCGCCTACGTCCTCGACGGCGAGGTGACGGTGGCTGAGGCCGCCGACGACCAGAGCCGTTACGGGGCATGGCTCCGCCTGCTGCGGTCCGGACAGCCGATCGAACTGGGGACCTCGGCTTGAGGACGCCTCTCGTCCGCCGGGCCGCGGCGTTCGTCGCAGTCGGCGCGTTGGCTCTGGGCGGCGTCGCCGCTGCGGAGCCGCCGACACCGACCGTCGGTGCCGCCGGGATCGGCGACCCGTACTTCGCGGAGGCGGGCAACGGTGGCTACGACGTCACCAGTTACCGGATCTCGCACACCATGCGGTTGAAGACCGGGCGGCTCCGGGGGCAGACCCAGATCCGAGCTCGGGCCGAGCAGGCCTTGCGTAGCTTCAACCTCGACTTCCTGTTGCCGGTGACCTCGGTGACGGTCAACGGCGTCAAGGCCCGCTTCAGCCGTCCCAGCAAGCACGAACTGCGGGTGACCCCGTCAACGGTCCTCGCTGCCGGAGCCTCGTTCCGGGTCGTGGTCGGCTATCGCGGCAAGCCGGGCGAGTATCGCTGGCGTGGCGAGCGGGCCTGGCTGGCCGACAAGCACGAGGTCGTCGCGATGGGCGAGCCGCAGATCGCCGCCTGGTGGTTCCCCAGCAACGACCACCCGCGGGACAAGGCCACCTTCGACATCTCGATCCGGGTGCCGCGTGGCCAGCAGGCGATCGCCAACGGGCGGTTGGTGAGCAAGAAGAAGACCAGGCACTGGACGACGTGGCGTTGGCGGGCCAAGGAGGAGATGGCGCCGTACCTGGCCTTCTTCGCCGCCGGTCACTTCGAGTTGGAGCGCGGCCGGACCAGCGACGGCACCCCGTGGGTCAACGCCGTCTCCGAACAGCTGCGCCCAGCGAGCCGCCGCGGTGCCCTGAAGTTCCTGCGTCGAACCCCGTCGGTGATCGCGTGGCTGGAACGGCGGCTCGGTCCCTACCCGTTCGCTGACGCCGGTGGTGTGGTCACCTCGCTCAACACCGGCTTCGCCCTGGAGAACCAGACCCGGCCGACCTACCCCGAGCTCTACGACTGGAGGCATGGCGGCGGTCTGCTCGCCCACGAGCTCGCGCACCAGTGGTTCGGTGATCTGGTGGCGGTGCAGAACTGGCGCGACATCTGGTTGAACGAGGGTTTCGCCGGCTATTTCGGCGACCTCTACGACGCCGGCCGCTCACTGAGCGCGGAGAGTTCGGCTGTGATGTTGAGCCAGCGGTGGCAGTGGCTGGGCACCGACCCCTCCTTCTGGGCGGTCGACATCGCGAACCCTGGCCCGAAGCAGCTGTTCAACCAGCAGGTCTACGTGCGCGGTGCGCTCGCGGTCGCGGCGTTGCGGCAACGGATCGGCGACCACGACTTCTGGCGGCTGCTGCGGAGTTGGCTGACCGGGCGCTCGCACGGAAGCGTGGCGGAGTTCGAGGCGTTGGCCGCCGAGATCTCGGGCCAGGACCTGGACAGCTTCTTCGACGCCTGGCTCCGCGCGGACCGTCGTCCGGCCAAGACGGTGGAGAACGGGCTGGTCGCACCACCCACCTGAGAGGATGGGCCGGTGAGTGCACCCCGCGACATCGTCATCCTCGGTTCCACCGGCTCGATCGGTACCCAAGCCCTCGATCTGGTCCGCGCCAACCCGGGTCGGTTCCGGGTGGTGGGGCTGACCGCCGGTGGCAGCAACCCCGAGCTCTTCGCGGCCCAGGTCGCCGAGTTCGCCCCGGGGTTCTCCGGGCTGGGGGAGCAGGCTTCGGTCGAGGCCGCCTCGATCCCGTGTGACGTGGTGCTGAACGGGGTGACCGGTGCGGTCGGTCTTCGCCCGACGTTGGCCGCGCTCGAAGCGGGCAACACGTTGGCGCTGGCGAACAAGGAGTCGCTGATCATCGGCGGCCCGGTGGTGAAGCGGATCGCGGGCCCGGGACAGATCGTCCCGGTCGACTCCGAGCACAGCGCGATCGCCCAGAGCCTGCGTGCCGGACGGGCCGACGAGGTCCGCAAGCTGGTGCTGACGGCGTCAGGCGGTCCGTTCCGGGGCTACACCCGCGAGCAGTTGGCCGACGTCACCCCGCAGCAGGCGTTGGCGCACCCGAACTTCGCGATGGGCAAGGTGATCACCACCAACTCGGCGACCCTGGTCAACAAGGGGCTGGAGGTGATCGAGGCGCATCTGCTCTTCGACGTGCCGTTCAGTGCGATCGACGTGGTGGTCCACCCGCAGCAGTACATCCACTCGATGGTCGAGTTCATCGACGGCGCCGTGGTCGCCCAGCTCGGTCTGCCGACGATGCTGGTCCCGATCGGGATGGGCCTGGCCTGGCCGGAGCGGGTGCCGGACGCGGAGACCCCGATCGACTGGACGAAGGCGGCCGACTGGCGCTTCGAGCCGCTCGACGACGGCGTCTTCCCGGCGATCACCCTGGCCCGGCAGGCCGGCGAGCTCGGCGGCACCGCGCCCGCCGTGTACAACGCCGCCAACGAGGTCTGCGTCGAGGCGTTCCACGACGGTCGGCTCTCGTTCCCGGGGATCGTCTCCACGATCGAGCGTGTTCTTTCCGGTCACGACGTAGGCTCGATGGCGAACCTCACCGTCGACGACGTCCTGGCTGCTGACGCCTGGGCCCGCGACCAGACCGAACGATTGATCCAGGGGGCCGCCCGATGAGCGTGCTGTTCTACACGCTGGGGGTACTCGTCTTCGCCGCCGCGATCGTGATCTCGATCGGGTTGCACGAGGCGGGCCATATGTTCTGGGCCAAGCGCTTCGGCGGCAAGGTCACCCAGTTCTTCGTGGGCTTCGGCAAGACGGTCTGGTCCAAGCGGATCGGCGAGACCGAGTACGGCTTCAAGGCGATCCCGCTCGGTGGCTTCGTCAAGATCATCGGCATGTTGCCGCCCGACCGGAACGGTCATCTGCGGCAGAGCAACACCGGCATGTTCACCCAGTTGGTCTCGGATGCACGCGCTGCCGAGTGGGAGCTGGTCGGGGACACCGACCACGATCGGCTCTTCTACAAGATGAGTTGGTGGAAGAAAGCCATCGTGATGGCGGCCGGGCCGCTGGTGAACATCGCGATCGCCTTCGTGATCTTCGGTGCGCTCTTCGCCACCTATGGCAACATCGGCGACCCGCGGACGCTGCCCGAGGTGGCTGGCGTCAGCAAGTGCGTGGTGCCCTACAGCGAGTCCGGCCGGGCCTGTACCGAGGACGACCCGGTCAGTCCGGCAGCCAAAGCGGGGTTGGAGAACGGCGACAAGTTCGTCTCGTTCAACGGCACCCGGATCGAGGACTGGGCACAGCTCTCCTCGCTGATCCGGGGCAACAACAACGGCGAAGCCGAGATCGTGGTGAGCCGCGACGGCGAGCTGGTCACCCTGCACACGAACACCCTGGTCACCGCCCGGCCGAAGTCGGCCGAGGACACCACCCAATCGCAGGTCGGTTTCCTCGGGGTGAACCCGGTGGTGGAGCCGACCACCGGAGGCCTGGGGTACACGGTCGGCCAGATGGGCGAGATGACGCTCAACACCGTCGAGTCGTTGGCCAGCCTGCCGAGCAAGGTGTTCGACGTCGGTCAGGCGATCGTCGGGATGGAGGAGCGTGATCCCGAGGGCCCGATGAGCGTGGTCGGTGGCGGCCGGATCGCGGGTGAGACGGCGGCCAGCGAGGCCTTCCCGTTCCAGGAGAAGGCCGTCTTCCTGCTGATGCTGATCGCTGGCTTCAACTTCTTCATCGGCATGTTCAACTTCGTGCCGCTGCTGCCGCTCGACGGCGGCCACATCGCGGGTGCGCTGTGGGAGGCGCTGCGGCGGGGCTGGGCCAAGCTCCGGCGTCGTCCCGACCCGGGCTATGTCGACGTCGCGAAGCTGCTTCCGGTGGCCTATGTCGTGGCCGGTGCGTTCCTGGTGATGAGTGTGGTGCTCATCGTGGGCGACTTCGTGGTGCCGATCAGCATCAACAGTTAGCGACCCTCCTCTCTCCGCTGAGCGGGAGAGCGATGCCCTGGGCATCGTTCTCCCGCTTTTTGCATCTGTCCACCTGGTGAGCAGAGCGGAGGAATCGGACATCCTGCGATTAAAGTCGATCAAGTTAATCAACTTTGCCAAGAATTGAGGAACCCCATGAACCTGCGCGCCACCCTCGGCGGCCTCGCTGCCCTCGTCACCGTTGCTGCTGGGGCCACCGCGTGCTCCTCGGGCGAAAGCTCCGCCACCGCCGACGACGGTCGGCTGAAGGTGGCCGTCGTGCTCGGCGGTCTCGCCAACGACGGTGGCTTCAACCAGTACGCCGCCGACGCGCTCAACGCCCTGGAGAAGGAGGGCCTCCTCGACGCGCAGATCCGGGAGTCGGTGGTCAACCCCGCCGACGCCGAGCCGATCTTCCGGCAGTTCGCCGCCGAGAAGTACGACCTGGTGATCGGCTGGGGCCTCGGCTTCTCCGACTCGGTCTTCAAGGTCGCCGAGGAGCTCCCCGAGACGCACTTCGTCGCGACCGGGAGTAGCGACATCCTGGAACGCTCCACCGCCAACGTGGAGACCTGGAGCTACGCCTTCGACGAGGTCGGTTACCTCACCGGCTGGGTGGCCGGGAAGTCCCAGCTCTCGCCGGTCGCCGTGGTCGACGGTGAACTCGCGCCCTTCAACGAGCTCAGCTACCGCTACCTCAGCGTCGGCCTGAAGGCCGCGAATCCTTCGGCACGTGAACTGAAGCCGGTCTTCACCGGCAGCTGGGAGGACCCGAAGCTCGCCCACCAGGCCACCAAGGCTCAGATCGCGGCGGGCGCCAAGCTGGTGGTGACCGGGGCCGAGGGGTTCACCTCCGGGGTGCTCGCGGCCGCCGAGGACGGCGGGATCGCCACGTTCGGGGCCTCCGACGGTTCCAGCCAGAATGCGGCCAAGGTGAACATCGGGCTGGTCAAGCTCGACTTCACGCCGACCCTGCGGCTGATCGTCGACCGTCTCGATGACGACACCTTCGGTAAGACCAGCTACGAGTCGACGATCGCCAACCGGGGCTTGATCCTGGCCGACTTCCACGCGGTGCAGGCCGCGCCGGAGCTGCCCGCCGACATCGAGGGCCAGGTGGAGAAGTTGGCCGCCGACCTCGCCGACGGCACCGTCACCATCCCCGAGGTGCGTTGACCATGTCGGCCCTCTCCCTGCGTGGCGTCGGCAAACGCTACGGCGAGCACTGGGCGCTGCGCGACGTCGACCTGGAGCTGGCTCCGGGCCGGGTCCATGCGGTGGTCGGCGCGAACGGCGCCGGCAAGTCGACCCTGGTGAATGTGATCGCGGGGCTGGAGCCCCCCAGCTCCGGTGCGTTGTTGCTCGACGGTGTGCAGCGCCGGTTGTCGGGGCGGAGCGCCGCGCTGCGACACGGCATCGGGCTGGTCGCCCAGCAGCTCAGCCTGGTCGAGACGATGACCCTGGCCGAGAACCTTGCGCTGGCCAGCCCCGAGTTCCGGGTCCGACGCCGCCGTGCCCGGGCTCGGCTGCTGGAGACCGCGGAACGGGTCGGCGTCCGGGTCGCGCCGGACCGACCGGTGGCCGAGCTCAGTGTGGCCCAGCGGCAGCTCGGCGAACTCACCATCGCGCTGGCCCAAGGAGCCCAGGTGCTCCTGCTCGACGAGCCGACCTCGGCGATCGGGCCGCATCAGGTCGGTGGGCTCTTCGAGCAGGTACGGAAGATCGCCGACGACGGTGCAGCCGTCGTCCTGGTCACGCACCGGCTGCCCGAGGTGCGCGACGTCGCCGACGACGTCACCGTGCTGGCCCAGGGGAGGATCACTCTGCAGGGCCGGGTCAGCGACTTCGGTGACGCCGAGCTGGTCACCGCGATGGTCGGCAGCGTGCCCGCGGTGGAGCGGTCCGTCGGGGATCGCACGCCGGGGCCGGCCCGCCTTGAGATGCGTTCCCTGACCGCCCGCGCTGATGCGAGCCACGGCGTCACCGATCTCGACCTGACCGTGCGCGGCGGTGAGGTCCTCGGCGTGCTCGGGGTCGCCGGCAACGGCCAGCGTGAGTTGGCCGACGCCGCGGCCGGTCACCTGGTGCCCCGCCACGGCGAGGTGCTGGTGGACGGGGTGCCGGTGACCGGCCGTCCGGCGGTCGCCCTGCAGCGGGGCCTCGGCTATCTGCCCGAGGATCGGAGCCGTTTCCTCCTGGCCGAGGCGCCGCTCTGGGGTTCGGCGATCGCCCGTCGCCTGCATGCGCGGGAGTTCGGTGGCCGGGCGCGGCTCGACAAGCGGGCAGCTCGGCGCTACGCGGACCGGCTGATCGCGGCCTTCGACGTCCGGCCGACCGATCCGAACCTCGGCGCCGGCTCCCTCTCCGGTGGCAACCAGCAGAAGCTGGTGCTCGGCCGCGAAGTGGACGCGACGCCCGCTGTGGTGGTGCTGCACGGACCTACCCAGGGGCTCGACCTGCATGCCGCGGCACTGCTGCGCGGCACGGTCCGCAGGGTCGCGGACGACGGCGCCGCCGTGTTGCTGATCTCTGCTGAGTTCGACGAGGTGGAGGCGCTGGCGGACCGCGTCGTCGTGCTGAGCGGTGGCCGCATCGTCGATGAGTTCCCGATCGCGGAGTGGGACCTGCAACGGGTCGGCGCCGCGATGGCCGAGGCTCACCGAGCGGCGCCGGGAGCACCCGACACGTGGCGGGCCGCGTGATGAGTGTCGGCGTACTCGAACAGGTGCGCTCGCGGCGAACTGCACTGATCCTGGGCTACCTGGTCGCCGCGGTGGCCGCGCTCGCTGCGTTGGTGCTCGCGACCGGGGGATTCGTGGACACCGCCATGCTGGGTTGGTATCGCGGCGCCTTCGGCACCGGCTTCAACCTGGTGCAGACGCTGGCCTACGCCACCCCGCTGGTCCTGATCGGGCTGGGCGTGGCGCCGGCGCTGCGGGCTGGCGTGATCACCGTCGGCGCCGAGGGCCAGCTGGTGATGGGAGCCATCGCCGCGGCCTGGATCGCCCTGAACCTGGACGGACTCCCGCCGATCCTGGCGCTGCCGCTCGGCGCGGTCGGCGGTGCGGCGGCAGGTCTGGGCTGGGCGCTGGTGGCCGGCTTCGCGCGGGTGCGCTGGGGAGTCAACGAGATCCTCTTCACCCTGCTCGCCAACTACCTGGCCGGCTATCTGTTGGCCTATCTGCTGCGGACCAGCCTCCGCGACCCGGCGAGCACCGGGACGCCCAAGTCGCCGGTACTTCCGGATGCCGCACTGCTGCCGATCCTGCCGTTGCCCGGCCGGCTCCATGTGGGTGCGCTGCTGGTGGTCGGCCTGGTCGTACTGGCCTGGTACTGGCAACGGACCCGGTCGTCGTTCCTGGTCGATCTGCACGGCGCCCGTCCGGAGTTGGCAGCCCGGCTGGGGCTGAGCTCGGGCCGGGCTGTGCTGACCACCTTCGCGGTCTCGGGTGCTGCTGCCGGCCTCGCCGGCTGGATGCAGTTGGCCGGGGTGGACGGACGGTTGCAGCCCGCCGTCAGCGCCGGCGTCGGGTTCGCCGGGATCGCTGTCGCGGTACTCGGTGGGTACCGGCCGCTCGGGATCGTGCTGGCCGCCATCGCCTACGCCTCCTTGACCACCGGCGGCAACGGGATCCAGATCGCCACCGGCACGGTCCCGGCCTCGATCGGCACCGTCGGTCAGGGCGTGTTGCTGCTCACCGCCGCGCTGGTGGTCGGGGTCCGGCAGGTACTTCCGGCCGTCGCGACCCGACGTGAGCGCGCCGTGCAGGAGGTCCGATGACCGACCTGACCTTCTGGACCGCGGTGATCGCCGGTGCATTCACCCTCTGCGTCCCGGTGGTGCTCGCCGGACTCGGCGAGATCATCCTCGAACGCAGCGGCGGATTCAACGTCGGCATCGAGGGGATCATGTTGCTGGGTGCGGCATCCGGCGTTGTCGGCGCACTCCAGGGTGGCTTCGTCATGGGGCTGCTCAGTGGCGTCGCCGCCGGAGCCCTGCTCGGCTTCCTGCTCGGCGCCGCCACCGCCTGGGGGCGTGCCGACATCATCGTCTCCGGTATCGCTGTCGGCCTGCTCGGCAGCGGTTTGAGCATCGCCGTCTACCAGGCGCTGGCCCCCGCCGGGTCGGGGAACCGGATCGCTCCGGTCCAGCCCCACCTCGCCCTCGACTGGCTGCGAGCGGTGCCCCTGGTCGGTACCGGGATCGCCGACGCCGGCCCGCTCTTCGGGCTGACCCTGCTCCTGGTCGGGCTGGTCTGGTGGTTCCTACGCCAGACCCGCCTCGGGCTCCGGCTGATCGCCGTCGGCGACGACGAGGCTGTCGCCGCGGTACGCGGCATCCGCGTCCGCGAGGTACGGCTCGGCGCGGCCGTCGTCGCCGGTGCCTTCGCGGGCCTCGGTGGCGCGGCGGTACCGCTCAGCGACATCGGCAGCTTCACCCCGCAGATGACCGGCGGTACCGGCTTCATCGCACTGGCCGTGGTGATCATCGCCCGACGCCACCCCGGGGGACTTCTTGCCGGGGCGCTGCTCTTCGCCGTCTTCAACTCGCTCGCCCTGTTGTCGCAGACCCGCGACGTCGAACTACCGGTCGAGCTCTATCAAGCCCTGCCCTACCTGGCGACCTTGTTCGTGCTGATCGTGACCGCTCGGCGGCGCACGGCACTGCACGCCCGCAGCCTCGCCAGTCCTGCCTGACCCACCCCGAACGCACCGCGACGAGGTCACGGTGCCGCCCCTAAGGAAGTCACATGTCTGCCCCGACCAGCCCCTACCCGTTCAGCGACCTCGAACAGCGCCTGCTCAGCGACATCGACAAGTTGGCGTCGGAGTTCGCTCTCCGCGCCCCGGAGCTCGACGCTGCGGCGGAGTTGCCGATCGAGAACCTCCACGCCCTGCACGCTGCCGGGATCGACCGGGCGTTCCTGCCCCGAGCCCTCGGCGGCGACGGGATCAGCTACCTCGCCTTCGGCGAGATCGTTCGCACCCTCGCCGCGGCCTGCCCGTCGACGGCCACGATCTGGGTGATGCACTCCGGGGCGGGGATCGGACTCGCCCAGCTCACCCGCGACAGCCAGGGCACGTTCTTCGCCGACGAGTTCCTGGCCGGCAAGCGGTTCGCCAACGCGCTCAGCGAACCGACCAGCGGCAACCAGTTTCTCAACCCGCAGCAGGCCGCAGAGCCGGTGCCGGGCGGCTTCCGCCTCGACGGCGCCAAGCGGTTCGTCTCGGGGAGCGAGGTCGCCGACTATCTCCTCGTCAACGCCTCGGTGGCCGGGGAACCGGCGTTCTTCGCGGTGATCCCGGACGAGACCGTCTCGATCATCCCGATCTGGGACACCCTGGGTCTGCGCGCCACCCGCAGCCAGTTGCTCTCCTTCGAGGCGACCGTCCTTCGCGCCGAACTGCGTGGCCGGGCGATGGGTCCTGGGGACATCAACCCGATCGGGGCGGGGCTGCCGATGATCTCCCTCGGCATCGCCGACGCCGCGCTCGCTGCGGCGGTCGCGCATGCCCAGCAGCGGATCATCCTCGACGCACCGTTGAGCCACCAGCAGTGGGTGCAGCACGAGATCGCCGACGTCCATGCGCGCCTGGAAGCCGCGCATGCGTTCACCCAGATCGCCTTGTGGCGCAGCGAATCGGGAGACCCGGGGGCCCTGGGTGCGCTCGGCACAGCGAAGTATCTGGCCAACAAGATCGCCGTCGACGCCGCCCAACTCGGGGTGCGGATCGGGGGAGGGTCAGGCTTCCTGCGGAGCTCGCCCATCCAGCGTCATCTCCGCGATGCCCAAGCAGGACAGCTGATGGCGCACTCCACCGAGGTGCTGGCCACCCTGATCGGCCAGCAGGTGCTCGGCGTCGCCCAGGTAGGTGCCTGATGTCGCGACCACGGATGATCTTCAACGCCTTCAACATCTTCTCCGCCTCCCACCACGACCAGGGCATGTGGGCCTGGCCCACCTCACGGCAGTTGGAGTACAACTCCTTCGACTACTGGGTCGATGTCGCGCGACTGTTGGAGCGTGGCCACTTCGACACCCTCTTCTTCGCCGACGTGTTGGCTCCGTACGAGACGTTCTCGAACTCGCGCGAGCTCGCGGTCCGCAGCGGAATGCAGTTCCCGATCAACGACCCCGGCGAGCTGATCCCGGCGTTGGCCTACGCCACCAGTGATCTCGGCTTCGTGCTCACCCAGAACATCCTCCAGGAACCGCCGTACACCTTCGCCCGCAAGATGTCGACGCTCGACCACCTCACCCGGGGCCGGATCGCCTGGAACATCGTGACCACCTTCCTGCCTGGGGCCGGACGGAACCTGGGCCTGGGCGGACTGCCGGAGCACGAGGACCGCTACGCCCGCGCCGACGACTTCACCGACGTCGTCTACAAGCTCTGGGAGGCGTCCTGGGAGGACGACGCGGTGCTGCGGGACCGCGTCACCAAGCAGTACAGCGATCCGGCGAAGATCCACCAGATCGACCACGTCGGTCCGTTCTACGACGTCACCGGTCCGCATCTGTGCGAACCGAGCCCGCAACGCACCCCGTTCCTGGTCCAGGCAGGGGTCTCGCCGCGGGGCAGGGCATTCGCCGGGCGCAACGCGGAGGCACTGTTCATCAACTCGCTCGACCCGGCGTCCGCGGCCCCGGTGGTGGCCGACGTTCGCCGGGCCGCGGAACAGGCCGGTCGGCGCCGCGACAACGTGAAGCTGTTGGCGATCCTCGGTTTCGTGGTCGGCTCGACGGAGGAGGAGGCGCGCCGTCTGCACGAGGAGATCACCGATTTCCAGTCGATCGAGGCGAACCTCGCCAAACAGAGCGTCTTCCTGGGCCATGATTTCAGCCAGTACGACCCGGTGGAGCCGATCTCGGAGATCGCGCGCCGCCCCGAAGGCCGACAGGGGATCCTCGGCGAGCTGATCGCGATGTCTCCACGCACGGACATCACCGTCGGCGAACTGGTCCGTTGGTACGGAAACCTGCGGGTGGTCGGCACCCCGGAGCAGATCGCCGATCAGATCGAGGCCTGGCAGGACGCCGGCGTCGACGGGCTGAACGTGCAGTACGTCACCTCGCCGGGAACCTTCGAGGATTTCGTGGACCAGGTGGCCCCGGTACTCCGTTCGCGTGGCCTGATGCAGGACCGGTACGGCGAGGGCACGCTGCGCGAGAAGATCTTCGGTCAGGGGCCGTTCCTGCCCGACGAGCACCGGGCTCGGGGCTTCCGGCGGGCGGCCTGGGGTGACGGCTCGTAGACTGGGACCATGACCTCGATCTCCCTCGGCATGCCCGCAGCACCGCCTCCGGTGCTCGCACCTCGACGCACCACCCGCCAGATCCAGGTCGGCAAGGTCGGGGTGGGCAGCGACCACCCGATCTCGGTGCAGTCGATGACGACGACGCTCACCTCGGACGTCAACTCCACGCTGCAGCAGATCGCCGAACTCACCACCGCGGGTTGTGACATCGTCCGCGTCGCCTGCCCCTCGCAGGACGACGCCGAGGCGCTGCCGGCGATCGCCAAGAAGTCCCAGATCCCGGTCATCGCCGACATCCACTTCCAGCCGAAGTACGTCTTCGCGGCGATCGAGGCGGGCTGCGCGGCGGTCCGGGTGAACCCGGGCAACATCAAGAAGTTCGACGACCAGATCAAGGAGATCGCCAAGGCGGCCTCCGACCATGGCACCTCGATCCGGATCGGCGTCAACGCCGGTTCGCTCGACAAGCGGCTGCTGGAGAAGTACGGCAAGGCCACGCCGGAGGCGTTGGTGGAGTCGGCCGTCTGGGAGGCGAGCCTCTTCGAGGAGCACGGCTTCCGCGACTTCAAGATCTCGGTCAAGCACAACGACCCGGTCGTCATGGTCCGTGCCTACGAACTGCTCGCCGAGGCCGGCGACTGGCCGCTGCACCTCGGCGTCACCGAGGCCGGCCCGGCGTTCCAGGGCACCATCAAGTCGGCGACCGCCTTCGGTGCGCTGCTCTCGCGTGGCATCGGCGACACCATCCGGGTCTCGCTCTCGGCCCCTCCGGTCGAGGAGGTCAAGGTCGGCATCCAGATCCTGGAGTCGCTGAACCTGAAGCCGCGCCGGCTGGAGATCGTCTCCTGCCCGTCCTGTGGCCGGGCCCAGGTCGACGTCTACACCCTGGCCGAGCAGGTCACCGCAGGCCTTGACGGCCTGGAGGTTCCGCTGCGGGTCGCCGTGATGGGCTGCGTCGTCAACGGTCCCGGTGAGGCCCGGGAGGCCGACCTCGGTGTCGCCTCGGGCAACGGCAAGGGTCAGATCTTCGTCAAGGGCGAAGTGATCAAGACCGTGCCCGAGTCCAAGATCGTGGAGACCCTGATCGAAGAGGCGATGCGGATCGCCGAGTCGATGGAGCCGGTCGAGGGCGCGGAGCCGAGCGTCTCCGTCTCCTGACCCGCGGCGCTCAGGCGCCGGCACCCCACATCGCGGCGACATGCCGGATGTCGGTGCCGCAACAGCCACCGAGCACTTCGAGTTCGCCGAACGCGTCGAGGAGTGGCCGCTGGTCGGCGGCGAGCCCTGCGGGGTCGCCGTCGTCCAGGGTCTCCATCTGATCCAGCTCCGCATGGCTCATCGCCGAGGCGTTGCAGCGCAGGCCGCCGATCCGACTCCGCCAGGCGCCCTCGTCGAGGCCACGCAGCACGTGGCTGGGATGGGCGCAGTTGATCAGGTAGTGCGCCGGGGGAGCGACCTCGTCGACGGCGGCGACGGCGTCGGCCAACGTGGTGCCGTCCGGGAGCCGCCCATCGGTCTCGACGGTGAAGCCGATCGCCACCGGCAGCCCGACGGCGTCCGCCGCCCAGACGACCCCGATCGCCTCGCCGACCTCGGTCAGGGTGAGTGCGGTGGCCCGGTGCGCCCCGGCCGCCACGAACGACTGCAACTGTGCCCGGTGGTACTCCGCCGCTCGTTCCGGCTCTACCGGGCCGGCGCTGCGGTATCCGTCTCCCCGGGGACCGACGATGCCGCCCACCTGCCACCCGGGGAGGTCGGCGGCGTGCTGCTCGGCCAGGTCGGCGAGCAGATCCACCGCGGCCCGATTGACGGCGTCCAAGGTGGCGGTGTCGTAGCCGAGCAGCGCGCCGTGGTCCGGATTGGCCCGCCAGGTCGGTGTCTCCAGCAACAAGGGCGTACCCAGTGCAGCGGCGAGCCGCAGGTAGTCGAGGTAGTAGGCGTCCAGCACTGCCCGGCCCTCGGCGGAGTCGAGCAGCGGGAAGGCGGCGAACTCGGGTAGATCGACGCCACGTAAGAAGATCAGGTCGGTCTCCAGACCGCCGTCGGTGAGATATCTGGTCGGCATCGCGGTGCCTTTCGCACAGTTCCCGCCGTCACTGCCGCGACGGATCGCCTCGCAGTCTCCAGCGCACACCTGACCCGGCGGTGCGGTCAACCCCCATGGAGGGGCGATGACCTAGGGTCTGAGCGTGTCGTCCTCCCAGAGCGTTCGTGTCCTCGGGCCCAGCGACATGCTCGAGTTCATGGCCCTGGTCGACCGCGACCCGGTGGTCAACGTCTTCGCCGGGCATCGGGCGCGGTTGACCACCTTGGAGCCGCGTTGGCTCGGCGGAGAGGTGTGGGGCCGTTTCGTGGACGGCGAACTGAGTTCGGCCCTGCACGTCGGAGCCAACCTGGTGCCGATCAACTTCGGTCCCGACGACGCCGAGGCCTACCTGGGTCAGGCTCTTGACGACCGCCGTGGTGTCGCCACGATCGTCGGCCCCCAGGACGCCGTCGAGCAGCTCTGGACGGGACTTCGGCCGCGGTGGGGCCCGGCGCGCGAGGTGCGCCGCGGTCAGCCGCACCTCGAGATCGCCCACGCGCCACTCGTCCCGTTCGACCCCCGGGTGGCGCCGACCGGGCGCAACGAGCTCGACCTGGTCTATCCGGCCTGTGTCGCGATGTACACCGAAGAGGTGGGCGTCTCGCCCGAGCAGGACGGTGGCTCGGACCTCTATCGGGCGCGGGTCGCGCAGTTGATCGCCCGCGGCTGGCAGTTCTCGCTGATCGAGGACGGTCGGGTCGTCTTCAAGGCCGAGGTCGCCTGCGCGACCGCGCGCGCCGCGCAGATCCAAGGGGTCTACGTGGTCCCTGATCGGCGCGGTGGCGGGTTGGCCACCAGCGGGATGGCGGCGGTGGTGGAGTTGGTCCGGCGTACCATCGCCCCGGTCGTCTCGCTCTACGTCAACGACTTCAACGTCTCCGCGCGCGCCGTCTACGCGAAGGTGGGCTTCGTCGAGACGGCACGGTTCACCACCGTGATGTTCTGAGCAGCGACCCGGCGTGACCCGCGAAAGCGGAGCCCGGGCCCGGGGCCGATAACCTTGGCGCCATGAGTTCGCAGATCCTCCGGATGTCGCAGTTGTTCGCCCGCACGCTTCGGGAGGACCCTGCCGACGCCGAGGTGCCCAGCCACCGTTTGCTCGTCCGCGCCGGTTACATCCGACGCTCCGCGCCGGGCGGTTACACCTGGCTGCCGCTGGGTCTTCGGGTACTGAACAACGTGGAGCGGATCGTCCGCGAGGAGATGGACGCGATCGGTGGCCAGGAGGTGCGCTTCCCGGCGCTGCTGCCGCGCGAACCTTATGAGGCCACCAACCGGTGGACCGAGTACGGCGACAGCCTCTTCCGCCTCCAGGACCGCAAGGGCGCCGACTACCTGCTCGGCCCCACCCACGAAGAGATGTTCACCCTGGTGGTGAAGGACCTCTACTCCTCGTACAAGGACCTCCCGGTCATCCTGTACCAGGTGCAGACCAAGTACCGCGACGAAGCGCGTCCGCGGGCCGGTCTGCTCCGGGGGCGCGAGTTCATCATGAAGGACTCCTACTCCTTCGACACCACGGACGCCGGCTTGGACGCCTCCTACGCCGCTCACCGCGCCGCCTACATCCGGACTTTCGACCGACTCGGTTTCGACTACGCGATCGTGAAGGCGACCTCGGGGGCGATGGGCGGCTCGAAGTCCGAGGAGTTCCTGGCGCGCGCCGACGTCGGCGAGGACACCTACGTCCGCTGCACCACCTGCGACTACGCCGCGAACGTAGAAGCGGTGCAGGTCCGTGCGCCCGAGGCGTTGGACTTCTCGTCCGCTCCCGCGGCACACGCCGAACAGACCCCGGACACCCCGACCATCGACTCGTTGGTCGCGCACCTGAACGAGAAGTTCCCCCGCGACGACCGTCCCTGGGCGGCCGGGGACACCCTGAAGAACGTGCTGGTCGTGCTCAAGCACCCGGACGGCACCCGGGAGCCGCTGGCGATCGGTATCCCTGGCGACCGCGAGGTCGACCAGAAGCGGCTCGAGGGCCAGTTGGAGCCGATCGAGGTCGAGCCGATGGACGAGGCGGAGTTCGCCAAGCACCCGGCGCTGGTCAAGGGCTACATCGGTCCCGGTGTGCTCGGCGAGGAGTCGGCGACCAAGATCCGCTACCTGCTCGACCCGCGGATCGTGGCCGGTACCCGCTGGGTGACCGGTGCCGACGTCGCCGGCCAGCACGTGATCGACCTGGTCGCGGTCCGTGACTTCCAGGGCGACGGCACCATCGAGGCCGCCGAGGTCCGTGACGGCGACGCCTGCCCGTCCTGCACCGAGGGCGTGTTGGAGTCGGCGCGCGGCATCGAGATGGGCCACATCTTCCAGCTCGGCCGCAAGTACGCCGAGGCGCTCGACCTGAAGGTGCTCGACGAGAACGGCAAGCTGGTCACCGTCACGATGGGCTCGTACGGGATCGGCGTCTCGCGGGCCGTGGCCGCGATCGCCGAGGACAACAACGACGAGCTCGGCCTGATCTGGCCCCGCGAGATCGCTCCGGCCGACGTGCACGTGGTCGCCGCCGGTAAGGACCCGGCTCTCTTCGAGGCAGCCGAGAAGCTCTCCGCTGAGCTGGCCGCCGCCGGCGTCACCGTGATCTACGACGACCGGACCGGAAAGATCAGCCCCGGAGTGAAGTTCAAGGACGCCGAGCTGATCGGCATCCCGACCATCCTCGTGGTCGGCAAGGGCCTGGCCGACGGCGTGGTCGAGATCAAGGACCGCCGCTCCGGAGACCGCGCCGAGGTCGCCGTCAGCGACGCCGTTTCCACCCTCCTGGAGACCCTCCGCTCCTGAAGCCCCCCGGGCGATAGTCCCTGACGAAAAGCCCCTCTTTCTGACCGAAAGAGGGGCTTTTCGTTCGGCAGCGCCAGTTCGGCGAGGCGCTGCCGAACGTTTGGCCCCTCGCCGAGAACGCTCGGGACTAGCGGTCCGACGGCGTGGTCGCGGCCCAGTAGCGGCGCTTGTCGCTACGGGTGTCCTCCCAGACGCCGCCGCACGACTCGATGGTCCGGGCGGAGGCGACGTTGTCGTCGTCGCAGGTGATCAGAGCGCGGTCCAGGCCGAGGTCGGCCGCCCGGGTGAGTGCCTCGCGCAGGGCGCTGTGGGCGTGCCCCTCACGGCGGCGGCTCGGCCGTACCGAGTAGCCGATGTGGCCGCCCTGCTCGAAGAGGAAGTCGTTGAGGGTGTGCCGCAGCGCCAGGAAGCCGACCCAGGCATCGTCGGCGTCGGTGATCCAGAAGTAGCTGCAGTGGACCCGGCCGGCCGGCAGCTCGATCTCCGTGTTGCCCTCGGCGAGCAGCGTCGCCACCCAGGCTCGGTAGCCCTCGGGGGTCAACACCGGCCGGTGGTCGCCCCAGAAGCCGGAACCGTCCAGGGAACCGCCGTCGAAATCGGCGATCAGGTCGAGGAAATCGGGGTACCGGTCGAGGCTGGGAAAGCGTAGGGGCATCTGCCCATCTGAGCAGATCGGACAGGCCGTCGCATCCTGATAAAGGTGAACTGCGCACTTCGCGCACATTTGCAGCTTTCTGCAGTGCAAGAAGATGCAGCGGGATCTGCTGGGAACTGCAGGGATTTTCCGAAAGGATAAGGAACGTCCGGTGCAGAACGGGCTCAAGGAACGACTGGTGTTGGGGCAGATCTCGGGGCTACCCCAACACCAGTCGTTTCGCATTTCCAGGGTCTGACGCCGTCGCGTTGCGACTCCCTGACGGTTCGACGCGAACGCCTGACGGTTCGACGCGTGCAGTTGACGGTTCGACACGAACGCCTGACGGTTCGGCGCGTGCAGGTGACGGTTCGGCTAGAGGCCGGGGGTGGGCTCGGGGAGTCCGCCGAAGCTGAGCTGGCGTACGGCGGAGTCCGCGAGGGCGCGCAGTGCCCAAGCACGGAGCGGACCGCTGGTGGTCGAGATGGCCTCGCCGTACAGGGCGGTACCGGCCTGCTCCACGGCCAAGGCGGCTGCGCGGATCTCGTCGTTGGTCGCGGCGGCGGGTGCCTGGTAGGCGACCTCGGCCGCCACCGGCTCCTCACCGGCGTCGCGGATCAGCAGATTCAGCTGGTCGCGTCGGCTGCGGTGGGTCCGGTAGGACAAGGTGATCGCGTCGGCCAGCGCAGCCGACGAGCTCCGTGACACCCGGCCTCCGAGGAAGCTCAACACCCACATCGCGGCGTGTTCTCCGGCCAGTACGGACTGCAGGGGGTGGGTCATCGTGTGTCTCCCGAACTCGCCAGTGCCTGGGCGATCCCGGCTGCGATCGCGGCGAAGGCCCGGGCCAGGTCACCGCTGGCCGCTTCGCCGGCGTAGCCCGTCATGGTCCCCTGGACGGCGCGGGCCCGGGTGAGCGCGGCGGCCACCGTCGCGTCGCCCGCGGGGGTTGTCTCGGCGGCGTCGGGCCGGGCGCTTCCGAGGAGCTCCAGCTGGGCGACGTAGCCGGTCTGAAGGACCCGCAGACGTCGCGCCGCAGCCGGTGCCCGGCGGGCGGCCTGGGCGGCAATCGCCTGGGCCGCGAGCAGGTCGGTGACGGCCTGATCGACCAGGGCGTCGTCCGGATCGGTGCCCGTCCGGGCGCTGTTCTGGTTCGCCGCAGATCCGTCGGAGGAGGAGTCGTCATCGGGGCCCCACTCGCAGCCGGAGACGGTGACGCCGGCCACTGCCGCAGCGATTCCGCCGATCATCCAGCGGCGCGTGAGCGCCAGTTGAGCGGAGGAAGGGGGAGAGGGCACGCGCTGACTCTAGCTACCGGCCCCACCTTGGCTATGGTGGGACCTGACAACAGCAAAAAGGAGGTCGTGACTGTGAGCACCCCCAAGGCGGATGCCACCCGAGACCGCGTGATCGCGGAACTGAACGACCCCCTGGCCGAGCTCGGCCTCGACATCGAGGCCGTCGAGCTCACCCCGGCCGGCAAGCGCCGCGTGCTGCGGATCGCCTGCGACAAGGACGGCGGCGTGACTCTCGACGACATCGCGGAGGCCACCCGAGTTGTCTCCGACGTGCTCGATGAGTCCGACGCACTGGGCGAACAGCCCTACACCCTCGAGGTCACCTCGCGTGGCGTCGACCGGCCGCTGAGCCTGCCTCGGCACTGGCGACGCAACGCCGATCGCCTGGTCAAGGTCACCTTGATCGAGGGCGGCGAAGTGACCGGGCGGATCCAGGCCAGCGACGAGGACGGCGTCGACCTCGACGTCGACGGCACCAAGTCCCGCGTCGCGTATGTGGATATCGCCAAAGCATTGGTACAGATCGAGTTCAACCGAACGGGAGGTCAGGGCTGATGGATATCGACCTCAGCATTCTTCGGCAGCTGGAGCAGGAGAAGGAGATCAAGTTCTCCGTGCTCGTGGAGGCCATCGAGCAGGCCCTGCTCACGGCGTACCACAAGTCGCCCGGCGCCGAGCAGCACGCACGCGTGCTGCTCAACCAGAAGACCGGTCACGTCACCGTCTTCGCGCAGGAGCGCGACGAGAACGGCAATGTGATCACCGAGTACGACGACACCCCCGAGGGTTTCGGCCGGATCGCGGCGACCACCGCCAAGCAGTTGATCCTGCAGCGGCTCCGTGACGCCGAGGACGAGATGCGTTTCGGCGAGTTCTCCGGCAAGGAGGGCGACATCATCTCGGGCATCATCCAGCAGGGTCGCAACCCTGACGACGTGATGGTCGACCTCGGCAAGCTGGAGGCACTGCTCCCCGCGGGCGAGCGCGTGCCGGGCGAGAACTACGAGCACGGCACCCGGATCAAGTGCATGGTGGTCTCGGTCCGCAAGGGCATGCGTGGTCCGCAGATCACGCTGTCGAGGACCCACCCGAACCTGGTCAAGAAGCTCTTCGCCCTCGAGGTGCCCGAGATCGCCGACGGCACCGTCGAGATCGCGGCGATCGCCCGTGAGGCGGGTCACCGGACCAAGATCGCCGTTCACTCGCGGGTCGCCGGCGTCAACGCCAAGGGTGCCTGCATCGGTCCGATGGGCCAGCGGGTCCGCAACGTGATGGCTGAGCTCCAGGACGAGAAGATCGACATCGTCGACTGGTCCGAGGACCCGGCCAAGCTGGTTGCCAGCGCCCTCTCTCCGGCCCGGGTGAACTCGGTGGAGATCGTCTCCCTGCAGGAGCGTTCGGCGCGGGTCATCGTGCCCGATTTCCAGCTTTCGCTGGCGATCGGCAAGGAGGGCCAGAACGCCCGTCTCGCCGCCCGGCTCACGGGTTGGCGGATCGACATCCGTTCCGACGAGGCCCCCGCTCAGTAGGCGGGTGCCCTCGCGGCGCGTGGCCGGTTCGGAAATACCTCGCCTAGGGGAGTAGAGTTGGCTGAAGTGGCTGGTGAACGACGACTACATGCATGCGCGGATCCGGAGACCCTCATCGGTCCCGTCCGCACCTGTATCGGTTGCCGCAAGCGAGCTACCAAGAACGAGTTGCTGCGAGTCGTGGCTGGATCGGACGTCGATGGCCAAGCTGTCGTGCCCGATCCCCGCGGCACCGCCCCCGGTAGAGGTGCCTACCTTCATCGGGATGTGGAGTGCCTCGACCTAGCAGTCCGCAGGCGAGCTTTCGCCCGAGCCTTACGGCTCGATCGGAGCTTGGCCACGGACCTGGTCCGGGCGCAGCTGAACTCACCACAATGACCGTGATGACCGAGATGAAACTGGAGCAGCAGCTCATGAGCACTCGATGAGTACTTCCCGATGAGCATGCACAACCACTAACGGCTTCGGCGCACCACCTCGCAACAGGCGGGGCAAGGGCTCGGGGCCAGAAGGAGAAGCGTGGCCAAGCCCCGAGTCCATGAACTCGCCAAGGAATTCGGCGTCGAGAGCAAGTTTGTTCTCGAGAAGCTGAAGGAGATGGGTGAGTTTGTTAAGTCTGCATCCTCGACCGTGGAACCCCCGGTCGCGATGCGTTTCAAGAAGGAGTACGGCGAGCAGCTGAAGGCTGCTGGCTCCGCTGCTCCCGCGCCTGCTGCCGCTCCGGCACCGGCGAAGTCCGCCGCGCCCGCGGCACCGGCGGCTCCCGAAGCTCCGGCTGCCTCCGCGCCGGCGCCCGCCGCCGCGGCTCCCGCTCCGGCCAAGAAGGCAGCTCCGCGTCCCGGCCCGAAGCCGGCTCCCAAGCCTGCTCCGGTTGCCGAGAAGCCCGCTGAGAAGCCGGCTCCCGCTGTGGAGAAGCCGGCCGCTCCGGCTGCTGAGAAGCCCGCTGCGCCGGCCGCTGAGGAGCCCACCGCTCCTGCTGCCGCTTCGGCACCCAAGCCCGCGCCCCGTGCGCCGGCTCCGCGTCCGGTCGGTCGTCCTGGCGCTCCGCGCCCGGGCAACAACCCGTTCGCGCCCAGCCAGGGCATGGGCAAGCGCCCGACCCCGGCCGACCGTGGTCCGAGCGCACCCAGCCAGGGCAACGCCAACGACCAGCGTCCGCCGCGTCCCCCGGCCTCCCGTGAGGGTGGCGCACCGGGTCGTCCGGGCATGCCCCGTCCGAACCCGGCGATGATGCCGAAGTCGCCGGCTGCCTTCGGGCAGGGTCCCGGCGGTGCGCGTCCGGCTGCCCCGGGCCGTGGCGGCCCCGGTGGCCGTGGCGGTGCTCCGGGTCGTCCCGGTGGCGGTGCTCCGGGCCGTGGCGGTCCGGGTGCTGGCGGCGGTGCCGCTCGTCCCGGTGGTTTCGGTGGCGGTCCCGCTGGTGGCGGTCGTCCCGGCGGCGGCGGTGGCCGTCCCGGTCAGCGCGGTCAGACCCAGGGTGCCTTCGGTCGTCCGGGTGGTCCGTCGCGTCGTGGTCGCAAGTCGAAGCGCGCGCGTCGTCAAGAGTTCGAGGCCATGCAGGCCCCGACCATCGGTGGCGTGCGGGTCCGCAAGGGCGACGGCGAGACCGTGCGTCTGGCCCGTGGTGCCTCGCTGACCGACTTCGCGGAGAAGATCGGCGTCGACCCGGCTGCTCTGGTGCAGATGCTCTTCTCGCTCGGCGAGATGGTCACCGCGACCGAGTCGGTCAACGACGAGACGCTGGAACTGCTCGGCGAAGAGCTCAACTACATCGTCCAGGTGGTTTCGCCTGAGGACGAGGACCGCGAGCTGCTCGAGTCGTTCGACATCGACTTCGGTGCCGACGAGGGCGGCGAGGACGACCTCGCGCACCGCCCGCCGGTGGTCACCGTGATGGGTCACGTCGACCACGGAAAGACCCGACTCCTCGACGCGTTGCGCAATGCCAACGTGGGCGACAAGGAGGCCGGTGGCATCACCCAGCACATCGGTGCCTACCAGGTCACCACCGAGGTCGACGGCAACGAGCGTCCGATCACCTTCATCGACACCCCGGGTCACGAGGCGTTCACCGCCATGCGTGCTCGTGGTGCGCAGGCCACCGACATCGCGATCCTCGTGGTGGCGGCTGACGACGGCGTGATGCCGCAGACCGTCGAGGCGTTGAACCACGCCAAGGCGGCCGGCGTCCCGATCGTGGTCGCGGTCAACAAGATCGACAAGGAGCAGGCCGACCCGACCAAGGTCCGCGGTCAGCTCAGCGAGTACGGCCTGGTGCCCGAGGAGTACGGCGGCGACACGATGTTCGTCGACGTCTCGGCCAAGGCCGGGCTCCACCTCGACAAGCTGCTCGAGGCTGTCGTCCTCACCGCCGACGCATCGCTCGACCTGCGGGCCAACCCGAACATGGACGCCCAGGGTCTCGTCGTCGAAGCACACCTCGACCGCGGTCGCGGTCCGGTGGCCACGATCCTGGTCCAGCGCGGAACGCTCCGCGTCGGTGACTCGATCGTCGCCGGTCCGGCCCACGGTCGTGTCCGGGCCATGCTCGACGAGTACGGCAACGAGCTGGAGATCGCCGAGCCGTCGCGTCCCGCGATGGTCCTGGGTCTGAGCTCGGTCCCGGGTGCCGGCCAGAACTTCATCGTCGTCGAGGACGACCGGATGGCGCGCCAGATCGCTGAGAAGCGTGAGGCACGTGAGCGTGCGGCCATGCAGGCCAAGCGTCGCGTCCGCCGCACGCTCGAGGACTTCATGGCCTCCATGGAGAAGGGCGAGAGCCAGGAGCTCAACCTCATCCTCAAGGGTGACGTCTCCGGTTCGGTCGAGGCCTTGGAAGACTCCTTGGCGCAGATCGACGTCGGCGACGAGGTCACGCTGCGGGTCATCGACCGCGGTGTCGGTGCGATCACCGAGACCAACGTCGACCTGGCCGCGGCCTCCGACGCGATCATCATCGGCTTCAACGTCCGCCCGCAGGGCAAGGCGGCGCAGATGGCCGACAAGGAAGGCGTGGAGATCCGGTACTACTCGGTCATCTACCAGGCCATCGAAGAGATCGAGGCGGCCCTCAAGGGCATGCTCAAGCCGGAGTACGAAGAGGCCCAGCTGGGTCAGGCCGAGATCCGCGACATCTTCCGCTCCTCGCGAGCCGGAAACATCGCGGGTTGCATGGTCACCTCCGGCGTCATCCGTCGCAACGCGAAGGTCCGGGTGCTCCGCGATGGCGCTGTCATCGCCGACAACCTCGACCTGGCTTCGCTGCGGCGCGAGAAGGACGACGCAGCCGAGGTCCGCGAGGGCTTCGAGTGCGGCATGGTGTTGAAGAACTTCCAGGACATTAAGCTCGGCGATGTCGTGGAGGCCTTCGAGATGCGCGAGATCCCGCGCAGCTGAATCCCGGTATGACCCTCTCGCCCGCCTGTGGATCCTTCCGCAGGCGGGCGAGGGGTTCCCAGCAGTAGAGAACTTCCCAAGGAGCAACCATGGCGAGCCCACGAGTACGCAAGATCGCCGACCGGATCAAGGTCATCGTCGCCGAGATGTTGGAGCGACGGATCAAGGACCCGCGTCTGGGCTTCGTCACCGTCACCGACGTCCGGCTGACCGGCGACTCCCAGCAGGCGACCATCTTCTATACCGTCTTCGGGTCCGAGGACGAGGTCGCCGGTACCGCTGCGGCGTTGGAGTCGGCCAAGGGCCTGATCCGCTCCGAGGTCGGTAAGCAGCTCGGTATGCGGCATGTGCCGTCGCTCGACTTCATCCGTGACGCCCTCCCGGAGACGGCACGTCACCTGGACGAGGTGCTGGCCCGCGCCAAGCAGCTCGACGAGCAGGTGGCCGCCACCGCGGCCGGCGCGACCTACGCCGGTGGCGAGGACCCGTACCGCAAGCCACGTGAAGAGGTCGACCTCGACGAGGCCGACGACGCAGCCGACGAGGCCGACGCCGAACCCACCGCATGAGCGATCCTCTCGTCTCGGGGCTGGTCATCGTCGACAAGCCCCAAGGCTTGACCTCGCACGGTGTGGTGGCCCGGGTCCGGCGGATGGCCGGTACCCGGAAGGTCGGCCACGCCGGCACGCTCGACCCGATGGCGACCGGGGTCCTGGTCGTCGGGGTGAACCGGGCGACCCGCCTGCTCGGCCACCTGATGTTGACCGAGAAGGGCTACGACGCCACCATCCGTCTCGGTGTCGCCACCACCACGGATGACGCCGAGGGTGAGGTCACCGCGCAGACCAGCGCGGCCGGCGTCGCCGAGTCCGCTGTGCACACGGCACTGGCTGCCTTCGTGGGGCGGATCGAGCAGGTGCCGACCGCCGTCTCGGCGATCAAGGTGGACGGCAAGCGGGCCTACCAGCGGGTCCGCGACGGCGAGGAGGTCGAGCTCAAGGCCCGGCCCGTCACGATCCACGAGCTCGCCGTCCACGAGTTCCGCCGCGAGGGGGAGTTCCTGGACGTCGACGTCACCGTGCGGTGCTCGTCGGGCACCTACATCCGGGCGATCGCGCGTGACCTCGGCCTCGCACTCGGGGTCGGCGGCCACCTGACCGCGCTCCGTCGTACGGCGGTGGGGGAGTTCGGGTTCGATGTTGCTCGCACCATCGAACAGCTGGACGACGAGTTCGTGATGCTCCCGATCGCCGAAGCGGCACGGCGCAGTTTCGCTGCGCTCGACCTGAGCGAGGAGCAGGCGTCGTCGGTCCGGGTGGGGCGCCGCCTCGACCTCGAGTTGGCGACCGCGACGGCGCTCTTCGCCCCCGACGGCGAGTTCCTGGCCCTGTACGAGCCGAGCAGCTCGGGTGCGAAGCCGGTCGCCGTCTTCGTCGGCTGAGCCGCTTCTCGCCTCGTTGACTCGCCCCGAGTGCGTGGAACGGGTACGAGTCTCGTAGAGTGCCGGGGTGGAAATCTGGCGCTCGCCGCAGGAGGTGCCCTCCGAGCTCGGAGGTGCCATCGTCACCATCGGCAACTTCGATGGCTGCCATCTCGGACATCAGCAGGTCATCCGCCGCGCTCGCGAGGTAGCCGACCAGCTCGGTGGCCTGCCGGTGGTCGCGGTGACCTTCGACCCGCACCCGATGGCGGTGCTGCGTCCGGAACACGCGCCGGTCATGCTGACGACGTTGGAGGAGCGCGCGGCGCTGCTCGGTGAGGCCGGGGTCGACCATGTGCTGGTGATCCCGTTCGACCGAGAGGTCGCCGGCTGGTCTCCCGCCGAGTTCGTCGACCGGATCGTGGTCGACGCGCTCTCCGCGCGAGCCGTGGTGGTCGGTGCGAACTTCCGCTTCGGCAACCGTGCTGCGGGCGACGTCGCCACCCTGCGCGAGTTGGGCGCCGAGCGTGGCTTCGCCGCCGAGGGCGTGGCGCTGGACGGCGGCCCGCAGGTCTGGAGCTCCACCTACATCCGGACCTGCCTGGCTGCCGGCGACGTGGCGGGTGCCGCGGAGGCGTTGGGGCGGCCGGTAGCGGTCCGCGGCATCGTGGTGCTGGGCGATCAGCGCGGGCGCGAGCTGGGCTTCCCGACCGCCAACCTGGTGGTGGGCAACGACGGTGGTGTGCCGGCGGACGGTGTCTACGCCGGTTGGCTGCGTCGCCTCGACACCGAGGAGACCTTCCCCGCGGCGATCTCGGTCGGCACCAACCCGACCTTCGAGGGCGTCAAGGACCGTCGGGTGGAGTCCTACGTCCTGGACCGTACCGACCTGGAACTGTATGGCGTCGAGGTCGAGGTCACCTTCGTCGACCACCTCCGGGGCATGTTGCGCTTCGACGGGCTCGAGTCGTTGATCGTCGCCATGAACGACGACGTCGCTCGGGCTCGGGAGATCCTCAGCGCCTGATCCTCAGCGTTGCGACGACTGACTCCGCCAGGCGTCCGGTGACGTAGTTACCCGATCTGGGGTAGGCGCAACTTCTTCCGCCATAGATACGGTCCTGCTGGACGATCTTTGGGGGAGGGAAGTCTGTGACTTCGATTCTGTCGCGCCTGCGACTTGTTGCTGTGTTGAGTCTGGTCGCCGGTGCGTTGACCGTTGTCGGCGCCGGTCTGCTGAGCGCTCCGGCGGACGCCGTTCAGGCCACTGCCGGTTCTGCGAAGTACAAGGCGATCGAGTGGATCTCGTGGGGCCAACGGGCGGGTGAGGAGATCCCCAACGCGGGCCGCACCGTCACCGAGCGGTCGACGATCGCCGGCAAGGAGTTGGCGGTCACCTGCACGGTGAGCAACATCCAACACCCGGCCGGCTCCGGGACGGGCGCCCTGCTCCAGGCCTACCGGTCCGGTAGCTGGCAGGGAGATGGGTTCGACGACCTCTACAACCGGGGCGGGACCGGGGGCGACAACCAGATGGTGGTCGGCCTGGCCAACCGGCAGGTCGCCAACACGGTGACCTTCTCCTTCACCTGCAGCGCCACCTTGGACGGTCAGGCGATGCCGTTGGCCGGCCTGGTGATGGCCGACGCCGAGTCGTCCGCGGGCAACGTCGAGCATGTGGGCGCCACGATCCCGCGAACCAACCCGCAGACCGGCGAGCCGACCCGTTGGCGGATCCTGGACCGGGTCAGGTCCGCCACCTGTGCGGACTCGGCGACTGCGCGGCGGTCCGAGACCGGGACCGCCGCCTCGGGCACGAACCGGCTCGACCTCTACGGTCCAGCCTCGTCCAGGTGCGAGTCGTCCGGCGCGACGTCGCCGAGCCCGTCGGTGGTCGCCTTCATGGAGAACGCCAGCTCGGCGACCGAGGTCACCGTCGCCGGTGGTGGGCGGAGCGCGATCGCCCTGGGCGTGGCGCTCGACCTCGACTTCGGTGACGCTCCCGCGAGCTACGGTGACGCCGTCGCCGCGACCCAGCTCGCCTACACCAGCAGCGATATCCCGGTCGCCCAGGGCACCTTCCCGAGCAATCGCGGCGTCGACCTGTTCGATGGTTTCGGTCTGGCCACCGTGACGCCGCCGACGCCGCGACTCGGCGCCGCCACCGACGGCGAGCTGTCGCAGCCGTACAGCGCGGACGCGACCGGTGACGACGCGCAACCTGCGGCCGGACCGGACGACGAAGACTCGGTCAGCCTGCCGTCCCAGGTGGTGATGGCGCCGGGCGGCACCTTCACGACCGATGTCGCCTGCACCCGCAGTGGTGCGTTGGGCGGAAAGGTCGCCGGGTGGATCGACTGGAACCTCGACGGTGCCTTCCAGGACGGCGAAAGGTCCACCGGAACGCCGGACTGCCCGGCGAGCGGCTCGGTGCGGCTGAGCTGGGACCTGCCGGCCGATCCGCTGCCCCAGGGCGGGGTGCAGAGCACCTTCCTGCGGCTGCGGATCGTCGGCGCGGGGGACCGGCTGCAGCCGGAGGGGATCAGCAACGCGGGTGAGGTGGAGGACCACCAGCTCCGGGTCACCACGGCTCCGCGCCTTGAGGTGGTCAAGAAGGTCGAGGGCCGCACCGCTCGTGGCGACCAGTTCGTCGTCGACGCGACCGGTACCGGTCTGGACGCCGGCGAGATCCGGGCCACGACCAGTGGTGCGCAGAACACCGCCAGCAGCGAGCGGCGTCGGGTCGCGACCGGAACGCGCTACGCGATCTCCGACGCGATGGCACCGGGTAGCCCGAACTCGATCAGTGACTATGTCACGGCGATCAGCTGTGTCGATCTTGCGGCGAACAACGCGCCGGTCGCCGCCACGGGCTCGGGGCCGCGTTGGCAGCTCGCCGAGCTGAACGACGGCCAGATCGTCCGCTGTACCGTCATCAACACCGCCAAGCCCGCCGCGTTGAACGTCGCGAAGGAGGCAGTCGAGGTCACCGGCCCGACGGCGGAGGGTGTCTTCACCGCCCGCTACCGGGTCACCGTGAGCAACAGCGGACCGCAGGCTGCTAGCTACGACCTCGCCGACACTCCGCAGTTCGCGGAGAACCTCACCGTGCTCGAAGGTTCCTGGCGTCGGGACGACGCTGCCGAGCAGCGGGCGACGGGCGCGGGTCCGTTCACGTTGGCGTCGGGCCAGCGGATCGAGCGCGAGAGCACCCACGTCTATCGGCTCGACGTCGCCTTCCGGTACGCGGACGGCGCCGCGGCGTCGAGCTGCGGCGGGCCGGGGGCGGGGCTCTTCAACCGGGTCGCCCTCGGCGTCGACCAGGAGTCGGGCCCGCGTGACGACAACACCGCCTGTCTACCGCCGCCGGCGGTGCCGACGAGCGCACTGGCGCTGGACAAGCAGGCCGGCGAGATCCTCGACCTGGACGGCAACGGCGCAGACGCAGGTGACCGGATCGACTACCGGTTCGTGGTGACCAACACCGGTGAGCTCACCTTGCGCGAGCTCACCGTCGACGACGACCGGGTGACGGGGCTGGACTGCCCGACCCGAACCCTGATGCCCGGCGCGAGCACCACCTGCACCGGCCACCGGATCCTCACCCAGACCGACGTCGACGCGGGCTCGGTGGAGAACACCGCGACGGCGACCGGTAGCGATCCGCAGGGTGAACCGGTGCCGAGCCCCGAGGACTCCACCTCCACGCCGATCGGACAGCGCGCGGAGCTCCTGCTGGACAAGCGAGCAGCTGCTCCCACCGATCTGAACGAGAACGGCACCATCGAGCCGGGTGACACCATCGCCTACACCTTCGTGGTGACCAACACCGGGACGACGACGGTGACCGCGGTCGAGGTGATCGACACGCTGGTGGACCAGGTGACCTGCCCGGTCCGGGAGCTGGCGCCGGGAGAGTCGACGACGTGTGCCGCGACGCCGTACGTGATCACTCAGGACGACATGGACGCGGGCACCGTGCAGAACGTCGCCCTCGCTTCGGGGAAGGCGCCGACCGGCACGGTGGAGAGCAACAGGGACGACACCTCCACCAATCTGACCACCCGCGCCAGCCTGGCGCTGGAGAAGCGGGCCGGTACGCCGAACGATGTCAACGGGTCGGGCCTCACCGATGTCGGTGACACGATCGCGTACAGCTTCACCGTCACCAACACCGGCACGGTCCGGCTGAGCGGGGTCGCGGTTCAGGACCCGGTGCTGACCGACGCCGGGGCCACGATCACCTGTGTGCGCACGGATCTGGCGCCGGGGGAGAGCACCGAGTGCACGCCGTCGCAGGACCATGTGGTGACCGCGGACGACGTGGCCGCCGGGCAGGTGGTCAACGTGGCGACGTCGTCGGCGAGGAACCGGGCGGGTGGGCCCGTCGACTCCAACCAGGACGAGACCCGTACGCCGACCGACCGGGTCGCGGCTCTCGTCCTGGCGAAGGACGCCGAACTGGTCGACGCCAACAGCAACGGGTTGGCGGAGGTGGGGGAGACGGTGCGGTACCTCTTCACCGTCACCAACGCCGGGGCGGTCCCGGTGGTGGACCTGCGGATCGCGGACGACATGTTGGCCAAGGCGCGGGTCGCGATCACCTGCGCGGCGGAAGAGTTGGCACCGGGTGCTTCGACCACGTGTTCGGCCAGTTATCCGGTCCGCGCCGCCGACATCGGTAAGGACCTGATCAACGTGGCGACGGCGCATGGCGAGGCGAGTACCGGTCCGGTGGTCAGCGATCAGGATGACGCCGTGGTGCCGACGGCGGGCGTGCTGCCGCACCAGGAGAACGGCGTCGACGGTGGCACCGACGGCGGGGACGATGGTGGTAGTCCGCTCACCGGTGTGCTGCCCTCGACCGGTGGCTTTGCCAGCGCCTGGGTCACGGTGGGCGTTGGTCTGGTGGGGGCAGGTCTGCTGTTCGTGCTCGGGGGCCGCCGTCGGACAGCCCGGCGCGGAACGAACGCTCTGCAGTGACTTCGGGTTGTGAGATAGGTCACTACTCAGCCTGAATGATTGCCCTGACCAACTAGCTGGTCTAGACAGTTGCTTGATGCAAGAAGATTCCGGCCTATCACGCGCGCCCCTTTATTAGCCTCGGTGCTTCTGACCCGAGGGCTGGAGGGGCGCCGTGAGGGCATGGAGTCGCGGTATCGCCGCACTGGCACTGATTGCCACGTCGTTGACCGGCTTCGCGGTCGCCGAGGTGGCCACCGCACCAGAGGCCGAAGCGCTCCAAGCGACCGGTGGCGCCGCACGGTTCAAGGCGATCGAGTGGATCTCCTGGGGCTCGGTGGCGGGCGAACAGATCTCCAACTCCGGCAAGACGGTCACCGAGACCTCAACGATCGCCGGCCAGACCCTGGCCGTCACCTGTTCGGTCAAGAACATCGGCCGGACCCGCGGCACGGGCAGCGGCTCGCTGTTGGAGGCCTACCGTCCCGGGACCTGGCGCGGCGACGGGTTCGACGAGCTCTACAACCGGGGCGGTACCGGTACCGCCAACCAGATGATCGTCGGGCTCTCCAACCGCACCACCGCCAACACCGTCGAGTTCGACTTCGCGTGTTCGGCCACCCTCGGCGGCGCGCCCTTCCCGCTCTCCGGCCTGGTGATGGCCGACGCCGAGTCGTCCGGTGGTGACACCGAGCACGTGGCGGCAACCATTCCGCGCACCAACCCCGCCAACAGCCTGCCGACGACCTGGCGGATCCTGGACCGGATCAGGGGCGGTGCCTGCACCCTGACGGCGACCGCGCGGCGCACCGAGACCGGTACCGCCGCCGCGGGTACCAACCGACTGGAGATGTACGGGCCGGCCACCAACAGCTGCGAGAACAACGCCGCGGAGTATCCCGGGCCTTCGGCGATCGCCTTCATGGAGAACGCCACCAGCGCCACCAAGGTGACCGTCGCCGGCGGCGGCAAGAGCGCCATCGCCCTCGGCGTGGCGCTCGACTTCGACTTCGGCGACGCGCCGCTCTCCTACGGCGAGGCGGTGGCCGGCACTCAGTTCAACTACGTCGGCGGCGAGGTGCCGCTGACCACCGTGCCGTTCTCCACCACCCAGCGGGGCACCAACCTGCAGACCCTGGCCCTGGCCGAGCTCTCCGCGCCGTCGCCGCGGCTCGGGGAGAACACCGACGGCGAACTCTCCCAGCCGTACGGGGCCGCTGCCGACGGCGACGACGCGGCACCGGTCGCCGGACCCGACGACGAGGACGCGATCACTGCGCTCGGCACCCGCTTGGTCACTCCCGGGCAGACCTTCACTGTCGACGTCGCCTGTCGGCGCAACGCCGCGGTCGGGGGCCAGGTGGCCGGTTGGATCGACTGGAACCTCAACGGCAGCTTCGACGCCGCCGAGCGGAGCGCCGTCGTCGCGTGTCCGGGGGCCGGATCGGTCCAGTTGAGCTGGACGATCCCCAATGACGTGCTCAGCTCGGGTGGCACCAAGGCCACCTACCTCCGGCTTCGGATCGCCGCCGACAACGAGACGCCTGGCGCCCGACCGACGTCAACTCCTCCGGGCTGACCGACGCGGGTGACACCGTCCGGTATCAGTTCGAGGTGACCAACACCGGCAACGTGACGCTGGAAGACCTCAGCGTCGACGACCCGAAGCTGGCCGCGCTCGGCATCGGGGTGGTCTGTGACTTCCCTGGCGCCAACGAGCTCGCACCGGGGGAGTCGGTGCGCTGCGTCGCCGACCGTGACTACACGATCACCGCCGCCGACGAGCAGGCCAAACACATCACCAATGTCGCAACCGTGCGAGCCACCACCAGCGTTCCGCCGCAGGTGCCGATCGAGAGCCCGCCGAGCACCACCAACGTTCCCGTCGACCGGCCCGACCCCAAGCTCAGCATCGTGAAGACCGCGGGGACGCCGAGCGACGTCAACGGCTCGGGGATCACCGACGCCGGCGACACGCTGCACTTCACCTTCATGGTGACGAACGTCGGCAACGTCCCGGTGCGCCAGATCGTCGTCGACGACCCGATGTTGGCCGGACTGACGATCACCTGCGACGCCACCGCGCTGACGGTGGGCGGACCGGGTGCCAGTACCGAATGTCTTACCGAGGAGCCCTACGTGGTGACCGCGGCGGACGTGGCGAACGGCGCGGTTGCGAACAGCGCCACCGCCAATGGCCGCGACCCCGACGACGGCCCGGTGCGCAGCCCCGAGGACACCACCTCCACGCCGACCACCTTGCCGCAACCGCAGCTGAGCCTGGTCAAGACCGCGGGCACCGTCGACGACGTCAACGGCTCCGGCCTGACCGATGCCGGCGACACCCTGGACTACACGTTCGTGGTCAGCAACGTCGGCAACGTGCCGATCAGCGCCATCACACTCAGCGACCCGAAGCTGACGGCGGCCGGTGTCGAGATCGCCTGCACCGTCAACTGTGCGGGACCGCTGGCCCCCGGTGCCGAGCGCACCTTCGCCGCGAGCGGTTACCGGATCACCCGCGCCGACGTCGTCGACGGAGCGGTGGCCAACCGTGCAACCGCTCAAGGGCAGGACCCCGACGGCGGTACGGTGCAGACCCCGCCGAGCGTGACCACGACGCCGACCACGCTGCCGCAGCCGGGGATCACCCTGGACAAGATCGTCGATCAGGTGGTGGACAGCAACGCGTCGGGCCTGACCGATGCCGGTGACCGGATCACCTATGAGTTCGTGGTGCGCAACACCGGCAACGTACCGATCGCGACTCTGCGGGTGGCCGACCCGGCGCTGGTCGCGGTCGGGATCGGGATCGTCTGTGACGCCACGACGATCGAGGTCGGGGACGAGGTGACCTGCCGCGCGGACGACGTCTATGTCGTCACCGAGGACGACGAGCGGGCCGGCGCCGTCGCCAACACCGCGACCGCGCACGGTGCCGATCCCGACCGCCTTCCGGTCGACTCGGCCCCGGACTCGACCGCGGTGCCGACCAGCGTCCCGGCACCCGCACTCAAGGTCGACAAGAGCGTCTCGGTGGTCCGGGACATCAACGGTTCCGGGCTCACCGACGCAGGTGACGAGATCGTCTACACCTTCGCGATCACCAACACCGGCAACGTCCCGGTCTTCGACCTGGAGATCGACGACCCGCGGTTGAGCCCGCTGGCGATCACCTGCACGGTCTCCTGGATCGGTCCGGGTGATGCTCCGGTGCTCTGCACCAGCGCGCCCTATGTGGTCACCGAGGCGGACGAGGCCGCAGGGTCGGTGGCGAACCGTGCCACCGCGATCGGAGACGACCCCGACGGTGATCCGGTGACCAGCCCGCCGGACACCACGTCGACGCCGACCACCCGGCCCCAGCCCACGTTGACGATCGAGAAGATCGCCTCCGCGCCCACCGACGTCAACGACTCCGGGCTGACCGACGCGGGCGACCAGATCAGCTACACCTTCTCCGTGACCAACACCGGCAACGTTCCGCTGGACGGGGTCACCGTCGTCGACGACAAGCTGGCGGCGCAGGGGATCACCATCGCCTGCCTACCCACGCGGTTGCTGCCGCGAGAGGTGGCCGCCTGCACGTCCTCGGCGCCCTACCGGGTGAGCGCGGCCGACGTCGCCGATCGTGTCGTTGCCAACAGTGCCACCGCGACGGCCACCGACCCCGACGGCGCCCCGGCGGCCAGCCCGCCGGACACGACCGCGACGCCGACCACCCGGCCCGCGCCGGGCCTGAGCATCGAGAAGCTGGCGCGGGCGCCGATCGACCGGAACGGTTCCGGGATCACCGATGCGGGAGACCGGATCATCTTCACCTTCACGGTGACCAACACCGGCAACGTTCCGCTCGACGAGGTCGTCGTCGAGGACCAGATGCTCAGCGACGCAGGCATCGCCCCGACCTGTGTCGTCGGCTGCCTCGGCAGGCTGGACCCGGGTGCGGTACGTGAGTACGTCTCGGCGCCCTACTCCGTGACCGCTGCCGACGTGGCTCGCGGTGCTGTCCACAACAGCGCCTTCGCGACCGCTGAGGACCCTGACGGTGGGGAGGTCGAGAGCCCGCCGGACACCACCTCGACGCCGACCACCGTGCCCGCGCCCGAGCTCGCGCTGGACAAGTCGGTCAGCAGCATCGACGACGTCAACGGCAACGGTCGCAGCGACGCCGGAGACCTGGTGCACTTCGGCTTCACAGTGACCAACGTCGGCAACGTGCCGATCACCCAGATCGTCGTCACCGACCCGATGCTGGGTGCGGTCACCTGTGACGCCGACACGCTGCTGCCCACCCGCAGTACCACCTGCACCGCGGCGCCCTACGAAGTCACCTTGGACGACGTCGACCAGGGTTCGGTGATCAACCGTGCCGACGTCATCGGCGTCGACCCCGACGACAATCCGCTGCCACCGGTCGGCGACACCGAAGTGGTCGACACCGACCGGGTGGTCGAGCTGCTGCTCGACAAGGAGGCCGGGGAGCCCGTTGACAGCAACGGCAACGGCCGGATCGGTGCCGGTGACGCGATCACCTACAGGTTCACCGTCACCAACACCGGAACGGTCACCGTCACCGACGTCGCCGTGGACGACCCGCTGCTCGGTACGGTGAGCTGCCTCGCCACCAGCCTGCAGGCGGGGGAGTCGACCACCTGTACGGCGGCGCCGCACATCATCACCGAACGGGAGATGGTCGCCGGCGCGGTCAACAACAAGGCCGTCGCCACCGGCACCGGCGTTCCCGGTGCCGCGCACCCCGCACTGCCGGTGAACAGCAACCAGGACCAGACCACCACACCGTTGGTCCCCGTCTCCCGGCTCTCCCTGGTCAAGGAGGCTGAGCTGCAGGACCGCAACGACAACGGCCTGGCCGACGCCGGCGAGGTGGTCCGCTACCGGTTCACCATCACCAACACCGGAACGCTGAGGATCAACAAGGTCCGGGTGGTCGACCCGATGCTGAGCAACGCCGGCGTCGCCGTCACCTGTGCTGCCCGCAGCCTGGAGCCGGGGGAGAGCACGACCTGCTCGGCCGACTACACCGTCCGGGCCGCCGATCTGGGCGACGGCCCGCTGGTCAACGTCGCCCACGCTGCCGGTGACACGACCCGGTCCCCGGTGAGCAGCGCCGACGACGCGGCCGAGGTGCGGACCGCCAGTGACAGCTCGCTGCCCGACGCCGGTGGCTTCGGGCGCGGCTGGCTGGGCCTCGGGGCCGCACTGCTCGGCGCCGGTATCGTCATCCTGGTCGGCGCCCGCCGCAGGATTCGTCGAGGAGAGAGCTGACAGATGCGTCTCGTTCCATCCCACCGCCGTCGGCTGACGGCAGTCACCGCTGTCGCGCTGTGCGGCCTGCTCGCCCTGGGAGCCTGCTCCGGCAACGACGACAAGGGCGAGTCGGGTAAGGAGAAGTCGACCCCCACCGCACAGCCCAGCGTCGACCCCGGCAAGGTCTCGCCGACCGACCTGCCCGACGTCCCGGAGCTCGCCAAGCCGGAAGGCGCCGTCGCCGACGTCTCCTTCGGGCCGTGCGTCGCCGAGCCGGGTAGGCAGGAGGTGGCCGCCACCGTCACCAACTCCGCCAAGAAGGCGCGTGACTACGTGGTGACCGTCTCCTGGATCAACGCGACCTCCGACGTGTTGGCCCGCGACGTGGCGGTGGTGAAGGCGCTGGCGGCCGGGGCCGAGAAGAAGGTGACTCTCTCGGCCGAGGTGCCGAAGCAGGCCGACCAGTGCACCTTCCACGTCCAGCGGGGGGCGCTGCGCTGACACGGAGAGCCTCCACCGATTCGCTCGCGGCTGCGAGTGATTGATAGTCTCGCCAGGTTGCCCTTCGCGGGTGACACCTGCCGTCAGAACGGCCGCGGATAAAGAGAGCCATCGATGACCTATCGGTGGCGCCGCGCAACGAACATCAGGAGAGGAGTCGCCGTATGTCCATTGGTACCGACGCGGAGACCAAGAAGAAGATCATCGCCGAATACGCCACGACCGAGGGCGACACCGGTTCTCCGGAGGTGCAGATCGCGCTGCTCAGCCACCGCATCGCCCACCTCACCGAGCACCTCAAGCAGCACAAGCACGACCACCACAGCCGTCGTGGTCTGCTGCTGCTCGTCGGCCAGCGCCGTCGTCTGCTGAACTACCTGCAGAAGACCGAGATCGAGCGCTACCGTTCGATCGTCGAGCGCCTCGGCCTTCGTCGTTGATCAACGACTTGTGACGCGCGGAAGCGGCCACCTCCCGAGGTGGCCGCTTCTTCCGCATCCATGACCCGAGCGATAGGCTCGGGACGTACACAACTGAACACGGAATTAATCCAGGAGCGACCCGCGCGACGCCGGGCCCGGTCCTCGGTAGTGGCTCTCAGATCGTCGATCTGCGAGCCTCGATCGAAGACCGGCCAATTTTATGCGGGGACTTCATTCGCACGCTCCCGCCAGTCGAGGCGGCGGCGGTTCGCTCCGCGAACAGAAAGCACACTTCTCTTCATGAGCAATGTGGCAGAACCCACTATCTCTGCTGTGGAGACCGTTCTCGATAACGGTCGCTTCGGCACCCGCAAGGTCAAGTTCGAGACGGGCCTGCTGGCCCGCCAGGCCGCCGGTTCGGTGACCGCCTACCTCGACGACGACACCATGCTGCTGTCGGCGACCACCGCCGGCAAGCACCCCAAGGACCACTTCGACTTCTTCCCGTTGACCATCGACGTGGAAGAGCGGATGTACGCGGCCGGCAAGATCCCCGGCTCGTTCTTCCGTAGCGAAGGCCGCCCGGGCGAGGACGCGATCCTCACCTGCCGCCTGATCGACCGCCCGCTGCGCCCGACCTTCAAGAAGGGTCTGCGCAACGAGGTCCAGGTCGTCATCACGGTGATGGCACTCAACCCCGACACCCCCTACGACGTGCTGGCGATCAACGCCGCGTCGCTGTCGACCCAGCTCTCCGGGCTGCCGTTCTCCGGCCCGGTCGGCGGCGTCCGCGTCGCCCTGATCGACGGCCAGTGGGTGGCGTTCCCGACCCACAGCCAGCTCGAGGACGCCGTCTTCGACATGGTCGTGGCCGGCCGCGTCACCGAGACCGGCGACGTCGCCATCATGATGGTGGAGGCCGAGGCCACCGAGACCACCTTCGACAAGGTGCAGGCCGGTGCCCAGGCTCCGACCGAGGCGATCGTGGCCACCGGCCTCGACGCTGCCAAGCCCTTCATCAAGCAGCTGGTTCAGGCCCAGGCCGAGCTCGCCGCTGTGGCCGCCAAGCCGGTCCAGGAGTTCCCGATCTTCCTCGACTACGAGGACGACGTCTACGAGGCCGTCACGGCTGCCGCCAAGGCTGACCTGACCAGCGCGATGACGATCGGCGACAAGCAGGAGCGCGAGGCCAAGACCGACGAGCTCAAGGTTGCGCTGCTGGAGAAGCTGGCCGGCCAGTTCGAGGGTCGCGAGAAGGAGATCGGCGCAGCGTTCCGCTCGCTGAACAAGGAGGTCGTGCGCGAGCGCGTCCTGCGCGACAAGGTCCGCATCGACGGTCGTGGCCTCGCCGACATCCGTCCGCTGCACTCCGAGGTCGGCGTGATCCCGCGCGTCCACGGTTCGGCTCTGTTCGAGCGTGGCGAGACCCAGATCCTGGGCGTCACCACCCTCGACATGCTGAAGCTCGAGCAGCAGCTCGACACGCTGTCGCCGGAGAAGCACCGCCGCTACATGCACAAGTACGTCTTCCCGCCGTTCTCCACCGGTGAGACCGGCCGCGTCGGCTCGCCGAAGCGCCGCGAGGTCGGACACGGTGCGCTGGCCCGCCGCGCCCTGCTGCCGGTGCTGCCGAGCCGCGAGGAGTTCCCCTACGCGATCCGTCAGCTCTCCGAGGCGATGGGCTCCAACGGCTCGACCTCGATGGGCTCCGTCTGCGCCTCGACCCTGTCGCTGCTCGCCGCCGGTGTGCCGCTGAAGGCCTCCGTCGCCGGTATCGCGATGGGCCTCATCTCGGGTGAGATCGACGGCGAGACCCAGTACGTCGCGCTGACCGACATCCTCGGTGCCGAGGACGCCTTCGGCGACATGGACTTCAAGGTCGCCGGTACCAAGGAGTTCGTCACCGCGCTCCAGCTCGACACCAAGCTCGACGGCATCCCGGCCGAGGTCCTCGCTGCGGCGCTGACCCAGGCCCGTGACGCCCGTCTGGCCATCCTCGAGGTGATGAACGAGGCGATCGACGCTCCCGACGAGATGTCGGTGCACGCCCCGCGGATCATCACGGTGAAGGTGCCGGTCGACAAGATCGGCGAGGTCATCGGCCCCAAGGGCAAGGTGATCAACCAGATCCAGGACGACACCGGCGCAACCCTCTCCATCGAGGACGACGGCACCGTCTACATCGGCGCGACCAACGGCGAGGCAGCCGAGGCGGCCCGCGCGGCCGTCAACGCCATCGCCAACCCGACGATGCCCGAGGTCGGCGAGCGCTACCTCGGCACCGTCGTCAAGACGACCAACTTCGGTGCGTTCGTCTCCCTGCTCCCGGGCAAGGACGGCCTGCTGCACATCAGCAAGCTCCGTTCGCTGGCCGGCGGCAAGCGGGTCGACACGGTCGAAGACGTCCTCGCCGTGGGCCAGAAGGTCCAGGTCCAGATCGCCGAGATCGACGACCGCGGCAAGCTCTCCCTGATCCCCGTGGTCGAGGAGTCGGAGTCGGCTGAGGCCGGCGACGCCGCGACCGAGGACGACGCGGAAGCCTGAGCATGACCCACGCATCAAGCGTGCACCCGACCGGCCGGCAGATTTCTGCCGGCCGGTCGGCCGTTGCGCAGCAGACCGGCAGCACCCGCACCCTGCTCACCGAGAAGGACCAGGACGGCCAGGTCGTCTCCCAGGTCCGACGGACGGTGCTGCCCGGCGGCCTCCGCGTGGTCACCGAACAGATGGCCGGCGTCCGCTCGGCGAGCATCGGCGTCTGGGTGGGTGTCGGGTCGCGGGACGAGAGTCCCTCGCTGCACGGCTGCTCGCACTTCCTTGAGCATCTGCTCTTCAAGGGCACCCGGGAGCGCACCGCGATGGATATCTCGGTCGCTCTCGACGCGGTGGGCGGCGAGTTCAACGCCTTCACCGCCAAGGAGTACACCTGCTTCCACGCGCGGGTGCTCGACCACGATCTCGAGATGACCGTCGACGTGCTCGGCGACATGATCACCGGATCGTTGCTGGCCGACGCCGATGTCGAAGCCGAGCGCGAGGTGATCCTCGACGAGATCGCCATGCACGACGACGATCCCGACGACGTGGTGCACAACCTCTTCGCGGCCCAGGCGTACGGCGACACCCCCTTGGGGCGTCCGATCGCCGGTACCGAAGAGTCGATCCGGGCGTTGACCCGGGCCCAGATCAACCGGTTCTACAAGAGCCACTACCGCGCCGCGAACATGGTGGTCGCGGTCGCCGGCAACATCGACCATGCCACCGTGGTCCGTCAGGTGCGCGCAGCCTTCGGTAGGCACGGCTTCCTCAAGGGCGACGAGGCCCCGGTGCCGCCGCGGATCACCGAGCGGGCCCGTCGGGTCACCGCAGGAACGGCGATGGTCGCCAAGCCCTTCGAGCAGGTGAACCTCGTCCTGGGCGTCAAGGGGATCACCCGCAGCGACGAGCGGCGCTTCGCGCTCGGCGTGCTCTCCACGGCGATCGGTGGTGGGACGTCGTCACGGCTCTTCCAGGAGGTGCGTGAGCGACGCGGGTTGGCCTATTCGGTCTACTTCTTCGGCAGCAGCCATGCCGACGCCGGTCTGGTCGGCGTCGCTGTGGGGTGCCTGCCCGGCAAGTACGACGAGGTCCTGGAGGTGATCCGCGCCGAGCTGGGCAAGGTCGCCCGCGAGGGGATCACCGCCGAAGAGCTGACCCGCGGCAAAGGCCAGATGAAGGGCGGTCTGGTCCTCGGTATGGAGGATTCCGGCTCCCGGATGAGTCGGATCGGCAAGGCCGAACTCGTCCACGACGAGATGCTTAGCCTCGACGAGGTCCTCGAACGGATCGACGCCGTCACCCTCGACGACGTCCGGACCCTGGCCGCCAAGCTCTTCGCCCAGCCCGAGATCCTCGCCGTCGTCGGCCCCCAATAGCCGAACCGTCAGGCACACGCGCCGAGCCGTCAGGCACACGCGCCGAGCCGTCAGGCACACGCTCCGAGCCGTCAGACATACGCGCCGAACCGTCAGGCACACGCGCTGAGCCGTCAGTCGTTCAGCTGGCGCCGTCACCTATGTGACGGTTCGACGCGTCTCACTGACGGTTCGGCGCGTATAGCTGACAGTTCGGCGCATGTAGCTGACGGTTCGGCTAACGGCGGGCGATGAGGCCGATCGCCAGCGGCTGGTTGTTGTTGATCACCGAGACCTCGAAGCCGGCTCTGACGAGGGCGTCGGAGGCTTTGCCGGCCATCGTCAGCAGCTCGTCGGCCTTGGGGGCGTCGTAGAAGAGGAAGAGCGCGCCGCCGGGGGAGAGGCGCTCGTGGATCAGCGCCAACTCGTCCTGGCACTCGCGGACCCAGAAGAGGTTCACGTTGAAGGCGAAGGCGCGGTCCAGACGCTTGACCGGAACCCGCAGGGTCGCCAGATCGATGTGCCGGACGGCGAGGCGACCAGCCTCCACATACTTGGCGCAACGCCGCTTGGTGCGGTCGACTCCGGACTCGGAACGGTCGATCGCGAGCAGGCGGCCCGTGGTCAGGCGACTGCAGATCAGCTCGGCTGCGAACCCCTGTCCGCACCCGATCTCGAGAATCTGATCGGCCGGTTGGACATCGAGTACGTCCACGGCCCAGCGGATCCGCGCTGGAATCGTCTGCAACACCATGGGGTAAAGATTGCCACCTCCTGTTCCAAACGCACACCACCGGTCCGGCTTCGTGTCGCAACGCAGTAGGTTTGGACACGTGAGTGACGTGAAGATTCGGGTGGGCGTGCTGGGTGCACGCGGCAAGGTCGGCAGTGAGATCTGCTCCGTCGTGGAGGCCGCGGCAGACCTCGAACTGGTGGCCGCCATCGACGCCGGAGACGACCGCGAGGAGTTGGTCCGCTCCGGCGCGCAGGTCGTCGTGGACTTCACCCACCCCGATGTGGTGATGGGCAACCTGGAGTACTGCATCGCCAACGGCATCCACGCCGTCGTCGGCACGACCGGCTTCGACGACGAGCGTCTGGCCCAACTGGAGGCCTGGCTGGCCGCCAAGCCGGAGGCCGGCGTGCTGATCGCTCCCAACTTCTCCATCGGCGCGATCCTGATGATGCGCTTCGCCGCGCTCGCCGCCCCGCACTACGAATCGGTGGAGATCATCGAACTGCATCACCCGACCAAGGCCGACGCGCCGTCCGGTACCGCCCGGCGGACCGCCGAACTGGTCAGCGAAGCGCGCCGCGAGGCCGGCTCCGCGCCGATGCCGGACGCCACCTCCACCTCCCTGGACGGCGCCCGCGGTGCCGACGTCGACGGCGTCCGGGTGCACTCGATCCGGGCCCGTGGCCTGATCGCTCACCAGGAGGTCGTCCTGGGCGGCCCCGGCGAGACCCTGACCATCCGGCACGACTCGATGGACCGTGCCTCGTTCGGGCCCGGCGTTCTCGCCGGTGTCCGTGCGATCGGTAGCAACCCGGGACTGACGGTCGGCCTCGAGCACTTCCTCGACCTGGGCTGAACCACGATCGACCACGCCACTCATCGGGCGTGGGCGAAAGTGTGGTGTCCAGGCCGTAACCCGCTCTGCAACTTCGTGCATTGCGAAGATCTGCAGCGCCGTTGATCTCGCCACCACACGGTGGCGTTGGCAGCCTTCGACCCGGAGGGTCACACAGAAGGCAGGTAGATCAGCATGCGTGTTATCTCGGCAGCGGCCGTTCTCGGGCTCGCGGCATCGCTGGGGGTGGTCGGCGTCGCCGGTCCCACCCAGGCGCAGCAGGATCGGCCGGGCGCCCTGGCCGCGCTGGACGCCCATCCCGCGCTGGCCCGCGACGCCGCCGGACAGGGCTTCGAGCGGCGGGCTCAGATCCGGGACGCGAACGGCCGCACCCACGTCCGGTTCGAGCGGACCTACCGGGGGCTTCCGGTGATCGGTGGCGACCTGGTCGTCCACCAGAGCGCGGACGGCGACCTCAGCGGCGTCAACCAGACCCTGCGGGCTCCGCTCTCGCTCGCCACCAAGGCGCGGGTCGCGCGGGGCGTGGCGGAGCGCAAGGCGACCGGCAGCCGGTTCCAGCGGGCGATCCGGAAGGCGGAGGTGACCGGTACCGCGCAACTCGTGGTGGACGCCACGGCAGCGAAGCCGGTCCTGGCCTGGGAGGTGGTGACCTCCGGGGTACAGCGCGATGGCACGCCGAGCCGGCTCGCCACCTATGTCGATGCGACCTCGGGCACGGTGCTCCGCGCGGTGCAGCAGATCCACAATGTCGACGGCCAGGGCACGGGGCTCTACAGCGGCTCGGTGCCGGTGGAGATCAGCACCAGCGGAAGCGGGTATGTGCTGACCGACCCGGATCGCGGGAACTCGTCGACGGTGGATGCGCAGAACAAGACCGACGGTCTGCTCTGCAACCTGCTGGGGCTCGGCTGCGCGAAGGGGGTCGCATTCGCCAGCACCGACACCTCCTATGGCACCGGCACCTCGGCGAGTCGGGAGAGCGCGGCGGTCGACGCCCACTACGGCGCCGCGCAGACCTGGGACTACTTCGCTCAGGTGCACGGCCGGCAGGGGATCTTCGGGAACGGCAAGGGAGCCGTCAGCCGGGTGCATTACGGCAATGGTTATGTGAACGCCTTCTGGGACGGCGAGAAGATGACCTACGGCGACGGGGACGGCACCAACTACGGCCCGTTGGTCTCCCTCGACGTGGCGGGCCACGAGATGAGCCACGGAGTCACCGAGAACACCGCGAACCTCACCTACTCGGGTGAGTCCGGTGGCCTCAACGAGGCGACGTCGGACATCTTCGGCACGATGGTCGAGTTCCATGCCGCCAACACCAACGACCCCGGGGACTACCTGATCGGTGAGGAGTTCGACCTGGCCGACGGCAGTGGGCTGCGGCGGATGGACGACCCGGCCTCCGACGGCAAGTCGGTGGGGTGCTGGACCAGCACCACCAAGAACCTCGACGTGCACTACTCGTCCGGCGTCGGCAACCACTTCTTCTACCTGCTGGCCGAGGGGTCGGGAGCCAAGACGGTCGGCGGCAAGGCACACAACAGCCCGACCTGCAACGGCTCGAGCCTCGCTGGGATCGGCCGAGCCGCCGCGGCTGACATCTGGTTCCGGGCACTGACCGTCTACTTCACCTCGGGCACCACCTACGCCCAGGCCCGGACGGCGACCCTGCAGTCCGCCACCGACCTGTACGGCCCCAGCTCGCCTCAGCGGGCCGCTGTGGCCGCCGCTTGGAGCGCCGTCGGCGTGAACTGACGTCCAGGACTCGCTGGCCCGCTCCGTGCTGCGTCGGGGCGGGCCAGTGCTCTCTTCAGCGCGCTCTCCGGGGCCCCGGTGCACTCACGTCAGGCGAGGGCGGTGTGCAGCCGGACCTGCTTGAGCCGCTGCGGCTCCGTGCCTGGTGCCGCGACGTCGAGTTCGAGCTCGCGGTACGCACCGTCCGGGGCCCAACCGGCGGCGGTCAGGAACTTTCGAGTCTCGTCGTCCGCCGCATTCACCCAGGTGACGGCCCTGGTGAAGCGGTCCGACGTCAGGGTGTCGGCAGCGGCTTGAAGGAGGCGTGACCCGTGGCCCTGCCGGCGCTGGGCGGAGGGCACGGTCAGTTCGCCCACCTCACCGACGACGATCGGGTCGCAGTCCGGGTCGGCGGCCGGCGAGGTGGTGACGAAGCCCTGGACCTGGTTGCGGAGGAGGGCGACCAGGACCCGGTTGCGGGCGTCGCCCGGTCGGGTCAGGGCGTGGTGCCAGCTCGCGGCGACAGCGTCGGGGTCGAGGCCGGCCGTCACAGAGGCGGGCAGATCGCGGTACTGCTCGTGCCAGGCGTCGAGTTGGGCACGGGCGATGGCGGCGGCGTCATCGGCCCAGGCCACGCGGACCGAGGTGTCGGCGGTGGGGGACATGCGGACCATCCTGCCGCATATGGCGTGATCTGGATCACGTGGTGCTACGGTGGCCGGGATGTTCGCCGGGGGACGATCGCACACGGTCCGACTCCGGGGAGCCTCTGTCCCTGACCTCGAACATGAACGATGACCTCGAACATGACGATGATGACGTACTTGACCGGCTGGTCGGCGCCGACGATGTCCGCTCCGACACTGCCGATGCTTCCGCCGCCTCCGCATGCGTGGGAGATCGCAGCCAGGATCCCTGATCCGATCAGGCCGCACGCCACGATCGCCGAGAACGGCATCCTCTATGACGTCGTCGCCTACGACCAGGGCGACGTCCACGTCCAGATCAGCTTGGCGGATCTGCCGCCGCGCGCCGTTGACACGCTCCGGGAGCGGCTGATCCAGGCGCTCTGCGAGGAAGGTTTCCGGCGCGTCGACGTCGAGTGCCTCTGACGTGCTGCCGGGCTGGCGCCGGGCCGTCATACGTTCGGTGGAAGTGCGTCCACGCGGCGTATGACGTCCGCAGGGAGCGCAGCGGGTTCAGAGTGCGTCGAGGCGCGGCGAGAGCCGGATCGCGCCAAGCGTGCCCAGCGACAGGCCGGCGACGGCGAGCCAGACGCCGTCCGGATGCAGGCTGTCGCCCATCAACAGCAGTCCGACCACGGCAGGCACGAAGGTCTGGTTGACGATCATCGCGCCGGTGGCGGGGGTGACATCGGCGCGCGACATCGAGACCGAGTAGAGCCAGAAGGCGATCAGGCCGAAGATCGGGAGCAGGAGCGCCGAGAGGATCGTCGGCCCGGTCAGTTCGGTGCCGACGCCGCGCATCGCCAGGGCGGAACCGGCATAGCCGAGCCCCGCGAGCGCACCGAGCGCGACGGCGTCCTTGCCGTTCAGCAGGAGCAGGCCACCGACGACGCAGACGGCGAGTAGCGCGGCGAGACCCAGGGGCAGCGACCAGCCTTCGATCTGCGGCCCGGGTTCGCCCGCCCCGAAGGCGAGCAGGGCGATGCCCAGGCAGACCGCGCCGACGCCGACGAGTCGGCCGCGGCCGAGGGGTTCGTGGAAGACCCGGGCGGAGCAGACCGCCGTCACCGGCATCGAGAACGCGACGCAGGCCTGAGCGAGGTAGAGCGGTAGCAGGACTACCGAGACCGCGTGCAGCACGAAGCCGACGAGGTAGGCACCGACCACGAGGAGCATGGCCGGGCTGCGCAACGAAGCGCGTATGAAATCGCCGAACCCACTGACCGCGAAGTCGCGGGCGACGGCTGCCTGCACCACCGCGGCCACCCCGAAGACGGTGGCCGAGGCGAGTGCGGCGATGAGCCCGATCAGCGGTAGTGCTCCGGCAGCGGCTGCCCGATCTTGATCTGCGGCTTGGGCAGGCGCAGGAAGCGCATGTTCACGGCGCGCATGATCGCGTAGAACGTGAGCCCCTTCAACGGAGCGTCGGGGAAGCGCTGGCTGACCGCCTTGCGCACCCGGAAGCGCAGCATCACGGTGTCGCCGACGACCAGCAGGATGGTCGCCAGCCAGAGGCCGTTCGCGATCGAGGCGCCGCCGGTGCCGAAGATGCCGGTACCGAGCAGCAGGATCAGGATCAGCAGCGGCGCGAGCAGTTCGGCGATGTTGAGCCGGCAGTCCACGAAGTCACGCACGAAGCGCCGCACCGGGCCCTTGTCGCGTGCCGGGAGGTTGGCGTCGTCGCCGGACTTCAGCGCGGCGCGCACCGCCTGGCTCGACTCGAGGCGGAGCTCGCGCTGACGGCGCGCAGCTTCCTTGCGGGTCCGCGGGGGCCTGGCGCGCAGCTTGGCTGCCTCCTGGGCTTCCTTGCGGGTAGGGGTGGGGCGTCCCTTGCCGGTGGGCTTGGGGACGTCGGTGGGTTCAGGCTGCGACTCGGCAGAGGAGCGACGGAACAACGCGATGAGGCCAATCGGCGAGGGAGTACGACAGGACCAGTTTAGGGCGTCACCTAGTAGGGTTGATCGAGACGTAGATCCGAACAGATGGGACGCCCCTTCGATGAGCATCTGGAAGCGCATGACCTTGGTCTTCCGGTCCAAGGCCAACAAGGCACTGGACCGTGCAGAGGACCCCCGCGAGGTGCTCGACTACAGCTACCAGCGCCAGCTGGAACTGCTGTCGAAGGTCCGGCGCGGTGTCGCTGACGTGGCCACCAGCCGGAAGCGGATCGAGCTCCAGGTCACCCAGCTCGAGCAGCAGCAGAGCAAGCTCCAGACGCAGGCTCAGAAGGCGATCGACATGGGCCGCGAGGACCTCGCCCGCGAGGCGCTGACCCGCAAGTCGGGCCTCAATCAGCAGATCGAGGACCTCCGTCTCCAGCACGCCAACCTGCAGGCCGAGGAGGAGAAGCTCACCCTCGCCCAACAGCGCCTGCAGGCCAAGGTCGAAGCCTTCCGCACCAAGAAGGAGACGATCAAGGCGACCTACACCGCAGCCGAGGCGCAGACCAAGATCAACGAGGCGCTCTCCGGTATCGGTGAGGAGATGGGCGACGTCGGCATGGCGATCCAGCGGGCCGAGGACAAGACCGCGACGATGCAGGCCCGCGCCGGTGCGATCGACGAGCTGCTCGCTTCCGGCGCGCTCGACGACGTCACCGCACCGGGTGGCGGCGACAGTATCGCCCGTGAGCTCGACGCACTGAGCTCGGCCGCCGACGTCGAGTCGGAGCTGGCCGCGCTCAAGGGTGCCAGCGCCCCGGCCGCGATCGAGAGCCCGATCCTGGACGCCGAGCCGACCAAGCAGGAGGGCCAGGCATGATCGTCCGGATCCTGGGGGAGGGCCAGTTCGACGTCGACGACGCCCACGTGGCTCGTCTCAACGAGCTGGACGACGCGCTGGAGACGGCGATCGAGGCCGACGACGAGGCTGGCTTCGCTGCCGCCCTGGCGGCGTTGCTCGACCAGGTGCGTTCGGTGGGCGCGCCGCACGACGCCGAGGCGATCGACGTCTCCGACGCCGTGCTGCCGTATGCCGAGGCGACCTTGGCGCAGGTCCGTGAACTGCTCGCCGACGATGGATTGATCCCGGGCTGACCTACGGTGGCGCACTCCCGTTTCATCAAGGACCGAGGCCTCACCGCCCGGATGACCTTGACCATGTTCCTGCTCGGCGCGTTGTTCGTGGCGTTGATCGTCACGTTGATGTACCTGTTCAGCGGGTACGCCCCCATCATCGCCGTGATCGGTATCGGCATCGCGTTCTACCAATGGTGGAGCAGCGACAAGGTGGCGATGCGGGCGATGCGGGCCCGCGAGGTCTCTCCTGAAGAGGCCCCCGAGCTGCACGGCATGATCGATCGGTTGTGCGCGCTGGCGGATATGCCGAAGCCGCGCGTCGGCGTCGCGGACATGGATATCCCGAACGCCTTCGCCACCGGCCGCTCGCCGAACCGCTCCGTGGTCTGCGTGACGACCGGAATCCTGCGCACGCTGAACGCGGAGGAGCTGGAGGGGGTGCTCGCCCACGAGCTCTCGCACGTGGCGCACCGCGACGTCCTGGTGATGACGGTGGCCTCCTCGGCCGGCATCGTCGCCGGGATGATCACCCAGTCCGCCCAGTACGGCGGGTTCGCGTTGCTCGGCGGGAACCGGCGCGACAACAACAACGGCGGCGCGCTGCCGGCCTACCTGATCGCGCTGCTGCTGAGCCTGGTCGTCTACGCGGTCAGCTTCCTGCTCACCCGGCTGCTCTCGCGCTACCGCGAGATGTGCGCCGATCGAGCCGGTGCCTACCTGACCATGAAGCCGGCCGCGCTGGCCTCGGCGCTGCAGAAGATCTCCGGCGAGATGGCTGCGATCCCGCAGAAGGATCTGCGTGCTTCTGCGGCGATGAACGCGTTCTTCATCGCCCCGGCGATCAGCGGCGCATCGTTGAAGACGCTCAGTTCGACCCACCCCAGCCTGGAGCAGCGTCTGGAGCAGTTGGCCCGGATCCAGGCAGAGCTGGGACGGCCCAACGGATGAGTTTCTGGGCCTCGATCTTCGGGCGGACGGCGCCCACCGCGGCCAAGCTGGATGCACTCTTCATGGTGCCGTCCGCCGCGATCACCCTGCAGACCGCGGCAGGGCTGGAACCCACCGGGACGGGCGCGGTCTGCTTCCGGGGTGCCGGCGGTGCCGCCTTCGCGCAGACCCAGCAGGAGATCGTGGCGCTGCTGGAGGCGCACCCGGACGCGCCCTCGGTCGAGGTGACCCAGGACCGGTTCGGCTTCACCTGGCTGCTGGTGCACCGCGATCCGCTGGACGTGGCTGGTCTCTGTACCGACCTGCACGCCGTCAACACGGTCCTGGAGGACCAGGGCTTCGGCACCGGCCTGCTCTGTTCGTTGATCCCCTTCCAGGCCGCTGACGGCGCCAAGGTGGGTCTGGTCTACCTCTACAAGCAGGGCACGTTCTACCCGTTCGCGCCGATCGGTCCCGAACGCCGTGACAACCTCCTGGAGATCACCGTGCGTGATCACCTCTCCGCCGAACTGCCGATGGAGAAGGATCTGCAACGCTGGCTCGCCGTCTGGGGAGCCCCCGGTCTGTAGGGCGCGCGCGTAGGTGGGCGGCAGCGGGTCTGACACCCGCCAAGTCCACGAATCTCGCCAACTGAGGGTTGGCTCTGCAGCAATGGGGAAGGATGTCGGTTGTGACCGCATTCCTCATCATCGGCGCAGCAGGCATTGCGCTGCTGTTGCTCTCCCTGATCATCGGCGATCTCTTCGACGGCCTCTTCGACTTCGGTGGTGACCTCTTCTCCGGTGCCGCGCTGGCAGGCTTCCTCGGCGCCTTCGGCTTCGGTGGTGCGTTGGTCTACGACCTCAGCGACAGCCTGGGCTGGGCGATCGGGCTCGGTCTGATCGCCGGGCTGGTGGTCGGTGCCGGCGTGGGGTGGGCCTCGCTCAAGCTCAAGCAGGGCGGGGATGAGGCCAACGTGCGGACCGGCGACCTCGCCGGCTTCGAGGGCACCGTGATCAGTGCCATCCCGGCGGACGGCTTCGGCGAGGTGAGCGTTGTCGCCTCCGGCCACATCACCAAGTTGAACGCCCGCGCCAGTGAACCGCTGAGCGCCGGCACTCCGATCCGGATCACCGCCGTGCTCTCGCCGACCTCGGTCCTCGTCGAATCCCGTCTCTGAACAGGAGCATCTGTGCCACCCACCATTCTGATCGCCGTTGTCGGCATCATCATCGTTGTCGTCCTCCTCGGCGCCCTGGTCACCACGCGCTACAAGGTGGCCGGCCCGAACGAGGCCTTCATCGTCACCGGTCGTAAGGGCAAGGCCGTGAAGAACCTGGAGACCGGCCAGGTCTCCACCGACCTCTCCGGCCAGAAGGTCGTGATGGGTGGCGGTGTCTTCGTGATCCCCTTCGTGCAGAAGGCGCACACCCTCGACCTGTCGTCGCGACGACTGATGGTGCAGATCCGTGGCGCCGTCTCGGGCCAGGGCGTGAAGCTCAACCTCGAAGGTGTGGCGATCGTCAAGGTCGGTGGCAACGAGGACTCGATCCGTGCCGCCGCCCAGCGGTTCCTCTCGCAGCAGAAGGAGATCGAGACCTTCACCCAGGAGACGCTCGCCGGTTCGCTGCGTTCCATCGTGGGCTCGCTCTCCGTCGAGCAGATCATCCGGGACCGGGCGGCGTTCGCGCAGCGGGTGGCGGATGAGTCGGAGACCTCGCTGACCGGCCAGGGCCTGGTCCTGGACACGTTCCAGATCCAGGACATCACCGACGACGGCTCCTACCTCGCCGACCTCGGCCGTCCGGAGGCGGCCAAGGTCAACCAGATCGCCTCCATCGCCGAGGCCGAGGCCCGCCAGGCCGCGGAGCAGGCCAGGCTCGCCGCGGAGCAGGAGATCGCCGTGGCCCAGCGTCAGTTGGCGCTGAAGAACGCCGAGATCAAGGCTGAGACGGATGCCGCGCTGGCCCAGGCCGCCGCCGCCGGTCCGTTGGCGCAGGCCGACCGGGACCAGGCGATCCTCGCCGAGCAGGAGAAGGTCGCCGTCCGGCAGGCGGCGCTCAAGGAGCGCCAGCTCGACACCGAGGTGCGCAAGCCCGCTGACGCCGAGCGGTACCGGGTGGAGACCGAGGCCGAGGGTCGCCGCAACTCCCAGGTCTTCGACGCCGACGCAGCCAAGCTGGCCGCGATCGCGAAGGCCGAAGCGGAGGCGGAGCGCGACCGTCTGACCGGTGTGGGTGAGAAGTCGCGCCGTGAGGCGTTGGCCGAGGCCGAGGCGATCGAAGGCGCGAAGCGTGGTGAGGCGGAGAAGGCCCGCCGTATCGCGGAGGCCGACGCGGTCCGCGCGGAAGGTGAGGCACAGGCCGCCTCGGTGTTGGCGATCGGTGAAGCCGAGGCCGAGGCGATGAACAAGAAGGCGGAGGCGTTCGCCCAGTACAACGAGGCCGCCGTCCTGCAGATGCTGGTGGAGATCCTGCCCAAGCTGGCTGCCGAGGTCTCGGCGCCGATGGCCGCGATCGACCAGCTGACCGTGATCTCTACCGACGGTGCGGGTGAACTGCCCAAGCAGGTCACCAACAACATCGCGCAGACCCTGCAACTGCTGAAGTCGAGCACCGGCTTCGACCTGCAGGAGATCATGGGCGGGCTGGGCAAGGCGCAGGCCAGCGCGCCGTCCCCGGCAGCGAACCACGTGGCCGCCGAAGACGCATGATCGCGTCGTCGCGCCAACGCTGACGAACGAAAAGCCCCCTCAAACGCTGTTTGAGGGGGCTTTTCGTCAGGGACTATCGGCGCGTGGGGTGATCAGTCCTTCGCGCTCTTGCCGGGGAGGTCGAGCATCCGCTGCAGGGCGACCTTCGCCTCGGCGGTGGTCTTCTCGTCGACGCTGATCACGTTGACCGCGTTGCCGGCCACCAGGGACTCGAGGGTCCACACCAGGTGCGGCAGGTCGATCCGGTTCATCGTCGAGCAGTAGCAGACGGTGCGGTCCAGGAAGACGATCTTCTTGTCCGGGTGGGCGTCGGCCAGCCGCTTGACCAGGTTGAGCTCGGTGCCGATCGCCCAACTGGTGCCGGGCTCCGCAGCCTCGATGGTCTTGATGATGAACTCGGTGGACCCGATCAGGTCGGCCTTGGTGACCACCTCGTGCGTGCACTCGGGGTGGACCAGGATCTTGATCGACGGGTCCTGCGCGCGCAGGTCGTCGACGACGTCGGGGGAGAAGCGACCGTGCACCGAGCAGTGGCCCTTCCACAGGATCATCTTGGCGTCCTGCAGCTGCTCGACGGTGAGGCCACCGTTGGGGAGCAGCGGGTTCCACACGACACAGTCCTCGAGGGAGTAGCCGAGCTTCAGGACAGCGGTGTTGCGACCGAGGTGCTGGTCGGGGAAGAAGAGGACCTTGGTCTGGTCGCCCTTCTGTGCGAACGCCCACTCCAGCGCTACGTCGGCGTTCGAGGAGGTGCAGACGGCGCCGCCGTTGCGGCCGCAGAACGCCTTGATGTCTGCGGACGAGTTCATGTAGGTGATCGGCACCACGGAGTCGACGACGCCGGCGTCGGCCAGTGCGTCCCAGGCGTCCTCGACCTGCGCCAGGCGAGCCATGTCGGCCATCGAGCAACCGGCCGCGAGGTCCGGGAGGATCACCTTCTGCTCGTCGGTGGTGAGGATGTCGGCCGACTCCGCCATGAAGTGCACGCCGCAGAAGACGATGTGCTCGGCCTCCGGGCGGGCAGCGGCGTCACGGGCCAGTTTGAACGAGTCGCCGGTGACGTCGGCGAACTGGATGACCTCGTCACGCTGGTAGTGGTGTCCGAGGATGAACACCTTCTCGCCGAGGGCTTCCTTGGCGGCGCGGGCGCGAGCGACCAGGTCGGGGTCGGAGGCCGGAGGCAGATCGCCCGGACAATCGACGCCGCGTTCGCTGTTGGGGTCAGTGCCCCTGCCGAGTGGCAGAAGGGGCAGGTCAACCGTCGTCATAGGAACCATCCTAGGGGCGGAGAGGGCGGCGGGTCTGAGGGGTGAACCTTCGTGGTCACCCCGACGATTCCCGGAACCGGAGGAAGTTCCGTGTCGTGGATCACTTTGGTGATCCGGAAGAGCCGGGCAGCGGTGTTCGTTGAAAAGGTGACTACCTTCGAACCCTTGGGAGAAATCACGTGAGCGTCGACGCCGCGACCACCGTTTACGACAACCTCAGCATCGATGCCGCAACCGCCGATGCCCTGTTCCTGCAGGCGCGCACCGCCAACACGTTCTCCTCCCAGCCGGTCTCCGAGGAGCAGTTGGCCGCCATCTACGAGCTCACCAAGATGGGCCCGACGATGATGAACAACCAGCCGCTGCGGATCACCTGGGTGCAGAGCCCCGAGGCGCGCGCCGCGGTCGTGGCCCAGTTGGCCGAGGGGAACCGCGCCAAGGCCGAGCAGGCTCCCGCGCTTGCGGTCCTCAGCTACGACGCCGACTGGCACGAGCAGTTCCCGGTCTTCTTCCCGCACGCCGCGGAGCGCAAGGCGATGTTCGACGCCGACGCCGCCTCACGTGCCGAGATCGCGAAGAACAACGCCTGGATGCAGTCCGGCTACTTCATCATGGCGGTCCGTGCGGCCGGCCTGCACGCCGGACCGATGGGCGGCTTCAACGCGGCCGGCGTCGATGAGGTCGTCAACGCGGGCACCGCCAACCACGCGTTCTTGGTGGTCAACGTCGGCGTCCCCGGTGAGAACGCCTGGTTCGACCGGCTTCCGCGCCTCGACGCCGAGACCGCCACCACCACTCTCTGAGCTCGCTCGTTCGGTTCCCGCAGCCGGACGTCATCCGTACCGTGGGCCGGCCTCCTCGGTTCGTATGACGTCCGCCGGAGCCGAGCGGGAGCGGTCAGCCGAAGGTGCCGTGGTGGAGGTAGGGGCCGGGCGGCTTCATCCCACGAACCGCCAGATAGCCCGACGGGTTGATCGAGAGGCCGGCTGACGTCGCGACCTGGAGCGCCCATTGGTTGGCGCCGGTGATGTGGTCCTGGGCGACCGCGCCGCCCGGAGCGCTCGCCGCGAGCGCCGCCCACAGCAGCCGGGCCGCCGTCCGCCTGTTCTCGGCGGCGAGAAGCACTGCCCCGCCGTCGGGGTTCAGGTACGCGTAGCCCGAACCGGTGCTGGTCTCGGAGACGAGCAATGGCAGATGCTCGAGCAACCAGCCGTGGTCGACGCCGTGCGCCGAGTGCCGGAGCCGACGGTCGAGGGAGTCCATCAGGTCCCGGTCGTTCGGGCCGCCGTCCCGGATCTTGGTGATGGTGGGGATCGCGCCGCGGTCCACGGTGCCGCTGGCCGTCATCTGCGGATGGAGTTCGAAGCCGGCGGCCAGGTAGCGCCTGACCGCGGCCGGGTCGGCTGACGCCGAGAGCATGGCGCGGAGGCAGCCGGCGCCGTGGGCGGCCGCGCTGTTCAGCAGCGCCCGCCCGATCCCACGCCCCTGGGCCTCGGGATGCACCACGTAGGTGTGCAGCAGCCAGGTGAGCTCGCGCACCGTAGAGGTGGCGAATCCGACCACACCGTGCTCGGTCTCGGCGACCCAGCAGCCGCCGGGATCGGTGCTGAGGACGAAGCGAGTGCGATCCATCCACAGCGCGGAGTTGGCCTCGTCCGGGAGGGCGGGGACGGCGACATGGCGTGGCAGCGTGCGCCGGTCGAGGTCGTGGAAGCCCAGGTTCCGCAGCGCAACGACAGCAGGCAGATCGGCCTCCTGCATCGGGCGGATCAGGAGGTCTACGGAAGAGCGCGGTGACGTCATCGAGACTCAGCATGCCTGACGCCGCCGCACCCGTCCGCAGGTTCTCGGCTAGGAGGGCGACTGGCCGAGCGGGGTGTCGCGGAGCGCCGCGTGGACGCGCCCGGCTGCGTCGGTCATCGAGCCGATCTGGTGGGGCGGATCGTCGAAGGATCGGAGGAGGTCCCCGAACCTGTGTCGTAGATAACAATCCCGCTGCACCTGGCCGGGAGCCGCCCAGGCAGGATGGCCGCGTGCGCATCCTCATCGCCCCGGACAAGTTCGCCGGCACCCTGACTGCCGCGCAGGCGGCTGACGCGATCGCGCGAGGCTGGTTGCGACGTCGGCCTGATGACGTCGTCGACCTGTGCCCGATGTCGGACGGTGGACCGGGGTTCGTGGGGGCTCTGAACCAGGCGTTGGGTGGCGAGCTGCGGAGCGTCGAGGTGCCGGGGCTCGCGGGCGGCATGGTGCGTGCCGACTACCTCCTGGTCGGGAGCACCGCCTACCTGGAGTCGGCGCAGGCTGTCGGGTTAGATCAGCAGGCACCCACCGAACGGAGCCCGATGGTCAACAGCACCGTCGGTCTCGGACTGCTGATCCGGGCGGCCCTGGACGCCGGCTCGAAGCGGATCGTCGTCGGCGTCGGTGGTACGGCCACCAACGATGGGGGAGCGGGTCTGCTTGCCGCGCTCGGGGCCACCGCTACCGGGGCACGCCTGGACGCTGGCCCGGCCGGTCTATCCGGTCTGCAAGCCGTCGACCTCGCCGCGCCCTTGCAGGCGCTGAGCGGGGTGGAACTCGTCGTCGCCAGCGATGTCGACACCCAGCTGCTCGGCCTGATCGGCGCCACCAAGACCTTCGGCCCGCAGAAGGGGCTGACCGAGGAGGAACTGCTGATCGCCGACGCCCACCTGCAGCGGTTCGCCGAATCCGCTGACCGGAAGCTGGCCACCGCTGCCGGGGCCGGTGCCGGTGGTGGGATCGGGTATGCGCTGATGCTGCTCGGCGGTGTCCGCGAGCCTGGGGTCGCACTGATCGCCGAAACCCTCGTGCTGGCCGAACGCGCGGCGTCCGCTGACCTGGTGTTGACCGGCGAAGGCTCCTTCGACTTCTCCAGCCGCGCGGGCAAGGTGCCCTACGGGGTGGCCGAGGTCGCCGGCGCCGCGCTCCGTCCCTGCGTGGTGCTGGCCGGACAGGTGCTGATCGGTTCCCGGGAGATGCGCGCCCTCGGGATCGAGTCCGGCTATGCGATGACCGACCTGGTCGGCGAGGAACGTTCCTTCGCCGAACCCGCGGAGGCCCTGGCCGATCTCGCAGAGCGAGTAGCGCGGACGTGGGCACTCGGGGAATAACCCGGAGTGTGCGACGATTGCGTCTAGTGACGTTCTCACCCACGAACAGGGAGTACCAGCATGACCGAGCAGACCTTCGAGACGCGCACCGACCAGATCAACATCTCCCCGGTTGCAGCGGCCAAGGTCAAGAGCCTCCTCGAGCAGGAGGGTCGTGACGACCTCGCGCTGCGGATCTCCGTGCAGCCGGGTGGCTGCTCGGGCCTGCGCTACCAGCTCTTCTTCGACGAGCGCACCCTCGACGGTGACGTCGTCACCGACTTCGACGGCGTCAACGTCGTCGTCGACCGGATGAGCGTTCCTTACCTCAACGGTGCCGTGATCGACTTCGTCGACTCCATCGAGAAGCAGGGCTTCACCATCGACAACCCCAACGCCACCGGCTCCTGCGCCTGCGGCGACTCGTTCCACTGAGTCGAAGGCGTAGCGCTGGCACCCAGCGTTGAAACAGCGAACCCGCAGCCAGTGGCTGCGGGTTCGCTCATTTCTGTTGACCGACGCGGGTCACGCCGTCAGTTCAGGTGCAGGTGCAGGCTGCCGGCGAGCTGCGCCGCTGAGTCGGGCACCGTCACCGCGGTGAGGTCCGCGCCCACGCCGGTGGTCGGAGCGAGAGCGGGGGAGACCTGCACCGCAGTGACGGCGAGACCGAGTTCGGCGCCGGCAGCGTGGCAGTCACCGAGCAGGTCGTGGGGGCTGACGGCGTCGTCGTAGGGCAGGCGAGGTGCGATCGGCTGGCTCATGATTTCGACGCTAAGGGTTACTGTCACGTACAGCCAGGGCCTGCGGGCGGTAGTGTTTCGAGCCATGTCCCTCCTGATTGCCGGTTCCATTGCAACCGACCACCTGATGTCGTTCCCGGGCAAGTTCTCCGACTCGCTCGTCGTCGACCAACTCGACAAGTTGAGCGTCTCGTTCCTGGTTGAGGACCTGGAGATCCGTCGCGGCGGTTGCGCGGCGAACATCTCCTTCGGTCTCGGCAACCTCGGCCTGCGACCGATCCTGGTCGGCGCCGTCGGTGAGGACTTCGCGGACTACCGCGCGTGGCTGGAGCGGCACAACGTGGACTGCGACTCGGTCCACGTTTCCGAGACCCGGCACACCGCCCGTTTCGTCTGTACCAACGACTCGTCGATGGCGCAGATCGCGTCGTTCTACGCCGGTGCGATGAGCGAGTCGCGCGAGATCGAGCTCAAGCCGATCGTGGACCGCGTCGGCGCGCCCGAGTACGTCCTGATCGGCCCGGACGACCCGGAGGGCATGCTGCGCCACACCGAGGAGTGCCGTAGCCGGGGCTACCGCTTCGTCGCCGACCCCTCCCAGCAGCTCGCCTTCGGCGAGGGTCCGCTGATCCGTCAGCTGATCGAGGGTGCACACATCCTGTTCTCCAACGAGTACGAGGCGTCGCTGATCATCCAGAAGACCGGGTGGAGCCGCGACGAGGTGCTCGACCGGGTGGGTACCTGGGTGGTCACCCTCGGCGCCGCCGGTGTCCGGATCGAGCGCAAGGGCGAAGAGACCGTAACCATCGCCGCCGTGCCGGATGTCGTTGCGGTCGAGCCGACCGGTGTCGGTGACGCCTTCCGAGCCGGCTTCCTGGCTGCGCTGACCTGGGGCCTGGACGACACCCGTGCCGCCCAGCTCGGCTGCCTGCTCGCCGTCCACGTGGTGGAGCAGGTCGGCACCCAGGAGTACTCGTTGTCGCGTGAGGCGTTCCTGACCCGGCTGGAGAAGACCTACGGCGCCGAGGCACGGGCCGACATCGAAGGGCACCTGACCACCTTCCGCGCCTGACCCTGAGCGTTGCGGGCCAGACCCGCAGAGACACCGAGCCCGGAGCCACCTCGTGTGGCTCCGGGCTCGTGCTGTCTCTCTGCGGCCCCGGCTAGGAGAGCCGGCGGACCCAGAAGATCGCGACGCCGTCGGTGTCCTCGGTCTCGCCGACGAACTCCTGGCCACGGAGTCGGCAGAAGGCGGGCACGTCGACCCGGGCGGCGACGTCGGTGGCGGCGACCCCGATCAGTTCGCCGACCGCGACCTGGGTCAGGTTCTTGCCCAACTGGATGATCGGTGCCGGGCACCGGAGTCCGCGGCAGTCGAGGACCAGGTCCGCACTCACAGCCCGGCCTCCGCCCGCAGCGAGGCGACCACCTCGGGCAGCGCGGCGAGGAACGCCTCGACGTCGGCTGTGGTCGTGGCCCGGGTCAAGGAGAGCCGGACGTTGCCGTGGGTGAGTACGCCCATCGCGGCCAGCACGTGGCTCGGCGTCAGCGTCGACGCCGTACAGGCCGAGCCGGAGGACACCTCGAAACCACGCCGGTCCAACTCGGTGACCAGAGCTTCGCCGTCCACGAAGAGGCAGGAGAAGGTGACCAGGTGGGGGAGTCGGTCCTCTGTGGCGCCGACCACTTCGACGTCGGGGATCTGGGCCACCGCTTCCCGGATCCGGGCGATCAGCGCGTGTTGCCGGGCAGCCAGCTCGGTCGCCTCGGCCCGGATCGCTTGGAGTGCTGCTGCGGCGGCGAGCGCAGCGGGAACGTTCTCGAAGCCGGTCGCTCGCTCGTCCGCCCTGTCGTCGCCGGGGAAGGGTGCCCGCCAGCGGGCGCCCTTGCGGACCAGGAGCACGCCGACGCCGGCGGGGCCACCCCATTTGTGGGCGGACGCTGCCGCAGCAGACCACCCCGTAGGCAGGTCGAGACGCCCGGCGGAGGCGCAAGCATCCATGAAGAGCGGGGCGTCGCCCGCCAACGTCGCGAGCTCGGCGACGGGTTGGCAGGTCGCCACCTCATGGTTGGCGCTCTGGAGGGCCACCACGCCGAGCGGCTCGTCGGGCAGAGCGAGCTGGACCCGGCCGTCGGAATCGACGGGAAGCTCCTGGACCCGGCCGCCGTTCCGGGCGTGCCATTGGCCGGCGTGGACCACTGAGGAGTGCTCGACGGCCGAGTGGGCGAGGAGGTTCGAGACGCGGGTTCGACCGGCCAGCAGGCCGAGGACGCCGAGGTGGACCGCATGGGTACCGGATGGCGTGAAGGTCACCTCGTCGAACCGGACGCCGAGCCCTTGGGCGACGGCTTCGCGGGCGTTGTCCAGTAGCAGCCGGGCGTTACGGGCCGAACGGTGCAGCCGGCGGGGGTCGGCCCAGCCGGAGTCAAGGGCGGCGAGCAGGGTTTCCCGAGCAGCGGGATGGAGCGGTTCGCCCGCTGCGGAGTCCAGATGCACCGCTCGAGAACCCGATGTAAATGTCACAAGGTGAACCTACCGGGCACCTGCAGTCCACAGCGCGGCTGGCGTCCGATAGTGTTCGGCGTATCCGTGCAGTCCGAGAGAGAGGCTCGTTCGTGGGTCTGCAACTCCCCAAGCGCGCCCGTCGTGTGGCAGCGGGTTCGATGCTTGGTCTCACCCTCCTGACGCTGGGCGCCTGTTCTGAAGAGAGCAAGGCGCAAGCCGACCGGTGGGCGATGCCGGCGAACTCGCCAGCCACTGAGCAAGGCGCCCATATCGCCGATCTGTGGAAGTGGTCGTGGGTCGCCGCGCTCATCACCGGCGTCATTGTGTGGGCTTTGATCTTCTGGGTAGCCGCGCGCTACCGGCGTCGTAGCAACGACGAGATTCCGGTGCAGACGCGTTACAACCTGCCCCTGGAGATCCTCTACACCATCGCCCCCGTGTTCATGGTGATCGCGTTCTTCTACTGGACCGTCAACACCCAGGACAAGGTCCTTCACGAGACCGACAACCCTGACGTGATGGTCGAGGTCGTGGCCCAGCAGTGGTCCTGGACCTTCAACCACTCGGTCGGCGACGCCGAACCCGGTGGCCCCGTCGTCTACGAAGCTGGTACCGCCAGCTACATCCCGACGCTCGTTCTCCCGGTCGACAAGACCATCGAGTTCAAGCTGTCGAGCCCCGACGTCATCCACTCCTTCTGGATCCCCGGCTTCCTCATGAAGATGGACGTCATCCCGGGCCAGGAGGGTGAGCGCCGGAACTCCTTCCAGGTGACCACCACCAAGGAAGGCACCTTCGCCGGTAAGTGCGCCGAGCTGTGCGGCACCTACCACTCGCGGATGCTGTTCAACGTCGAGGTCGTCAGCGACGCTGAGTACCAGGCGTACCTCGACAAGCTGGAGAAGCAGGGCGACTCCGCCGACCAGCCGCTCCTCGGTGGCTCCTACGCAGTCACCCAGGCCGGCCTGACCGATGCCAACAACGACAGCCACGGAGGCGAAGAGTGACCGCCACGGGCAGCGCGACGATGGTTGAGGGACGCAAGTCCCTGGGCCAGAACATGATGCGCCTTCTCACCACCACCGATCACAAGCTGATCGGCAAGATGTATCTCGCCACCTCGTTCGCCTGGTTCATGCTGGGCGGCCTGATGGCGCTGGTGATCCGCTCCGAGCTAGCCTTCCCGGGCAACCAGATCGTGAGCGACGAGACCTACAACCAGATGTTCACGATGCACGGCACGATCATGCTGCTGCTCTTCGCGACGCCGCTCTTCTTCGGTTTCTCGAACGTGATCATGCCGCTGCAGATCGGTGCCCCCGACGTCGCGTTCCCGCGACTGAACATGTTCAGCTACTGGCTGTTCTCGTTCGGTGGTCTGATCGCAGCCTCGGGCTTCCTCACCCCCTCGGGTGCGGCAAGCTTCGGTTGGTTCGCCTACACCCCGCTGTCGAGCGTGATGCGCTCGCCCGGCGTCGGTGGAGACCTCTGGATCATGGGTCTGTGGATGGCCGGTATCGGTACCATCCTCGGCGCGGTGAACTTCATCACCACCATCATCTGCATGCGTGCACCCGGTATGACCATGTTCCGGATGCCGCTCTTCGTGTGGAACACCCTGATCACCAGCCTCCTCGTGCTGATCGCCTTCCCGATCCTGGGTGGCGCGCTGCTCTCGCTCGAGGCTGATCGTCTGCTCGGTGCGCACATCTTCGACGTCGACCACGGTGGCGCCATCCTGTGGCAGCACCTGTTCTGGTTCTTCGGTCACCCCGAGGTGTACATCATCGCGCTGCCGTTCTTCGGCATCGTGACCGAGATCCTCCCCGTCTTCAGCCGTAAGCCGATCTTCGGCTACGTCGGTCTGGTGGCGGCGACCCTCGGTATCGCGATCCTCTCGATCGCGGTGTGGGCGCACCACATGTTCGTCACCGGCGAAGTCAACCTGCCGTTCTTCTCAGGTATGACCTTCTTGATCGCGGTGCCTACCGGCGTGAAGTTCTTCAACTGGATCGGGACGATGTGGGGCGGGTCCATCTCGTTCGACACCCCGATGCTCTGGTCGATCGGCTTCCTCACCACCTTCCTCTTCGGTGGTCTGACCGGTGTCATCCTGGCGAGCCCGCCGCTTGACTTCCACGTCTCCGACTCCTACTTCGTGGTGGCGCACTTCCACTACGTGGTCTTCGGAACCGTCGTCTTCGCGATGTTCGCAGGCTTCTACTTCTGGTGGCCGAAGATGACCGGCAAGATGCTCGACGAGCGTCTTGGCAAGATCCACTTCTGGATCCTGTTCATCGGCTTCCACCTGACCTTCCTGGTCCAGCACTGGCTGGGTGTCGAAGGCATGCCGCGTCGCTACGCCGACTACCTGCCGGACGACGGGTTCACCACGCTCAACCAGATCTCCACAGTGGGTGCATTCCTGCTCGCGGCGTCGACGTTGCCGTTCTTCTACAACGTCTACGTGTCGTCGCGCGGTCCCAAGGTCGAGGTCGATGACCCGTGGGGCTGGGGTCGCTCGCTCGAGTGGGCCACCAGCTGCCCGCCGCCGCGTCACAACTTCCACTCGCTCCCGCGGATTCGTTCCGAATCCCCGGCCTTCGATCTGCACCACCCGGAGATCGCAGCGCTCGAGCTGGATGAAGCCGCGGACGACCTCGAGTCCATCGAAACCAAGGGAGGCAAGGCCTGATGAAGGCAGAGTCATGGATGTTCGTGATCTGCACGATCTTCTTCGCGCTGGTCACCCCTGCCTACTGGTTCGTCACTGACGCCACCGAGACCGGTGGTGACTGGACGGGTACCTCCGCGCTGGTCTGCGCCACGCTGCTGACCGGCATGGTCTCGCTCTACCTGGGCTTCCACGCGTCGAAGATGGACGCCCGGCCCGAGGACCGCAAGGACGGCGAGATCGCTGACGGCGCCGGCGAGCTGGGCTTCTTCCCGCCCTACTCGTGGTGGCCGCTGTGGTGCGCGCTGTGCTTCTCGGTGATCACCTTCGCCCTGGCCCTTGGCCTGTGGTGGCTGGTCATCATCGGGTTCGTGCTCGGCTTCCTGGCCACGATGGGCTGGGTCTTCGAGTACTACCGCGGCGAGTTCGCCCACTGATACATCGCTAACAGAACGGGCCGGCATCCTGATGGATGCCGGCCCGTTCTGTATTTGGTGCTGCGCTGATCAGTTGGCGAGCAGCTCCCGCACCCGCGGGATGACTTCGGTGCCGTAGAGCCGGATCGACTCCAGGAGCTGTTCGTGGGGCATCGAGCCGTTGCTGTACTTCAGGTCGAAGCGTTGAGCGCCGACCGCCTGGATCGCAGCGGCGATCTTGGTAGCAACCGTCTCGGGGGAGCCGACGAAGAGCGCGCCGTGGTCCGCCTCAGCGTCGTACTGGGCGCGCGTAGTGGGCCCCCAGCCGCGCTCAGCGCCGATCCGGTTCCGGTTGGCCACGAAGTGCGGATAGAGCAGCTCACGGGCCTCTTCGTCGGTCTTCGCGATGAAGCCGGGGGAGTGGATCCCGATCGGCTGCAACGGAAGCCCGAGCTGGTCCAGTGCGCGGCGGTAGAGATCGGCCAGTGGGGCGAACCGGGCCGGCTCACCGCCGATGATGGCGATCATCAGGGGCAGCCCGTGCCGAGCTGCGCGGATCACCGACTCCGGAGAGCCGCCGACGCCGACGAAGGTAGGCAGGCTCCCGGCCGCCGTCTTGGGGTAGACGTGGGTGGGCGCCAGCGGCGCGCGGGTGGTGCCCTGCCAGGCGATCTCACTTTCGGTGCGGAGCTTGGCGAAGAGGTCGAGCTTCTCCTCGAAGAGCACCTCGTAGTCGTGCAGGTCGAAGCCGTAGAGCGGGAATGACTCGGTGAACGAGCCGCGGCCCAGGGTGACCTCTGCGCGGCCGTTGGAGAGCGCGTCCAGGGTGGCGAACCGCTCGTAGACGCGGATCGGGTCGTCCGAGCTCAGCACGGTGACGGCGGTGCCGAGCTTGATCTGCTCGGTGACCGAGGCGATCGCGGCCAGCACGACGTCGGGCGCGGTGATCGCGAAGTCGTCACGGTGGTGCTCGCCGACGGAGAAGACGTCGATACCCACCTGGTCGGCCAGCCGCGCCTCGGCGACGACGTTGCGCAGCACCTGGTGGTGGGGGAGGGGGACGCCGGCAGCGTCCACGGTGACATCTCCGAAGGTATCCAGCCCGAAGCTGTACTCGGTCACGATGCTCCAATCTCAGTAGGTCGTTGCTTCTTCAACAATCTATGAGCGGATCCATTCCCGGGCGGGAATGCAAGAAGCCCGGATCAACCAAAGGTTGATCCGGGCTTCCGGGCGTTGAGTCAGAACTCAGTGCTTGGGACGGAGCTCTTCGCCCTCGACACTGTGACGGCCGTCGAATTGGTGGCCATCGGCGGCGTGGTCAAGACCCGCCTCGAGCTCGTGCTCGTGCTCTGCGTGGTGGTGCGCCTCTTCGATCTCGGCCGCGGTGGGCTTCTGAACGTTGTCGGCGAACATCGCACGGGAGAGCTTGGCGCGCAGGCGCGAGCTACGGGAGTCGGGAGCGGCAACGCCGTTGGCGTCGACGTCAGACTCCGGGTCGTAGATCTCGTCGCGGTCACGTGCGGTGAGGGTGTAAGCCTTCGCCTCGTCGATCGGCAGGTGACGCTCAGCGTGACCGCCGTCGGCGCCCCGCATGATGATGCCGGTCTCGTAGCCGTGAAGCAGGACCTCGTTGTCGTGACGCTGGAGCGAGATGCACCAACGCTTGGTGATGATGAAGACGATCGGCGGGATGATGAAGATCGCGAACCGGAGGAACCAGGTGATGTGGTTCAGGTTGAGATCGAACACCACAGCCAGAACGTCGTTACCGCCACCGATCCAGAGCAGGCCGTAGAGCGTGATCATGGCCGACAGGAACGCGGTGCGCGTCGGAGCGTTGCGCGGGCGCTGGAGCAGGTGGTGCTCGCGCTTGTCGCCGGTCACCCAGGCCTCGAGGAACGGCCAGGCGAGGACCATGCTGAGCAGCGCGATCGGCGCCACCATGCCCGGGAGCAGCACGCTCCAGGTCCAGGTGGTGTCGAACCAGTAGGTCTCCAGCGGCGGCATGATGCGGAGCATGCCTTCGGCGATACCCATGTACCAGTCAGGCTGCGAGCCCGCGGTCACCTTGGTCGGGTCGTACGGACCGTACTTCCAGACCGGGTTGATGGTCATCAGACCACCCATGAAGGCACACCAGCCGAACACGATGAAGAAGAAGCCACCGGCCTTCGCCATGTACACGGGGAGCATCGGGTAACCGACGACGTTCTCCTCGGTGCGGCCAGGGCCAGGCCACTGCGTGTGCTTGTGGTAGACGAGCAGCAGCATGTGCGCGGCGATCAGGGCCAGGATCAGCGCCGGGATCAGCAGGATGTGAGCCATGTAGAGGCGAGCGATGATCGCGTCGCCTGGGAACTCGCCACCGAACATGAAGAACGACATGTACGAGCCCAGGACCGGCGTGGCCTTGACCATGCCGTCCGCGATCCGGAGACCGGTACCCGAGAGCAGGTCGTCGGGGAGGGAGTAGCCGGAGAAGCCTTCAACGATGCCGAGCAGGATCAGCAGACCACCGATGATCCAGTTGATCTCACGCGGCTTGCGGAACGCACCGGTCAGGAAGACGCGCATCATGTGCACGAGCATCGAGGCGATGAAGAGCATCGCGGCCCAGTGGTGCATCTGGCGGACCATCAGACCACCGCGGACATCGAAGGAGATGTCGACGGTCGACTTGAAGGCCTCGGACATGTGCAGACCGCGGAGCTGCTCGTAGGTGCCGAAGTACTGGACCTCGGCCATCGACGGGCGGAACCACAGGGTCAGGAAGACGCCGGTGATCAGCAGGACGACGAAGCTCCACAGAGCGATCTCGCCGAGCATGAAGGACCAGTGGTCGGGGAAGACCTTACGGAGGTTCTTCTTGGCCGCGGTCGCGAGACCGAGGCGCTCATCAGCCCAACCGACGACCCGCGCGCCGCGACTCTGCTTGCTCGCGGTGGCAGGGGTCTTGCCGTTGGTGTTAGCCACGGAACTAGTGCTCACTTGGGCTCACGCTCCTTCCAGTACGAAGGGGAGTTGCGCTCCCAGAAGCTGGGTCCGACCGGCTCCAGGAAGCCGCTGCGGGCTGCCAGGAAGCCATCAGCGTCGACCTCGATCGGCAGCTGCGGCAGAGCGCGGGTAGCCGGACCGAAGATCACGCGGCCCTTGTCGGCCAGGTCGAACGTCGACTGGTGGCAGGGGCACAGCAGGTGGTGCGTCTGCTGCTCCCACAGGGCGATCGGGCAGCCGACGTGGGTGCAGATCTTCGAGTAGCAGAGGATGCCCTCGTGGCCCCAGTTCTCGGTGGCCTCGGTGAGGTCCTTCGGCTCGATGCGAACCAGGATCACGGCGGACTTGGCCTTCTCGGCGATCAGGTGGTGGCCGTGCAGCATCTCGACACCGCGAGCCTCGAGGTCCTCGGGGCTGGTGCGGGGGTCCAGGGTCTCGACCAGGCCCTCGGGCTCGGCGTTGACCAGCTGGCCGACCTCGAGGTCCGTGGGACGGATCCAGCGACCCGTGACGTCGTTGACGATGCGGGTGCCTGCGCGCCAGATCGTCTTCTCCAGGGTCTTGCCGGGGAGCGGGCCGAGGTCGCGGAGACCCACGACCAGCGGCAGGCCGACGAGGCCCAGAGCGCCGAGCAGGGTGTTGCGAACCAGCGGACGGCGGGCGATGCCCGACTCCTCCAGACCGGCGGAGAGCGCGGCGAGAGTGGCCTGACGGTCCTCTTCGCTGCTGGCGGCAGGGTGGCGGAGCTCGGAGATCTCCTGGTCGCCCATGAGCTTGCGAGCCCACTGGATGACGCCGATACCGATGAAGAGCAGGGCGAAGCCCAGGGTGAGGCCGAGCGCGACGTTCATCGCGTTCATCCCCATGAAGGTGTCTTCGGGCTTGATCGAGAAGTACGCCACGCAGAAGAGCACAGCGCTGATCATCGACAGCACGAAGAAGGTCGAAACCTGTCGCTCGGCACGCTTCTCAGCGGCCGGGTCGACGTCGGTCGGGCGCCAGTGGTGTTCCGGGTGTCCCGGATCTGCGATCGGCTCCGCGACCGGAAGGTTGTCGTGGTTGTTCGTCACGTCCCTCAGGCCTTCTTCTTGTCGCTACGGGTGGTGTGTGCGGCGATCCAGTAGGCGAAGCCGACCAGGCCACCGATGCCGAACAGCCAGGCGAACATGCCCTCGCTCACAGGACCCAGCGAGCCGAGGCCGAAACCGCCCTGGCTGGGCTGGCTGTGGATCGTGTTCAGGTAGGCGATGATCGCTGCCTTGTCCTCGGAGTTCAGAACCTCGTCGGAGAAGACCGGCATCTGCTGCGGACCGGTGAGCATGGCCTCGTAGAGGTGGGTGTCGCTCGTCTTCGTCAGCGCGGGGGCGTACTTGCCGTTAGGCATAGCGCCACCGGAGCCGTCGAAGTTGTGGCACGCGGTGCAGTTGGTCAAGAACAGCTGCCCACCGCGGACGATGGCCGCGCGGCGCTCGTCCTCACTGAGGTGGTCCAGCGAGAGCTGGGCCTGGGTGGGAACAGCGGGGCCAGGGCCGAGCGACGCCACGAAGGCGCCGATGGCCTCGATCTCGTCGTCGTTGTAGACCTTCGGCTTGGCAGGGGCCTGCTGGCCAGGTGCCTGCATCGGCATACGGCCGGTGCCCATCTGGAAGTTGACTGCCGCGGCGCCGACACCGACCAGCGAGGGGCCGTACTGGCCGTTCTCGCTGTTGATGCCCTCACCGTTCTGCCCATGGCAGAAGGAGCAGCCGACCAGGAAGAGCTGCCGGCCCTCGTTGATGAGTTCCTCATCCGCCTTCGCCGACTTTTCGTCAGCGCTGGAGGGGGAGAGGACGGCGTTGTAAACGCCACCCATCAAGACGAGCCCGAGCAGCATGACCACGATTCCTGCCAGGCGGCTGCGGCGGTGACGCGACAGCCTTCCTGCGGAGCGGTTCAGGAGACGCACGAAATCAGTCCTTGAGCTTGATGGTCGGGTGCTACTTGATCAGGTAGATGGTGGCGAACAGGCCAATCCACACAATGTCGACGAAGTGCCAGTAGTACGACACGACGATGGCGCTGACTGCCTGCTCGTGGGTGAACTTGCGCGCCATGTAGGTGCGCCCGATCACGAAGAGGAAGGCGATCAGACCGCCGGTGACGTGGATGCCGTGGAAGCCCGTGGTCAGGTAGAAGACCGAACCGTAGGCGTTCGCCGGGATGGTCAGCCCGTGGTGGACCAACTCCGCGTACTCAAGGGCCTGACCGCCGATGAAGACGGCACCCATGATGTACGTGAGGATGAACCACTCGCGCAGACCCCACTTGGCCACGTTGAGCAGAGATCCAGTGCGGCCCACCTGGCCACGCTCAGCGGCGAAGACGCCGAGCTGGCAGGTCACCGAGGAGAGCACAAGGATCGTCGTGTTCGCCGTGGAGAACGGAATGTTGAGAAGTTCCGTCTGACTGGCCCACAAGTCTGAGCTCTGAGCACGGATCGTGAAGTAGCACGCGAACAGTGCCGCAAAGAACATCAGCTCGCTCGAGAGCCAGATGATCGTGCCCACACTGACCATGCTGGGACGGTCATGATGCCCGTGTAGACGGGACGCCGGAATCGCAGTTGCTGTCGCCACGGGCCTCATTATGTCGGTTCTTGATCCAGAGAGCACCCCGACCCCCACTTTGAACGGGTCATTAAGTTCACAGGAGGGCGGTTTCCCGCCTGATGCGCGCCTGCGCGCGGGCTCCATTGCCTCGGATTTCGTGGACACGAAGCGGCTCGCAGAGTGGACGCCGCAGCGGATTCGCGACTTCGGTTGCCGGGTCTGGATGGCGTCGGGTCCGATCCGGATGGAAGTGGGACGTGAGGATCATCGCCTCGACCCGGCTGTGGTGCCGCGCGACTTCTGGCGCTGTGGCCGATACGATCACGTCGTGACTGAGACCACAGCACCGCTCAAGATCCTCGTCTACAGCGACGACGTCAACACGCGCTCGCAGGTGATCCTCGCGCTGGGCCGACGCCCGCACCCGGACCTGCCGGAGTTCGAGTACGTCGAGGTGGCAACCGAGCCGGTCGTCCTGCAGAACATGGACGCCGGGGGCATCGCGTTGGCGATCCTCGACGGCGAGGCCGTTCCCGCTGGCGGGATGGGGATCGCCAAGCAGCTCAAGGACGAGATCTACCAGTGCCCACCGGTTGTCGTGCTGATCGGACGTCCGCAGGACGCCTGGCTGGCGACCTGGTCCCGTGCTGAGGCGGCGGTCGCCCACCCGATCGATCCGATCGGTCTGGCCGAGGCCGTGCTGAACATCCTGCGTCCGGCGGTGCCTGCGTCGTGACTCAGTTCTCCTGGCCTGACGTCCTCACCACGGTCGTCGGGGGCCATGACCTGTCCTCGGACCAGACCCGCTGGGCGATGGGCGAGATCCTCTCCGGCGACGCGACGCCGTCCCAGATCGCTGGATTCGCGGTGGCGATGCGGAGCAAGGGCGAGACCGTTGCCGAGGTCGAAGGCCTGGTCGACGCGATGTTCGCCAAGGCGGCACCGTTGACGATCGAGGCGCGTGCGTTGGACATCGTCGGTACCGGCGGTGACCGTTCGTTCTCGGTCAACATCTCCACCATGTCGTCGATCGTGGCGGCCGGGGCCGGTGCCCTGGTCGTCAAGCACGGCAACCGCTCCGCTTCGTCGAAGGCCGGTTCTGCCGACGTCCTGGAGTACCTCGGTGTGCGCCTCGACCTCGCCCCGGACCAGGTGGCCGCGGTGGCGGAACGTGCCGGGGTCACGTTCTGCTTCGCGCCGATCTTCCACTCCGCGCTGCGCCACGCCGGCGTGCCTCGTTCGGAGCTCGGGATCGCGACCTTCTTCAACTTCCTCGGCCCGCTGGCGAACCCGGCGCGTCCGCGCGCCCAGGCGATCGGCTGCGCCGACCTGCGGATGGCGGGCGTGCTGGCCGGCGTCTTCGCGTCGCGTGGCGTGGACGCGTTGGTCTTCCGGGGTGACGACGGCCTCGACGAACTCACCACGACGACGACCTCCCAGGTGTGGTCCGTGCGTGACGGTGTGGTTGAGCACTCGGTCCTCGACCCGACCCGGCTTGCGCTGGCCCGGGCCTCCACCGAGGATCTTCGCGGTGGGGACGTGGCGCACAACGCCGGTGTCGTCCGCGACGTCCTGGCCGGGGCCCGCGGCCCCATCCGCGACGCCGTCCTGCTCAACGCCGGCGCCGCTCTGGCGGTCTACTCGGGTGAGTTCTCCGACGTCGAGGCTGCCGTGGCCCAAGGCATGGAGCGCGCCGCCGAGGCGATCGACTCGGGTGAAGCCGCCGCCGCGTTGGCGCGCTGGGTGGCTGCTGGTTCTGAGTACTGACGGGATGAGCCGGGCGTAGCTGTGACCGGCGGGGTTCCGTCGGGGTGGGTGATGTGGACACCCTGGGGCAGCGGAGGGTGAAGGCGCTCGGCTCGATCGCGAGGCTCAGGAGCCCCTCGACTTTGGAGGTCTCGACAAGCTCGACCACCGGCATTCCGTTGATCGAGCCACCGTTCATCGAGCCACCGTTGATCGAGCCACCGTTGATCGAGCTTGTCGAGATCAACCCCGCGACTATGCCCGGAGGTCTCGACAAGCTCGACTGAGCCAGTTCAGCGGGTGACCTTGAGGATCAGGGTCCCGGTCTTCGCGCTACTCACCGTGCTGCTGCCGAGGTAGCGCACGGTCAGCTTGTGACGCCCGGGCTTCAGCTTGGGCAAGGTAAGGGTGGCCCGGCCGTAGGAGGACGACGCGAGCTTGGCCGTCTTGATCACACGTCCGGAACGCAGCACCTGGATGGTTCCGGTCGGCCTGCTCAGGCCGGTGACCCGCAGGCTCACGCTGACCTTGGCCTTCTTGGTTCGCTGCACCGTACGCGGGATCAAGGAGCCGGTGACGGTCGCCGTCAGCTTGCGTACGGTGACTGGCGCCGAGAGCTCGGTGCCGCTCAGGTAGCCGGATCGTGATGCGGTGACCTGGACCTGGAGCCGCTTCACCACGTCGGTGACGGTCGGCCGATAGCTGCGGCTGGTAGCGCCAGGGATCGCAGATCCGGCCCGCAGCCACTGGTACTTGTAGGTGACGCTGCTGGTCTCCGTCCAGGTGCCAGGGACAGCGGTCAAAGTCTGCCCGACCGCTGGGGATCCAGCGATCCGGGGAGCTTCAAGGACCTCCAGGCGGATACCGGCAACAGCGTTGATCTTGTTGCTCGTGGTGACCGTCTCCGCGTAGCCGGCCTTGCGGCCGGTGACCCGCACCTGGAGTTCCCGGCCCACGTCTGCCTGGGCGACCTGATAGGACGACGAGGTCGCGCCCGAGATCGCGCTGCTTCCGCGGAACCACTGCCAACTCTCGACGACCTCGGAAAGATCCCACACCGGTGACTGCACGGTCAGCACCGCGCCTACCGGGCTCTGGCCGGGCTCGCTTCCACCGTCGCCGGAGATGATCGGAGCCTGCAGCGCAACCGGTCCCGCGGCCACTGAGAAGGGTCGCCACACGTCGCCGGTCGAGCCGAGCTCTTTGCCGTCGGTGTCCAGGGCGAGGGCACGCCACTCCCAGGCGCCAGCTGCCAGGGTGGCCTTCGGTGCCCAAGCGGTCGCGACCGTCACCTGGCTCTCGGTGAGCGAGGTGGTGCCGGGACGGCGGCGCTCGAACCGGTACGCGGCGACGCCCCCGGCGTTGGCGGGCGGCGTCCAGCTGAAGAGGCCGCCGTTGGGCGCGACCACCGCATGCGCGGACGGCGCAGCGAAGCTCGGCGCGGCACCGTCCACGGCGAAGGAACCCCACGGGGACCAGGCACCCTTGCGCCCCTTGGCGTCGGTCCGGCGCACCCGCCAGACATAGGTTCCGCCGGTTCGCGGCAACGGTGTGGTCAGCGTGAGCGCCGGATGCTTGGTGGTGGTGTTGACCACCTGGTTGTTGGTGCTCTCGGTGGTGTCGCCGTTCTTGCGCACCTGAACGTCGTAGGAGGCCGCGAAGGCCAAGGGGCCCCACTCGAAGCGGGCCCCGGACGCACGCTGCTCGCCGTCGGCGGGGTAGGTGAGCGTGGGCACCTGTGAACGCTTCTCCAGCTTGGCCGGGGCGCTCCACGGCAGCGAGTTGCCGGACCCGTCGATCGCCTGGACCCGCCACCACAGGTTGCCTTCGGGATAGGTGGCGGTGGCGGAGGTGAACTGGTTCTGGTCGACGGTCGCCGAGTCGATCACGGTGGCGAACAGCTCGTCGGTGGCCACCTGGACCCGGTAGGCGCGGGCCTCCATGCGCGCATCGGAGCTGACCCCGGTCGTGGTCTCGACGTCGTGGCTGGCGACGTAGTCCTGCCAGCTCAAGGTCACGTCGTCACCCACCTGGGTTCCTGGGATCCCCGAATCCGTGTCGCTGGTCGGCAGCGACACGACGGGGTTGCTCTTCTTCTCGAAGGCATGCTGGGCGTGGGCGAGCGGCCGACAGCTGGTCTCGGCAACACAGGGCTGGACGTACCAGTAGTAGGCGGTTCCGGCCTGGCTGTCAGGGAACGCGTCGATCGCCCGGTAGTGCGTTCCGTCGACCCGAACTCTCCGGAAGACGTTGGTGTGCTCCTGGTCGTAGCTGATCGTGAGCTGGTACGAGCCGGCGCCCGGGACCGTGTCCCAGGCCAGGATCGGCGTCTCGGGGAGTGCCGCACAACGGACCGGGAGGGTGGCGGCACAGGCCTGGCCACCGCTCGCTCCGCCCCGCAGCGAGACGCGATGGCCGGTCACCTCATTGAGGGCAGCCATCGTGAAGGAACCGAAGGTCGAGGACTGGGTGGGTGAACCGGAGCCGTCCGGGGTGGACACAACCATCCACTGGTAGGTCGTTCCCGGGGTGAGGAAGGCGGCCTCCCAATCCTGGTAACTGGCCTGCCGGGTATCGCCGGGCAGGGAGGTCCAACTCTGGGCGCCGGCGGCTCGGATCAACACCGTGTACTTGGGCGGCTTGGTGGACGACCCTGCGTCAGCGCCGTTCATCGGCGTCCAGGTCAGGGTGGGGAAGCGGGTGAAAGTGCCGCCCATAGGCGTCACCGGCTCAGGGGACGCCGCGGCTCCGTAGCCGCTGTCGGTGACGGTGAACGACGGTTGGCCCGCGCCCAGCAGTGGATTCCCCATCCGGCCCGACTCGGTGATCGGGGTGACCTGCCAGCGGTAACTCTCCGAATCCGAGACCTTCGGCTTGAGGTTCCCCCGCGGCGAGACGGAGGTGCTGGCAGTGGTTACGGTCGTCGTCGAGCCGTCGGAGAGCTTGGTGTAGGTGACGCGGTACTTCGCCGCACCGTCGACGGCGCCCCAGGACAGTGTCGGCGGCGGACCTGCGTGGCCGTCGGAGGGGGACATCGTGCCGGGGTCGACCGACCAGGACTGGTAGACGAAGCTGCGCTTCTGCGCCGAGATCAGGTCGGTGACCGCCGCGTTGGTGTTGCTGCTTCCTGGCGCTCGGTCGAGCCCTTGCACCCTCCACCACCAGACGCCGCCGCTGGTGGGCCAGCAGTCGTCTGTCGTCCTCGGGACGTAGGTGGTGTGCACCGTCGTGCAGCTGGTTACGCCGGTATTGAAGTTCTGGTCCTGGCTGAGCTCCAGACGGTAGTGGCTGGCCAAGCGGATCGGGGCCCACTCGAAGTAGACCGGGTTGTCGACCGTGACGCCGTCCGCCGGGTACTCCAAATGGGGTTGCCGCGGCCAGGCGCGGCGGAAGGTCGCCACTGCCGCCTGGCTCCAGTCGCTGGGGATCCCGAAGGCGTCGACCCCGCGTACGCGCCAGAAGTACTCGTCGTTCACCAACGTGGCGGGTCGTGCGTAGCGCGTCCCGGTGACGCCGGTGACCTGGAAGAGGAGGGAGTCGAAGTCGTTGTCGGTGTCGACCTCGAGTTGGTAGGTGACCGCGCCCGGGACCGGCTCCCAGCCGAAGACGCTGTCCTCGACGTACTCGGCAGGGGAACTGTGCTGCGGCGACATCCCGGTGATGTCGACAGATCGGAGCCCCGGGATCCGGAACGAGGAGACCGTCGACCAGCTGGTGTAGATCCCGGTGCCTACCTCGGCAGCGACGCGCCACCAGTACTCCTGCGCTGTGGTGGGGCTGAACAGATAGCTGGGCACTTTGGTGGTGGCTTCGATCTGGCGCGTCGGGTCGCTGAACGAGGAGTCGGTGCCGATCTGGACCTTGTAGCCCGTCGCGCCAGCGACACCCTGCCAACGTAGGGACGGCGAGTCCTCCGGTTGTTGGATCACCGCGCCGTCGATCGGGTGGTTCAACGCCGGCGGGGCCGGCGTCACCCGGTCGAAGGTGGATTCGGCCCAGTCGCTTACGCCGCTGGCGTCCTTGGACCGGACCCGCCAGGCGCCGGCAGCAGGCAGGCCGACGGTCGGCACGTAGCTGACGTTGGTGGTGCTGGAGGACTCCACGAGCGAGCTGAAACTCGAGTTGGCGGCTACCTGGAACTCGTAGCTTGTGGCACCGTCGACACGGTCCCAGGAGAGTCGCGGCATCCCGCCGTCCACCGCCGTGGAGGCGAGGTTGCTCGGGGTGCCCGGCGCGGCACTGGCGGGCGTCTGCCAACCGAGGGCGACCAGGGCCAGGCAGGCGATGGTCGTGGTCAGACGACGGAAATGGCAGCGCACGCGGTCCCCCTGGTGTGGCGATCTACTCCACTGCGGAGGCTAGAAGGAGTGCCGAGGTCCCGCCCGGCAAATCGCTTCGAGATAGTCCGATCGGGCTATCTCATCCGGCCGGTCGGCGGCGCCAAGGTGCTTCTCTGCGGATCAGTCCAGGCCGAGGGAGAAGGCAGCCTCGAGGTCGTGGCGCGAGTAGGCGCGGAAAGCGATGTGGGTCTCGGTGGAGGTGACGCCGGTGATCTTGTTGAGCTTGTCGGCCACCACGGCTGCCACGTCGTCCACGTGGCTGACCCGGACCAACGCGATCAGGTCGATCTGACCGGTCACCGAGTAGACCTCGCTGACGCCGTCGAGTGCGGCGATCTGCTCGGCGACCTCGGGGATCTGGTGAACGTCGGCGTTGACGAAGACGATGGCAGTGATCACACGTCGGAGACTACCGGGCGGGCCGGTGGACCGGGGTGAGGCTGCGCCGCTCGTCGAACGGCACCAGATCGCGGCGGGACTGCTCGACGGCATCGTGGACGGCGAGGTGCCGGGTCGCGCCACCGATCGGGCTCGCCCAGGTGCCGTCGACGTCGACCAGCCGGATGCCGTCCGACTCCAGCCAGCGCAGGATCAACTCGCTCTCCTCGGCACTTGCCGCGGGGACCGGGCCGGGCCCGGTCAGGACCGTCTCGGCACTGGCGCGCAGTTGATCGACGTAGATCCGCGCGTCGGCGCCGGCCGGGATCCGTCCCGCCGCCGCCAACCTGCCGTAGCGCACGATGTGGACGGCCCACCTGCCGTCCTTCTCGCGCTGGGCCGCGACCAACTCCGGGCACCCCGAGAGCCCGGTCAACCGCTGGGTCCGCGACGCCGCCCGGAGGAAGGCGGCGAGCCGGTCCCGGTGGACGCCGGCCTCTTCGAACCGTTCGTCCTCGGCGAGGCGGAGCATCCGGGTGGTGCTCGCGGCGATCACCTCGTCGGGCCGCCGGTGGACGGCGTCAATGACGCGGTCGACCAGGGCGCTGTACGTCTCTTCGCTGACCGAACCGTCGCAGGGGGAGAGGCAACGCCCCATCTCGCCCAGCGCGCAGGGCGTCTGACGGGACGTGCGCGAGAGCCGGTCGGAGCACTGCCTGATCGGGAACGCTTCGTGCAACGCGGTCAGTGAGCGCTCGGCGGAACCCCGTGAGGAGAACGGCCCGAGGTAGTCGGCGCCGTCGTCCGTCACGCGGCGCACCATCGAGAGTCGCGGCCACGGCTCCCGGGTGACCTTGATGAAGTGCATCTTCTCGGGGAAGCGGGAGCGCCGGTTGTAGCGCGGCTTGTGCTCACCGATCAGCCGGAGCTCGCGCACCTGCGCCTCCAGGGTGGTGGCGCACTCGATCGCGTCGACCCTCTCCGCGAGGTTGATCATCTCGCCCATCCGGGACCTGGTCTCGGAGGCGGTGAAGTAGGAGCGGACACGGGTGCGGAGGTCGCGCGAGGTGCCGATGTAGAGGACCCGGCCCTGGTCGTCGCGGAAGAGATAGACGCCGGGCGCATGGGGGAGCGGCTCAGCGAGATGCCGCTTGCGGCGCTGGGCGGTGGAGACGCGAGCGCTGAAGCCCTGCAACTCCTCCAAGGTCTGCACCCCGAGCCCGCCCAGGCGCTCCATCAGCCCGTGCAGCACGTCGACCGTGGCGCGGGCGTCGGCGAGGGCGCGGTGGTTCGGCGTCGTGCTGGCGCCGAAGAGGGTGGCCAAGGAGGAGAGTTTGCAGTTCGGGGCGTCGTCGCGGGTGATCACCCGACGGGCCAGCTTGGCGGTATCGACCACCTCGAAGCGCGGCCAGTCGCGCCCCTGCTCGGCAGCGAAGTGCTTGAGGAAGCCGACGTCGAACGGTGCGTTGTGGGCGACCAGCACGGTGCCCTGGGCGAACTCCAAGAAGGCGGGCAGCGCGGACTCGATCGGAGGAGAGCTGGCCACCATCGTGTTGGTGATGCCGGTCAGTACCGCGATGAAGGCCGGGATCTCGCTGTGCGGGTTGACCAAAGTCTGGAACTCACCGAGGATCTCGCCACCACGAACCTTGACCGCGCCGATCTCGGTGATCATCGATCCAGCTGCGGCAGAACCACCGGTGGTCTCCAGGTCGACGACGGTGAAGGTGACGTCGTGGAGCGGCCGACCGAGCTGGTCGAAACCACGCTGTGCCTCCCAGCGCGGAGCGGAATTCGTTGCGGTACTGCTCATGACAACGGACCGTAGACGGGGCCTCCGACAGAACCAGGACGGCGCGCGCGGTGGTCCGCTTTGTACCCACTAGGCTGTGTGGCCTACCTGTCGATGCACTGAGGAGATAGCTGTGACCGCAACCCTTCCTGACACCACCAACCGTTGGCGGTGCGCTGGCTGCGGCAACCTGACTCGCTTCGACGTCACCCGGACCCGCCGCACCAACGAGTTCTGGCACTTCGACCTGGCCGGTGAGCCGACCGTCGAGAGCACCGAGTTGCTCGCCGAGACGGTGGAGACGGTCACCTGCCGCTGGTGCAACCGCAGCGATGCGATCGAACTGGTCAGTCGCAACGACGCTCCGGTCTCGCAAGACCCCAGCCAGGGCCAGTAACCACCTGATACCCATCCGAACAAGCGCAAGGAGACGCCGGTGAACCAGCCAGAGTCTCCCCGCGCGCGTTCGTTGCCGGATCCGGTCCGGAGCCGAGTGGTCGCCCTGGTGGCCGAGGTGTTGCCCCAGGTCGCCGAGCCGCCCCCGTCGTTGCGTCGGGTGGCGACCTTCGCCGCGCCCCGGCGGGCCCGGTTGGGGCGTAACCAGATCGCCGCGGCGATCGAGACCGACGACGATTTCCGGGGCCACGTCGCGGCTCTGGTCAGCGCGCTCTCCGGCGACCTGGCCACGGCCCTGGCCGACGGCGTCGCCCCGGCCGTTGCGGAGCCCGTCGAGGTGGCCGCGATCGCTTGGCTGACCCGTGCCGACGGCTGGGAGGCGCTCTTCGATGCCGCCGTCGAGCAGGTCGAAGGCGCGGCCGACGCCGTCGACCCACGTGAGGTGGAGCGGCTCCGTGGCCGGATCGCCGAAGCCGAAGGGGCGCTGCGCGAGCAGCGTCTGCGGCATAAGGAACGGCTCGGCGAGCTGAAGGATGAGAACACCAGTCTGCGGCGCAAGCTCGGCGAGGCGCGGGCCGCGCAGCGCGCGGTGGTCACCGATGTCGACCGCGCCGCGACCGAGGCCGAGCAGGCCAGGGAGAGCGCCGAACAGGCGTTGGCCTCGGCTCTGGCAGACAACCGCAGGTTGAAGTCGCAGCTGGAGGAGTTGCAGACGCAGATCGCCGCGATCCGCCGGGACAGTCGCTCGGAACGCGACGAGGCGACGCTGCGGGCGCGTCTGCTGCTCGACACGCTGCTCGACGCCGGCCAAGGGCTGCGCCGTGAGTTGGCGCTTCCTCCGGTCAGCGGCGCTCCGGGCGAACGGGTCGAGGCGGAGATCGCCGCGGCCCGCGACGCGGTCGCCGAACCCGGCGTGAGCCCGTCCCGGCCGGGCCTGTTGGAGGGGTATCTCGCGATGCCCCGGGCGCGGCTGCTGATCGACGGCTACAACGTGAGCAAGGAGGCGTGGCCGGAGTCGTCGCTGGAGGCACAGCGGATCCGCCTGCTGGCACAACTCTCCACCCTGGTGGCACGCACCGGCGCGGAGACCACGGTGGTCTTCGACGCCGCCTCGAGCGCGCACCGTCCGTTGGTCAACCCGCCGCGCGGCGTCAAGGTGCTCTTCAGTCCGGAGGGCGTGATCGCCGACGACGTGCTCCGCGACCTGGTCGAGGCCGAACCGGAGGGTCGGATGGTGGTCGTGGTGACCTCCGACCGTGAGGTGGTTCGCGACGTCCGGCGGATGGGGGCGCGTACGGTCGGCGCCGGCGCGCTGTTGGGGCTGCTCCGGCACTGACGCCGTGCGTCGTCGGAGATTGTGTCGGACCCCACTGTCAGGCTCCCGTCGTCACTGAAAGTCCGGTCGTCCGGACCAAGGAGAGGACGTCATCATGAGCCTGAAGATCGACTGCGACACCTGCGTCGTGCGTGGCCCCGCCTGCCATGACTGCGTGGTCACCGTGCTGCTCGGCCCACCGCCAGAGTTGGCGTTCGACGACGACGAGCAGCGCGCGCTCGACGTGCTGGCTGCGGGCGGCCTGGTGCCACCACTGCGGCTGGTCACCTCGCTGCCGGAGATCGACGTCGAATCTGCCTGACCGTCTCGATATCTGCGATGGGTGTTTGGCGCTGCCGCCGGCAGCGACTAACCTGATGCCTTCACGGCGCCCGCACCAGTTGGTCAAACCGGACCGGCTCGGGCGTCGCGCTGAGTCCGGCCCTCGGTCGGGCGAAGATACAGAGGAGATCGTCAGCTCGTGCCACACGCACGGTTGCGCCTCGTCGCAGGGGTCGCCAGCAGCATCGCCATCGCCGGTATCGCATTGGTACCGGCTCTTCCGAGTAACGCCGACCCCGATATCGAGCAGGTCCAGGCCAAGGTCGACCGGCTCTTCCACGAGGCAGAGGCAGCTACCGAGCGTCACCACGACGCCGAGCTCCGACTCGATGAACTTCGCGCCGACCTGCGCGACCTGCGGGCCGACGAGGCCAAGCAGCAGAAGCGGGTCGACGCGCTCCAGGCCGCGGTCGACCGCGACCTGGCCGCCGAGTACGAGGGCCAGACCATCTCGGCCACCGGCCGGATGGTGGTCTCCGGCGACCCGGCGACCTTCCTCAGCGAGCTGACCACGCTCAGCACCTACCGCGACATCCAGGCACGGTCGGTCGACGAGCTCGACCGCGAGTCCAAAGCGCTCCAGATCCGCCGCGAGGCGACCGAGGAGAGCGCTGACGACCTCGCCGAGACCGAGCAGACCCTCGCCAAGGAGTCCAAGGAGGCGGACGCCAAGCTGGCAGAGGCCAAGGGCATCCTCGGCGACCTCAAGGCTGAGGAGCGGGCCCGGATCGCCGCTGAGTCGAGCCGCGGCAACAGCACCCGCCTGCCGGACGACGTCAAGGCGTCGGGCCGCGCCGCTGCCGCGATCAACTTCGCGCTCGCCCAGCTCGGCGACTCCTACGTCTTCGGCGCTGCCGGTCCGAACGCCTGGGACTGCTCGGGTCTGACCATGGTGGCCTGGGGGCAGGCAGGGGTCTCCCTCCCGCACAGCTCGCGTGCCCAGCAGGGTTACGGAACTCCGGTCTCCTCGGACAACCTGCAGCCTGGCGACCTGGTCTTCTACTACAGCCCGGTCAGCCACGTCGGTATCTACCTCGGTGGCGGTCGGATCGTGCACGCCGCGAACCCGAGCACCGGTGTGGTGATCTCCGGGGTCTTCTCGATGCCCTTCTCGGGCGCCGTACGACCCGGCTGATTCCGCTGAGCATCAGGCTTTCCGGCGCCGGCCATCCACGTTCGTGGGTGGCCGGCGCTGTTGCGTTGGCCGCCGTCCTCGCCGGCTGCTCCGAGGAGCCCGACCCGGTCAGCGCGCCCCAGGGCAGCCTGATCGACCCGGCGGCCGCCGCCTCGGTGATCGCTGACCTTGCGGTCGAGCTCGGTGAACCCGGTCCCGCCGAGGTTGCCCGCTGGCCCGACTACTTCGAGACGAACGTCGAGGCGATCGGGGTCAGTGACGTCGGCATCCGTTTCCTGGTGGACGATGCCGAACTCTCCGCCACGCTGGCCCCGGGCCAGTGGGCCGGAGTCGTCGACCTGAGCTGGCGGTTCGCGGACGCGGACCGTGCCCCCGCCCAGGGCGAGGTCAGCATGATCTTCTCCGGGCGCGGCGACGACCTACGGATCGTGGGGGTCGGTGGTGGCGGCCGAGTGGCTCCACTCTGGCTGCAGACGCCGGTCGAGGTGGCCCGTGGCAAGCATGCGTTGGCCGTCGTCGCGGGCGCCGATGCGAAGACCCGTGCGGCAACCTACGTGCACCAGGCCGACCTGGGCCTGCGAGCGGTCCGGGAGGTGCTGAGGCCGGCGACCCAGGGCGTGGTGATCGAGGCACCGGCCGATGTCGCGCAACTGGAGCGCACCCTGGGCACAGATCCGGGGAGCTACCGCGGGATCGCCGCGGTGACGACGCCGGTCGACGGCTCGACGGCGCCCGGAGCGCCCACCCATATCTTCCTGAACCCGGCACAGTTTGGCTCGCTCGCGCCGCGTGGCGCCCAAGTGGTGATCACCCACGAGGTGACCCATGTCGCCACCGGGGCGGCGACCGCTGTCGCAGTTCCGCTCTGGCTGACCGAAGGGTTCGCCGACTACGTGGCATTGCGTGGTTCGGACGTGCCCGTGACGCGGGCGGCTGCCCAGATCATCGCGCAGGTACGGAAGAACGGCGCACCCACGACGTTGCCCAGCGACGCGGAGTTCGCGGCGCGAACGGCGAAGCTCGGGGCCTCATATGAAGCGGCCTGGATGGTCTGCACGGTGTTGGCGGACCGCGGTGGCGAATCGGCGTTGCTGCAGTTCCATCAGCGGGTGATGGCGGGGGCGAGCGTCGGCCCCACTCTGCGGAAGGTCTTCGGGATCAGCGAGGCAGAGCTGGTTGCGCTCTGGGGCGAGAGACTGCTGGAGTTGGCAGGGTGAAGAGTCCATTCTCGGGTAGGGCGCAGGGGTTCACCCCCTCACTGGTGGCGTTGATCGTGTTGCTGGTCAGCGGCGTCGCCTTCGTGGTGCTGGTCGCCTGGTTGGTGCCGTGGGGCGCAGGCGACCAGGTCGCCGGCCCCGCGCCGGCGGAGAGCGTCTTCACCACCGCCCAGATCCGCCGAGGGGAGGAGTACGCCTCGACGGCGCGGATCCTGGGGTGGAGCTCGCTCGGCGTGGCCACGCTGGTGGCTGCGCTCTTCGGGTTGACCAGGCTCGGCTCACGGCTGGTGCGTGGTAGTACCCGGTGGTGGCCGATCGCAGCCGTGGGCGCCGTCGCCCTCTTCGCCTTGATCACCCGGCTGGCCACGTTGCCCTTCGCCTGGGCGGCCAGGCAGCGCCGGCTGGACGAGGGGCTCACCCAGCAGGCGACGTCGGGCTGGATCGCGGACCTGGCCCGCGAGTACGTGGTCCAGGTGCTGCTCACGGCGCTGGTGCTGACCCTGCTGATCTGGTGCGCCCGGCGTTGGCGGGTCTGGTGGCCGGCGGTCGCGGCCGGTGTGGGTGCGGGGCTGGTGGTGGTCGGCTCCTACCTCTACCCGGTGCTGCTGGAGCCGGTCTTCAACGACTTCGAGACGATGCCCGACGGCGACCTGCGGAGCTCGATCATGGCGCTCGCGGACGAGGAGGGCGTCAAGGTCGACGACGTGCTGATCGCCGACGCCTCCCGCCGGACGACCACGCTGAACGCCTACGTGTCGGGCTTCGGCTCGACGAAGCGCGTCGTCGTCTACGACAACCTGGTCAGCTCGGTGCCCGAGCCTCAGGTGCTCAGTGTGGTGGCCCATGAGTTGGGACATGCCCGGGACGGCGACGTGGTCACCGGGACCGCGCTAGGGGCGGTCGGCACCGCGTTCGGCGTCAGCCTGTTGGCGGTGCTGGTGAATGCCACCTGGCTCCGCCGGCATAGCGGCAGCGAGGGGGCGGGGGATGTCCGGGTGATCCCGTTGGTCCTGGCTCTGGTGGCCGTCGGCACGTTGCTGGCCAGTCCGGTCCAGGCGACGATCAGCCGCACGATCGAGACCCGCGCCGATGAGACCGCGCTGGAGATGACCGGCGATCCGGAGGCGTTCCTCGCGATGCAGCGAACACTCTGTATCCGGGCGGTCTGTGATCCGACACCGCCGGCGTTCAGCCAGTTCTGGTTCGGTACGCACCCGACGGTGTTGCAGCGGGTCGCGATGGCGCGGGAGTTCGCGGGGGAGTAGGCGGACCGTCGATCGTCCGCAGATGACCTTGGCTACCCGCCGGGGAAGCCCTCCTGTGCAGCCTCGAAGAGCGTAGCTACGAAACCGCCAAAGTTACCGACAGCTACTGCGATCACCGCTGCGATCAGTGCGATGAGGAAGGCGTACTCGACGGCGGTTGCGCCGAGGTCCTCGTCGGCTGACAAGGCGGATGGTGGTGACGTCATCTCTGCCTGGCTCCTCGGAACAGTGGGAAATGGCGAAAGCGCCGGGTGTCCACTTCTGCGGACACCCGGCGTTCGGGCCTACAACAGGGGCGTCAGGCACCCGGCAGCGCGTCGACGACGTCCTGGAAGGTCCGCTCGATGCCGTCGCCCAGGAAACCAATCACCGCAATGAGCGCTGCGGCGATGAGCGCGACGAGCAGACCGTACTCAACGGCGGTGGCGCCCTTCTCATCCTCACGCTCGGCGGTGAGGAAGGCCAGCATCTTGGCGTAGAACTCGATCATTGTTTTCCCCTTTTGTCAGCTGATTGCTGCGTTGCCCACATGTTCGGTCAGGCCGTGTGGCCCGCTCACACAGAGAACTCTGCCTCGTTGTCGCGCCCGTCACATCGGGCCTTCGGTCGGGGCGACATAGCCCGAAAGGGCTATTTGTCCTCTGCTCCTATTGGGGGGCTACCGAGCTCAACAGGCCGGTCCGCATCGCGGTGACCAAGGCCTGGGCGCGGTTGGTGGCACCCAGCTTCTGGTAGACCCGGGCGATATGGGTCTTCACCGTCGACTCGCTCATGTAGAGCTGGCCGGCGATCGCCGCGGTGCCCAGTCCTTCGGCGAGCAGCCCGAGTACCTCTTTCTCCCGCTCGGAGAGCCGTGGCCGGTCGTCGCTGGCCCGGCGCATCATCGCCCCGGCCAGGCCGGAGCAGAGGAAGGTGCGCGGCGAGACGGCGGCGTGCCGGGCGGCGTTGACCACCTCGCGGGAGGGGGCGTCCTTGCCGACGAAGGCGGAGGCTCCCGCCTCCATCGCGGCGAAGATGTGGTCGTCGCCCGAATGCATGGTGAGCACGACGAGGCCCATCTTCTCGTCGCGCTGCCGGATCGTCTTGACCAGATCCAGCCCGGTGCCGTCGGGCAACTGCAGATCGGTGACCACCACGTCGGGGTGGAGCTCGCTGATCGCTTGTAGGCCGCGGGCCACCCCGCCGGCCACACCGACCACGGTCATGTCCTCCTCACGCTCGAAAGCGCGGCCGAGGCCGGTCCGGATGAGTTCGTGATCATCGATCAGAACCACACGCAACATGGTGTCCTCCTACTGACTTCGCTGAGAGATCGGATTCACGGTGATTCGAATGAGAGTGGGGGTGAGGCGGGGTGGGCACCTGCATTGAGCTCGACCACAAGCTCGGTACCCGTTCTGCCCTCAGTACTACGTAGGTCGAGGTCGGCGCCGATCCGCCGGGCCCGCTCACGCATGATCCGGAGCCCGTGCGAGTCGGCGCGCGCGGCCTGCAGGCCACGCCCGTTGTCGATCACCCGGAGCCGGGCGTACGGCGGATGGACGGAGCAGGCCACCCTGATCCGGGAGGCCCGAGCATGCTTGACGGCGTTGTTCATCCCCTCCTGGACGATCCGCAGCAGCTCCGTCTCGACGTCGGCGCGGAGCCGGGTGTCGCTCTCGTCCAGGTTGACCTCGACCGGGATGCCGGCGCGGCTCTCGATGTGCTCGGCCATCGCCTGGACGCTCTGGCCCAGGCTGAGTGCGCTGGTCGCCTCGTTGCGGAGCCCGAAGATCGAGCGGCGCAGTTCGGCCACCACCCGGCTGAGCTCGTCGCGGAGCTCCGCCACCAACGCCGCCTGGTCGTCGCTGGAACGGGCGTCCTCGATGCCGTCGATCAGGTAGCCGAAGGCGGCCAGGTCCTGGGCGACGCCGTCGTGCAGGTCCCGGGCCAGCCGTTGCCGCTCCTCGGCGGTTGCCTCGGCCTGGATGCTGGCGAAGAGGAGAGCGGTGTCCAGCTGGACCGCCTCGGGGGAGAGTCGGGTGACCAGGTCCTTGAGGGTGATCAGGGTCGCCGACCGGGAGCGGACGAAGGCCGGGTGCAGGCTGGCCGCCACCACGCCAACCACGCCCCCTTCGGTAACGAGCGGGAAGGCGAGATCACCCTCGCGCATCACCGGGCGCTGGGTCTCGAGCACCTCATGGACCAGATCGCTGATCGGCGCCTCGCCGGTGACCAGGACGTCGCCCTCCAACAGCGGTGCCACTCCGTAGGCGGCCCCGGTGTAGACGACGGCCCCGGCGATCGGAAGCTCCTCGCGGGTCAGATCGATGATGTTCTGCGCGATGCTGACCGGGTTGAGACCGTCGACCAGTTCATCGGAGAGGTCGGTGAGCTGGGTGAGCAGGTCGCGCGCCTCGCGGTAGGAGTGGGCCGTCGTCTGGTGCTCGCCGCGGACGTTGTGGACCACGGCGCCGATCGCCCCGGTACCGACAGCCACCATCAACCAGGTGAAGATGGTGGAGACCAGGTCGACGTTGAGAGTCACCGCATCGTTCGGCACGGTGGCGGCGATCAGCACCACTACGACGGCACCGAGCACCTCAAGGAGTCCGCGCGCGCCGCGGACCAACCCGGCGATGAAGAGCGGCACCGCCAAGGCGGGAAGGAGCACGGCTGACTCCGACAGCGTGATGCCGGAAAGGAGCGCGACCACACTGGCCTCGACCACCAGGGCCGGCATCACCGGGAACCGGCTCATCCCCTCGAGGAAGACGACGACCAGCCAGACGGCGGCCAGGATCACCACCGCGAAGATGGGGGCCAAGTCGCCGGTGACCGCCACCGGGAGTGCCAGCATGACCAGCGCGAAGACCCGCGCCCCGGCGGTGACCGAGGCGTAGCGGGTCCGCTCGTCGAGTCCGCTCACTTGCTGCCGAAGGCCTCAGTGATCCCGATCATGCCGGGGCCGATCACCACGATCAGCAGACAGGGCAGGATGAAGAGGATCACCGGCACCATGATCTTGACCGGCACCTGACTGGCCTTCTCCTCCGCCCGCTGCCGACGCTTGATCCGGATCTCGCCGGACTGCACCCGGAGCACCTGCGCGATCGGGATTCCGACCGAGTCGGCCTGGACCATCGCCGAGACGAAGGTCTTCAGGTCCTTGACGTTGCTCCGTTCGCCGAGGCCACGGAGCGCTTCGGTGCGGCTCCTGCCGATCTGCATCTCCTGCAGCACGCGGTTGAGCTCACCGGCCAGCGGTCCCTCGGTGTTCCGGGCGACGTGCTGGAGGGCGGCGTCGAAACCGAGCCCCGCCTCTACGGAGATCGTGAGTAGGTCGATCGCGTCGGGAAGCTCTTTGAGCAGCTCTTCTTCCCGCTTGACGGCGGTGTTGTAGAGCCAGATGTTGGGGGCGAAGAAGCCCAACACGGCGCCGACGGCCAGCGACAGAATGAGGATCGGCGCCTGCGCTCCGAGCATCAGAGCGAAGTATGCAGCGAAGGCGAGGACGACGACCGTGCCGAGGATCTTGCCCGATGAGACCCGGTCGACGGTCCAGCCGGCAGGGTTGCCGGCGCGGTCCAACTGCTGCCGGATCCGCTCGGCCTGGTCGGCGCCGGTGATCCGGCGGCCCAGGCCTTGCAACCGCTCCAGGAGCGGGATCAGTACCCGTTCGCTGAACGGCTGGTCCGCCTCCACCCCTGGTTCGGCAGCGGGCGTGCCGGTCATCGCCTCCAACACCTCAAGCGATCTCGAGACGCCCTGGCGCTCGGGGCTGAGTCCGCCGATCGCGGAGAACACCAAGAAAAGTGCGCCGAAGATCAGCAGCGCGCCGAGTAGCAGTGCCATCTCAGACCTCCACCTTGACGATGCGGCTGATCACGAAGCCGCCGAGGGACAGCATGACGACGGCTGCAACGAGCAAGGCGAGGCCCATCGGCTCGGTCCACAGCTTGCTGATGTACTCGCGCCGCACCAGCAGCATGTAGAGCGCCATCGCGACTGGGAGGAGCCCGAGGATCCACCCTGAGAGCCGTCCTTCCGCCGACAGAGTGCGAACCTGCCGGCGTAGATAGGCCCGCTCTCGCATCGTCGCCGCCACCGTGGTGAGCAGTTCACCGAGGTTTCCACCGACCTGACGCTGGATCCGGATCGCCATCACCACCCAGGCGAAGTCCCGGCTCTGCGTCCGACGGGCGATCTCCTCCAAGGCGTCCTCAAGGGGGAGTCCCAGCCGTGCGTCGACCAGGGCGCGGCGGAACTCGCCGGCCATCGGCTCGCTGCCCTCTTCGACCACGGTCTGGAGCGATTGCGCCAGCGACATGCCGGCGCTCAGGCTGCCGGCGATCAACTGGAGGGTGTCGGGAAGTTGGTCGCCGAAGGCGTCGAGGCGGCGCTTCCGCTTGAAACCGAGCCAGAGCCAGGGAACCAGCGCACCGAGGATCAGGAAGATCACGATCACCAGCAGGCTGCCGCCCCCCAGCAGCGCGCCGACCAGCCCCGCGAGCAGAGCGATCGCGCCGTGCAGCAGCACCCACTCCGCGGCCCGCATCTGCGAGCCGGCGGCGACCAGGCGAGCCGCGATCCGCTCCTCGACACCCTTGTTCTTGCTCAGCACCGAGGCCGCCGCGTCGCGGGCCTGGTCCAGCGTCAACTGGGGGCCGTCGCCGCGGGCCGGGCCGGCCGATCCTGACGTGTAGGCGGCGATCCGCTGCTCGGCGCTCGGACCCGTGCGCGGCGACGTTGCCGAGTACATGACACCGCCGAGCAGCAACAGCAGACCGAGGCCGAGGGCCGCGATCCCGGCGTACAGCACCGGCTTGGAGATCTGGATGCTCGACTCGGAGTTCGAACCGGCCGCCGCGGGCGGCAGCGTGGTCTCGGCCTCGCGGAGCACCACCTGACGGTTGGTGGAGAGTTCGCCAGCGGTGAGGACGACGTTCGCCTCGACGGTGCTGGCGCCGTCCGGGATCGCAGCGCTGATGAGCATCTGCCGGCTCAGTGCGGCAGCCTCGTCGCTGAAGGTGGCGCGCAGCGCTTCGGCGTCCGAGTCGATCACGGTGCCGTTGCCGGCCTCGGCGAACGCCTCCAACGAGGAGAGCGCCTTCGCGTCCTTGTGCAGCGCGACGACGTCGACCTGGACACCGGCCTTCTGGATCGCGGCGATCACCGCGGTGTCCGGGGTGTTGCCGGAGTCGCGGCCGTCCGAGAGCACCAGCACCTGCCGCTGGCCGACGTTCCCGGCGACCGCGACCGCCTGGATGATGCCGTCGTTGAGCAGGGTGTCCGGGGCGGTGCGGAGTCCACCGATCACGGTCCGGGCCTGATCCCGGTCCAGCGTCGGCTTGAGCAGGGTCTGGACGGCGGAGTCGTAGGTGACCAGGCCGACCCGGACGTCGTCGGGGACGCTGTCGACGAAGGCGAGAGCCGCCGCCTTGGCGGGCTCCAGGAATCCCTTGCCGCGCATCGACTTGCTGGTGTCGAAGGCGATCACCGCGGTCCGGACGATCTCGGTGGAGGATCCTTCGACCTTCTCCACCTCGACCGTGGCGGGCTTGCCGGCGATCGTCACCGTGATCTCGTCGGCCGAGGCCTCTGGCACGGTGGCGAGCAGCTTCACGGTGCCGCCGTCGGACTGGATGTGGTTGATCTGCAGGTCGTCCTCGGCCGCCGACGCCGGATGCGCGACGGCGCTCAACCCGATACAGGCAACGGCCGCCGCCACCGCGGCGAACGCCCGACGCATTACAGGCCGTCCGCTGAGAAGAGGGTGGGGTCGACCGTGACGTTGGCGTAGGCCAGCTTCTCCAGGAACTTCGGGCGCAGGCCGGTGGAGCGGAGCCGACCGCGGCTCCGGCCGTCCTCGTCGAACCCGGCCGAGTGGTCGAAGACGAAGACGTCCTGGAGGGTGATCACGTCGCCCTCCATCCGCTCCACCTCGGTGATGTGGGTGATGTGACGGCTACCGTCCTTGAACCGGCTCTGGTGCACGATCAGGTCGATCGCCGAAGCCATCTGCTCCCGGATCGCCTTGATCGGCAGGTCCATACCGGCCATCAGCACCATCGTCTCGATCCGGGCCAGGGTGTCGCGCGGCCCGTTCGAGTGGACGGTACAGATCGAGCCGTCGTGACCGGTGTTCATCGCCTGCAGCATGTCGAGTGCGGAGGCGTCGCGGACCTCACCGACGATGATCCGGTCCGGACGCATCCGGAGGGAGTTGATCACCAGGTCCCGGATCTCGACGGCGCCACGGCCCTCGAGGTTGGCCGGGCGGGACTCCAGGCGCACCACGTGTTCCTGGTGCAGTTGCAGTTCTGCGGCGTCCTCGATGGTGACGATCCGCTCGTCGTTGGGGATGAAGGAGGAGAGCACGTTGAGGGTGGTCGTCTTACCGGCGCCGGTGGAGCCGGAGACCACGACGTTCAGCTTGCCCCGGACGCAGGCGTCGAGGAAGTCGCTGGCGCGCTGGGTCATCGAGCCGAACGCGACCAGGTCCGCGGCGGTCAACGGGTCGGCGGAGAACTTCCGGATGGTGAGCGCCGAGCCGTCGATGGCCAGCGGCGGGATCACCGCGTTGACCCGGGACCCGTCGGGGAGACGGGCGTCGACCATCGGGCTGGACTCGTCGACCCGGCGTCCGATCCGGGAGACGATCTTGTCGATGGTGCGGCGCAGGTGCGTCTCGTCGGTGAACTTGGCGTCGGCCCAGACCAGGCGACCGCGCTTCTCCAACCAGACGTTGTCGGCGCCGTTGACCATCACCTCGGTGACGTCGGGGTCACGCAGGAACGGCTCGATCGGGCCGTAGCCGAGGATGTCGTCGGTGATCTCCAAGGTGACCTGGGTCCGGTCGCTGTTGCTCAGCGGGCGGTCCTGGGCCCCGAGGACGTCCTTGAGCACCTGGCGGACCCGGCGCTCCAACTCGTCCTGATCCATGTTGACGTCGTAGAGCTGCGGCCCGAGCTGGCGCAGCAGCTCCGCGTGGATGCTGCCCTTCAGCTCTTCGAGCCGGTCGTGGTGCTGGCTGGCGGCGTGGGCGAGCCGACGGGTCACCGACGGGTCGACGGGAGTGCCCGCGTTGGCGACGCGGCGGCCCTCGGGCTCACCGGCGGCGGTGGCCAGCACGGAGTCGGCGACGGCGGTGTCGCGCACGGGCTGTTCCTCAGCGCCGGCACCGGCCTTCGCCTTGGCAAGACGGTCACCCAAGCTGCTCATCGGGGCTCCTCACAGACGGGGTGGAAGGTACTGCGGACAAAGGGTCAGCGCCGCGAACGACGCCAACGCGAGACGCGCGGGGAGCTGACCACCGGGGCCTGCGCGGTATGGGCGGAGACACCGCCGGCGGCGGGGACCGGGGTCGGCTCCTCGTCGGCCGAGAGCAAGGTGGCGAGAGCCTGATACTGCTTGCTGGCCTGGTGTGCCGGGTTCGAGATCACGATCGGCTTACCGGCGTTGGTGGCCGCGGCGATGTCGATCGAGGAGTGGATCATCGTGGTGATCGGCATCCCCAGGATCGCCTCGACCTTCTCGGCGTCCAGACCGACCGCGTCGTCGGCGCGGTTCAACACCAGATGCCGATTGCCTTGAGCGATGTTGAGCAGGTCCAGGGTCTCCAGCGCCACCTTGACGTTCTTCAACGTCGGCACGTCGAGGGTCGCCACGATCACGCACTCGTCGGTCTCGTCGAGCGCCTGCAGGGTCTGCTCGTCGAAGCTGGGGCAGGTGTCCACCACGACGTACTCGAACTCGCGCTTGAGGGTGCGCATCATCCGCGCGATCAGAGTGGCGGTGACCCGGTCTCGGGCGTCCGGCAGGCTGGGCGCCGCCAACACCATCAGCGACTGGTCGTGCCGGGTGAGCAGCGACTCCACCATCGCGAAGTCGATGGAGTCCTCGCCACCGATCGCCTCCTCGATGGTGTGGTGCGGGAAGAGCTGCATGGTGATCGCGACGTCACCGAAGGCGAGGTCGAGGTCGACCAGGCAGACCTTGCGGGCACCGCCCTCGGCAAGGGCCAGGGCCAGGTTGACCGAGGTCGTGGTCTTGCCGACGCCGCCCTTGGGGGAGAAGACCGTGATGATCTTGCCGTCGCCGGTGGCACCTGCTGCCTCCTGGCCGCCGTGCAGCGCCTTCCACAGCTGCTGAGCCCGGCCCACCGCTGCCGCGACGGCGGTCGGGTCGTCGCCGCGGACGACGTCGCGCGCTCCCGACTGCATCGCCTTGTAGAGGACCTCGGTGTCCACCTCGTCGCGGACCAGGATCACGCTGGTCGTCGGTCGGGTGTACCGCATCGACTCGCAGAGGTCGATCGCCGCGCCGAGCTCGATCGTCGGGCCGACCACGACGGCGTACTCGCTGCCGTTGCGGCTCAGCCAGGCGTGCATCGCCTCCGCGCTGTCGACGCCGTGGGCGCCGGGCGGGAGCATGGCGGCGAGGTGGCCGATCAGGGCCGGATCACGTTCAACGATGATCGGCATCACGGTGCCTTGGGGAAGAAGTTGCGCTTGGCGATCACCGGGCCGTCGTTGACCTTCGAGTCGGCGGTGAGCAGGCCGAAGGCCAACTCGGTCTCGAAGCTGGCGAACTGCAGCCGGGTGGCCTGCTCCTGGGTCACCGCGAGGGTGATCAGGGTGCGCGGGATCTCCTCGGTGACCTGGTCACCGTCGGAGTTGGTGCGGGTGCTGGTGATCGTCGAGCTGGCGCCGACGCCGATCACCTTGACGCGGGGGATCAGGGTTCCGCTCCAGCGCGGCTCCCGCTCGTCGGGGTCGGCCTCGGTGGCGAAGATGATCACTTCGGAGCCCGGAGTCACGAAGCCGGCGACGCGGGCGGCGTCGGTGAGGTTGACCGAGATCGCCATCATCCCCTCAGGGATGGCCAGGGACTCGTTCTCGACGGCGCCGGAGCCGAACTTGGAGGTCGTCACCTGCTCGCCGGGGAAGACCCGGGCAGTGGCGCGCAGACCCTTGAGGTCGTCGAGGCTGGCGACGGCACCCGGGAGCACCTGGTCGCGCGGCACCTCGGCACGCTCGAACTTGCCGGCCGAAGCGGCGTCGTCGAACTCCTCCCCGGGCTGGATCTCCTTCACTGCCTTGAGGACCTCGATGGCCTCGACATCCTCCTTGGCCCGCTCATCGGCGCCTTGCACATACAAGAACACCAGGAGCGTGCCTAGTGCAGCGATGACCGCTGCGAGGACGAGCAGAATCTTCCGACGGTCCATGACCACCACTTTCCAAGGGTCGCTTCAAACACGTCCCGACTCCCTCCCGCCAGAAGCCGTGGCCGATGCGACCCAAACATGCCTCAAATGGGGCTGGTTAGACATACGGATCGGCGCATATAGCCCGAAAGGACTAGTGGCGGGTGGTGCCTGTGGTGCTTGAGTGCCTTGGTCAGCGGGCGTAGAGCGCCTCGACGTCGTCGCGGAACTCCCGCATCACGACGTTCCGCTTGAGCTTCAGGCTCGGGGTGAGCTGCCCGCCCTCCTCGGTCCAGTCGCTCGCCAGGATGGTGAACTTCCGGATCGACTCGGCCTTGGAGACCGCCTTGTTGGCCTCCTCGACCGCACCTTGGACCGCGGCCCGGAGCACGTCATCGTCGACCAGGGAGGCGATGCTGCCGGTCTTCTGGTTCTGCTCGGCCCAATAGGGGAAGTACTCCGGGTCGATGGTGATCAGCGCGGCGATGAACGGCTGACCGTCGCCGACCACCATGGTCTGGCTGATCAGTGGGTGGCTGCGCAGGCGGTCCTCCAGCACCGTGGGCGCCACGTTCTTGCCGCCCGCGGTCACCAGGATCTCCTTCTTGCGACCGGTGATCTTGATGAAGCCCTCGTCGTCGACCTCGCCGACGTCGCCGCTGTGGAACCAGCCGTCGGCCAGCGCCTCACGGGTGGCGTCCTCGTTGTTCCAGTAGCCGGCGAAGACCTGGCCGCCCTTGAACAGCAGTTCGCCGTCGTCGGCGACCCGGACCGTGGTGCCCTGGAAGGGGCGTCCGACGGTACCGATCTTGACGGCGTCCGGCAGGTTGACCGAGAGCGCAGCGGTGGTCTCGGTGAGGCCGTAGCCCTCCAGGATGGTGAGGCCGATGCCGCGGTAGAAGTGGCCCAGGCGCTCGCCCAGCGGCGCGCCGCCGGAGATCGCGTACTCGCAGCGGCCACCGAGGGTGGTTCGGAGCTTGCTGTAGACCAGCTTGTCGAAGACCGCGTGCTGGAGCCGGACGGGCAGCGAGATCTTGCCGGCCTCGACGCCGCGGCTGTAGGCGATCGCGATGTCGGCGGCCCGTTGGAAGATCTTCCCCTTGCCGTCGGCTTCGGCCCGCTGTGAGGCGGTGTTGTAGACCTTCTCGAAGACCCGCGGCACCGCCAGGATGAAGCCCGGCTTGAACGCACCGAGGTCGTCGACCAGGTTCTTGATGTCCGCGGAGTGCCCGAGTCGGGCCCGGGCCTTGAAGGCGCCGATCTGGACGATCCGGGCGAAGACGTGGGCGAGCGGGAGGAAGAGCAGCGTCGAGGCGCCGTTCTTCTTGAAGAGCAGCTCCAGCTCCTCGATCGCCACACCCAGCTCGAACATGAAGTTTCCGTGGGTGAGCATGCAGCCCTTGGGACGACCGGTGGTGCCCGAGGTGTAGATCAAGGTGGCGAGGTCGAGCGGGGTCGCGGTGCTGCGGCGGGCCTCGAGTGCCTCGTCGGTGATCTCGGCGCCGCGGCGGCGCAGCTCCTCGATGGCGTTCTCGTCGATCGTCACCACTTCGCGCAGGGTCGGCGACGAGTCCTGGACCGGCTTCACCTTGGCCAGGTGCTCGGCGGACTCGACGATCGCCAGGGTGGCACCGGAGTCCTGGAGGATCCACTCGACCTGGTCGGCCGAGGAGGTCTCGTAGATCGGCACGGTGACCGCGCCGGCGAACCAGATCGCGTAGTCGGCCAGAGTCCACTCGTACCGGGTCCGGGAGAGCAGGGCGACCCGGTCTCCGGCCTCGACGCCGGAGGCGATCAGGCCCTTGGCGACAGCGGCGACCTCGTCGTGGAAGGCGCTGGCGGTGACCTCGCTCCAGGTTTCGCCGGAGCGAACGCTGAAGAGGACGGCGTCCCCGGCTTCGCGCGCGTTACGGACGACGTCGTCCGTGAGGTTCCCCGTCTTGGGGATGTCTACCGCCAGGGGCGTGGAGAACTCACGCACGTTGCTGCCTCCTAGAGCGAGATGTAGCTGGCACGTTACCCGGCAAAGCGTCGCCCGGGACATCCGGTACGCTCCGACTCCTGTACTGCCACGGACCGACAGGGGACCGGGATGCCCGAACAGACCACGTCGTCGATCATCGTTGAAGCCGCGCCTGCGGCGGTGATGGACGTCATCGCCGACTTCGCTGCCTATCCCATCTGGGCCAAGGGGATGAAGGCGGTGAACGTCCTCTCCATGGCCGGCGACCGCGCCGAGCAGGTCTATTTCGAGCTCGACGTCGCCCCGATCCGCGACGAGTACACGCTCGCCTACGTCTGGGACGGCGATCGTCAGGTCACCTGGACGCTGGTGCAGGGCAAGATGCTCCGCTCCCTCGACGGCGCCTACGTGCTGCGGGATCTCGGCGCCGGCCGGACCGAGGTCACCTACCGGCTCTCGCTGGACGTCTCGATCCCGTTGATCGGCATGCTCAAGCGCAAGGGCGAGAAGATCCTGATCGACACCGCGCTCAAGGGCCTCAAGAAGCGCGTCGAGTCGCTCTGAGTCCGGCCTGAGCGTGCGGATCCTCCTCTTCACCGGCAAGGGTGGCGTCGGTAAGTCCACCGTCGCGGCCGGGACGGCTGCGCTCGCCGCTGCCCGGGGCAAGCGGACCCTGGTGCTGTCGACCGACGCCGCGCACTCGCTGGCCGACGCCTTCGGCGCGCCGGTCGGCAGTGAACCGACCGAGGTCGCGCCGCAGCTGTTCGTCCAGCAGGTCGACGCCCAACGCCGCTTCGAACAGTCCTGGGCGGCGATCCAGCGCTACCTGCTGAGCGTGCTCGACGTCGCCGGGGTGGACCCGGTGGCCGCCGAGGAGCTGACCGTGATCCCCGGTGCCGAAGAGGTGCTGGCGTTGCTGGAGCTGCGGGTCCAGGCGTTGCAGGGCGGCTGGGACGTGATCGTCGTCGACTGTGCGCCGACCGCCGAGACCCTGCGCCTGCTCGCCCTTCCTGAAGCTCTCGGTTGGTACATGCAGCGGGTCTTCCCGTTCGAGCGGCGGGTGGTCAAGGCGCTCAAACCCGTGCTGGCCAAGGCGTCCGGCGTGCCGATGCCGGAGGATTCGGTCTTCGACGCCGTGGAGCGGCTGCACGCCGACCTGGACGAGGTGCGTCAGCTGCTGGCCGGGCCGCAGGCCAGTGTCCGGCTGGTGATGACCCCGGAGAAGGTGGTCCTCGCGGAGGCCCGGCGTTCGTGGACCACCCTTTCGTTGTTCGGCTACCGCGTCGACGGGGTGATCGCGAACCGGGTCTTCCCGGCCGAGGCGGCCGACGAGTGGCGTCAGGGCTGGGTGGCGGCACAGGCCGCTGTCCTGGAGGAGACCGCCGAGTCGTTCGCCGAGCTCCGCCAGTGGCGCTCGCTCTACCGTGGCAGTGAGCCGGTCGGCACCGAGGCGTTGCGCGAGGTGGCAGCGGACCTCTACGGCGACGACGACCCGTTCGCGGCTCCCGAAGGCGCCGACCCGTTCCGGGTCACCCGCGATGCTCACGGCGCGCTGCTGGAGTTGGCGCTGCCCAACGTGGCCAAGGCGGACGTCGATCTGGCCAGGCACGGCGATGAACTGGTCGTCACGGTGGCGTCGTATCGTCGGCTCCTCTCGTTGCCGCCGGGTCTTGCGCGGCACCGGGTCGTCGGTGCCCGCGTGGAGTCGGGAACCCTGCAGGTGAGATTCGAGGAGGTGGCACGATGACGGATGAACACGAAGGCCACGACGCCTCGAACCCGGGCCCGGCGGGACAGCCGGGGCACGACCCGGTCGGCTCGGTGGCTGAAGAGGCGGTCAAGCTCTTCGGCGCGCTGTCGGACTGGGCGAAGGACCACCGCGACGACCTCGGTCACTCGGTGTCGGGCTTCGCCGCCACCGCTGCCGCAGCCGCGCACGAGGTCAACGAGCATCTGGCGACCGATGCGCCCGAGTGCCAGTGGTGCCCGGTCTGCCGGGCGGTCCACGTGGTCCGCGAACTCAGCCCTGAGGTGAAGACCCATCTCGCGGTGGCGGGCTCCTCGTTGCTGCAAGCGGCCGCGGCGCTGCTGGCCACCGCAGTCCCGGACCAACCTGCCCGACGCCATGAGGACGTGGAACACATCGACCTCGACGGTGAGTGGCCCGAGTAGGCCGATGGGAACCACGATCGGGATCGACGTCGGCGGCACCAAGATCGCAGGTGCCGTGGTCGATGACGCCGGTCGGCTGGGCCAGCGGCTCAGCGTCCCGACGCCGATCAGCGACACCGAGACGCTCCTGGCGGCGATCGCCGGAGCCGTCCAGCAGCTCCGTACCGACCGGGTGGACGCCGTCGGGATCTCGGTGGCGGGCTTCGTCGACGCGACCCGGAGCAGTGTCTACTTCGCCCCCAACCTGCCGCTGATCGACGTCGAGCTGCGCGCCGAGCTGAGTCGACGGACCGGGCTGCCCACGGTGATCGAGAACGACGGCAATGCCGCGGCCTGGGCGGAGTACCGGTTCGGTGCCGCCCGGGGCAGTGAGCAGGTGATCCTGGTCGCGGTCGGGACCGGCGTCGGGGGTGGGTTGGTTCTGGGCGGGCGGCTACAGCGCGGCGGCCACGGCGTCGCCGGGGAGATCGGGCACCTAGAGCTGGTGCCCGGGGGATTGCCCTGCGGGTGTGGCCGGACCGGTTGCTTGGAGCAGTACGCGAGTGGCTCCGCGCTGCAACGGAGTGCCCGCGCCGCAGTCGTCGCCGACCCGGTGGCCGGGGCGGCGCTGCTCGCGGCGGCCGGTGGCGATCCGAACGCGCTGTTGGGGCCGCAGGTGACCGCGGCGGCGGCCGGTGGCGACGCGCTGGCGATGGGGCTGGTCGCGGAGCTGGGCCGACTGCTCGGCGAAGGGATCGCCGATCTGGTCGCGATCCTGGACCCCGAGGTGATCGTGCTGGGCGGCGGCGTCGCGGAGAGCGGGGACCTGCTCGTCGACGCCGTGCGTGCCGGGCTCGCCGGCCACCTCACCGGTGCCGGTCATCGCCCGGTCGGCGCGATTCGCGCCGCCCTGTTGGGCAACGCCGCCGCGATCCTCGGGGTCGCCGACCTGGCGCGGCAACCATGAGCAGTTGCGTGGTCGGGATCGACGTCGGCGGAACCAAGGTGCTGGCGGGCGTTGTCGAAGGCGGTCAGGTGCTGGCCACCAGCCGCCGTGAGACGCCCGGACGCCGGGTCTCGGAGAGCGCCGTCGAGGAGGCGTTGAGTGAGGCGCTGGCCGAGGTGGCCGATGGGCGCCGGGTCCACGCCGTCGGGGTGGCTGCGGCCGGCTTCGTGGACCGGAGCGGCGAACGCGTGCGCTTCGCACCGCATCTGCCGTGGCTCGACGCCCCGGTGCGACAGCGCCTCGAGGACCGCTGGCAGGTCCCGGTAGTGGTCGAGAACGACGCCACGGCGGCCGCCCATGCCGAGGTCGCCCTCGGCGCGGCGCGCGGTGCGGAGACCGCCGTCGTCGTCAATCTGGGCACCGGGATCGGCGGTGCCGCGGCGATCGGCGGCCGGGTGCTACGTGGCCACAACGGGATGGCCGGCGAGTTCGGGCACATGGTGGTGGTGCCGGACGGCGCACCGTGCGAATGCGGCGGTGCCGGTTGCTGGGAGCAGTACGCCAGCGGCAACGCGCTGCAGCGGGTGGCCCGGGAACGGATGGTCGGTCAGCCGACACTGCTGGCGCAGATGTGCGACGGCGACCTGGCCCGGTTGCGCGGCCCGATGGTGACTGAGGCCGCCGAGCAGGGCGACCTGGTGGCCCTGGAGGCGTTCGCCACCGTCGGCGAGTGGTTGGGCCGAGGCCTCGCGAATCTCACCGCTGCCTTCGACCCCGAGGTGATCGTGATCGGCGGCGGCGTCGCGGCCGCAGGGGAGCGGCTGCTCGCCCCAGCCCGCCGGGTGCTGGAACGGACCGTGGTCGGAGCCGGGCATCGCGAGCTGCCTCGGGTGGTGCCGGCCGAGCTCGGCGCGCAGGCGGGACTGATCGGTGCCGCCGATCTGGCGCTCCGGGCCCTCCGTTCCGGCCGCTGAGTGCCCGAACGGAGAGCCGTCTGGCGGCTCCGCTAGATCCGGGAGCCGTCGTCCCAGGGATCGTTGCGGGTGCGTGGCATATGCCAGACCAGGTAGCCGAAACTGCCGACGAACCACCCGATCAGCAACAGGTTGATGATCGGGGGGAACGACTGGCCGCTGAACAGCAGGACCAGGAAGAGCAGGGGGACGCCGAAGAGACCGACCCACGCCGCCAACCGCGGGCCGGTCGCGACCGGGATCGGTGGTGGCTTCGGCGGCACGAACCGGCCCTCGTCGTCCCAGGCTCGGTAGCTGAGCTCCTCGGGGACCACGACCTCCGGCTCGGGCGGGGCGAGCGGTGCAACGGGTTCCGGGGGCGCCGTCTCGGCCGCGATCTCTTCGACCTGTGGGGCGTCGCCGTAGTTCTCGACGATCTGGCGCCAGGCCTCGTCTTCGTCCCCTGGTTTCACAGTGCCGAGCCTACGACCCGGTCACACACCGGTCGCCGAGCGGATGAACTCTGCGGAGTCGGCGTAGATCCGGGGCGCGTCGTTGTCGATGGTCGCCACGTGGAAGGAGTCGTGCAGCAGGGTCACGGAGGCGTTCGGCACGTGCCGGGTGATCAGCTCCACCGAGCTGGGATCAAGGACGTGGTCGTCGACCGACCGGAAGACCTGGACCGGTGCCTTCACCTTGGCCAGGTCGGCGCGCACCTGCCGCCAGCCGCCGAGCATCGAGGCGAGCGCCTTGAGCGGCGTGCGCTCGTAGCCGTGCTCGTCGCCGCCGGGCTTCTTGATGTCGTTGCCGATCGCCGGCATCGACGGCATGAGCCACTTGAGGACCGGTAGCGCCAACAACTGCTTGTTGGTGGAGTTGATGCCGGGGTTCACCAGAACCACCGCGGCGACGTCGTCGGGGTGGTCGGCGGCGAGTCGCAACGCGAGGGCGCCGCCCATCGACAGACCCGCGACGACGACCACATCGTGGTCTGCCCGGAGCCGGGTGAACGCGGCCTCGACGGCGCCGTGCCAGTCCGCCCAGCCGGTGGTGTTCATCTCCTGCCAACTGGTCCCGTGGCCGGGCAATAACGGCACCTCGACCCCGTACCCGCGCTCGGCCAGGTACTCGGCCCAGGGTCGCATCGAAGCCGGCGAACCGGTGAAGCCATGGGAGAGCAGGACGCCGAGGCGCCGTTGCGGGTCTGCGGTCAGCTCTGGGCGCGCGGCGGCCGAGAAAGGCGCGGTTGGCGAGTTCTGGGACACGCTGCGGATTCTTCCATGTTGGGTCGCTCTAGGGGGAGGGGTGAAATAGGGCTAGGGTTTTCCCCGTCTGTCAGCGGGTGATGGGCTCCTCGAGGAGGTCGGCGCGGTGTTCTACTGGTTCTTGAAGTGGGTGGCGCTTGGTCCGCTGCTGCGGGTCGTCTTCCGGCCGCAGGCCGAAGGGCTGGAGAACGTCCCCACCGATGGGCCGGCGATCCTGGCCAGCAATCACCTGAGCTACGCCGACTGGCTCTTCATGCCGCTGACGCTGCCGCGCCGAGTCTCGTTCGTGGCCAAGGCCGAATACTTCACCACCCCGGGCGTCAAAGGCTGGTTCCAGAAGACCTTCTTCTCCGGCGCCGGCCAGATCCCGATCGACCGCTCGGGCGCGAACGCTGCCGAGGGCGCGTTGATGTCCGCCAAAGGTGTGCTGGGCGACGGTGAGCTCTTCGGGATCTACCCCGAAGGGACCCGATCCCACGACGGTCGCCTCTATCGCGGCAAAACCGGTGTGGCCCGGCTCGCCCTGGAGACCGGCGTCCCGGTGATCCCGGTCGCGGTGGTCGGCACCGACGTGGTGGCCCCGCCCGGAAAGAAGTTCGGCAAGGTGACCCGTCCGCAGGTGCGCTTCGGCAAGCCCCTCGACTTCTCGCGTTACGAAGGCCTGGAGAACGACCGCTACATCCTGCGCTCGGTCACCGACGAGATCATGTACGAGATCATGACCCTTTCGGGCCAGGAGTACGTCGACATGTACGCCACCCGCGCCAAGGCCGAGGCCAAGCAGGCCGAACGCGACGCCGCCGCGGAGAAGAAGGCCTCCTGAACAGCTGGCTGATCCAGCCGCGCCGCCTCGACCCAGCGGTCGAGGCCGTCGAGGATCGGCTCTATCGGGCGTTGGCCCTGCTGCGGGTCGTGTTGACCGGCAACATGGTGGCGCTCAACGTCTTCCGCTACGACAACTTCTCACGCCCGCACCTCGGGATGACGGTCGTCGCCGCGATGGTGCTCTGGACCGGTGTGACGATCTGGGCCTACGGCGGCGCGCGGCGGCGCACCCCGCTGCTGCTCGGCGTCGACATGGCGATCGCCATCGCGGCCCTACTCTCCACCCTCGTGGTCAAGGGCAGCTGGTTCAACGCCTCGGTGCCTGGCTTCTGGATCGCCGGAGCCCTGATGGCGTGGGCGATCTACTGGCGCTGGTGGGGTGGCCTGCTCGCCGGTGCCGCGCTGAGCGCGGTCGATCTGGCGATGCGCGACTCGATCTCGCAGACCAACTACGCCAACGTGTTCCTGCTGGTGATCGGCGGCACGGTGGTGGGCTATCTGGCTGGTTCGCTGCAACAGATGGCGGCCTCGCGGGCCGTCGCGGAGCGGGCCGCGGCCAGCGCCGCGGAGCGGGCCCGGTTGGCGCGTGCCGTCCATGACGGGGTGCTGCAGGTCTTGGCCCTGGTCCAACGCCGCGGTCGGGAACTGGGCGGCGAAGCGGCCGAGCTCGGCGAGCTGGCAGGCGCCCAGGAGGCAGCGCTGCGCTCGTTGATCCGGCAGCAGGACGTCACCTCGGCGCCCGGTGACGACGCCGTCCAGGACCTGGTGGTCCTGGTGGAGCAGCTCACCCGGCGCGGTTCGCCGAGGATCAGCGTGGCGGGGCCGGGCCACCAGGTGCTGGTGCCGGAGCCGACGGCGCGGGAGTTGATCGCCGTCGTCGAGGAGTGCCTGGCCAACGTCGTCCGGCACGTCGGCCCGCACGCTCCGGTCTGGATCTTCGTGGAGGAGCTCGGCGACCAGATCGCGCTCAGCGTCCGCGACGACGGCCCCGGTATCGAGCCGGGCCGGTTGGCGAACGCGGCCGAACAGGGACGGCTCGGTGTGCTGGAGTCGATCCAGGGCCGGATCCGCGACCTCGGCGGCACCGCGAACCTGACGACCGCTCCGGGGCAGGGTGTCGAGTGGGAGTTCCAAGTACCACGTCCTCAGGAGGGCCGATGACGATCCATGGTGGGCACCCGTTCGCGCAGCCGGAGTCGGAGCGCGATCAGATCCGCCGGCTGCGGGGGCGGCTCGGCGGTGCGGTCAGTCTCTGGCTGACCGGTGCCGGGGCCGGCCGCGCCGGCCTGACCGTCTCCTCGCTGATGGTGGCCGGTGGTGAACGGGGTCGGGTGCTGGGTCTGATCGACCCGGATTCGGATCTGGCTGACGAACTCGCCGAGACCCAGGTCGCCGTCATCGGGTTGCTGGAGTGGCCGCATCGCGAGTTGGCCGACGCGTTCGCCGGGGTGGCGCCGGCGCCGGGCGGTCTCTTCGCCCAGGCCGAGTTCGCCGACACCCCGTGGGGACCGCTACCGGCCGGCGTCACCACCTGGGCCGGCGTCCGGGTGGAGGAGGTACGCGAGGTCGGCTGGTCGCAGCTGATCACGGCGACGGTCGAGACGATCACGATCGGCGAGGAGATCCGCCCGCTGGAACACCGCCGCGGCCGTTACCGGTAACCCCGAGGGATCGGGTGGGGGATCGTCTACGGTGTCGCACATGACTTCTGAAGGCTCGGGGCCGCTGCGGGTGATGGTGGTCGACGATCACCCGATGTGGCGTGACGCCGTGGAACGCGACCTGATCGCTGCCGGTTTCGACGTGGTCGCCGTCGCCGCGACCGGGGACGAGGCGCTGGTCCGGTTCAACGCGACCCGGCCCCAGGTGGTCGTCCTCGACCTCCAGATCCCCGGCCCGAACGGCGTCGAGGTCACCGCCTCGGTGCTCCGCACCGATCCGTCGGCGCGGGTGCTGATCCTCTCGGCCTCCGGCGAACAGGACGACGTGTTGGCCGCGGTCAAGGCGGGCGCCACCGGCTACCTGGTGAAGTCGGCGTCACGGAGCGAACTACTCGAGGCGGTGCAGCGGGTCGCGGCGGGCGACACGGTCTTCACCCCGGGGCTGGCCGGCTTGGTGCTGGGGGAGTACCGGCGGCTGCTGGATGCGCCGACCGACAGCACGCCGCAGCTCACCGAGCGGGAGACCGAGGTGCTGCGGCTGGTCGCCAAAGGCCTGTCTTACAAGCAGATCGCCGACCGCTTGGTGCTTTCACACCGCACCATCCAGAACCACGTCCAGAACACGCTGCGCAAGCTTCAGCTGCACAATCGGGTCCAGCTGACCCGCTGGGCGATCGAGCGCGGTCTCGATGACGAGGAGCTCTGACTCCTCAGAGATCGTCGAGCTGACGGACCGCGCGTTGGTGTGCGGAGTCCGCGGCGCTCACCTCGGCACGCGCCGTCCGGACCTGCTCACGGGCGTCGTCCAGATCGGCGTCGGTCTGGTCCTGCTCGCTCTCGTGCTCACTGAGCTGACGACGTAGCTCGTCGATCTCGGCCTGGAGCTGCAGACTCCGCGCCTCCAGAGTTGCGACCTCGTCCTCGACGTCGGCGAGTGCGCTCCGGGCTTCGGCGAGGGTCTCCGCGGCCTCGGCCACCGCGGCTTCGACGGCGACCCGACGTTTGGCCACCGCGTCCGGGTCCGGGACCACCCGCAGTTGCGGCGGAGCCGGGGGCTCGATCGGGGAGGGCGCGAAGTCGACGGCGTCGGGGATCGCGACACTCGCCGTCAGGTCGCTGACGCCGAGGCCGGTACTGCTCAACGCGGTGAGCAGAAGCCCGGTGCGTAAGGCGATGGCGGCCTGGGCGTCGATCATCGCCGCCGTCAAGGTGGCCTCGACCTGCTCGGCCACCGCGTCGCTGACCCGCTGCCCGTGTTCGCCGGCCAGTGCCCGTGCCCGGGCGGTGACCGCTGCGGTCAGCTGCCGACGCTGCTTGGTCAACGCCCGCAGATCGGCGCCGGAGAGAGTCTCCTGGGCCTCGCGCAGAGCCTCGCCGACGGCGAGGACCTGGTCCACCTGGGCCGGGTCACGGCGCACCAGGAGGTTCAGCACCGCGGCCGGAGCAGTCGGCTTGCGCAGCCCACGGATCGCCTCGGCCAGTTCGCGGTCCGTGCCGCGGTGCTCCTTGACGGCCGCGTCGCGGGCCGCGGTGAACTCGGCGACCGGCAGCCCATAGAGCCGGTCAGCGATGCGGAGCAGCGAGTCGGTCAAACCTGAGCCCAGCCCTTCGACCGCTCGACGGCGTCGAGCCAGCGTCGGTAACCGGCGTCGATCTGGCTCCGTTCGCTCTTCGGGGTGAAGGTCGCCTCCACCTGCCAGGTGGCCCGGAGCTCGTCGGTGGATGCCCAGACCCCGGTGCCCAGACCGGCGAGGAAGGCAGCTCCGATCGCCGTGCTCTCCACGAACCGGGGGCGCTGCACGTTGACGCCGAGCTGGTCGGCCTGCACCTGGCAGAGCAGGTCGTTGCTCGCCGCACCGCCGTCCACGCGCAGGGTGGCGGCGTCGCGGCCCATCGTCTCCATCACGTCGCGGACCTCGTAGGCGATCGCCTCCAGGGTGGCGCGGACCAGGTGGGCACGGGTGGTGCCGCGGGTCAGCCCGACGATCAGGCCACGGGCATGCGGATCCCAGTGCGGCGCGCCGAGCCCGGTCAGCGCGGGAACGAAGACGACACCTTCGGAGTCGTCGACGGTGCTGGCGATCGCTGCCGTCTCGGAGGCGGAGCCGACGATCTGCAGACCGTCGCGGAGCCACTGCACGGCGGCGCCGGTGACGAAGATCGAGCCCTCCAACGCATAGGTGAGCTCACCCTCGGGGGAGCGCCAGGCGGCGGTGGTCAACAACCCGTCGCTGCGGAGCAGATCGGTGCCCGTGTTGGTGAGGATGAAGGAGCCGGTGCCGTAGGTGCACTTCGCCTCGCCGGGGGCGAAGCAGGTCTGGCCGAAGAGAGCGGCCTGCTGGTCGCCGGCGATCCCGGCGATGGGCAGGGTGAGACCGCAGAACATCCGTGGGTCGGTGTCGGCGATGACACCCCAACTGGGCACCAGGTCGGGGAGCGCGTCGAGGGGCACGCCGAAGAGGTCGCACAGTTCCTGGCTCCAGTCCCCGGTGTTGAGGTCGAAGAGCAGGGTGCGGCTCGCGTTGGAGGCGTCGGTGACGTGCCAGATCCCGCGCGTCATCCGGGCGACCAGGTAGGAGTCGACGGTGCCGATCGCGTAGCGCCCCGACTCGACCAGGGCCCAGGTGTTCGGCTCGTTCTCGGCGAGCCAGGCCAGCTTGGTCGCGGAGAAGTAGGGGTCGAGGCGCAGCCCGGTCAGTTCGCGGACCCGGTCCTCATGGCCGGCCTCCTTGAGACGGGCACAGATCTCCGCGGAGCGGCGGTCCTGCCAGACGATCGCACGTCGCGGCGAGCCCAACGTCTCCCGATCCCACAGCACGACCGTCTCGCGTTGGTTGGTGATCCCGACCGCCGTCAGCGGCGGACCCTGGTAGCTGGCGAGGACCGAGCGGGTGGCCTCCAGCGTGGCCTGCCAGATCTCCTCGGGGTTGTGCTCCACCCACCCCGGCTGTGGGAAGTGTTGGGCGAACTCCTGATAACCGCGGGCGGCGATGGCACCGTCGGTGGTGACCACCAACGCGGTGACGCCGGTGGTGCCGGCATCGATGGCAAGGATGCTCATGGCTGCACGTTAGGGCATCGCCGGCCCGCTCAGCCCTCAACCTCGGCCTGCTCGGCCTACGAGCAGCGTCAGCGGACGTGAGCGCCGGTGTGGTCACAGTGCGGTCTCAGGATGCGCCACGCGCCTCGCGGTCGTTGCCATCGAGGCGCGATTCGGTCCAGAGTGAGGGTCACGCGGTTCGGACTCCGGCCGTGAGACGCGCGATCGGGAGGCAGTAGATGGCAGAGGCGCAGGCACAACCGGAGAAGGACCAACACGAACTCAAGCGGGTCCTCGGTCCTGGCCTGCTGTTGCTCTTCATCGTCGGTGACATCCTGGGTGCCGGTGTTTACGCGGTCACCGGTCGGTTGGCCGGTCAGGTCGGCGGAATCGCCTGGTTGCCGTTCCTGGTGGCGTTCGCCGTCGCGACGCTGACCGCCTTCAGCTACCTGGAGTTGGTGACCAAGTACCCGCAGGCCTCCGGTGCTGCGCTCTATGCCCACAAGGCGTTCGGCATCCACTTCGTGACCTTCCTGGTCGCCTTCACCGTGGTCTGCTCCGGCATCACCAGCGCCTCGACGTCGTCGAACCTGTTGGCCGAGAACCTGATGATCGGCCTGAACGAGTTCAACGACTCGGTGCCGACCGGCGACACCGCCTCCCTGATCACCGCCCTGGCCTTCATGGTGCTGCTGGCGCTGATCAACCTGCGCGGTGTCGGCGAGAGCGTCATGTTCAACGTCTTCCTGACGATCATCGAGATGGCTGCGCTGGCGATCGTGATCGGGATCGGCTTCTGGGTGGTTGCCAAGGGTGACGGCAACGTCGACCGGATCACCGTCTTCGAGAGCCCCGACGACAAGGGCCTCTTCATGGCGGTGACGGTGGCTACCGCGATCGCCTTCTTCTCGATGGTCGGTTTCGAGGACTCGGTGAACATGGTCGAGGAGACCAAGAACCCGGAGAAGATCTTCCCGCGGATGATGCTGACCGGCCTCGGTATCGCGGTGATCATCTACATGCTGGTCGCGGTCTCGGTGGTCGCCGTCATCCCGCCCGGAGACATCGCGGCACCGAAGAACCCGGAGGCCGGGATCCTGCTCGACGTGGTGCGGATCGGTGCGCCGGACATCAACATCGACAAGATCTTCCCGTTCATGACGGTCTTCGCGGTCGCGAACACCGCGCTGATCAACATGTTGATGGCGAGCCGGTTGATCTACGGCATGGCTCGCCAGGACGTGCTGCCGCCGGTGCTCGGCAAGGTCTCGCACCGCCGTCGTTCGCCGTACACCGCGATCGCCTTCACCACCCTGCTGGCACTCGGCCTGATCATCGTGGTCCGGCTGCAGTCCGAGAGCACCGTGATCGGCGCCCTCTCGGGCACCACGGCACTGCTGCTGTTGGCGGTCTTCTCGCTGGTCAACGTCTGCTGCCTGATCCTGCGCCGCGACACCACCACGACGCCGGCGCTGAAGGCGCCGACCTGGGTTCCGATCCTCGGCGCCGTCGCCTGTCTCTACCTGTTGGGCCCGTGGGCACGCCTGGAGGCGGACATGATCCAGTACAAGATCGCCGGTGGTCTGCTGCTGATCGGCATCGTGCTGTGGGGGATCACGATGGTGATCCACAAACCAGAAGGCGGACACTTCCAGGACATCGAGCATCTGGGGGAGTGAACACCCACCCGGCAGAGGCCGGGGACTCGCGTAGGCTTGAGCGCGTGATCCCCGACCTCGCCGCGCTGCAGGCCATTGGTGCCGCCCAGCAGCCCACGTACCCCGACCCCGCCGCAGTCGACAACGCAGTCTCCAAGCTGCGTGGTTTTCCGCCGCTGGTCTTTGCGGGCGAGTGCGACGAGCTCAAGGAGAAGATCGCGGCCGTGGGTCGCGGCGACGCCTTCCTGCTCGCCGGTGGCGACTGCGCCGAGGTCTTCGACCAGGTCAACGCCGACAACGTGCGTAACAAGCTGCGGGTGCTCCTGCAGATGGCGGTCGTGCTCACCTACGCCGGTTCGATGCCGGTGGTGAAGATGGGTCGCCTGGCCGGTCAGTACGCCAAGCCGCGTTCCTCCGACACCGAGACCCGCGACGGCGTCACCCTGCCGGCCTACCGCGGCGACGCCGTCAACGGGTTCGAGTTCACCGAGGAGTCGCGGATCCCTGACCCGCAGCGCCTGGTCGACGTCTACAACGCGAGCGCGTCGACGCTGAACCTGATCCGTGCCTTCACCAACGGTGGTTACGCCGACCTGCGCCAGGTGCACACCTGGAACACCGACTTCGTGCGCGAGTCGCCGTTCGCCCAGCGCTACGAGCAGATGGCCAATGAGATCGAGAAGGCCCTCGAGTTCATGCAGGCGATCGGCGCCGACCCCGATGAGTTCCACCGGGTCGACTTCTACTCCAGCCATGAGGCGTTGCTGCTGCCCTACGAGCACGCGATGACCCGGATCGACTCGCGGACCGACGACCCGTACAACGTGTCGGGGCACTTCCTGTGGATCGGTGAGCGCACCCGGCAGTTGGACGGCGCGCACATCGAGTACTTCAAGCACCTCTCGAACCCGATCGGTTGCAAGGTCGGCCCGTCGGCCACCCCGGACGACGTGCTCGCCCTGGCCAGCGCGCTCAACCCGAAGAACGAGGAGGGCCGGCTCACGCTGATCACCCGCTTCGGCGCGGGCAAGATCCGCGACGTGCTGCCGCCGCTGGTGGAGAAGGTGCGGGCCGAGGGCGTCAACGTCACCTGGGTGACCGACCCGATGCACGGCAACACCTTCGAGGCCTCGACCGGATTCAAGACCCGCCGCTTCACCGACGTCCTCGACGAGGTGCAGGGCTTCTTCGACGTGCACCGCGCGCTGGGCACCGTCCCCGGCGGCATGATGGTCGAGATGACCGGTGACGACGTCACCGAGATCGTCGGCGGTGGCGAGGAGATCGACGAGCACGGTCTTGCGCACCGTTACGAGTCGGTCGTCGACCCGCGCCTCAACCGCGTGCAGTCGCTGGAGTTGGCCTTCCTGGTCGCGGAGATGCTCCGCCGTTGATCGACCTGCGCAGCGACACCGTCACCGCGCCCACCCCGGGCATGCGGCAGGCGATGGCGCGCGCAGAGGTCGGCGACGACGTCTACGGTGAGGACCCGGCCGCCCGCGCCCTGGAGGAGCGGGTGGCCGGGCTCTTCGGTCACGAGGCGGCGCTCTTCGCGCCCACCGGTTCGATGGCCAACGTGTTGGCCGTACGGACCCTGGTCGGTGTCGGTGAAGAGGTGCTCTGCGAAGCGAGTGCGCACATCGCCCGCGCCGAACTGGGAGCCCACACCGCCTATACCGGCTTGGGGATGCGGACCTGGCGGCACGCCGAGGGCGGTATCGACCGCGAGGCGATCACCGAGATGTTCGCCCCGGACCTCGGGCCGTTCTTCGTCCCGACGACGGCGATCTCGGTGGAGAACACCCACAACTTCCTCGGCGGCACCGTGCAGCCGATCGAGGACCTGCACTGGCTCCGTGGCTTCGCCGACGACCAGGGATGCGCCGTACACATGGACGGTGCCCGGATCTGGAACGCCCACGTGGCGACGGGAGTCGCGCTGGCCGACTACGGCGCGCTGGTCGACGTCCTCGCGGTCTGTCTCTCGAAGGGGCTCGGCGCCCCCGTCGGCTCGCTGCTCGTCGGCAGCGCGGAGGCGATCGCCGAGTCCCGGATCTGGCGCAAGCGGATGGGCGGTGGGATGCGGCAGATCGGCATCCTGGCGGCCGCAGGTAGCTACGCCCTCGACCACCACGTCGAACGGCTGGCTGACGACCACGAGCACGCCCGGATGCTGGCCGAGGCGGTCGGCCTCGACCCCGACACGGTGCCGACCAATATCGTCGTCTTCTCGGTGGACGACGCCGCCTCCTACGTTGCTGAGGCGGCGGCGTCCGGAGTGCGGGTGAGCGCGGTCGGCGCGCGGACCGTCCGGCTGGTCACGCACCTCGGCGTCACTCGCGAGGACGCGCTACGTGCGCGGGACGTCCTCGCCGCTGCCCGCTGACGGGTAGCTCTGCGTGGGCGGCGGGCCGAACTGCGGTTGCGTCTGGCCGTGAGGCAGCTGCTGGGTGGGCTGACTCCAGCCGCCTTCGGGCGCGGGGTGGCCCTGAGCGGGATAGCCCTGGTTCGGGTACCCCTGAGTGGGATAGCCCTGGTCCGGGTACCCCTGAGCCGGGTTGTACGCCTGGGCGTACCGGGCCTGGAACTGCTTCAGGTTCGCCGGGCGCAGCGCACCCGTCGCCACCGCGATCAGGAGCGCGATGCCCAGGGCGATCAGCGGGATCAGCAAGGTGTCGACACCCTTGAGTCCGGCGAAGCCGCTCATCTCGAACTCTTGGGGGGTGCCGTCGGCCTCGAACGAGCCACGCAGCGAGGCGAGGCGGGACAGCGCAGGGATCAACGCGAAGAGGCCGACCACCCAGATTCCGAGCGTGGCCAGGGGAGAGACCGAGCTTTTGTAGACCACCACGAAGGCGGCGACGGTGAGGACGATCAGCAGCGTCGGGATCGCGAACCAGAGTCCCCAGGCGTCGGCGTGGTCGGTCGCGTAGGTGAACCGCTCGAACTGCGAGTCGCGGGTGCCGTCGAGGTCGCGGGTATCCCAGGCGGCACCGAGCCGACCACCGGCACCGGCGTGCAGGAAGTAGAGCCCGGCGTTGCCGAGGGTGGAGAGCCAGAGCGAGACGGTCTGTCGGCTGCTCAGCGGGTTCTCGGCGTCATGGGTGCCGTCGGCAGTGAACCAGAAGCAGATCCAGCCGATGAGCCCGGCGATCGGGAGCAGGGCGAGCACCGAGGCCAGGCCCCACAGCGGGGCGGCCAGGTAGGAGTGCAGACTCTTCACCCGGCCGCTGAGTCGCCCGCCCTGGCTGAAGGCGATCAGCGCGAGCACGCAGAAGACGACCAGCAGCGCGGAGAAGAAGGTCCCCGGCAGGGAGGCACCCCAGGAGAGGTCCTCGGCGTCGTCGAGGTCCATCGTCCGGGCCAGGTCGGACTCCTCGCCACGGAAGACAGCGACCAGGATCAGGGCGAGTACGGCGTAGAGAGCGGCAACCCGGAGGGCCTGGACCAGGGCTCCGGAGAGCTTGGTGAAGTGCCGGGTCTGCCGGTGAAAGAGGAGACCGATGACGCCGAGCACCAGCAGGGTGATGGTCAGTGGCATCACGCCGCCGGAGCCGACCATCTCGGCAGACTCGCCGGGAACGCCCATCGTGGCGACCAGTTTGGTGCCGGTCGCCGCGGCCAGCGCGCCGACGGTCAGCGTCATCCGGTCATCGGTGCTGGTCTCGGGGAGGTCGCCCAACCAGATCAGACCGGCCGACGCGGCAATGCCGGCGGCTACCGCCAGTACCGCGATGCCCAACGCGAGCAGCCAGGCCCATGGGTTGAGCATGGCCAGGTTGAGCTGCGGGGTGGGGCGGTGGACCGGAGGCGGTCCGGTGGGGATCCAGGCCGTCGGCGCAGCCCCGGTCGGCGGGGCGGGCGGGACCGGTGGCGCGGGTGGGAGCGTCGTCCCGGCGGGTGGCGTCGCTGACAGCGGAGCGGTGGGCGGCGCCGTCGCCGGCTCCGGATGAGGGGCGCCACACGACGGGCAGAACCGCCCGCCTTGAAGGGGTGCGCCGCATTGCTGGCAGAAGTTCACGAAGCCCTCACTTTGTCCACGATTCCGGGCGACTCTAACCGCAAGCGACCCGGGCGGGGGCCGGAAATGCCGTACGGCGCCCGAGCAGTCTCGGACGCCGTACGGGTATTACCTCAGGCCAGAGGCTTCAGTGCTGTCTAGCCCGGGGCTCAGTGCTGCTGGGGCGGCTGGCCGCCCTGGCCGGGCTGGCCCCACTGCTGGTCACCCGGGTCGGGCTGGCCCCACTGGCCGGGCTGCTGCTGCGGCGGAGGCGGCGGTGCCCACTGCTGCTGACCGGGCTGCTGGGGCGGAGCGGGCGGGGGAGCCCACTGCTGCTGACCGGGCTGCTGCTGGCCCCACTGGCCGGGCGCCTGCTGCGGCGGCTGCTGGCCCCACTGCTGAGCCGGCGGCTGCTGGCCGGGCTGCTGCCACTGCTGAGCGGGCGGCTGCTGACCCTGCTGGCCCCACTGCTGCTGGTTCTGCTGCATCTGCGCCTGCGCCTGCTGGGCGGCCTGCTGGGCCTTGGCCTTGACGGCGTTGACGTCGAGATTGCCGGTGACCACGAGCAGGATCGCCGCGACGATCAGCGAGAGCAGGAAGAAGAGGCCCGTGGTGCCGAACCCGCTGACACCGAGCCAGAGGCTCGCCTTGTAGGTCTCGTCCTCAACCTCGACCTTGAAGTTGAGGTGAGCGTTGGCGAAGCGGACCAGGAACGGAACCACGACCAGGAGCAGACCGACGTAGACCGCGACGTTGCGCAGCACCTTGGTCCGGTCGAGCGACTTCCAGATCACTGCATAGACACCGGCGACCGCGATGGCGATCGCGATCAGCGGTGCGATCCAGAAGAGCACGCCGTTGTCGTCGGCGAAGTCACCAAGCCGGTCCAGGCTCTTGCCCTGGCTCAACTCGTCGTCGCCGTCGGAGTCATAGCCGACGTTGGCGAAGACGCCGAGGGCGAGCATCCGCACACCGAGCGCGGGTAGCACAGCGACCAGCGCCATCACATCGTTGAAACCACGGGCATCGTCGTTGCCAGCGATGATCGCGATCAGGTAGATCAGGCCTGCGGCGGTGGTAGCCACCGCGACAGCGGCGATACCGACCAACGGGGCAGCCACCCAGGCGTGGATCTTCGCCCACACACCGTCGAGCCAATCGCCGCGCACGAAGCAGGTGAGCGCCAACACGACGGTCAGCAGCAGGAAACCAAGGAAGATGGCCCCGGCGATGGAGAGGTGTGCTTCACCGTCCTGAAGCCCAAGGCCAGCGGGTCCGGCCGACATGCCATCGGACTCGCTGGCGTAACCCTTCAGTTCCGGGCTCCAGATCCGCAGCACGATCGCCAGGACCAGCAGCGACAGCATCATCAGCACACCGCCGCGGACCGCGTCGATGAGCGCCGTCCTGACGTCGGGGTAGCGGGCGGTCACGCGGCGGAAGAGGAAGATCGCCACACCGAGAGCGAGCACCGTTGCGAGCAGCGGGTACTGGCCGAGGCTCGCGGTCTGGTCGAAGTCGTCGTTCCCGAGGTCGAAGATGATGTTCGGACCGAAGGTGGCACCGGTGAGCAGCAGCGTCATCGCGATCGCGCTGCCGACCTTGAGGTCCTCGGCGGTGGTGAAGGCGATGATCAGGTTCACCAGCAGGGCGACACCGAGGGCCGCGCCGACCACGGTGGCCATCCCGATCCAGTTGCCCATCAGGATCTTGCTGAAGTCGAAGGAGGGCTTGTTCGGCCCGCCGAAGCCGGGAGCGGCGAACTGCTGGCCGGGCGGTGCCCACTGCTGACCCTGCTGGGCCTGAGGAGCCTGCTGGCCCCACTGACCCTGCGGCGCCTGCTGCGCAGGAGCGGGCTGGCCCCACTGCTGCTGGGGTGCCGCGGGAGCTGGGGGCGCCTGCCAACCAGCTGCCGGGGGCTGCTGCCACTGCTGGGCGGGCTGCTGGGGCTGCTGGGGTGCCTGGGCGGTGACCCCGGCGGCAGGGTCGAACCCTTGCGGCTGAGCGGGACGGACCTGGGTCGCCTCGGCCTCAGGGGCGGGCGGAGGCGGCGTCGCCTGGGACTGGCCGCAGGAGCCGCAGAAGGCGGCTCCCGGGGTGAGTTCCGCGCCGCAATGCGGGCAGGTGCTCATGATGGGGACTCCGATCGTCGAGTCTGGGTGGGTGAAGCTATGTCGCCCACCCTAGGGGTTGTCGCGGACGGCGGGCGCGAAGTATCGCGGGGTGGCACCAGCCGCCGGTGCAGCATCTACCCAGCTGGGGAACGCCGAAACCTGTCAGGGGGCGGTCGGTGACGCGCCTTCGATCAGGACACTGCTGATCGCGGTGGTGTTGCGGGGGTTGGCGCCCGGCTTGCTGACCTTGTCGAGCCGGAGCCGCACGGTCCGGGTGGTGACGCCGGGGACCGGGACCACCTGCAGATCGGTGGTGGCGCGCAGGCGCTGCTTGATCACGGTGCCGTCGTCGAAGTGCCAGCTGACCCGCCGGATCTTGCGGTTGCTGGCGTACCAGTCCGCTCCGCTCTCGGACTTGGCGTAGCCGTTGATCAACCCGACCGAGTTCACCTCGGCCTCGTCGGCCAGGGTGAAGAGGATCTCCGTCCCGGTGGCGTCGCCGGTGATCCGGTAGGCGGTGCTGGGGTCGTCGTCGAGCATGTTGCCGACGGGATACTCGACCGGGTTCCCGGACAGGTCCTGGCCCGGAGTGGCGGGCGCTGGGGCGTTGACCTGGGCCGAGGCCGCCACGTTGGTGCTCCCGGCCGGAGGCTCCGGGGGCGGAACCACGGTCGGCGACTGGGACGGCGACGGGGAGGAGTCGGTGGTCGGTGTCTGCGAGCTCTGGGAGGTCGCATCCTTCGCGCCGGCGTCATCGGAGTCGTCGTCCTTGATCAGCAGCCATCCGCCGGCTGCGGACATCAGCAGGAGCACCACCAGGAGCGCGATCCAGGGGCCGCGCGGGGCGCGGGCGGCCCGGCGCTGCCCGGTCGGCTGTGCCGGGGGCTGTTCGCCGAAGTCGCTGACGTCGCGGGTGGTGCCGGTGGTCCAGGCGCTGGCCGGTCCGGCGCTGGGGATCGGTGCATCGACGGCGCGTTGGTTGGTGACCGTGGTGTCGGGCGTCCACGTCGCCTCGGCGGGTGCCTGGGGTGGTGCGGCAGCGGTCGGCTCGTCGGCGAAGAGTTGGTAGCGCGAGCCGGTGGCGGCGTCGGGCTGGACGGCGGGGAGCCGGACCGAGGTTGCGGTCGCGTCGTCCTCAGGCGGTGACACCACCTGAGCACCACAGTTCGTGCAGAACCGGCCAAGTTCCAGCCTGGCACCGCAGTTCGTACAGAATCTCATCACGCTGTCCCTCATGCCGACACGGGCGCGACGCCCCTGGGGGAGGTTACCGGATGCAGGTTGTACTCCGTCCAGATGACGGACTCGGTCCCGTGCGGGACGCGAGGGACGATCAGCGGATCAGCCCGCGGGCGTCGACGCGGCCCACCATGCTCGGCAACCGACGTACGGCCTGGGCCAACTCGCGCAGTTCGGTGCCGAGCAGCGCCTGTGGGCCGTCGCAGAGCGCGGTTTCCGGGTTCGGGTGTACGTCCACGATGACGCCGTCCGCGCCGACGGCGATCGCGGCACGGGTCAGCGGCACCACGAGGTCCTTACGTCCTGCCGCGTGGGACGGGTCGACGATGATCGGCAGGTGACTGGCCGCCTGGACGACCGGCACCGCGGAGATGTCCAGGGTGTTGCGGGTGGCGGGCTCGAAGGTCCGGATGCCGCGTTCACAGAGCACCACATCCAGGTTGCCGCGCTGGGCGATGTACTCGGCGGCCATCAGCCACTCTTCGATCGTCGACGACATCCCGCGCTTGAGCAGGACCGGCTTACCGGCTTCTCCGACGGCCTGGAGCAGGCCGAAGTTGGCCATGTTGCGGGTGCCGATCTGGAGCATGTCCACGTGCTCGGCGACGACGTCTATGTCGCGGGCGTCGACGATCTCGGTGACCACCGGCATCCCGGTCGCCTCGCGGACGTCGGCCAGGATCTTCAGTCCGGCGATCCCCAGACCCTGGAAGGCGTAGGGCGAGGTGCGCGGCTTGTAGGCACCGCCGCGGAGGATGGTGGCGCCGGCAGACTGGGCCATCCGGGCCGCCTCGACGGTCTGCTCGGCAGTCTCGATGGCGCACGGACCGGCGATGAAGGTGAACGAGCCGGGGCCGATCGGCACCTGGTGGCCGGGCGGGCCCACCCAGACCGTGGAGCGGGCGGGGTGGTGCTGGCGGCTGATCAGTTTGTAGGGGTCGGAGATGCGGTGTACGTCGGCTACGCCACGCAGGGTCCGTAGGTTCAGGTGGTGGAACGACTCGATGTCGCCGACCAGGCCGATGATGGTCCGGACCACGCCCTTGCTGACGAAGGCCTCGCCGCCGACGCTCTCCACCCGTTCGACCACATGGGCGATGTCGGTATCGGTAGCGCCGGGGGACATGACGATGACCATGTCATCGAGCCTAAACCCGTGCCGAAGGGTGGACAGCGGGTGCTCACCATCTGAAACCAACGGCGAGATGTCCGAGTTGTTCTTTTGGTCCTAGTCAGACGCTGAGGTGGGTGACTTCGCCCTCGATATGGCGCCGCGGTGCCAGTTCGACCAGCAGCATCGCGCACATCACCAGCGCACCGCCGCCCAGCAACCGGCCGCTCAGACCCTCGCCGCCGAAGGCGACCGCGAAGGTGGCGGCGAAGACCGGCTCCATGCTCATCACGATCGCACTCCGGCTCGGTGACAGGTGGGCCTGGGCCCAGGTCTGGCCGGCGATCGCCAAGGCGCCCGCGAAGACCGCCATGTAGACGATGGAGAGCCAGTCGCTGCCTCGGTCCGGAATGGTGATCCCGTTCGGCGCGGCCCCGATCACGCAGATCACCGAGATCGTGGCCAGTTGGATGATGGTCAGCCCCACCGCGTCCTGGGGGCGTGACCAGGCACCCAGCCCGACGATGTGCAGCGCATAGACGACCGCGCTGACCAGCGTCAGCGTCTCGCCGTAGCCGAACGCCAACCCGGCCGGCTGCAGCGTGAGCAGGCCGATCCCGGCGATCGCGACCAGGACGGCGGTCCAGGTGGCCGCCCCGATCCGGTGCCGGAGCAGCACCGCAGCCAGCAGCGGAGTGGCGACGACGTAGAGCCCGGTGATGAACCCCGAGACCGACGCCGCCGTGTGCGCCAGACCGATCGTCTGCAGGATCTGACCACCGGCGTAGAGCGCACCCAGCACCACTGCCTGGCGTCGGGCTCGGGCGCTGAGCCGACCCACGGCGCGGGGGAAGAGCAACCAGAGCACGACGGTCGCGATCGGGAACCGCAACGCCAGGAAGTCCAGCGGGCTGATCCGGTCGGTGAGGTCCTTGATCAGGAAGAAGGTGGAGCCCCAGCATGCCGTCATCGCCAACAGGGCGAGGGTGGCGAGCCGGGTGGTACGGGTCGAACTCACCGGCTGACTGAGGCCCGCAGGCGGCGCAGCGTCTCGAGGTCGGGGTTGTCGGCGTCCCGTGACCCGGGGGTCTCCAGGATGAACGGCACGCCCGCCGTCTCCGGGTGGGCGAAGAGCTCCGCGAAGGCGTTCTCGCCGATGAAGCCGGCGCCGATGTTCTGGTGCCGGTCCTTGAAGGCGCCGCGCACGTCCATGGAGTCGTTGGCGTGGATCAACCGGAGTCGACCCGAGCCGCCGATCTCGGCGATGCGTTCCACAGCGCGGGCGGCGCCACCTTCTTCGTCGAGCGGCTCGGCGGCGAAGACATGGCAGGTGTCGAGACAGATGCCAGCCTTCGGGTGGTAGTCGACGGCGGCCAGGTAGGGCTCCAGGTCCTCGACACCGGCGCAGAGCGAGCGGCCCTGACCGGCGGTCGGCTCCAGCAGCAGCCAGGGTGCGTCGTCGCCGTCCAGAACATCGAGCAACGGCAACAGGCCCTCGCGGACCTGACGCATCGCGGCGGCGAGTTTCTCCGGGCTCCCGGCCGGGTCGACATACGAGCCGGTGTGCACCACGACGCCCTCGGCACCGATCTCGGCCGCACGCTTGAGGTTGTGGGCCAGGACAGCGACCGACTTCTCATAGGTCGCCGGCGTCGGCGAGCCCAGGTTGATCAGGTACGGGGCGTGGATGAACGCGCGCGTCCCGGTGGCGGCGCACCGCTCCCGGAAGAGCTCGTCCTCGCGCGGATTGCCCGCCGAGTGGGCCCAACCGCGGGGGTTTCCCACGAAGACCTGGAGGGTTTCGCAACCGAGTCCGTCGGCGTCGTTCAGCGCGCCGCTGGCGAGGCCCTTACCGACCTGGAGATGGGTACCGATCGGGTTGCGCAGGGCGGGGGTGGAGAGGTCAGGCACTCGGCTGATCCTACCGTTGCCCTGGCGGCGTCGATCCGCCGGATGAGGCAGTCTCAGAAGACCGTCAGGGTGATCGTGCTGCCCTTGGGGACCTTGTCGCCCGAGCCCGGGTTGGACGAGATCACATAGCCCAGCCCGATGCTCTCCAGGTGCCGCTTGACCTTCACCTTGAAGCCGAGATCCTCGAGCTTCTCGGTGGCCGCATCCACTCCCATCGCGCGTACCGAGGGAACCTCGACCAACGGAGGCCCCTGGGAGACGACGACCTTGATCGTGTCGCCCCGGTAGACCTGACCGTTCTGCGGAGACTGCGAGATCACGTCGCCCTCGGCCACCGTCTCGCTGTAGTCCTCAGAGCGATCGATGGAGACCTTGGTCCGCTTGGCCCACGCCTCGACGCGCTCGAACCGCTTGCCGGTGAAGTCCTTGACCGTGATCGGCTTGCGACCCTTGCTGACCACCAGGCTGACCCTGGTCGTCGGCGGGCGCTGTTCGCCGGCCTTGACCGTCTGTCCGTCCACCTCGACCCGGATCGCGATCCCTTCGGGCACAGTCTCGGAGAAGACCTCGACGGTCTCGTCGTAACTGAAGTGCTCGGTGAGCAGGGCCTGGGCGTCGTCCTCGGTCTGCTTGCGGACGTCCGGGATCGGGTAGAGCTCCTTGCCCAGCGAGAGCACCACGGTCACGGTGCCGCCGTTCAGGACGCGGTCACCTGGACCGGGGTCGCTGCTGAGCACCTGCCCCTTGGCAACGTCGTTGGAGTAGGCGGGAGTGCCGAGCTCGAACTCGAGGCCGGCGTCGGTGATCTTCTGCTCGGCCTGTGCGGAGGTGAGGTCCAGGACGGCCGGGGTGGTGGTCCAGCGGGCGACGCCGAACCACCAGGCGCCGGCGCCGATCAGGGCGGCGAGAAGCAGCGCGACCAGCAGCAGGAGCGGGCCGCGACGGCGTGACCGCGGGGCTTCGTCGTCCTCGTCGGCCGTGGCGCCGGTCGGGGAGCCGACGCCGCCAGGAGGCGGGAGTGCGCCGTCACGGCGGATCGGCGGGTGGGCCAGGGGTGAGCGGTCGAAGGTCGTGGTCACCTCGACGGCCGGGCGGGCTGCGGTGTCGGTCGGCGATGCGCCGGCGCCGGGCGGGACCTGCTGCGCGCCGAGCGGGTCCGGGGTGGTGTCCTCGTGGAACTGCTCCTCCTGCTGGGCGACGACGCTCGGCGGAGCGAGGTCGGCCACCAGGTCGGGGTCGTCCCAGACGCCGTCGGCAAGTGCTTGGCGGACCTGGCGGACCAGGTGCAGCAGCACCCGGGCGTCTGCTGCGCGGTGCTCCCGGTCGCGGGCGGTGGCCCGGGCGACCAGGGCGTCGAGGTACGGCGGGATCCGCAGCTCAGGCTCGGTGGCTGCGACCAGCGACGACGGCGGCGGCACGTCCTCGTGGACGTGCTTGTAGGCGACCTGGATCGGCGACTCGCCCTCGTGCGGCTTCTTGCCGGTCAACAGCTCGAAGAGGACCACGCCGGCGGCGTAGACGTCGGCGCGGGTGTCGGCGCGACCGTCGACGACGAGCTCCGGTGCCAGGTAGGAGACGGTGCCGATCAGCACCCCGCCGGTCGCGGTGTGCTGGGTGTCCGCGCTGATCGCCTTCGCCAACCCGAAGTCGGCGACCTTGGGGGAGCCGCCGGGGGTGTCCGGGATCAGGACGTTCTCGGGCTTGATGTCGCGGTGGATGAGGCCGGCCTGGTGCGCCGCCGCCAACGCGGCGAGCACCGGCTCGATCAGGGCCAGCGCCTTGAGCGGTGGCATCGGTGCCTGCTGACGGATCACATCGCGCAGGGTGTGGCCGGGCACGTACTCCATGACCAGGAAGACGGTGCCGCCCTCGGCGCCCTGGTCGTAGACGGCGACCACATTCGGGTGCGAGAGCCGGGCGGCGTGCTTGGCCTCGCGGACGAACCGCTCGGCGAAGTCGCCGTCGTCGCCGAGGCCCGGGTGCATCACCTTGACCGCGACGGTGCGGTCGAGCCGGGTGTCGATCGCCTCGTAGACGCCGGCCATCCCGCCTCGGGCGATCCGATCGCCGATGCGGTACCGACCGTCCAGCAACCGTCCGATCAACGGGTCGTCGGTATCCCGCTCCGGTCCAGAATTCACGGTTGCTGTCCTCACACACGGGCGGAAAAGGGGAAGGGGAGACACTCCGCCGGGGCAATCCTACGAAAGCGGACCCAGGGGACGGGCTGCGCGGACCTGCTCGGCGTGGCGGCCGTTTTCCTCGCGCCCTCGGAGAGTGTCAGAGTGGACCCTATGAATGAGGCTTCCGACAACACTTCCGATCTGGCCGTCCTCGTCGAGGAGTGGTTCGACTGGGCCGAGGCCGCGAAGGCGCTCGGGGTCAGTGTCAACCAGATCCGGACGATGATCCGCGAGCACCAGTTGGCTGCGGCGGTCCCGGTTCCGGGAGCTGGCCAGAAGATCCCCGCCCTGCTGATCCAGGACGGTCTGATCGTCAAGGGCGTTCCGGGTCTGCTGACGGTCTTCCACGACGGTGGACGCGACGACCGCGAGTGCATCGAGTGGATCTTCACCGAGCAGGCCGACCTGCCGGGGCGCCCGATCGACGCGCTCCGCGAGAACCGTGGCTCGGAGGTAAAGCGCCGCGCGCAGGCGATCGCGCTGTGAGTTCGCCGCGGTCCGGGCCGCGTTGGCTGCGCCTGCTCGGCGGTGTGCTGGTCGCCCTGATCGCGATCGCCGGTTGGTGGCTCCAGTCGGGGCCGGACAGTTCCGGCGGCGACCGCACGCCCGACGCCGCCACCGCTCCCGCGACGCCCGGCGTTACCGGGAAGCCCGGCTCGACCGCGAATCCTGGCTCGAACGCGAAGCCGCAGGCGACCGCGAAGCCCGACGCGGGGCGGACCGGCACCGACCCGGTCTCCGGGCTGCGGTGGGTCGCGGTGGACGCGCTTCCCGCCGAGGCTGCGCGGACTTTGCGGCTGATCGACGACGGCGGACCGTTCCCGTACGACCGCGATGGGATCACCTTCGGCAACTACGAGGGCATCCTGCCGAAGCGGGCGCGTGGCTACTACGCCGAGTACACGGTGCCGACCCCCGGTCTCGACCACCGTGGTGCGCGCCGGATCGTGACCGGCGACGGCGATGAGTACTACTTCACCGGCGACCACTACGCCAGCTTCGAACGGATCGACCGGTGAGCGGGCTCGCTGCGGTACTGCGCGGCGACGTCGCGGCGGGCACCTACCGCTGGGAGAGCGCGCTGGAGGTCGACGACGTCGCCCGCGCGGTGGGGACCGCGCACTGGGCGTTCGGCCATCTCGACGGTTGGCAGGCGAGCACCAAGGCCGAGGTCCTGGCGGCGCTGGGGGAGAGTCTCGACTTCGCCGACCACTACGGCCGCAACCTCGACGCCTTCGCCGACTGCCTCGCCGACCTCGACCAGGATCGGGTCCTGCTCTGGGACGGCTGGTCCACTCTGGCCCGGGCCGAGGGTGCCACGTTCGCCACGATCCTGGGGATCATCGCCGCCCAGCGCGACTCCGCCGCGCAGCCGCGACTGGTGGTCCTGCTTCGCGGCCCGGGGCCGGAAACAGCCGACATTCCGCTGTTGGAATGAACTGAGCGCTACTCGCTCGGCTAGCATGCTCCACCGTGTCTACACCGTCGCCCATACCTCGCCTGATCCGCCGTGGAGCGGTCGCGTTGGTGATCCTTGCGGTGGTGTTGATCATTGCCTTCAGCAACTCGTTCGGCCGCGCGGAGCCGACCGGCAACTACCGGCCGCCGCTCCCGCCCGTCACCTTGGACACCGGCTGCTACCCGCTGCCCGACGGCGTCCACTTCGACTTCTCGTACCAGACCCGGCGCGACGGTGACGTCGAGACCGACCGCGGTATCCGCCGGGTGCTCCGCATCCAGTGGAACCTGGTCGACGTCGAGCAGGCACGACGCAATGTTCTCGCGGCGTTCACCGACGCCGGCTTCACGGTGGTCTCGGATGAGCCGCGGTCGGCGACCGTCACCCGAGCCGACGTCGGCGAGGTCAGTTGGCGACTCAGCCCGCTCGACGTCTCGCCCGACACCATCGTGCAGGGCTGGGTGGTCTTCGACCTGCCCGCCATCGCCCGTCAGTCCGACGCCGAGGAGTGTGGTTGGCCCTCGGTGACCAAGCGCTTCGGGAAGGACCTGCTGTGAGCAGGGTGCACCGCGCGCTCGACAAACTGGTCGAGCTCCGATCCCGACTGCCGCGGATCGAGGTCTTCCTGCTGATCCTGGTGGTCGCGCACGTCGTGCTGAAGGTGATCCTCTACCCGCAGGTGATGGACGCCAAGCTGATCGGCGACGAGACCTCGTACGTCAACGGTGGCCGAGCCTTCTCCAACGCGGTCCGCGACCTGGTCGCCGGTGGCGGCGTCGACGTCGCCGAACTGCAGCGCAACGTCATCTCCAGCGGCTGGTTCATGCCCGGGATGATGCTGTTGCTGACGCCGCTCTTCATCGTCGACCCGGACGCTTCGCTGAGCATGATCCGCGGCTACCTCGGGGTCTGCTCCACGCTGATCCTGCTGCTCGCCGTCCAGGTGGTGCGCCGCAACCTGGGCGACCGGTACGCGGTGGCGCTGCTGATCTTCCCGGGCCTGGTCCCGATGTGGTTGCTCTTCTCGTTCGCCGCGTGGGGCGACCTGACCGCCGGCCTGATCGCGGTGATCTTCCTGGCCTTCCTGGTGCCGGTGCTGCGCAGGATCCGGTCGGGGGAGGGCATCGTCTGGCGTGACGGTCTCCAGCTCGGTCTCCTGGCGATCGCCGTCGTCTACTTCCGCTCCAGTGCTTCGGTGCTCGCGGTCGGGCTCTGCCTGGTGGTCGGCCTGGTGATCCTGGGTTCGCTGCGCGGCAAGGTCCGGCTCCGGAGCTTCGGCGCGATGGTGGTGGCCGGAGTCGCGTTCGTCGCGGTGTTGGTGCCGTGGTCGATCGCCGCCAGCCAGACCCTGGACAGCCGGGTGCTGACCACCACCTCGGTGGCCAATGGCACCGCGAACACCTTCGGCGACCGGCGCCAGGTCTGCTTCGGCCCGTGCGACCCGGGCAGCACCCTGTGGTTCGCCCCGGTGCGGTACTCCCGCGAGGTGGGTCGGGCCACCGGTCTCGGCGAGGTCGAGGTCCAGGAGCAGATGTCGGCGTTCGCGCGATCCGAGGTGACGGCGCAGAGCTACTCCAGCCAGGTGCTCGCCAACTTCGGCTCCTACCTCTTCAAGCCGGCCGGTTTCGCGATCCACCTGCAGCCGCCGAACTCCGGGCAGAACCTGCCCTACTGGCTGATCGCGATCAGCACCAACCTGATGTTCTTCCCGATGCTGGCCGGTGCCGTGTTGATGATGCTGGGGATCTTCCGGACCTCGTTCGACAACCGGTTCCTCAGCCTGCTGCTCACCCTCGGTCTCGGGTCGTTGGCATTGCAGCCCTTCCTGCACGTGGCGGGGGCCCGTTACTGGACCACCGCGGCCCCGATGCTGGCGATGGCGACGGTGCTGCTCGGTGGCGAACTGCTGGCCAGGAAGCGGGGTCATCGTGAGGCGTTGCAACCGGCAAGCGAGAATCATCGCGGTGATGTCGTGCTGGCCAAGTGGCTGGACCGCGCGCAAGGGGCCTTGGCCGTCGGCCTGGTGCTGATGGTGGCCGGCCTGATGATCCTGGCTGCGCTGTGATGAGGGAGGACGAGAACGTGGGGACCGAGCAGGAGCGCGGCGATGGCCGCCGCAAAGTCACCTATGTGCTTCCCGTCTACGAGGAGGCCGACAACATCGCGGTCTTCCACCAGGCTCTGGTGGAGGCCACCGACCAGCGGCCGGACTTCGACTTCGAGTACATCTACATCGACGACGGCAGCAAGGACGACTCGCTCGACCGGCTGCTGGCGCTGCGCGAAGCGGACGCCCGGGTCACCGTGCTCAGCCTGTCGCGGAACTTCGGGCACCAGCTTGCGGTGACCGCAGGCCTCGACATGGCCGCCGACGCCGACGCGGTGATCGTGATGGACACCGACCTGCAGGACCCACCCCGGGTGAGCCTGGAGATGCTGACCATGTGGGAGGACGGCGTCGACGTCGTCTTCGCGCAGCGCCGCAGTCGCCAGGACAGCGCCTTCAAGAAGTCGACGGCGTGGGCGTTCTACTGGGTGCTCGACAAGCTGGCCTCGATCGAGATCCCGCGCAATACCGGTGACTTCCGGCTGATGGACCGCGCGGTCGTCGCCGAGGTGGGCCGTTACCGCGAGCACGCCCGCTTCCTGCGCGGCATCGTGGCGCACGTGGGCTTCCGCCAGGAGGCGCTGCTCTTCGACCGCGACTCGCGGCACGCCGGCTCGACCGGGTACCCGCTGCGGAAGATGCTGACGTTCGCCGCCAATGGCATCGTCGGCTTCTCGACCACGCCGCTGAAGATGATCTCCCGGCTGGGCTTCGCGATCTCGGCGATCTCGGTGCTGTTGGCCGTCTACGTCTTCGGGGTCCGTGTCCTCGACCCGGACAGTGCTGTCCCCGGTTGGGCGTTCCTCGGCGTCGGCATGTTCCTGCTGAGCGGTTTGCAGCTGATCATGATGGGTGTGATCGGCAGCTACCTGGGCCGGGTCTACGTCGAGGTCCAGGACCGCCCTCTCTACTCATTGGCGCTGGCAGCCCGTGGTGACCGTGGCGCTGAGCGCGCCCCCCGGCGCTCGGCGGTCGAGCGGTCATCGGTGGTCGAGGGGTCATCGGTGGTCGAGGGGTCATCGGTGGTCGAGCCTGTCGAGACCACATCCCCTCGCCCGGTCGAACGCCGGAGCGAACGCTGATCCGGCGTCTCCTGGACCGCACCGTGGTGCGGTTCGCCGGGGTCGGTGTGATCAACACCGCCCTGGATATGGGGCTCTTCCTGCTGCTGCAACCCTGGCTCGGGATCGTGGCGGCCAACTTCCTCTCCACCAGTGCCGGAATGACCTTCAGCTTCGTGGTCAACGGCCGGTTCACCTTCGGGGGCCAGCGCGCGACGCTCCGCAAGGCGCTGCTCTTCCTGGCGACCACCGGCACCACGATGTGGGTGCTCCAGCCGGTCGTGATCCACCTCCTGTTGGAGGTGATCGACAGCGTCGCCTTGGTCAAGCTGCTCGCGATCGCGGTCAGCTTCGTCGCCAACTTCGCCGCCTATCGCTTCGTCGTCTGGCCCATCGAGCACCCGAACCGTCAGGCATAAGCGCCGAACCGTCAGGCACACGCGCCGAACCGTCAGGCGCACGCGCCGAACCGTCAGGCGCACGCGCCGAACCGTCGCCTACGGCAGGTGAGCGCGGGTGAGCTGCGCTCAGACGACGCGGCGGGTGGCCGCCTCGGCCATCGCCTTCAACCCCGGGGTGGCCTCACGCCGCAGGCCGGGGTCGGCGAGCGCGGCGAGCGACTGCGCGGTGAGTTCGTCGATCAGCTCCTCGACCTGTTGCTCGGCACCGCTGTTCCGGATCAGCGCCCGGAGCTGTTCCACCTCGGTGACGTCGAGGTCGCGGCCCAGCGAGCGATCCAGCAGCTCAGCGTCGGCTGGGGCGGCGGCGTCCAGGGTCATCGCGACCAGGACGGTGCGTTTGCCTTCGACCAGGTCGTCGCCGGCCGGCTTGCCGGTCACCTCGGGGTCGCCGAAGACGCCGAGTTGGTCGTCGCGCAGCTGGAACGCCTCACCGAGCGGGAGGCCGTAACCGGTGAGAGCGGAGATCTGCTCGGCGCTCGCCCCCGCCAACGCCGCACCGATGTGAAGCGGCCGTTCCACCGAGTACTTGGCGGACTTGTAGCGGAGCACGGTCATCGCGGTGGCGACGTCGGCCTTGGCCCGGGCCTGGACCGAGACATCGAGGAACTGACCGGCCACCACTTCGGAGCGGCACAGGTCGAAGAGGTCGAGGGCTGCCCGGACCCGCTCCCACTCCAGGCCGCAGCGACGAAGCAGTTCGTCCGCCCAGGTCAGCAACAGGTCCCCGAGCAGGATCGCGGCCGCGGCGCCGTACTGCACGGGGTCGCCGGTCCAGCCGTCTGCCTGGTGACTGGCCTCGAAGGCCTTGTGCGTAGCGGGACGGCCGCGGCGGGTGTCGGAGGCGTCCATCAGGTCGTCGTGGACGAGCGCACTGGCCTGCAGGAACTCCAACGCGGCGCAGGCCCTGAGCAGCGCGGCGCGGTCGGACGCCGCCGGTTCTGCGATCGCGGAGTAGCCCCACCAGCAGAACGCCGCACGGAGCCGCTTGCCACCACGGAGCGCAGTCCGGGCTTCGGCGAGCAGGGCGGCGGCGTCGTCACCGAGCGGAGCGAGCCGCTCGGCCTGGGCGGCAAGGAAGGTGTCGATCACGCCCTGGAGGTCGGCGCGGAAGGTGGCGTCGTCGAAGGCAGGCGCAGTCACAGGGTCGAGCCTAGCCAGCGTGGGCGCCACGGGCGCCAGCGGTCCGGGGGAGTACGCCCAGTGGAATCGGCGACCGAGGCGGGCCCCGACCACCTAGACTCGGCCCATGACTGCGCAACCCCGCCGTATCGGCGAGCTCATCCGTCAGGGTGAGCGTTCTTTCTCGTTCGAGTTCTTCCCGCCCAAGGACGAAGCCGGCGAAGCGCAGCTGTGGCAAGCGATCCGCGACCTGGAGCCGTACCGCCCGACGTTCGTCTCGGTGACCTATGGCGCCGGCGGCTCGACGCGGGACACCACGGTCGCGATCACCGAGCGGATCGCGCGTGAGACCAGCTTGGTCCCGATGGCCCACCTGACCTGTGTCGGCCACTCCGAGGGCGAGTTGCGGACCATCCTGGACACCTATCGCGACGCGGGCGTCTACAACGTCCTGGCGCTGCGGGGCGACCCGGCCGAGGGGCCGCGTGCTGCGTGGACCGCCACCGAGGGTGGCCTGAACCACGCGGTCGAGTTGGTCGAGCTGGCCCGCAGCCACGCCGACCTCGAGGTCGGCGTCGCGGCGTTCCCCGAGGGCCACCCGTCAGCGGAGTCCCTGGACGCCGACGCCGATGTGCTGGTGGCGAAGGCCAACGCGGGTGCCGAGTTCGCGGTCACCCAGATGTTCTTCCACGCCGCCGACTACTTCGCGCTCGTCGAGCGGGTGCGCGCCCGCGGGGTGAACATTCCGATCCTGCCGGGCATCATGCCGATCCTGAACCTGAGTGCGATCCGTCGCCAGGGTGAGCTGATCGGCACCAACGTGCCGCAGGACATCGTGGACCGGATCTCGGCGTTCGACGGCGACCCGGCCGCGGTCCGTGCCGAGGGCATCAAGATCGCCGCCGAGCTCTGCGACGAGCTACTGGCCGGCGGCGCGCCGGGCCTGCACTTCTACACGTTGAACCGTTCGAAGGCGACGCTGGAGATCTTCGCGGCTCTGCAGATCACTGCCTGACGCGTGCTGCGGCGGTGACGCCGCGCAACACCCGTGATCGACCTCTCGAGGCCGGTGCCTGACTCAGGCGCCGGCCTCTGCCTCTTCGATCTCCTGTGCGACCAGGGCAGCCGAGAGGCCGACCCACGGAAGGCCTGCGCCGGGGACGGTATGGGCGCCGGCAGCGTAGACGCCCGGGAGCGGGGTCGCGGTGCTGATCTTGTGACGCAGCGTGTTGCGACCCTGCCAGAGCACGCCCATCGGGGAGCTCTGCCAATTCTCGACCTGGGCTCGGGGCGAACGGTCGACCCGGACCTCGACGTGAGGGCGGATGTTGATCCCGCGTCGCGCCAGCGCGAGGACGATGTCCTCGGAGAGCAGGCCGCGGCCGAGGATCGTCCAGGCCTGGGCGCCGTCCGGGGCGCGGCCGGTGGTCCGGACCACCAGCATCGGGTCGCCGTGCAGGACGACTTCGTGGGGGAGTTCGGGAATGTCGTCGCCGGTCAGACCGAGGTGACAGACCACGGGCGGTAGCGCGGGCAGCGTGCGGCGGACGTGGTCGGCGAGCGCCGGTAGCGCGCGTGGGTCGATCGCGGTGACCACGTAGTCGGCGTCGATCTCGCCGGCGTCGGTGGAGACTGCCACGGCGCGGCCTTCCCGGAGCACGATGTCGTGCACGGTCACGCCGGTCCGCACCTCGACCTTACGGGTCTCCAGGCGGGAGGCCAGGGCGCCGCTGAGTTGGCTGAGTCCGCCGGGCACGGTCCAGCTCCCGAAGTTCTGTTCGACGTAGCTCAGCAGTCCGGCCCAGCCCGGGACGTCGCGCGGGTCGTGACCCTCGAAGACGGCGTTGTGTTGGGCGAGGGTCCGTAGACGCTTGTCCTTGAACGCCTTCTTGGTGCGCTTGGCCAGCGAGGTCCGGGTGAAGAGCACGTCGTGGACGGCCTTCTCGGTCACCTTCGGTCGCCACGGACGTTCGAAGTAGGTGCGGCGCAGGAGGTCCCACTCGTCGGCGAAGCTGCTGACGTAGTCGGCCCACTGTTCGCCGAGGCCGGCACCGAGGGCGTCGACGGCGTCGATCTGGACGCCGCGTGAGCCGCCGGGAAGGCGGACCGTGCTGCCATCGTCGAAGCGGTGTTCCCGGATCAGGGGCTCGGAGATGAGGTCGATCTCGCGCTCGAGTGGGCGGCCGGATTTCCGGAACAGGTCACGGATCACGGCCGGGAGCAACGTCGAGGTCGGGCCGGTCTCCCAGGCGAACCCTTCGGCCTCGATCTGCGAGACGGCGCCGCCCAGTTGGGGCAGCCGTTCCAGAAGGGTGACCTCGTGTCCGCGCTTCGCCAACCGTGCCGCGCTGGCCATGCCTGCAAAGCCGCCGCCGATCACCACCACTCGTGCCATGGGCAGAACCCTAGAGGACCGCGGAGTGCGGGCGGGCGCCTATGTCGTGGGTTCGCATGGCCACTGGTCCGGGCGCGGGGCGCCGGACCTGTCAGGCGCGCACCGAAGCCGCCGGTGACCACTCGGGTTCCGGAGGAGCGGGCTTGCTGGCCGTTCGAGTTGGTTCAGTCGAGTTGGATGGTGCCGAGGTTGGTGACCAGCCAGGTTTTGTCCGCGGTGGTCGGTCCAGAGGTAGTTGCCGTCTTGGTGCGTTGGTAGCGCCATCGGCCGTGGGTCTTGGCTAGGTGGTGGCGCCTGCAGAGCGGCGCTAGGTTCTCGGGCGTGGTTTGGCCCGGTGGGCCACGTAGTTCAGAGGTACCGGCGTCGTATGCGGTGATGTGGTCGAGATCCGCATCGGCCGATGAGCGGGTGCAGTGCGGGAAGACGCAGTGCGGGTCGCGTTGACGGACCTGTTCGGCCATCCAGGCGGGTGGGTCGTGCCGGTTCACGGTGCCGGTGCGGTTCAGGTCGATGACCGGGGTGATCGTGGCGATGGAGCCGTGGCGTTGGAGCCAGTCGGTGAGCTGCTCCACGAGCACGGGGCCGAGCTTGTCGGTGTCAGCGATCGCGAGGTGGTCGGTGCCGAACAGATCGGCGAGCGTGGTGTGTACGAAGACCCGCCGCCGGCCCCGTGCCGTCGAAGCCGGGGAGTGATCTCGACAAGCTCGATCAACGGAACTCCGGTGGTCGAGCTTGTCGAGACCTCCCAGGTCGGGGATGTCCTGCGCCTCGGCGATGGAGCCGAGTGCCTTCGCCTTCCGTTGACCCAACGCGTCCACATCTCCAGCGCGGCGTAGCTTTTCGGCCTCTTCACAGACCAGGTCATGGAACCGGGCCAGGTCCAAAGAGTCACCCACCACGTCCAACGTGGAGGTGCCCGATGCGGTGCCTGCCGGCCCGTACTTGTGCGTGAGCGCCACATCCCAATCCGCCTTCGAGAGCGGGCCGGTCTTGTCGCGGATCAACTCGGGGTGGAACTTCGCGACCGCCATCGCCAACGTGCGTTCGATGGTCGGCCAGCCATACCGCTCACCAACACCAAGCTGGGTATCGAACCAGGCAGCAGCCTCAGCGGAGAGCTTCCGGGTCAGCTCCGCGACCCGGCGTGCTTTCCAACCCGGCACCTCCAACAACTCAACCTTGGCCCAGAACCGCGGGAGCCGGTGGTGCAGATCCAGGGCATCGGCGAGCAGGGACATCGCCCCCTGGGCGGGTGAGGTTCGCGGCGACCGCGAAATCCTGCGCGGCGACCGCAGCAACCGCCGGAGTACCGGGACCGCCAGGCCCTGATCTCGACAAGCTCGATCACCGATGGACCTGATCTCGACAAGCTCGATCACCGATGGACCTGATCTCGACAAGCTCGATCACCGGTGGACCTGATCTCGACAAGCTCGATCACCGGTGGACCTGATCTCGACAAGCTCGA
>NZ_JBLBWI010000013.1:0-117593 GCF_047308515.1 Nocardioides sp. Bht2
GAGCGGTCGCCGACCGACAAGAACGCAGGCATGTGCAGTGCATCGCGACTCTCAGTCCCAGTCCAGGCCGCCGCGTCGCCATACGTACGCGTAGGCCACGAAGACCGTCGCGATGAAGATGACCATCTCGACCAGCCCGAAGAAGCCCATCGCGTCGAAGTGGACGGCCCACGGGTAGAGGAAGATGATCTCGATGTCGAAGACGATGAAGAGCATCGCGGTGATGTAGTACTTCACCGGGAACCGGCCGCCGCCGACCGCTTGCGGGGTCGGTTCGATGCCACACTCGTAGGCGTCGAGCCGCGCGCGGTTGTAGCGGCTCGGGCCGGTCGCCATGCTCATCACGATCGAGAAGACGGCGAAGCCGGTGGCCAGGATCAGTAGGCCGAGGACCGGGGTATAGAGCTCCATGGTGACCTCCCTAGACGCCCTCACCCGGCGCAAGCGGGCGCCGTCGAGGGCTGAGAATCTCCAGCGGGGCCGTCACATCACCAGCCGCTTGTGGCCTGGCACCCCGCACGCGAGCAGCGATCCGGTTCAGTGGATCGGCATCGGCGAAGGCCATAGGGCTCCCTTGTGACGAACGGTCGCGCCGCGCTCACCGGCCACACTCTGACTTTGTGAACGCATTCACGAATGACGTACGTCACAGTGTATGAGGCACGAATCACATTGGTGAAGGGCAAACCGCCAACGATTCCGTTTTTCCACCGAACCCGTGCCACAGAAGGCAATTAGCCCACGGCCGCATGCCCTAATTCCACGCCTCGCGATAGTCCCTGACGAACGGCCCCCGACACGCCGGGCGAACGGGGCGCAACGTTCGGCAGCGGCACGGGGACGACGTCAACCCGCGACTTCGCACGTCTGGCCAGCCTCGACGCCCGGGATCGGGAAGTCGACGGTTCGCGCCATCACCGCTTCGCTGCCGAACGAAAAGCCCCTGAAAACGCAGTTTTCAGGGGCTTTTCGTCAGGGACTATCTCCCGCGGTGCGCGGTCAGGCGTTGGGAGCGACCTTCGTGAGTGCATTGATGACCTTGTCGTGGGCGTCGCCGCCGCGAGCGTCGGTGAGGTTGGCCATCAACTTCAGGGTGAACTTCATCAGCGTCTTACGCGGCAGGCCGTACTTGGTGGCCTGCTTCATGAAGGTGGGATTGCCGACCAGTTTGGCGAAGGCTCGGCCCAAGGTGAAGTAGCCGCCGTAGGCGTCGTCGAGCGCCTTCTGGTACCCGTAGAGCACCTGCTCCCGAGCAGCACCCTCAGGCACCGCCAACGCGGAGACGATGGTGTCGGCAGCCATGTGGCCGGCCTCCAGGGCGTAGTCGATGCCCTCACCGTTGAACGGATTCACCATGCCGCCGGAGTCACCGACCAGCAGCAGACCCCGTCCGTAGTGCGGCTTCCGGTTGAAGCCCATCGGCAACGCTGCCGACTTGATCGGCGCGACCAGGTTCTCGTCGGTGAAGCCGAACGCCGGGTCGACGTGCGCCAGCCAACGCCGCATCGAGTCCTTGTAGTCCATGTTCTGGAAGGCCGACGAGGTGTTCAGGATGCCCAGCCCGACGTTGGCGGTGCCGTCACCGAGCGGGAAGATCCAGCCGTAACCGGGGAGCTTGTTGCTTTCGCCGGGCTTGCCGTCCCACAGCTCCAGCCACGACTCCATCCACTCGTCGTCGTGCAGCGGCGTCCTGTAGTAGGCGCGGCAGGCCACCGCCATCGGACGGTTCTCCCGACGTTCGATCCCCAGCGCCGTCGCCAGCCGCGCGCTGACGCCGTCGCAACCGACCACGATCGGCGCCCGATAGGCGACCTCGTCACCGACCTTGCGGCCCCGCTCGTCGACCGGCTTGGCGGTGACGCCGACGACCCGGCCGGTGCGCTCGTCGAGCAGCGGGCCGGTCACCGCGGTCAGCTCCTGCAGCCGGGCCCCCGCCTTCTGCGCGTGCCGGGCCAACATCTCGTCGAGCTCCATCCGGGCCCGTGCCATCCCGAAGGAGGGGAAGGATGAGAGTTCCGGCCAGGGCAGCTCGATCCGGTGCCCGGCGCCGACGATCCGCAGACCCTTGTTCTTCTGCCAGCCCGGCTCGTTGAGGTCGAAGCCCATCGCGACCAACTGCTTGACCGCACGCGGTGTGAGTCCGTCGCCGCAGATCTTGTCGCGCGGGAACGCGGACTTCTCCAGCAGCAGGACGTCGACCCCCGCATTGGCCAGGTGGAAGGCGGTCGCGGCACCGGCCGGTCCCGCACCCACCACGATCACCTGCGCGTCGTATCCAGCAGCGTGGTCAACCGAAGTCATCGGCGCTCCTTCGAATCAGCGGGCCAAGCGTTAACGAGCGTAGGCGCGGTGCAGGGCGACGATCCCGCCCGACAGGTTACGGATCTCGCACGAGGCCCATCCGGCCTGGCGGATCAGCCGGGCCAGACCCTGCTGGTCGGGCCAGGCACGGATCGACTCGGCCAGGTAGACGTAGGCGTCCGGGCTCGAGGAGACGGCGCGGGCGACCGCGGGCAGAGCCTTCATCAGGTACTCGATGTAGACCTTGCGGAAGAGGCCGTTCGTGGGGTGGCTGAACTCGCAGACGACGAGACGGCCACCGGGCTTGGTCACCCGGCGCAGCTCGGAGAGCCCGGCCACCGTGTTCACGATGTTCCGCAGACCGAACGAGATGGTGACCGCGTCGAAGGTGGCGTCCGCGAACGGCAGCTTGGTGCCGTCTCCGGCGGTGAACGCCAGGTGCGGCTTGGCCTTCTTGCCGACCTGGAGCATGCCGAGCGAGAAGTCGCAGGGGACCACGGTCGCGCCACGGTCCGCGAACGGCTGGCTCGAGGTGCCGGTGCCGGCCGCGAGGTCGAGGATCAGCTCCCCCGGCTGCGGGGCGACGGCGTCCAGGACGTCCTTGCGCCACCGACGGTCCTGGCCCAGCGACAGCACATCGTTGGTGATGTCATAGCGCCGCGCCACGGCGTCGAACATGCGTCGGACGTCGCTCGGGTCCTTGTCAAGGTCGGCTCGGGTCACCCGGCAACCGTACTCGGCACAGTTCCAAAGATCGGCATCGGATCACCGCAACCAAATTCCCCGCTGCGGCGTCAACATCTATGACTGCTCTAGTGAACTCGGGAGGTAACGCATGAAAGCGCTGCGGATCACCACGCTGACCGCCTTGGTCGGCGCCTTGCTGATCGTGATCGCCTATGGAGCGGGGTACGCGACCCGCCACCTGGACAACCGGTCGGACGACCACGCCGAAACCTCGGCACCCGCAACGCCGTCGCCAGGCAAGGGGACCCACTCCCCCGACACCCCGGGGGCCAGCCCCAGCGCCGCCCCGAGCGACCTCCCGACCTCGCCGACCCCGTCGCCGACCAAGAAGCCGAAGCCACCCAAGCCCACCCTGACGCCCGGCCCCGCGCTGCTGAGTTCGGGCGACACCGGAGCGAAGGTCCGCGACCTGCAGGCCCGGCTCAAGCAGATCGCCTGGCTGTCGGGCTCGGTCAGCGACCAGTTCAACCCGGCCACGGTGGAAGCGATCCGCGGCTTCCAGGCGAAGCGCAAGATCCCGGTCACCGGCGAGGTGGATCAGCGCACCCTGGACCGGCTGCACGCGATGACCCGCCAGCCCACCAGGGCCGAACTCTTCAACCTCGCCCCACCGTCGGCCAGTACCGGCGCGCCGCTCGACGCCCGGTGCCAGACCGGTCGCGCGCTCTGCATCGACAAGTCCAGCCGCACGGTGCGCTGGGTGGTCGACGGCGAGGTGCAGCAGACACTTCAGGTCCGGTTCGGCGCCTCCTCCACGCCGACTCGCGAAGGCGCGTTCTCGGTACAGAGCAAGTCCCGGTACCACGTCTCCTCGCTCTACGACAGCGAGATGCCGTTCGCGATGTTCTTCTCCGGAGGCCAGGCGGTGCACTACTCCTCGGACTTCGCCGCCCGCGGCTACTCCGGCGCCTCGCACGGCTGCGTCAATGTCCGCGACCGGGCCGGGATCGAGTGGCTCTTCGACCAGGTCCGGGTGGGCGACAAGGTGATCGTCTACTGGAGCTGAGCCGAATCCACTCCGGGGCCACTACAGGCGTAGGCTGAGCCGCCATGAGCGGCACAGCACCCCGGGTGGTCACCACCGTCGCGGTCGAGGCGATCCACGGGTCGCTTCTCGACCTCGTCCCCCAGAGCGGACCGCTCAGCTGGCTACGCCACGGCGACGGCATCGTCGGTTGGGGCAACGCCGCCGAGATCCGGACCAGCGGCCCCACTCGGTTCGCGGACGCCGCCAAGTGGTGGAGCGAACTGGTCGCCGGCCTGGAGATCCACAACGAGCTCAGCGAACCCGGCACCGGGCCGGTCTGTTTCGGCACCTTCGGCTTCGCCGACGAGCCGGGCGACTCGGTGTTGGTGATGCCCGAGGTCGTCGTCGGTCGCCGGGGCAACCTGACCTGGGTGACCACGATCGACGGTGCCGCCCCGGAGCTGGCCGTCCAGTCGGCACCGGCCGCGCCGACCGTCACCTTCGCCGACGGCGCCCGCAACGGCGAACAGTGGATGAGTGCGGTCAGCGAGGCGGTGGCCCGGATCAACCGGGGCGATCTGGAGAAGGTCGTCCTGGCCCGGGATCTGGTCGCCACCGCGGACGCCGAGGTCGACGTCCGGTGGCCGCTGGCCCGGCTCGCCGAGGGGTACCCGACCTGCTGGACCTTCCACGTGGACGGCATGTTCGGCGCCACCCCGGAGATGCTGGTGCGCCGCGAACGTGGTCTGGTCACCTCGCGAGTGCTGGCCGGCACCATCCGGCGGACCGGTGACGACGAGCGCGACCTGGCACTGGCCGCCGCCCTGGCCCGCTCCTCGAAGGACCTGGAGGAGCACGAGTACGCCGTCCGTTCGGTGGCGGAGGCGTTGGAGCCGCACTGCACCGGGATGAACGTGCCGGATGTGCCGTTCGTGCTGCACCTGCCCAACGTGATGCACCTGGCCACCGACGTCACCGGCGTGGTCCAGGACGCCGCGCACCCGCACGGCGGGGTCTCCTCGCTCCGGCTGGCCGAGGCCCTGCACCCTTCCGCTGCGGTCGGCGGCACACCGACCGCGACCGCGGTCGCGGTGATCGCCGAGATCGAGGGGATGGACCGCGGCCGCTACGCGGGCCCGGTCGGTTGGATGGACGCGGCCGGCGACGGCGAGTGGGGCATCGCGCTTCGCTCCGGTGAGATCGACGGCAACACCGTGCGGCTCTTCGCCGGCTGCGGGATCGTCGGAGACTCGGCCCCGGAGGCCGAGTTGGCCGAGTCGCAGGCGAAGTTCGTCCCGGTCCGCGACGCCCTCAGCTGATTCAGAAAAGTTCCCTGTTCCAAACCGCGTCACGCCCGGGCGGTTGGACCGTCTCCTGGGCATGTCCGAGAGCAGCGCGGTCCGCCTGCGGCGCCCCACCTACGGGTCGCCGCAGCCCGCCGTGCCGTTTCCGATCATCGGGCCGAAGACACGGGAACGGACCCGAGCCGTCCTGGAACAGCTCGCCACACTGACCGGTTTCCGGGTCGCGGCGCTGAGCATCGTGCGCAACGGGCAGGACCTGATCCAGATGGCGGAGGTGGTCGGTGCCGAGCTCAGCCAGGCAGACAAGGAGCAGACCTGGCTCCCGCTCAACCGCTGGCTCCGCGACGGCGTCGAGCGCGAGCAGTGGGGGATCTGGATCTTCCGTCCATCAAGCTCCCAGCACCCCGATGACTGCCGCTACGACTGGCAGATCGACCCGAACACCGGTACCGACAACGACTCCGAGGGCGACTGGGACCCGGCCCACGCGCTGGCCTGCGAACTTCGCGACACCGACGGCAACCTGCGCGGCGCGCTCCATCTCGACGCCCCGGTGGACGGCCGGGTGCCGCCGCCGGAGGCGCGCGCTCAACTCGACGCGGTCGGCAGGATGGCCGTCCAGTCCATGATGAGCATCATCGAGGCCGAGGACGCCCGGCAGCGCGCAGAGCTGGCCGCCGGCGCACGGCAGATCGCCGAGACCGCCCCCGCCGCACCCGCCCGCGAGCACTCGCTTGCGATCCGGCAAGCGTTGATGTCGACCTTCGGTCTGGACGAGATCACGGTCTACTGGTTCCACCCCAGCACGGCGTCTCTGCTGCCCCGACCGGCTCCGGCTCCGGAGGTCCGCTCCGCAGCGATCCGGAGTTGGCGCCAAGGCACCGCGCTGGTCGTGCCGTCCCAGCGCCCCGGCGATGCTTCCGTGCTCCATCTCCCGATCGGCGACGAGACCACCTGCTACGGGATGTTGGTGCTGGAGCGTCGTACCCACCCGGCGCCCTGGAGCCCCGCCGAGATCGCCGGCGCCGTCACCATCGGGCGCGACCTCGGCCGGCAGCTGACGGACCGTGAGGTCCGGCGACGCCTGCGCCGGGAGGTGGAGGACCTGCGTGCCGAGGTCACCAACCGGGCTCAGATCGCCGCATCGGTCGCCCACGACCTGGCCTCACCGCTGCACGCGATCCGCAACTACATCGATCTGCTCAGCCACCCCGCGATGACGTCGGAGGAGCAACGCCACACCCTCCTGGAGGCGCTCCGCAGCGGCACCTCCCAGGCGGCAGAACTCGCCGCCCAACTCAGTCTGCTCAGCGATGCACCGGCAGCCGAGGCCGCCCCCACCACGGACCTGGCACCGCTGCTCCAAGAGACCCTGGACCTGCACACCCCGAGCGCGGAGGCGAAGGACCAGGTGCTCGGCGCCGAGATCGTGGCACCCACCTACGTCTCGATGGCCGCCGTCGAACTGCGTCGGGTGCTGGCCAACCTGACCAGCAACGCGTTGAAGTACACCCCGCCCGGCGGGAGCATCACCGTCACGGTCACCCACCGCGACGGCGAGGCGGTGATCCGTTGGCGCGACACCGGGGTAGGGATCGCCCCCAGTCAACTCCCCCGGGTCTTCGAGGAGTTCTACCGGTCACCGGACACGTTCACCCAGGCGCAGCCCGGCACCGGGCTCGGTCTCCCGATCGTCAAGCGTCTCGTGGAGAACGCCGACGGCACGGTCCAGGTCAGCTCGGCGCTGGGAGTCGGCACCACGGTTGAGGTGCGGCTACCGCTCAGCGTTGCGGAGGCTGCGGCCCCAGCGGTCCCCGGTTAGCACCGACGCGCCTCGCCAGGTCCGCCCCGGCCGACTCAGTCCAGGTCGGTGCCGTCCGGCACCCGTAGGTAGCGCTGCTCCGAGCCGAGCAGCGCCTTCATCTGGGTGTCCAGAACGCCATGGCCGAACTCGGTGTAGACGCGGTCGTGGATCGCCAGGTTGGTCGGGGCACCGACGGCACGGGCGAAGTCGACCGCATCCGCCGAGCGCAGCCACGGTGCGCTGGACGGCACCATCAGGACGTCGACGGTGCACTTCGGGAGGTCCAGCGCGTCCCCCGGGTGGAAGACGGTGCTGCCGCCGAGGTCGAACAGATAACCGCTGTTGAAGAACCGCGGCAGGTCCGGGTGGATCACGGCGTGCTGCTCGCCGAACACCTCGACCCGCAGGCCCAGGTCGAGCACGTCACCAGGGGCGACCACGTGGAGCCGGTCGACGGCTTCCGGGATCTCGGCGCGGATCTTGGTCGCGACGGCGTCGATCGTGTAGATCGCCGCGCTGCTCGTCCGCAGCAACTCCGGCTGATAGTGGTCGGGGTGCTCGTGGGTGATCAGGACCGCGTCCGCCCCGGCCAGCACCTCGGCGTCGGCGAAGAGGCCCGGGTCCACGACGAGGCTGACCCCGGCGTGCTCCAACCGAACACACGCGTGGCCGTACTTGGTGATCCGCATAGGGGGATAGTAGAAGATCGGTCACCATCCAAAAATCGTCTGGCCCCTACACATATTGCGCGCAAAGGCTAACGTGAGTGATAAGGGGTTGTGCTGGAACCGGGATGAAGGGGGCCGCATCGATGACAGATTCAGCGCGCCACTATCAGCGCAAGGCACCGACACCACGCACCTTCATCGAGACCGGCTCGACCCGTGCCGCCCGCGCCCTCTCCCTCGTCGCCCCAGCGACCCGGTCCAGCCTGCGCGAAGTACTCCATGAGCTCGCCGACCTCACCAACTTCGAGGTCGCGGCGTTCAACCGGGTCCGCGAGGACGGGTTCATGCAGGTGGTAGAGACGGTCGGCACCACCCTGAGCGATGCCGAACTGGAACGCACCGCCATCCCGTTGGAGATCTGGCACCGCGCCGTCGGCCAGACCGCGCACTGGGGCGGCTGGATCTACACCTCCGGCGCCGACTGTCCCGAAGATATCCGCGAGATGCTGCTGGTCGTCGACGAGCCGCCGGCCACCGACCCCGACGACTGGGACCCGTACTGCGGTCTCGACTTCCCGATCCACGACGACGCCGGCACCCTGATCGGCAGCATGAGCCTGGACATGCCGAAGAACGGGCGGGTACCGCGGCCCGAGGAGCACGCCGCCCTGAACGGCATCGGTCGTCTCGCTGCCCGCAGCATCCTGGCGATCGTCGAGGGCGACCTCGCCACCCAACGCGCCCGGATCATGCAGGCCACCCACGATGCCTCGGTGCGCGCCAGCCGCGCGGTCTCGGTCCCGGACCTGGTCGCCGACGCGATCGAGGGGATCACCCAGGGCATCGACGCCGACGAGGTGAGTGCCGGCTGGTTCCACCCCGCCGTCCTGAACCTCGGGATGGCAAGCGACCGCGCGCTGAGCGGTCAACGGCTCGCCCTCGTCAACGTCTGGCACCGGGACACCATCCTGCGCCTGGTCGAGGCGCCGAACCCCACCACCGACGTCTACCCCGAGACCCTGCTGCTCCCGGTCGGCGACGACACCACCTGCTACGGCGCTCTCGTGGTCCGGCGCTCGGCCACCCGTGCCTCCTGGACCCGGGCCGAGTTGGAGGGTGCTCGCGCGATCGCGGTCGAACTGGCCCATGCGATCAGCTCGTACCTGGTCCGGAACCGGCTCCACAACCAGCTCGACGAGCTCCGCGAGGAGATCGACCAGCACGCCCAGCTCGCCGCTTCCGTGGCGCACGACCTGGCCAGCCCGCTGCACGCGATGAACAACTACCTCGACCTCCTCGAGGAGCGCTCGATCGCCGACCCCGCGCTGCGCAGCCGCCTGCTCAGCGCACTGCGGGCCGGCACCACCCAGGTCACCGACGTCGCGGACCAACTCCAACTGCTGCACGGCGAACGGCCGAACCACGAGCTGCACATCCTGGACCTGGCCCCGCTGCTGGACGAGGTCCTGCAACTGCACCAGCCGCAGGCCGAGCAGAACCGGCAGGTGCTCCACGCCAAGGTCGACGCCGAAGACACCCGGACCAACGGCAATCGCAGCGATCTGCGCCGGATCCTGGTCAACATCACCTCGAACGCCCTCAAGTACACCCCGCCCGACGGCCGGATCGAACTGACCTTGAGGACCGAAGGCGACGACCTGGTGATGGAGTGCCGCGACACCGGGATCGGGATCGCCGACCGGCAACTCCCCCATGTCTTCGAGGAGTTCTACCGGGCGCCCGACCCGTGGGCACGTGCCCAACCTGGGACCGGCCTCGGCCTGCCGATCGTGAAACGGCTGGTCGAGGAGCAGGGCGGCGCGGTCCGGCTCACCTCACGACTCGGCGAGGGGACCAGCGTCGAGGTCCGACTCCCCCGGATCCACTGAGGCTCAGGCGTCGGTGACCAGCGCGCCCAGGCGAGCGTCGAGTTCGCGGCGGTTGTCGCGGCGGACCCGCACCTCGATCACTTCGATGCCGCCGTTCGGAGAGTTCAACGCCTGCTCGAGTTCGGCCGCCGACTCGACCCGCCAGTGCGGCGTCCGGGTCGAGGCGCAGAGCGCGGCAAGGTCGACCCCGTGCGGCGTCCCGAAGAGCTTCTCGAACCGGTCGTCGAAGGTAGGCGCACCCTGCTCCAGCATGGTGAAGATCGAGCCGCCGTCGTCGTTGACCACGACGATCGTCAGGTCGGGACGCGGCTCGTCCGGGCCGAGCACCAGACCGTTGGTGTCGTGCAGGAAGGTGACGTCGCCCAGCAGAGCGAAGTTCCGCCCGCCGTGGGACCGCCCCCACGCGGCACCGATCGCCGTCGAGATCGTGCCGTCGATCCCAGCGAGGCCTCGGTTGGCGATCACCCGACGTCGCTGCCCCACCGGGTAGGGACGCGCCATCAGATCCAGGTCCCGCACCGGGCTCGAGGCGCCCAGGATCAACAGGCCGCCGGGCGGCACCGCGGCGCTCACCGACGCCGCCACCCGGTACGGAGTCAACTCCGACTCCCCGGCCAGCAACGCATCGACGCGCTGGGAGAGTGCGCCATCGGCACGACGCCAATCCTCAAGCCAGGAAGGCTCCTCGGCCTCGACGCGAACCGTCTCGACCTCGACGTCGACCGCGAAAGGACGCTTCCCCCAGATGCCGCGGGACGGCAACGCCACGACCTCGACGTCAGCGCGTTCCAGCAACTGGGTGACCGGCCTCGACAGGGTCGGGTGGCCGGCGACGACGACGCGTTGGATCCTGGCACCGAGCTCACCGCCCAACAACAACCGGTAGCTGCGGATCGCGTTGCGTCCGGTCCGCGATCCGCTGCTCGGTTCGGCCAGCAACGGCCAGTTGGCAGCCTCGGCGAGTTGGCGGGCCGCCTTGCCGGCATCATCGCCGGCGACGACTACGGTGCGCGGGCCCGGCGCCAGCTCGGTGACCGTCGCCTCTCCCACGGGCGCCACCGCGACCGGCTCCGGGGCGATCCGGTCGGCCCACGGGGCGTCCGGCACCAACGGCAGGTCGAACTGAACGTTGACGTGCACCGGCTGGTCAGGCTGCGCCAGAGCTGCCCGCAGCTCGACACGGTCGACGCCGTCGGCGATGTCGAAACAGGGCACCTGAGCACCGAAGATGCCGACCTGGTCGGTGGTCTGGCTCGCCCCGGTACCCCGGAGCCGCGCCGGACGGTCGGCGCTGGCCACGATCAGTCCGACCCCGGAGTGCGCTGCCTCCAGGACGGCGGGATGCAGGTTGGCCACCGCCGTACCCGAGGTGCAGATCACCGCGGCACGGCTGCCGACCTTGCTCAGCCCCAGCGCCAGGAAGCCGGCGCTGCGCTCGTCGATCCGGGTGTGCAGCCGGAGCCAACCAGCCTGATCCGCCTCCCAGGCAGCGAACGCCAACGGGGCGTTGCGAGAACCCGGGGAGAGCACCAGCTCGCGAACACCAGCAGCCGCAAGCTCCTCGAGGAGTTCACGGGCGAGACGCGTCGACGGGTTGGCAGGCGGGAACATCACCGCCGATCATCCCGCACGCCGCCGCCAGAGGCAGCAACGGCGTCCCGGAAGGCGTAGACCTCGGCCAACCGGGTCGCCCACCAGTGCTGACGCTCCAACGGCGCAGTCACCTCCGCGAGCAGTTCCCGGTCGACCAGTAGCTCGTCCGCGCGCCGCACCGGCAGCATCCCGTCGCGGGGCAGCAGCCGGTCGCGGACGAGGTCGTCGACCAGCAGTTGACCGGTCGCCAGACCGCAGGCGTGCGGCAACTCGGGCAGCGCCGCCGCCAACGCCACCCCGGCGGCGAGGCCCAACGTGGTCTCCAACGCGCTGGAGACCACCACCGGCAGCCCGATCTCCTCCGCGATCCGCAGGCAGGCCCGGACCCCGCCGAGCGGCTGGACCTTGAGCACCGCGATGTCGGCGGCCTCCAGATCGCGGACCCGGTACGGATCCTCGGCCCGACGGATCGATTCATCGGCAGCGATCGGCACCTCGACCCGGCGCCGGGTCTCGGCCAACTCCTCGACGCTCTTGGTCGGCTGCTCGACGTACTCCAGGCCGCCGGCGGCGCGGTCCAGGGCCGCGATCGCGGTCACCGCCTGGTCGACGTCCCAGCCGCCGTTCGCGTCGACCCGGATCAGCCCACCGGCACCGAGCGCGTCACGGACCGCCTCGATCCGGGCGATGTCGTCGGCGAGGGTCTGTCCGCGTTCCGCCACCTTGACCTTCGCGGTCCGGCAGCCGCCCTGGGCGACGATCGCGTGTGCACGTTGCGGATCGGTGGCCGGCACCGTCACGTTGACCGGCACCTCGCTCCGGATCGGCTCGGGCCAGTCGCCCGCCGCCGCCTCCTCGGCACAGCGCAGCCACGGCTCCACCTCGGCGGTGCCGTACTCCCGGAACGGGCTCCACTCGCCCCAGCCACGCTCGCCTCGGATCAGGGCCCCTTCGCGGACGTTGAGTCCACGGAAACGCGTGTGCAGCGGGGTCTGCCAGACCACCAGGTCACTCATCGGGCCTCCTCGGCCAGTCGTCGGATCTCGGCGCGGTCGGGTTTTCCGTTGTCCAGCAACGGCAACGCAGCCAGCCGCACCAGCTGCTGCGGTGCCCAGCGCCGGTCGAGCCGATCCGCCACCCAGGCACGGAGCGCGACGAGCTCAGGCGCTGCCGCGCCGGTCACCACCGCCACCACCCGCTGGCCCCACTCGGGATCGGGCAGACCCACCATCTCCACCAGGTCGACGTCCGGGTGTTCGCGGAGCCGGGCCGCCACCGCGGGCATCGGCACCTTGACGCCGCCACTGATCACCACGTCGTCGGCGCGGCCCAGCACCTGCAACCGGCCGTCGACGATCCGGCCCAGGTCGCTGGTCAGATACCACCCGTCGCGCAGCGTCTCGGCGGTGAGCTCGGGGTCGTCGAGGTAGCCGTCGAAGATCGTCGCGCCACCCAGCCTGATCCGCGACTCGGCGTCGATCTCCACCAGCGCCCCCGGCAACGGGACGCCGTCGTAGACGCAGCCACCGGAGGTCTCGCTGGCGCCATAGGTCGCGATCACCCGCACTCCGGCGGCTTCGGCGCGCGCCCGCAGCGCGGGGTCGAGCGGTCCACCACCCAACAGGACGGCGTCCAGGCGGGTCAGCGCCGCCAGCGCGGCGCCGCCGTCACCATGGGCGTCAGCGTCGGTCAGGATCCGATGTAGCTGAGTAGGCACCAACGAGGTGTAGCCGACGCCGTCGAGCTGCTCGACAGCCGCCGTCCAGTCGTCGTCGACGACGATCGGCGGCTGACCCGCGAGCAGCGAACGGATCGCCACCTGGAGGCCGGCCACGTAGCTGATCGGCAACGTCAACAGCCAGCGCCCCGGGGCACCCAACCGCTGATGGGTGGCCTCGGCAGAGGCGAGCATCGCCCGACGGGAGAGAAGCACCTGCTTGGGACGGCCCGTCGACCCGGAGGTCGCGACCACCAGAGGCTCCGGCTCGCCCGGTGCGGCCAACCACTCGGCGAGCGCCCCGAGCACCTCGTCGGTGGTGCCGTGCACGGGCCGCAAGAAGTTCACCGCTGAAGGCTATCCCCGCAACGTGTGCCCACTGGCGGTACATGCTTGAATCGCTGATCATGGCCTCCCCGTCACAGTGGCTCGCCGGCGCGCGACCCCGCACCCTTCCCGCCGCTCTCGCTCCCGTCCTGATCGGTACCGGCGTCGCAGCACACACCGCTGAGCCGGTGTGGTGGAAGGCGGCCCTGGCGTTGGTCGTCGCTCTCGCGCTGCAGGTCGCGGTCAACTACGCCAACGACTACTCCGACGGGATCCGTGGCACCGACGAGGACCGGGTCGGCCCGCTCCGACTGGTCGGATCCGGCCTGGTGGAACCCGCGCTGGTGAAGCGCGCCGCCTTCCTCGCCTTCGGGGTGGCCGCCGTCGCCGGGCTCGCGCTCGCCGCAACCACTGCCTGGTGGCTGGTCGCCGTCGGCGCGCTCTGTGTGCTGGCCGGATGGTTCTACACCGGCGGCAGCAAGCCCTACGGGTATCTCGGCCTCGGCGAAGTGATGGTCTTCGTCTTCTTCGGCCTGGTCGCGGTGATGGGAACCACCTACGTCCAGACCGAGAGCTCGGCCGGCGACGTCGTCCTGCCCTCGCTCTACGGCGCGATCGTGGCAGGTGCGATGGCCTGCGCGATCCTGGTCGCCAACAACCTGCGCGACATCCCCACCGACAAGGAGTCCGGCAAGATCACCTTGGCCGTGCGGCTGGGCGACGGCGGGACCCGCAAGCTCTTCGCGCTGATGGTCTTCGCTGCCGCAGCAGCCGTCGTCGCCCTGGCAGCGACCACCACCTGGTGGGCCCTGGCCGGTCTGATCGTGGTGCCGATGAGCGGTCGTCCGTTGCGCCGGGTGCTCTCCGGCGCCCAGGGGCGCCACCTCGTGCCGGCACTGGCGCAGATCGGTATCGCCCAGCTCGGGTGTGCCGTTGCTCTCTTTGTGGCACTGGTTGCCACGGCCTGAGGCACTCAGTGCCACACTTCTTCCAGGCTGGCGCCGAATCCCGGCGACCGACTGTTTGAGAGCTGAGGAGTGACCATGGAGATCGTCTTCTTCGAACGTGCCGGCGAGAGCCTGGTGCCGACCGACGTCGCCCGCAGCCTGTGGTCGGCCGACCAGATGCACGGCGTCGCGATCAGCGGAGCACTCGCCCGCGCCGCCGAGCAGGCGGTCCTCGCCGAGGGCGGTCGCGAACTGGTCCCCGCTCGACACACGGTCGACCTCTTCCGTCCGGCCGCGATGGCCCCCTGCTTCTTCGCCACCACCGTGGTCCGCTCCAGCAACCGGCTCGCGCTGGTCGACACCCTGCTGCTCCAGGACGACGAAGTGATGGCCCGCTCGTCGGCGCTCTTCCTCAAGGCGACCGAAGAGCCGCCCGGCGACGTCTGGAAGCGGACCACGCCTTTGCCCTCGCCGCCCGACGTGCCGGTGGCCGGGCCTAACGACGTCCGCCCGCCGTTCTTCCTCAGCGGCGGCGAGTGGTCGCAGAACTTCGCCGCCCACCAGAACGCCGACCACAAGACGATCTGGAACACCGTGCCACAGGTCGTCTCCGGCGAGGTGTCGTCCGGGTTCAGCGCCGCGGCCGCCGTCGCCGACTCCACCACCCTGGTCACCAACTGGGGCAGCGCCGGCGTCAACTACATCAACGCCGACGTGACGCTGACCCTCTCGCGCCAGCCGGTCGGCCGCGAGATCGGTCTGACCGCTCTCGACCACACCTCCTACGACGGCGTCTCGGTCGGCAGCGCCCTGGTCTTCGACCGTGCCGGCGCGCTCGGCACCACGATCGTGACGGCACTCTCGAACGCCAAGCGGACCGTGAACTTCGGCGAGGTCTTCAACGGCAACCGTGGCGACCACGGTGACCAGGATCCGACCAGTCGGGTCTGAGGCCCACCGCCAGCCGCGCCGCGGGGCTAGATTGAGCCCATGACGTGGCTCATCATCCTGCTGGTTATCGCCGCTGGTTTCGCGGTGTACAAGTTCCGCGCACCGATCCTGGCCAAGGTGCTGGGGCAGCCGCGGTCTCGGATCGACCGGCACCTGAAGTAAGCCCTTCCCGCTCCCTCGCCCCATGCCGAGGGAGAACTGTTCTGCGCCCATTCCCAAGGAGTGTCCATGCCTGAGCCCCGTAAGTTCCTGCTCGACGACTCGGAGATGCCGACCCACTGGTACAACATCGTCGCCGACCTGCCGACGCCGCCGCCCCCGCCGCTGCACCCGGGCACGCACCAGCCGGTAGGCCCCGACGACCTCGCGCCGCTGTTCCCGCCGGAGCTGATCGCCCAGGAGGTCACCACCGAACGTTGGGTGGAGATCCCGGAGGCCGTGCGCGAGGTCTACGCGCAGTACCGCCCCTCGCCGCTGATCCGGGCCCGCAACCTGGAGCAGAAGCTCGGCACTCCGGCCAGGATCTACTACAAGTACGAGGGCGTCTCGCCGGCCGGTTCGCACAAGGTCAACACCTCCGTTCCGCAGGCGTACTACAACAAAATCAACGGGATCACCCGGCTCACCACCGAGACCGGTGCGGGCCAGTGGGGCACCGCACTCTCCTACGCCTGCGCGCTCTTCGACATGCAGTGTGAGGTGTGGCAGGTCGGCGCCTCCTTCGACACCAAGCCGCAGCGCCGGACCCTGATCGAGACCTTCGGCGGCACCGTGCACCGCTCCCCGTCACGGATGACCGAGTCGGGCAAGGCGTTCCCCGAGGACCACCCGGGCTCGCTGGGCATCGCGATCTCCGAGGCGGTCGAGCTCGCCGCTCAGGACCCGGAGGCCAAGTACGCCCTGGGCTCCGTGCTCAACCACGTGCTGCTGCACCAGACGGTGACCGGCGAGGAGACGCTCAAGCAGTTGGCCAAGGCCGGCGAGAGCGGCGCCGACGTGGTGATCGGCTGCGCCGGCGGCGGTTCGAACTTCGCCGGTATCGCCTTCCCGTTCCTGCGCGAGAAGCTGGCCGGCAACCAGAACCCGCGGATCATCGCGGTCGAGCCGTCCTCCTGCCCGACGCTGACGCGTGGCGAGTACCGCTACGACTTCGGCGACACGGCCGGGCTCACCCCGTTGATGAAGATGTACACGCTCGGCCACGACTTCGTGCCGTCCACGATCCACGCCGGCGGCCTGCGCTACCACGGCATGGCGCCGCTGGTCTCGCACACCGTGCACGAGGGCCTGATCGAGGCCACCGCACTGCACCAGACCGAGTGCTTCGAGGCCGCCGTCGAGTTCGCCCGTACCGAGGGCATCGTGCCGGCTCCGGAGTCGTCGCACGCGCTGGCCCAGGCCCGCCGCGAGGCGCTCGAGGCCAAGGAGACCGGCGAGGAGAAGGTGATCGTGGTGCTGCTCTCCGGCCACGGCCTGCTCGAGCTCGGCGCCTACGACTCCTTCCTGACCGGCCGCCTCGAGGACGACCCGCTCTCCGAGGACGACCTCCAAGCCGCCCTGGCCGGCGTCCCCCAGGTCAACTGACCGATAGTCCCTGACGAAAAGCCCCTGAAAGCTGCGCTTTCAGGGGCTTTTCGTTCGGCAGCGGCTGCGGAACTACACGAACTCGCGAGTTCGTCTAGTCACTCACCACGAGCAGATCTCCGACCTGACAGTCCAGAACCCGGCAGATCGCCTCCAGCGTGGAGTAGCGGATCGCGCGGGCCCGGTCGTTCTTGAGCACCGACAGATTGACGACGCTGACCCCGACGAGCCCGCTCAGCTCGGTGAGGGTCATCCCACGTTCGACGAGCAGCTCATCGAGGCGGCAGTGGATGCCGGTGTTCTCCGCTTCCGCTGGGCTCACACCAGGCCGTCCGTGTCTCGCTGCAAGGCCATCCCGCTACGCAGAACGACCGCAACCACCCCGAGCACCAGCGCGACGGCGAGCGGCCACAGGTCGAGGTTCACGGAGAAACTCGCCGCGGGCACGAACTGTTCCGGCGCCATGTCGGCGCACCCCTTCCCCTTGCACTCCCACGACGCGGAGGACCAGCGCAGCGCGGCCTCCGCCGCCTGGCTCCTACCGAGGCTACCCAGCACCTGGGCCACCATCGAGCCGATCGCCACGGCACCCGCGGCAAGACCACAGGCGCGAGCCAGGACGGGGGCGAACGGCGTGCCCCGGCCGATGTTGCGGCACGCCAGCCCGATCACCAGGACGACGGCAACGATGGTGAGCCCGGAGACGGCTTCCGCAGCCGCGAGCACCACACGGATGGAGGTTTCCAGGCCGGAAACAGTGAGCGTGGCACTGGTCATCGCGCCCTCCACGAGCCGATCCGGGCGTTGGCCGTCGTCGATCGTCATCCCCGCGGGCAGTTGAGGCCAGAACTCCTCGATCGGCGCTTCCACGGTCACCGTGTCGTCGGTGAGCACCTGCAGAACACCGAGAAGGGTGCCGATCACCACCACCGCTCCGTAGGTCACGCAGACCCACCAGGTGGTGCGCACGACGGGCGTCATCTCTGCCCCGCGACGCGATCGCGCCGAGGCTCGTGCGATCAGGCCGAGCGCAACCAACGCGACGACCGCCAGCACAAAGAGTTCAACGGATCCGATTCCAGCCATATCTTAACGATAATCGTTATTATCGATTTTCGATATGGATGCCACGGATCCACCCTCAGGCGAGCTCCCCCGAACTCAGGAAGTTGTCCAGCATCGCCCGGTACGAGCTCGGATCGATCCCTTGGGCATCGAGCCACGCGTCATTGAAGTAGGTGTCGGAGTAGCGTTCACCGCCGTCACAGATCAGAGTGACCACCGATCCGGTACGGCCATGCGCACGCATCTGCGCCACCTTGTGCAGGGCACCCCACAGCGCGGTCCCCGTCGAACCGCCAACCAACCGGCCGGTGACGTCGCTGCACCAGCGGGCGGCCGCGATCGACGCCGCGTCCGGTACCGAAAGCACCTCGTCCACCACGGTCGGGATGAAGGACGGCTCGACCCGAGGTCGACCGATCCCTTCGATCCGCGAACCACGATCGGTGGTCACCGTCGGGTCGCCGCTCGCATAGGACGGCGCGAACGCCGAGTTCTCGGGGTCGACCACACAGACTCGCGTGTCCAGACGCCGGTAACGCACGTAGCGCCCGATGGTGGCCGAGGTGCCACCGGTCCCGGCGCCGACCACGACCCACTCCGGAACCGGGTGCGGCTCCAGAGCCAGCTGTTCGAAGATCGACTCGGCGATGTTGTTGTTGCCGCGCCAGTCGGTGGCGCGCTCGGCATAGGTGAACTGATCGAGATAGTGCCCGCCGCACTCGGATGCGAGCCGACGCGCCTCGTCGTAGATCAGGGCACCGTCATCGACGAAGTGGCTGCGGCCGCCGTAGAACTCGATCAGCGCGATCTTCTCCGGCGAGGTGGACCGCGGCATCACCGCCACGAACGGCAGCCCCAGCAGCCGGGCGAAGTACGCCTCGGAGACCGCGGTCGAACCTGACGACGCCTCGATCACCGTGGTGCCTTCGGTGATCCAACCGTTGCAGAGTGAGTACAGGAAGAGCGAACGCGCCAACCGGTGCTTCAACGAGCCGGTCGGGTGGACCGACTCGTCCTTGAGGTACAGATCCACGCCCCAGGACGCCGGCAACGGGAAGACATGCAGGTGCGTGTCGGCCGAGCGGTTCGCGTCGGCCTCGACCTTGCGCAGCGCCTCGTTGAGCCAAGCGCGCCCAGCGGTGGTCACTCGTCGTCGTCTTCCTTGGCCCGGCGCTCCTCGAACCTCGCCGCAGCCCGCGCAGCGCGGCCCTCGACCTTCGCGGCGAACCGCTCACGCTGCGGGTTGAGCACGAAGAACGAAGCGATCCCGCTGATCAAGAAGGCGAGAACCACCGCCCACAGCACCGGCACGTCGTCCGCAAAGATGCTCCAGACACCGACCACGACAGCGAAGGCTCCGACCAACAGGCCGAGCCTCATCAGGGTGTAAACCACGAACTCCTTCACCCATCCAGCCTAAGCTCTACCGGCAACGTGGCTACCGGCGGCCAGCGAACTATCCTTGAGGCGTGGGCAAGCTGCTTCTTCTGCTGATCGTGATCGCGGTCGTGATCTACCTCGTGGTGCGCACGGTCGAAACCCGTGGCCACCCATTCCGTCGCGCCCCGGGCAGCCGCCCGTTCGGCGGCGGCAATCAGGCGCGTCCGATCGCGCCCGACGACGACGCGGAGTTCCTGCGCGACCTCAACCGGCGCCGGAAGAAACGCGACCCCGACTCCCCCGAGTGACGCCTCGACGTCACCCCTAGCGACGCGCAGCAACGCAGACGAGCCGTGCCCCTGAGCGGGACACGGCTCGTTTCGCTCTCTGCAGCCTGCGCTGCCGATAGCTAGAACTGCGTGGCTTGGGCCATATCCGTGCCGACCACCTGGACGACGGCGACTGCGGGCTCGGCGTAGGAGTGCTTGGAGCCACCACCGAAGAAGTAGTTGATCCCGATGAAGTTGAAGAGCAGCGTCACGAATCCGATCAGCGCCACGATCGCCGCGTTGCGACCCTTCCAGCCGGCGGTCACCCGGGCGTGCAGGTAGGCGGCGTAGACGACCCAGGTGATGAAGGCCCAGACCTCCTTGGCGTCCCAGCCCCAGTACCGCGACCAGGCCACCTGGGCCCAGATCGGGCCGGCGATCAGCACCGCGAAGGTCCAGACCGGGAAGGCGAAGGCGTGCAACCGATAGGCGAGCCGGTCCAACGCCTTGGACGACGGCACGCGGGCCAGGATCCCGGTATTGCCCTGCGGCGCCCGGAAGAAGGGCAGCCGCGACAGCGCTCGCGACAGCCGGCCCGGCTCCACCGCCGGGGCGTCGGTCACGACAGCCCCGCCACCACCCGCAGCGACCAGCTCAGCCTCGCGGACCGCGACCCGCTTCTCCTGACGCTCCTTGACCAGGAACAGGATCGAGACCAGGCCGCCGAGGGTGAAGATGCCGGTCGCGAGCACGGCAGCCGACACGTGGATCACCAGCCACGGGGAGCTCAGCGACTCAGCCAGCGGAGCGACCCGGTCGTGGAGCAGGATCATCGTCGCCATCAGGGTGACCCAGACCAGGCCCAGCACCCAGAGCGAGAGCCACTCCAGTTTGTACTTGCGGTAGAAGACCAGGAAGGCCAGCACCACCACGAAGGTCGAGCTGAGCACGAACTCGTACATGTTGCCCCAGGGCACCCGGTTCGGGTCGGCGGCCATGCCGCGACCGACCATCGCCACCAGGTGGACGGCGCAACCGATCGCGGTCAGCAGCAGGCCGAACCGGCCCCACAGGGCGGTCGTGCCGGAGGTCGGCGTCTCGTCCGCAGGCAACTTCCGTAGTCCGGCCCACTGGGCCGAGTACGAGAGCAGCGCCAGGAAGTAGACGACGCCACAGACGGTGGCCGCCTGATCGCTGAGCGTCTCCCACGCTTCGTTGGTCACAGCTCCTCCTTCACGGTCTCGCCCTTGAGCGCAGCGACGACCTCGACGATTTCTTCTCCGACCTCGCCACCGCTGGAGCGGTCGAGCGCGGCTACTTCTACGACGGTGCTGCCGTCCGTCTCACGGACCCGCACCCACATCCGGCGCGGACGGATGAACAGCGAACCCAGCAGACCGAGCAGCGCGGCGATCATCCCGCCCAACGCCACCATCTTGCCCGGGGTCTGGCTGATCTGCACCCGCACCCAGGGGGTGATGTCCTCGAACGTCACCGAGCCGGCCCCGTCCGGGAGCTGCACGGTGGAGTTCTCACACCGCGCGTTCTCCTTGCCATCGATCTTGGCCGGGCAGAGGTCGACGCGGAACAGATCCTTGGTGGTGCCGCCGAGCAGCTTCATGTTGGTCTTGTTCAGCACGTAGACCGACTGCGATCCTGCGGCCAGGCCGAGGTCGCCCACGTAGGCCTGCATCGAGATCAGTGGGTTGCCCAGCGCACCGAAGACCGAGCCCAGGTTGTTCGGGTCGCCGGAGTAGGTCGGGTAGAGCAACCCCTCCAGGCCGATCTGCTGCGGTTCGGCACCGGGCGCCTTCACCACACCGAAGGAGGTGAAGGTGGCCTGGTCCTCGGGGAGGAACGGCGTCGGACCGCTGGTCGCGATGTTGCCCTCGGCGTCGCGGATCGTGATCACCGGGGAGTAGCCGTGGCCGATCAGGAAGACGTCGGTGCTGCCGATCTTCAGCGGGTGGTTCACCCGCAGGTCGTAGGTCTTCTCCTCGCCGTCGCTACCGTCGCGGTAGGTCAGCGGGGCCACGAACTTGCGGGCCATCCCGTAACGCGGGTTGGTCGGGTCGTCGATCCATTCGACCTCGAAGTCGTCGACGGTGAAGGTGAACGGGTCGAGGTTGTCCACCCCGACCATCCGGCCCGCCTTGAAGTCGTCGTACTGGGTGAGGTTGTTGGAGAAACTGGCGCCCTTGCCGACGATCACGCCGCCCTGATAGCCCATCAGCGAGCCCATCGCGACGCCGGCGAGCACGACCAGCAGCGACGCGTGGAAGACCAGGTTCCCGGCTTCGCGCAGGTAGCCGCGCTCGGCCGAGATCGCGTCACCGTCGGCGATCACCCGGAACCGGCGCTTGCGGAGCACCTGCTCGGCTCGGGCCAGCACCTCCTCGACCGGTTCGTCGGTGGTGTAGCTGGCGTTCTCCGGCAGCCGGGTCAGGTTGCGCGGCGCCTTCGGCGGCGCGGCGCGGAAGCCGCGCCAGTAGACCCGCAGTCGCGGCAGGATGCAGCCGACCAGGGAGACCATCAGCAGCAGGTAGATGGCGCTGAACCAGACCGAGTCATAGACCGAGAAGAGCCCGAGCTTCTCGTAGATCGGGGTCAGGTCGGGGTGGTCGGCCTTCCAGTTGTTGGCCCGCATCGCGTCGACGTCGCTCTGCGGGATCACCGAACCGGGGACCGCGGCCAACGCCAACAGCAGCAACAGGATGAGCGCGGTCCGCATCGAGGTGAGCTGGCGCCATGCCCAGCGCATCAGCTCGATGAAGCCAAGATCGGGGACAGCCATCACACACTCGTTTCAAAGCCGAGGATCAGGTTCACCTGGAGCCACTTGACGATCCAGTCCCACCAGCCGGTGATCAGCAGCAGACCCACGATCACCATCATCGCGCCGCCGATCCGGGTCACCCAGACCTGGTGACGGCGGATGAATGCGAAGGCGCCGAGCGCGCGCCGGTAGGCGACCGCGGCCAGCACGAACGGAAGTCCGAGGCCGATGCAGTAGGCAGCGGAGAGCACCGCACTGCGGGGAGCGGTGGCCTCGTTGACGCCGAGGGTCAGGATCGCGCCCAGGGTGGGGCCGATGCACGGGGTCCAGCCCAGGCCGAAGAGGAAGCCGAGCAACGGTGCCGCCGCCAGCCCGACCGCCGGGACCTTGTGGATCCGCACGTCGCGCTGCATGAACGGCAGAAGACCGGCGAAGGCCAGACCCATCACGATCACCAACAGCCCGAGGACGAAGGTCAGCGTGCCGTGCTGGTTGATCAGGAAGGAGCCGAAGTAGCCCGAGAGTGCGCCGAGACCGATGAAGACGACGGAGAAGCCGAGCACGAAGAGGACCGCACCCAGGATCATCCGGCCCCGGCGGGCGTTCGCCAGATCGGCGCCGGAAAGGCCGGTGGCGTAGGAGAGGTAGCCCGGCAGCAGCGGGATCACGCAGGGCGAGAAGAACGAGACGAGGCCGGCCAACAGAGCCACGGGCAATGCCACCAGCATCGAGCCGGAGAGCACCGACTCCTCGAAGAACTCCCTCATTCAGCGACGACCTTCTCAATCATCGAGATCAGCGTCTGCTCGCTCGGCAGCACCCCGATCACGCTGGCCGCAACGCGACCCTCGCGGTCCAGGACCACCGTCGACGGCGTCGCAGAGATCGGCAGCGCGCCGTTGAAGGCCAGCAGCTTCTCGCTCGACGGGTCGTAGAACGACGGGAACGGGACGTCGTACTGCCGCTCGTAGGAGCGCGCGGTCTCCGGCGAGGAGTCGCGGACGTTGATCCCGACGAAGGCGACGTCGTCGCCCTCGGTCTTCTCGGCGGCCCCGACGACGTCTCCGGCCTCGGCGTGGCACTCGCCGCACCACTGGCCCCAGACGTTCATCACCACGACCTTGCCGCGGTAGTCGGCGAGGTCGAGTGGCTCACCACGCAGATCCTTGCCAGAGATCGAGATCGCGGAGCTGCGGTCACCCGCGTCGAGCTCGGTGACCCGACCGTCGCTGGTGACGTAGCCCTTCTCGCCTGTCCCTTCGAGACCGGAACAGCCGGCCAACGTCAGCGCCATCAGGAGCGCTGTGGTTGCTGCCCGTAGAACTGGTCGCCGCATCATGATCAGGGCCGGTGCTGCTCGGGAGCGTTCCCCGCCGAGAACGGCGCCGCCTTGTCGCGGTTCGGGATCAGGTGCCCGGCCGGCTCCGAGTAGGAGAGCGAGGTGAGCTTGTCGCCCTCGAAGTGGAGCGAGGTCAGCGAGCAGAGCGTGCACTGCCGCTTACGCGGGTCGTGCAGGTAGGAGCGCTTCTCCACGAAGAGCCGGGTGGTCCAGATCGGGAGCTGGTGGCTGACGATCACGGCTTCGTGGCCGCGGGCGGCGTCACGGGCGTCGTAGACCGCCGCCATCATCCGCGCCGCGATCTCCTTGTAGGGCTCGCCCCACGACGGCTTGAACGGGTTCCACAGGTGGACCCACGCCGACGGCTGACGCAACGCGCCGTCGCCGACACCGAACCGCTTGCCCTCGAAGTAGTTCTCCGACTCGATCACCCGCGCATCGGTGGTGATGTCGAGTCCGAAGGTCTGCGCGAACGGCGCCGCGGTCTGCTGGGCCCGCTCCAGCGGGGAGACCCGCAGGTGGGTGACGTCGCGGTCCGCGATCGCCTCGGCCACGGTGGCCGCCATCTGCTTCCCGAGATCGGAGAGGTAGTAGCCCGGCATCCGGCCGTAGAGCACGCCCTCGGGGTTGTGTACCTCGCCGTGGCGCAGCAGGTGGACGGTGGTCTTCTCACTCATGCGTTCTCACTTCGATTGGTGCGCGCATGAGAGACATGACGCACTGTCTTGATTGGTTCGCTGGGCACGCACCCGCACGGGGGCGCGATGAGTCGTCACGACGGCGGGCATCAGTTCGCGGCACCGTCAAGGGCTTCGGCGGCGGCGCGGGCCGCGGCGGGGAGGGCGTCGACGACGGTCTGCACGGCACGCTCGTCGTGGGCGGCGGAGAGGAACCAGGCCTCGTAGGCCGACGGCGGCAGATGGACCCCGGCGTCCAGCATGCTGTGGAAGAAGGCCCGGTAGGCCTCGGCGCTCTGGGTGCCGGCGTCGTCGAAGTTACGGACCTCGCGATCGGTGAAGAAGACCGAGAACATGGTGCCGCTGCTCTGCACCCGGTGCGGCACACCGGCTTCGGTCAGCGCCGCGGTGGCCGCCGCCTTGATCACCTCACCGGCCGCGCCGATGTGGGCGTAGACCTCGTCGGTGGCCAGGCGCAGCGTGGTGAGGCCTGCGGTGGTGGCGATCGGGTTACCCGACAGGGTGCCGGCCTGGTAGACGCCGCCGAGCGGGGCCAGGTGCGCCATCACGTCGGCGCGACCACCGAAGGCAGCGGCCGGGAACCCTCCGCCCATCACCTTGCCGAAGGTGACCAGGTCGGGGCGCCAGCCCTCTGCTGCGCCGTCCAGACCCCACTGGCCCTGCGCGGAGGCGCGGAAACCGGTCATCACCTCGTCGGAGATGAAGAGGGCACCGTTGGCGGCGCAGGTCTGCGCCAGGAACTGGTTGAAACCGGGTTCGGGCGGAACGACGCCCATGTTTCCGGGGGCGGCCTCGGTGATCAGGCAGGCGATCCGGTCACCGTGCTCAGCGAAGGCAGCGGTGACGGCGGCCCGGTCGTTGTACGGGAGCACCAGGGTCAGCGCCGTGGCGGAGTCGGGGACACCGGGCGTGCCGGGGACACCGAGGGTGACCAGGCCCGAGCCGGCGGCGACCAGGAGCGAGTCGACGTGACCGTGGTAGCAGCCGGCGAACTTCACCACCAGGTCGCGGCCGGTGAAGCCGCGGGCCAGCCGGATCGCGGACATGGTGGCCTCGGTGCCCGAGGAGACGAAGCGGACCCGCTCCACCGGGGTCCGGGCCACGATCGCCTCGGCGAGCTCGACCTCGGGGACGGTCGGTGTCCCGTAGGAGGTGCCACGGGAGACGGCCTCGTTGACGGCGGCGAGCACCTCGGGGTGCGCGTGGCCGAGCAGCATCGGACCCCAGGAGCAGATCATGTCGACGAGTTCGTTGCCGTCGGCGTCGGTCAGCCAGGCGCCTCGCGCGGAGGTGATGAAGCGCGGCGTGCCACCGACGGCGTTGAACGCCCGGACCGGGGAGTTGACGCCACCGGGGGTGACGGCGGAGCCCCGCTCGAAGAGAGCCTGGGAGCGCGCGGTCACGGCAGACGTCGAAGTGCTCACCGAATCATTGTCGCCGACGGTGCCAACCTGTGCACATCGGCACGACGGGCGGTGACGCCGCTCCCCCGTAGGCGGGACGGGGACGTTCGGAGCCGCAGGTTGCGGACCTACGAAACTTTGTGACCCAGATCGCGTCACGGTCGGCGAGCAGCCACGTCTTCCAGGTGAGCACGGGGAGAAAGGCACCGGTGTTACCAGAAAGTTGCGGATACCCGATGTGTTACGTAACTCACTGTGACACCATTCGTTGAATCAGGTGCCTGTGCTTGAGGGAGCGGGGCGTTGTAAGTACACACAGCACACTGGGGAGAACCGCACATCATGAGCAAGACACGCTTCAGCCGTGGCCAGAAAGCCACGGCATTGGTGCCCTTGGCCCTGCTCTCGACGGCCTGGACGGCCAGCTTGATCGGAGTCGGCGGCAGCGCCGTCGCCAGCGCCTCGGGCGAGCGCGATGCGCTTCCTGACGGCGCGACCGTCCCGGCCCAGGCGATCGAAGACCCGGCCAGCTACTCCCAGCCCGGCAGTATCGGCCTGGGCGTGCCGGAGCGCGAGGGCAACTCGATCGTGCGCACCTCCTCCACCAGTGGCATTCCGTCGGCCGCGCTCGCTGCGTACCAGCGTGCCGCCACGGTGATCAACTCCGCCGACAAGACCTGTGGCCTGGACTGGCAGCTGGTCGCCGCGATCGGCCGCGTGGAGTCCGACCACGGTCGCTACGGGGGCAACACCCTCGGTACCGACGGCGTCTCCCGCCCCGGTATCTACGGCATCGCGCTGGACGGCAACAACGGCACCCAGGAGATCACCGACACCGACGCCGGCCAGTTCGACAACGACGAGGTCTACGACCGCGCTGTCGGCCCGATGCAGTTCATCCCGACCACCTGGTCCTCGGTCGGCGTGGACGCCGACGGCGACGGCAAGCGGAACCCGCAGGACATCGACGACGCGGCACTCGCCACCGCCGTCTACCTCTGCGCCGGTACCGACGACCTCGGCACCGACCAGGGCCGCCGCTCCGCGGTGCACCGCTACAACCACTCCGACAAGTACGTCGACCTGGTGCTGCGGATCCGTGACGCCTACCTGGCCGGCGACTACTCCGCGGTGCCGAACAACACCACCTCGGCGATCAACTTCACCCCGGACTACTCGCTGGCCTCGCCGAACCTCGGCAACCAGTTGGCGACCAAGCCGCCGAAGGCCACGAACCCGACCACGAACACGCCGGGCACGACGACCAGCCCGACCACGCCGACCGACCCCGGCAGCGAGCCGGGCACCGAGAACCCGTCGACGCCGGGCAAGGACAAGGACAAGAAGCCCCTCGAGGCGCTCACCGAGCCAATCAAGCCGATCCTCGCCCCGGTGTTGTCGCTGACCGAGGCACTGAATCTCTGTAGCGCAGAGATCGAACGGGTGGACGTTCTTGGACTGCTTAAGGTCCTGGGCCTGAACGACACTGCGGCGGCGAAGTGCGCCAACCAAATCAACGGCAAGCCTGAGGACCAAGCGCTTGGATTGCTGACTGGGATCGTCAAGGGCTTGCTCAACCTCCTCACAGGGAAGCCCTGAGCTCTTTCGGCCTCGCCAAGTAGCCCGAGGGCGCACATATAGCCGCCGAGGTTGCAGAAGTAGCAACCGAAGGCGCAGAAACCAACGACGAAGCCCGCGGCAGGTGCCGCGGGCTTCGTCGTCTCTGCAGCCGATCGGAGCGATCCGACCCGGGCGTGCGTCGAACGGATGGTGGCCCCGGGGCCACGATCCGTACGACGCTAGCGCAGCAGCCGGGCCGCCTCCGCCGCCCAGTAGGTCAGCACCACGTCGGCACCTGCGCGCCGGATCGAGGTCAACGTCTCGAGGATCGCGGCGTCCCGGTCGATCCAGCCGTTGGCAGCCGCCGCCTCGACCATCGAGTACTCACCGGAGATGTTGTAGGCCGCGACCGGCACGTCGACGGCGTCGCGCACCTGACGGATCACGTCGAGGTAGGCCAGGGCCGGCTTCACCATCACCAGGTCCGCACCCTCGGCGACGTCGATCAGCGCCTCCCGGACGCCTTCGAGTGCGTTCGCCGGGTCCTGCTGATAGGTACGCCGGTCTCCTTGGAGGGTCGAGTCGACGGCCTCACGGAACGGGCCATAGAAGGCGGAGGCGTACTTGGCCGAGTAGGCCAGGATCGCGACGTCGGTGTGGTCGCCGGCGTCCAGCGCCTCACGGATCACGCCGACCTGGCCGTCCATCATCCCGCTCGGGCCGACCAACGCAGCCCCGGCTTCGGCGTGGGCCAGCGCCATCTGGGCGTAGATCTCCAGGGTGGCGTCGTTGTCGACACCCCCGGACTCGTCCAGTACGCCGCAGTGCCCGTGGTCGGTGAACTCGTCGAGACACAGGTCGCTCATCACCGGCAACGCGTCACCCACCTGGGCGGCGACGTCGGCGATCGCGACGTTCAGGATCCCTTTGGGGTCCAGCGCGCCACTGCCCACGGCGTCCTTGGTCTGCGGCACCCCGAACAGCATGATCCCGCCCAGGCCGAGCTCGGCGGCCTCGTCCGCAGCCTGCTTGAGCGACTCCCGAGTGTGCTGGACGACGCCCGGCATCGAGCTGATCGGAACCGGCTCATTGATCCCCTCCCGCACGAAGACCGGCAGGATCAACTGCTCGGGCCGGACATGGGTCTCCGCGACCATCCGGCGCAGGGCCGGGGTACGACGGAGCCGACGAGGACGGACGACAGGGAACTCCATGGCACCCATTGTGCTCTCGCCCAAATGCCTATGTGGCACCTGGCTCCCAGTATCTGGGTGCCAGGTGCCACATAGGCGATCAGCTCGGCGAGAGGATCAGCTGCTGGTCGCCTTGCGCCGGGCCGACGGCTTGCGGTCCGACGGCTTGGTGACCGGCTGGCCGGCTTCGACCAGGGCCGCGCGGCGAGCCGCACCGAAGTCGGCTAGCGACTCGACGAGGTCCTCGACCGACGGCGTCGGGGCCATCACGTCGACGCGCAGGCCGTGCTCCTCGGCGGTCTTCGCGGTGGCGGGACCGATCACGGCGATCACCGTGGAGGCGTGCGGCTTGCCGGCGATACCGACCAGGTTGCGCACCGTCGAGGACGAGGTGAAGACGACGGCGTCGAACTTGCCGGTCTTGATCGCGTCACGGGTCGGCGCCGGCGGCGGGGTGGCCCGCACCGTGCGGTAGGCGGTGACGTCGTCGCACTCCCAGCCGAGGTCGATCAGGCCCGCGACCAGGTTCTCGGTGGCGATGTCGGCACGCGGCAGGAAGACCCGGTTGATCGGGTCGAGCACGTCGTCGTAGGGCGGCCAGTCGGCGAGCAGGCCGGCAGCCGACTGCTCACCCGACGGCACCAGGTCGGCGCGGAGGCCCCAGGCGGCGATCGCGGCGGCGGTCTTGTCACCCACCGCGGCGATCTTCAAGCCGGAGAACGCACGCGCGTCGAGGCCGTACTCCTCGAACTTCTCACGGACCGCCTTGACCGCGTTGACGGAGGTGAAGGCGATCCACTCGTAGCGACCCTCGACCAGGCCACGGACGGCCTTGTCCATCTGCTGCGGGTTCCGCGGCGGCTCGACCGAGATGGTCGGCACCTCCTCGGGCACAGCACCGTAGGAGCGCAGACCCGAGGTCAGCGTTCCGGCCTGCTCCTTGGTGCGCGGCACCAGGACGCGCCAGCCGAAGAGCGGCTTGGTCTCGAACCAGGAGAGCGTGTTGCGCAGGTTGACGACGTCGCCGATCACGGTGATCGCCGGCGGGGCGATCCGGGCGGCACGCGCGTCGGCGGCGATGTTCTCCAGGGTCGAGGTGACCGTGCGCTGGTTGGTGGTGGTGCCGGTCTGCGTCATCGCGACCGGCGTGTTCGCGTTGCGGCCGGCCGCGATCAGCGCCTTGGCGATGTCGGCGATCCCGCCGACGGCCGAGAGCAGGACCAGGGTGCGGTTGTCCGCGTACTGGCTCCAGTCGACCTTCTCGCCGCAGGTCACGACGGCGACCTCACGGTTGTTCTTGGTGGTCAGCGGGACGCCGGCGTAGGCAGGGACGGCGGTCGCCGAGGAGACACCGGGCACGATCTCGAAGGCGATCGAGGCCTTGGCGCAGGCCTGCGCCTCCTCCGGGCCCGAGGCGTAGAGGAACGGGTCGCCGTTCATCAGGCGCACGACACGGAGGCCGCGCTTGGCCTGCTTGACGACGACCTTGGCGCGGTTGGCGTGGGTCAACGGCTGGCCGTCGTCGCCGAAGCCACCGTCGATGAACTCCGGACCCGGCACCTCGGTGACGGTCTCGTTGCCGTCCTCGTCGACGACGACCGTCGGCTCGGGCAGGCCGAGCACGGTCCGCACCATCGGCTCGTGCTCAGGGAGCTCGGTGATCACCACGTCGGCCTCAGCGAGGAGGCCTGCCGCGCGGACGGTCAACAGGTCGGGGTCGCCGGGGCCACTGCCCACGAACGCTACCCAGCCCCGGGGCCGATCCGCGTCCGTGGCCGGAGTGGTCTTGGTCTTGCGTCCAGTCATCAGTGCTGCCTCTTCGCTGGTGTGTGGATCAGTTCTGCCGCGCCCTCTTCGAGCATCCCGGTCCCCAACCGGTTGCCCACCTCCGCAGCGTCGGCGACGGGGCCAGTCGCCGACCTACGCATGTTCACGGCGCCGTCGTGCGAGAGCACCACAGCGCGCAGCCAAAGTTCCGCATCACCTTCGCCGCCCGAGACCACTTCGGCGAGCGCACCCACCGGGGCCGAGCAGCCGGCCTCCAGGGTGCGAAGTACAGCGCGTTCCGCGGTGACCGCGGCGCGGGTGTCGGCGTCGTCCAGGGCGGCGGCGAGTTGCGCCACCAGCTCGACGTCGGCGCTCCGGCACTCGATGGCCAGCGCCCCCTGCCCGGGAGCGGGCAGCATCTGGAGCGGATCGAGGCTCTCGGTGATCACGTCGAGCCGGTCGATCCGACTCAGACCTGCTCGCGCCAGGATCACGCCGTCCGCCTCCCCCGAGGTGACCTTGCCGAGCCGGGTGTCGATGTTGCCGCGCAGCCCGACGACCTCCAGGCCGAGACCCAGCGCGTTTAGCTGCGAGGCGCGGCGCGGCGAACCGGTGGCCACCACGCTGCCCGGCGGAAGCTCACCGAGGGTGAGTCCGTCGCGGGCGACCAGGACGTCGCGCGGGTCCTCGCGGGTCGGGATCGCGGCCAGGGCGATCCCTTCGCAAGGCTCGGTGGGCAGATCCTTGAGGGAGTGCACCGCGAAGTCACAGAGCCCGTCGATGAGCGCGTCACGCAGCGCCGAGACGAAGACACCGGTGCCGCCCATCTGGGCCAGTGGGGTCCGGTTGACGTCACCCTCGGTGGTGACCGGAACCAGCTCCACCTCGACGCCGAGCCGCTCGCGGACCATGTCGGCCACGTGGCCGGACTGGGTGCGGGCGAGCAGCGAGGCACGGGTGCCGAGACGAAGTACAGCCATCAGCGGCCACCTCCGGGACGAGTAACAGCATCGACAGCGTCGGGGTCGAGCGCGAAGAGCTCGGCCAACGCGGTGGCGTAGGAGACCGCACCGGTCTCGTCGGCAAGTTCACGGACCCGCGTGGTGGGGCGGTGGAGCAGCTTGTCCGCGACCCGGCGGATCGCCTGCTCCACCTCGTCCCGGTGCGCCGGGTCGAGCCCGGGCAGGCGGGTCAGCAGGCGCTCGATCTCGGCGTCCACGACGCTGGTCGCCATCGACCGCAGCGCGACCACGGTCGGGGTGACGCTGGCCTGCCGACGGGCGTTGAGGAAGGCAGCGATCTCTTCGGAGACGATCGCCCGGACGCCGGTCACGCTCTGCAGGCCCGCGACGTCGTGCAGTTCCTCGGCGAGAGTGCTCAGGTTCTTGAGGGTGACGCCGGGAAGATCGCCGACCGCCCACTCGATGTCGTGCGGCAGCGCGAGGTCGATCAGGGTCACCGGGCGGGTGGAGCCACCGCGGACGGCGGCGACCTGCTCGGCGGTGATCACCGCGCCGCTGGCACCGGTACAGGAGATGACCAGGTCCGCATCGGCGAGCACCTCGCCGAGCTCGTCGATCGGCCGGGCCTCACCGTCGTATTCGGCGGCGAGCCGCTGCGCGGCGCTCTCGGTCCGGTTCAGCACGGTCACCAGGCCGGCGCCGCGACGCGACAGCGTGGAGACGGCGAGCGAGGCCATCGCGCCGGCACCGACGACGACGGCACGGCGACCCTCGATGGAGCCGACCAGGTCGAGTGCGGCGCTGACCAGCGACGGCGCCGCGTGGTCGATGTCGGTCTCGGCGTGACTGCGCTTGCCGACCCGCAGGGCCTGCTGGAAGAGCACGTTGAGCGAGGCGCCGACGGTGCCGTGCTCCTGACCGATCCGCAAGGCCTCACGGGTCTGGCCGAGGATCTGGCCCTCACCGACCACCATCGAGTCGAGGCCGGAGGCGACGTGGAAGAGGTGTGAGACGGCGGCGTCGCCGTAGTGCACGTAGAGGTTGCCGATCAGCTCGGCGTCGACGGGCTCGTCGGCTTCGTGGCCGAGCAGCAGCCGGGAGATCTCTTCGACACTGCCGTGGAAGCGGTCGACGTCGGTGTAGACCTCGAGCCGGTTGCAGGTGGAGAGCACGGTCGTCTCGCTGACGTGCTCCATCTCGGAGGTCCGCGCGATCAGCTTGTCGACCCCGGAGGCGTCCAGGGTCAGCCGCTCCAGCACCTCCACGGGGGCGGTGCGGTGCGAGATTCCGACAACCAGGATGCTCATGCCGAGGCTCCTTCTTCCGGCTCGGAGACCGACGGCGCCTTGCGCTGCTCGTGGTAGGCGAGGATCTGCAGTTCGATGGAGAGGTCCACCTTGCGGACGTCGACGCCTTCAGGCACGGCAATGACGCTCGGAGCGAAGTTCAAGATGCTGGTGATGCCTGCGGCGACCATCTCGTCGGCGACCGGCTGAGCGGCTTCGGCCGGGGTGGCGATGACGCCGATCGCGACGGACTGGTCGGCGACGATCGCGGCGAGTTCGGCGAACGGCCGGACAGGGAGACCGGCGACGACCTTCTCGCTCAGCGCCGGGTCGGCGTCGAGCAGCGCGACCACCCGGAAACCGCGGGAGCGGAAGCCGGAGTAGTTGGCCAGCGCGTGGCCCAGGTTTCCGATACCGACGATGATGACCGGCCAGTCCTGGGTGACGCCGATCTCGCGGGCGATCTGGTAGCGCAGGTAGTCGACGTCGTAGCCGACCCCACGGGTCCCGTACGAGCCCAGGTAGGAGAGGTCCTTGCGGAGCTTGGCACTGTTGACGCCGGCCGCCACCGCGAGTTCCTCGCTGGAGCAGGTGCTGATGCCACGTTCGAGCATCGCGTGCAGGGCCCGGAGGTAGATCGGCAACCGGGCCACCGTAGCCTCGGGGATCTCACGGCCTGCGGCACGAGTCGCCCCACCATCAACAGAGGCTGCCGACTCGCGGCCGCCAGGTGACGGGGTGGGTGCGCTCACGCTGAACTCGTCTTTCAAAGAGGCCGCCAGGCGCCACCATCGCCGGCGCTGGAATGCGCCTGCGACGTCCTTGCGACCCATTCACCTTAGGAGTTTGTGAACGTGAGAACAAACTGGCGAAGCCTGGGGATAACACAGGTGACTTGGCTCACTCCACGCGGGGTGGGCGATAGCACCCAACGAACCGGCGAGTAGGAGCTCAGCTGGGGCGGGTCAATGCCGCGCGCAACCGCTCCTCGTCGACCCGCCAGAAGTCGTGCTGCTTGCCGTCGACCAGGGTCACCGGGATCTCGTCGTCGTAGTGCGCGGGGAGTCCGACGGCGTCGTCGATGTCGATCTCGTCGAAGCTCTCCCCCAGCTCCGCACAGACCCGCGCGATCACCGCGCGTGCCTCGTCGCAGAGGTGGCAGCCCTCCCGGGCGTAGAGCGTGACCCGTGCGCTCACGCCTCAGCCCCCTGGTCGATCAGGTCGAGCACGCGACGCCGCTCGGCGGCCCGCAGACGACCCTTCTGGACCTGACCGGTCGCCGTATGCGGCAACTCAGGCACCAGGTGGACCACCGTGGGCTGCTTGAACCGGGCCAGCAACTTCTCCGCCCGAGCGGTGACGCCGGCGCGGACCTCGTCGGGGTCGCCGTCGGCGACCAGGTAGGCCACCACCGCCTCGCCGGTCGCGGCGTCGGGGACACCGACGACCGCGACCTCGCGGACCCCGGGGACACCGGCCAGGACGACCTCGACCTCGACCGGATAGACCCGGAAGCCGGAGACGGTGACGACGTCCTTGCGGCGGTCGACGAGGAAGAGGTCGCCGTCGTCGTCGATGAAGCCGACGTCGCCGGTCCGCCACCAGCCTTCGGCGTCGGGACCGTCCTCACCGTCGGGCCAATAGCCGGAGAAGAGGTTGTCGCCGCGGATCTCGATCTCGCCCGGGTCACCGTCGTGGTGCGGCAACCCGCCGTCGTCGACCAGGCGCACCTCGATCCCGGGCAGCGGCGCCCCCAGCGATCCGGGAGTGGCCTGCTTGCTGCAGAGCGTGGAGGTGACCACGGGCGCCGCCTCGGTCAGGCCGTAGCCCTGGTGGACGCCGACCCCGACCTCCGCGGCGAACGCGTCGACGTCGGAGCCGGTCATCGCCGCGGAGCCGGAGAGGACGAGGCGGACCGAGCCGAGCCGGAGCGCGAGGTCCTCCATCGGCAGCCAGTGCGCGAAGACCGGCGGAGCCACCGGGACGACACTGACCGCCTCGTCGTCGATCAGGTCGAGGGTGCCGTCCGGGTCGAAAGACTCCGCGATCACCAACCGGGCGGCCTGGCCGACCGTGGCACCGAGGACGGCGTTGAGGCCGTAGACGTGGAACAGCGGGAGGACGCCGAGCACGACGTCGGTGGCGGCCAGCATCGGCGGCTGGACGGCGGCGATCTGCGCGATGTTGGCGAGCAGGGCGCGGTGGGTCAGCATCGCCGCGCGGGGACGGCCCGAAGCACCGCTCGTGTAGAGCAGCACCGCCAGCGCCTCGGCGTCGGCCAACGGCGGTAGCGCCCGGCCCCGCTGCAACGCGAGTTGGTCGTAGGAGTGCTCGCCCGGCTGCAGGGTGGTGCCGACGGTGACCACGCGGACGGTGAACGCGTCGAGGGCGGCGACCGCCTCGCGGCTGGCCGTCACCGACCGGGAGTCGGCGATCAGCAGCCGCGACCCGCTGTCGGCGAGCATCCGGGCCAGATCGTCGGCCGAGGAGCGCGGGTTGACCGGCACGGCGACCAACTGGGCACGCAACGCGGCGAGGTAGCAGGTCACGAACTCGATCCGGTTGCCGAGCGCGATCATCACCCGGTGTCCGGCGACCAGGCCGGCGTCGGCGTACCCACCGGCGACCCGGTCGACCTCGTCGTCCACTTCGGCCCAGGTCATCCGGCGGCCGCTGGCGGCCTCGACCAGGGCGGTGTCGTCGCCGTGGGCGTGGGCAGCCTGGGTGAGCAGATCCGCGAGGTTCAACATGGCCGAATCCTTCCACACCCGACCAGCCTCGGTACGGGACTCTGCCGACCAGACACCCGCTCCGTTAAGGCTCCCCGGCGAACCTCGGTCGGGCTAGGCTGCACTCGTGAGCGACGACTACCGTCCTGGCCCCCGCCGTCGAGACCTGCAACGACGCTCAACCCTGGCCGGAGAAGCCGCTGCCGCCGAGGCGGAGGTGGAGGCTGCGCTCGCGGTTCCGCAGGATCAGACCGCGGCCGCCTTCTTCGACGTCGACAACACGGTGATGCAGGGCGCCAGCATCTTCCATCTGGCCCGCGGCCTGCACCGCCGCAAGTTCTTCACCACCCGCGACATTCTTGGCGCCGCCTATAAACAGGCCTACTTCCGCGTGGTCGGCGTCGAGGACCCGGAACATATGGACGAGGCGCGCAACTCGGCGCTGAGCTTCATCGCCGGGCACACGGTGCGCGAGTTGGAGGAGCTCGGCGAGGAGATCTTCGAAGAGGCGATGGCGCACCGGATCTGGCCGGGCACCCGCGCCCTCGCCCAGATGCATCTGGACGCCGGCCAGCGGGTCTGGCTGGTCACCGCGGCACCGATCGAGATCGCCGCGATCATCGCCCGCCGACTAGGCCTGACCGGAGCGATGGGGACGGTCGCCGAGCATGAGGGCGGCGTCTACACCGGGCGACTGGTCGGCGAGATGCTGCACGGTCCGGCGAAGGCCGAGGCGATCAAGGCGTTGGCTGCGCGTGAGGGACTGGACCTGAGCCGGTGCTCGGCGTACAGCGACTCCTCCAACGACCTGCCGATGCTGAGCCTGGTCGGCGACCCGGTGGCGATCAACCCCGATCCGCGCCTCCGCGACCATGCCCGCGCGGAGGGTTGGCGGATCCGGGACTACCGGACCGGCCGGAAGGCCGCCCGCGCCGGCCTGTTGGCGGGTGCGGCTATCGGTGCGGTCGCGGGCGCGCTGGCGGCCGCCGGGGCCACTCGGCGTCGCTGAAACACCGAAAGGACCATGCCCGCAGGGGGTCATACCACCCCTTTTTGCGTGTACAGGACAACTGGCATGGCCCGTTCGGACCATTCCTGCCGCTCAGACGCTCGGACCAGACTCAAACTCCTTCCCCACTTCTCGTAGCTGGCCTATGCTCGGCCAGAACCACGGGCGGGAACGCCTCGGGGGAGGGGTAGGGGCTGTGAGGGAGCAAGGTCGAGTCGAGCACGGCATGGCCGCGCTGCGCCGCGCCTTGGCACAGGTACTCGTCGGGCTCGATCCCAGCGAGCTCCAACTCACCGGGCCGCTCTTCGCCACCGCGGGAACCACCGGCACCGGATCCACGCTGCGGCCCAACGTCGGACTGTTGATCTCGGAGGCCGCCTCCGAGGTGGCCCCCACGAGCGGCCCCGACTACAACGACTCCGCCTTCGCCGCCTCCTCCGAGGAGAGTGAAGCCGACCGGGAACGACTGATCGCCCTGGTGGAGCTCGCTCGCGGCGGGGACAAGGAGGCGTTCGGACTCCTCTTCGACCACTACCACCCGTCGGTCTACCGGTTCCTCTTCTACCGGACCCGCTCCCAGACGCTCGCCGAGGACCTGGCCTCCGAGACCTTCTTCCGCGCGCTCCGCTCGATGAACAACTTCCGCTGGCAGGGCAAGGACTTCGGCGCCTGGCTGATGACCATCGCGCGCAACCTGACCACCGACCACTTCAAGGCCGGCCGAACCCGCCTGGAGCAGACCACCGACGACATGGGCGTCCACGACGACGCCACCGAAGGCCCCGAGGCCGAGGTACTGACCGCCCTCACCAACGAGGTCCTGCTCGACGCACTCACCCAGCTCCCCAAGGAGCAGCAGGAGTGCCTGGTCATGCGGTTCCTGCAAGGAATGAGCATCGCCGAGACGGCCGCCGTCCTGCAACGCTCGGACGGAGCGGTCAAGCAGCTCCAGCTCCGCGGCGTCCGCAACCTGGCGAAGCTACTGCCGGAGGGGATCAAGGACCGATGATGCCCAGCTCACATTCGCGCACCGTAACCCCGGATATCGGCGCCTCGTTGTGCCAGCGACCACCTTTCGCTCTCACCTCCAGGATCTGCTCATGATCTCCCTGACGCCGGCCGCCCGCCGCGCCGAGGAATTCGCCGCTCAGCTCGAGGGGCGTTCCGATCAGCGCGCGACGCGCAATGCTGATCTCCTCGAGCTCGTCGGCGCGCTGCGCAGCGTCCCTGGGCCCGCACCTCGGCCCGAGTTCGTCGCCGACCTCCGCGCCCAGCTGATGGCCGAGGCCGACGTGGTGCTGAGCGAGACCTCCCGCAAGCTGGCCCTGCCGAGCGCCGGTTCGCCGCGCAAGCGGGACCGCCGGATCGCCGTCGCCGCTGGTGCGATCGCGTTGATCGGCGTCTCGTCCTCGGTAGCCGTGGCCGCGCAGAGCGCTCTGCCGGGCGACGCGCTCTACCCGATCAAGAAGGCGCTGGAAGGCGCCAGCACCACCTTGCAGGTCAACGACGGCGCCAAGGCGGACCAGCTCCTGGACAACGCCAACTCGCGGCTCAGCGAGGTCAAGAAACTCTCGGCCCGCTCGGACCGTTCGGCCCAGGTTCCGGTCACGCTGAACGCCTTCAGCGAGCAGACCAACGACGCCGCCGACATCCTGATCGAGGACTACAAGCAGAACGGAAACGAGGCGAGCGTCGAGAAGCTGCGCGCCTTCGCGTCGAGCAGCATCGAAGAGCTCACCACCCTCGGCCGCTCACTGCCCGCCTCGGTCGCCGACGCCCTCAGCGATGCGGTCGGCAACCTGATCCGGCTCGACAGCATCGCCGCCGACCTCTGCCCGACCTGCGCGGGTAGCCTCCCGATCCTCCCCGAGCCGACGGCGAACGGGTTCACCAGCGACATCGAGAAGCTGCTCGGCAAGCTCGACCCGAGCAACGTCCCGGCGAAGCAGGAGTCCCCGGCCAAGTCCGAGACCGATGGTGCCACCGAGCCCAGCGCTCCGCAGACACAGACGCCGGCCCCGACCGAGCAGGACGACCCGACGACGCCGAAGCCGAATTCGGACAAGCCGTCCAGCAAGCCCGCGCTGACCGATCCACTGGTCGGCGAAGAGGGCCTACTCGGTCCGAAGGGCCCCGTCATCGGCGGCGTCGTCGACCCGCTCCTGGGCGGTCTCCTCGGCGGCCTGCTCGGCGGCGGCGACCGCAACGCGGAGTAGCAGCCACTCCCGACCGTCGCCGTCAGCACCGCTGACGGCGACGTTTGTCGTGTACCGCCCGACGGTGACGCTTCGGGCGTGCCGCGACGCGGCTCAGCCGAAGACCGAACCCCGGTCCATCAGCAGCTTGTAGAGCGACTGCTGGATCGTCTCGCGCACCTGGTCGGTGACGTCGAAGACCAACATCGGGTCGTCGGCCGCCGAGCCCTCGTAGGTGTCGGTCCGGATCGGCTCGCCGAACTCCAGGATCCACTTCGAGGGCAACGGCACCAGGCCGAGCGGCCCGAGCAGCGGGAAGAACGGGGTGATCGGGATGTACGGCAGACCCAGCAACCGGGCCAGCGACGGCACGTTGCCGACCAGCGGGTAGATCTCCTCAGCGCCGACCACGGAGAGCGGGATGATCGGTACGCCGGTGCGGAGCGCCGCACTCACGAAGCCACCACGCCCGAAACGCTGCAGCTTGTAGCGCTCGGAGTAGGGCTTGCCGATCCCCTTGAAGCCTTCGGGCCAGACGCCGACCAGCTCGCCCTTGCGGAGCATCCGCTCGGCGTCCTCGCTGCAGGCGAGCGTGGTGCCCGCCTTGCGCGCCAGGCCGCCGACGATCGGCAACTGGAAGACCAGGTCGGCGCCGAGCGGGCGCAGCGAGCGGCCGGTGTGGTCGTGCAGGCTGACCATCGTCATCAGGCCGTCGACGGGGATCGTGCCGGAGTGGTTCGAGACGACGAGCGCTCCGCCTTCGGCCGGGATGTTCTCCAGCCCGCGGACCTCGATCCGGAACCACTTGTTCGCGATCGGGCGCAGCAGCGCCATCACGAACCGCTCGGTGATCTCGGCGTCGAAGCCGAACTCGTCGACCTCGTACTCACCGTTGACCCGACGTCGGAGGAAGGCGAGGAACTCGGCGAGCTTGGGCTCCCAACTCTCCCCGAAGACCTCACGCGCGGCACTGACGCCGGCGTTGATCCAGTCGGTGATCGGAATGCCCTGCTCGGGGGTGTTCACGCTGAGCCGTTGTTCGGCGACGTTGGCGTTGCCGGGTTCGTCGTTGGACGTCGTCTCGGCCGAGGTCTCTGCGCCTTCGGTCGCCATCTGTGCGCCCTCGGCGGCTATTTGTGCGCCCTCGGGGGCGGTCTCTGCGTCGTCGGGCTTGCGGGGCTTGCCGACGAGGTCGCGCGCGGCAGCAGAGGGTCGCTGGTTGCCGGAGCCGCGACCGGGGCGACCACGGGTACCGATCGGAATGATGTCAGCGTCACCCACGTGCGGCTCCTCGACTCAGCGCGGCCGATACTCCGGCCAACATGGTGTCAGGCGAAGTGAGGCGCCCGGGCGTACGCGGTCCGGGCGGAAGCGAAGCCGCGAAGTCACCGATCACCTCGGCAGTGCTGAACCGCGGCTCGAAGCCGAGCTCGGTACGCATCCGCGTGGTGTCGATGCCACGGCCGTAGGTGAGGAACGCCTGTTGCTCCGGGGAGAACTCGACGACGCCGCCTCGGCGTAGAGCGGTACCCAGGCCGCCGAGCGCGAAGGGCGGCAGCGGGACCGAGGCGCGCCCGAGCCGCCGGGTCGCCTGCGACAGCATGATCACGCCATCGCCGGCCACGTTGAAGGTCCCGGGGATGTCCTGGTTCACGGCGTGCTGAAGCACCCCGATCAGGTCGTCGTGGTGCAGGAACTGCAGGCGCGGGTCGAAGCCGAAGACCCGAGGGATCACCGGCATCCGGAAGTACTCGGCGATCGGGCTCTGGACCGTCGGCCCGAGCACGTTCGCCATGCGCAACGTCGTCACCCGCACGTCAGGACGGCGACGCGAGAAGCCACGCACATAGCCTTCGATCTCGAAGGCGTCGCGGGCATACCCCGAGCGAGGGAGCCGGCGAGCCGGCATCTCCTCGGTGAACATCGCGGGATCGCGGCTGCTCGCACCGTAGACGGTGGAGGTCGACTTGATCACCAGATGTTTGACACTCGGCGCACGCTGGCAGGCAGCCAGAAGCTGCATCGTGCCGATGACGTTGAGTTCCTTCATCGTCGCCCGACCGCCGACGCCACCAGGGGTGGCGATGACGCTCATGTGGACGACGGTGTCGACATCCTCTTTGACGATGATCTTGGCGATCACCGGGTTGCGGATGTCGGCCCGCACGAACGAGACCTCGCCGATATCACCGCGCGGCGGCACGATATCGACACCGATCACCCGATCAACGGCAGGGTCTTGCGCGATTGTCCGCGCGAACTGGCGACCGAGATCCCGTGAGACCCCGGTGACCAGTACGACCCTGCCCATTGCGGACAGGTCCCTTACTTGCCGAGCTTGCGGCGCTGCACCCGCGTCTTCTTAAGCAGCTTGCGGTGCTTCTTCTTCGCCATGCGCTTGCGACGCTTCTTGATGACAGAACCCACGGTTAACCCTTCCAATGCCTGTACGCCGACCGGGCGAGTGCACGCGGACGGCCGACACAGCCTATCCGGACATACCCGCCGAGCAGAAACCACGGGGGTGACGTCCAGCATCCGAATACTCGATCCGGACGCCGCGCACCCTCGCCGCGGCACTCGGAGACTACTCAGCCAGCGTCGTAGAAGCTGCGCTGCAAGTAGGCGTTGACGTCCTTCTCGGTGACCCGGAAGGAGCGCCCGACCCGCACCGCAGGCAGGTCTCCGTTGTGCACCAGTCGGTACACCGTCATCTTCGAGACCCGCATCATCGATGCGACCTCAGCGATCGTGAGGAACTTCGCCTCGGAGATGTCGCCGGGATTGGCCATGGCACACCACTTTCTCTTCCGAGTCACCCACCAGCTTCCCCACTGGTGATCACGCGCCCCGTCATTGCGAGCATAGGGGCTGATGTGACTCATGGGGAAGAGTGAAAGTGAAAAATGTCTGATCCTTCCGGCGTGTCGGATTGCTTCCCCGCGCCGAACCCGGCTCAAATCTCGGCACGAACCACCTGATCGAGCCCGTGCGCGGCCCGGCTCTCCACGATCGACGCATCCAACGGCGCGTGGGGATTGAACCCTTCCTCCCACGGTCGCCAGGCCGGTCGACGCCCATCGGTGAGGCGCGACGGTGCCAGTTCGCCCGTCGCCTCCCGGACCTGGTCGCGCCACTCCTGCGGCACCGCCGTCACCGGCTCCAGCGGGCGTCCGGCGACGACGGCCAGGAGATGGGTCCAGGCCCGCGGCACCACATCGGTCAGGTGGTACCCACCGCCTCCGGTGGCCACCCAGCGCCCGCCGCAGAGCTCGTGGGCCAACTCATGGAGCGCCAGATAGGTGGCCCGCTGTCCATCCACACTCAGCATCAGGTGCGAGAGCGGATCGTCCATATGGCCGTCGCAGCCCTGCTGCGTCACCAGGATCTCTGGCTGCCAGGCCCGCAACACCGGCACCGCGACCGCATGGAAGGCGCGCAGCCACCCGGCGTCCGACGTGCCGGCCGGGAGCGCCACATTGACGGCGCTGCCCGGCGCCTGCGGTCCGCCGATATCGGCAGCGAAGCCGGTGCCGGGGAAGAGCGTGGTCCCGCTCTCGTGCAGGGAGACGGTGAGGACCCGCGGGTCGTCGGCGAAGATCCGTTCGACGCCGTCGCCGTGGTGGACGTCGACGTCGACGTAGGCGACCCGGGTGGCGCCCTGGTCCAACAACCATTGGATACCGACCGCCAGGTCGTTGTAGATACAGAAGCCACTGGCCGTGTTCCGCATCGCGTGGTGCAGCCCACCGGCGATGTTGCAGCTGTGCAGCGACTCCCCGCTCCAGACCTGGCGGCAGGCCTCAACGGTGGCGCCGACGATCTGAGCGGCGGCGTCGTGCATGCCGGCGAAGAGCGGGTTGTCCGGCGTGCCGAGGCCGAACCGGAGGAGCCGTTCACGGTCGATCCGCGACGGGTCGACCACCGAACTCACCGCCTCGATCAGCGCGGGCTCGTGGACGGTGGCCAGCAGATCTCGGCTCGCCGCGGCGGCGTCGACGATCTCCAGACCGCCGGCGCTCATCACCCCGAGCCGCTGGGCCAGGCTCATCGTCAACTCGACCCGGAGCGGTGCCATCGGGTGGTGCTCACCGAAGTCGTAGGCCAACCACCTGGGATCGAAGATGGCGGTCCGACGACCACAGCGCGAGGCGTCGAGTGGTCCGGTCACCCGCAGAACCCTCCCCCGGCCGATGCCAGAACGCAAGGGCGTCGGTGGCACTATGGAGGGGTGACGTCGTTCCGCAGCACCCAGTGGTGGCCCGCCCCGTAAGGCGGACCACCTTCTCGACGTTCTCGAAAACCGGCCGCCCATGGGCGGCCGTTCTGCATTCGCTGCGTCCCGTCCGTGGGCTCTTCTAGGAAAGAGACCCCGATGACCACGCTCTCCCTGCTCACCCCGACCGGCGAGCTCACCCTCGGCAACCACCTCGGCGCGCTGCGCCAGATGCACGCCACCCAGGCAGGCGACACCTGCTACTTCGGCGTCGCCGACCTGCACGCACTCACCATGCCGCGCGACCCCGCCGTCCTACGGACGACGATCCGACGGACCCAGACCCTGCTCCTGGCCAGCGGTCTCGAGCAGAGCGTGCTGTTCCGGCAGAGCCAGGTGCCGACCCATGCCGAACTCGCGTTCCTGCTGGAGTGCACCGCCACCACCGGCGAACTGAACCGGATGATCCAGTTCAAGGAGAAGGGGCGGGGCAACACCTCGACCCGGGCCTCACTCTTCACCTATCCCGCACTGATGGCCGCCGACATCCTGCTCTACCGCCCCGAGCGGGTCCCGGTCGGCGCCGACCAGCGCCAGCACATCGAGCTCACCCGCGACCTCGCGCTGCGTTTCAACCACGACTACGCGGAGGTCTTCACGGTTCCCGAGATCGTCGTCCCGACCGCTGGCGCTCGGGTGATGAACCTGCAGGAGCCGACCAGGAAGATGAGCAAGTCGGCCACCGACCTCTCCGGGGTGATCCGCCTGCTCGACGAGCCGGCGGTGATCAAGCGGAAGGTGGCCCGCGCCGTGACGGACTCCGAGGTGGGCCCGGACGCCGTCCGCGCGGATCGGGACGCGAAGCCCGGCGTGACCAATCTGCTGGAGATCCTGACCGCCTGCGGCGGGTCAGCCGAGGCGATCACCAGCTACGGCGCCTTGAAGAGTGCGGTGACCGAGGCGGTGATCGCGGAGCTGGAACCGCTCCAGCGCCGCTATGCCGAGCTGAGCAAGGCCCCCGACCACGTCGACGCGGTCTTCGCCGAGGGCGCGGCAACCTGCATGGAGGTGACCCATCCCGTGTTGAGCGCCGCTCGGGCCGGGATGGGGCTATGACCTCAGTGTGACCTCAGCGCTAGAAAACACCGGGTACTACGACGCTGAGGTCACATTGGGCTACTCGGAACCCTCCTTCAGCAGGGCCAGGATCTCTTCCTCCCGGAACCTGCGGTGACCCCCAAGGGTCTTGATGGAATGAATCCGGCCTGCCTTGGCCCATCGGGTAACTGTCTTAGGATCCACCCGAAAGAGAGCTGCGACCTCGGCCGGTGTGAGCAACTTTTCTGCATCGCCGTCGCGGGTACTCATGGATCGACTTTCATCTGGGAAATTGTCCGACTCGGTCGAGTCTTACACATTCCGCAAGCACCTCCTAGATGCCCCGTTCGCCCAACAACACGGAACGGCCTAGGCTGGATCGTGTGACCTGCACCACCTCGCAGGCACTGGTCCCCCGCGCCTCCATCCAGGGCGCGGCAGCACGGAAAGGTCCACCATGACCAGCCACCACGTCAGCGATCCGTTCACCCAGGAACACGAACAGGTCGTCTTCGCCCACGATGAGGCGAGCGGACTGCGCGCCATCATCGCGATCCACTCCACAGCACTCGGCCCGGCCCTCGGCGGCACCCGGTTCCACGCCTATCCGGACACCGCGACGGCGCTCGCCGACGCGCTCGATCTGGCCCGCGGGATGACCTACAAGGCAGCTCTCGCCGGCCTCGACCTCGGCGGCGGCAAGGCGGTGATCATCGGCGATCCGCACCAGATGAAGTCCGAGCACCTGTTCCGCGCCTACGGTCGCTTCGTCGAGACCCTCGGCGGTCGGTACATCACCGCCTGCGACGTCGGCACCACCTCGCACGACATGGACCTGATCGGCCGCGAGACGGCGCACGTCACCGGCCGCACCCTCGCCCACGGCGGCGCCGGGGACTCCTCGGTACTGACCGCCTTCGGCGTCTTCCAAGGGATGCGGGCCAGCGCCGAAGCCGCCTGGGGCGACAGCAACCTGTCCGGCCGCACGGTCGGCGTTCTCGGCGTCGGCAAGGTCGGCCGCCACCTGGTCGGCCATCTCGTCGACGTCGGCGCCCGGGTCGTGGTCAGCGACGTCTGGCAACCCGCGATCGATCGGGTCCGCGACGAGTACCCCGACGTCGAGGTGGTCGAGAGCGCCGAGGCCCTGCTGGCCCTGCCGCTCGACGTCTACGCACCCTGCGCACTCGGCGGGGCACTCGACGACGAGGTGGCTGCCCACCTGCAGGCACGGGTCGTCTGCGGTGCGGCGAACAACCAGCTCGCCCACCCGGGGGTGGAGAAGGTGCTCGACGACCGCGGCATCCTCTATGCGCCCGACTACTGCGTGAACGCCGGTGGCCTGATCCAGGTCGCCGACGAGTTCGAGGGGTTCTCCTTCGAACGCGCCAAGCACCGCGCGACGGGGATCTTCGACACCACCCGCAACGTGCTGGAAACAGCCCGCCGTGACGGCGTCCCGCCGGCAGTGGCAGCCGACCGGCTGGCTGCGCGACGGATCAACGAAGTAGGCCGCCTGCGCGGTCTCTGGCTGCCTCGCTGACCGCACACCGGTGCGCGGCGGAAGACCGCCGCGCACTGGTCGTCAGCCAGACGAACCAGAGCCGCTCAGACGACACCGGGGCTGTCACGACAGCCCGAGGGCCCGCGTCAGGGCAGGAAGTCGCTCTACGGGACGGTCAGAACCGTCCGGCAGCGCGACTGCGCTCAATCGCGCGACGACTCCGAGTAGTCGGCATAGTCGTCGCGCTCGTCATCCGAGCGCTTCGCCTCCGACGAAGAGTTGTCGTGGTGCAGTTCGTTGGCCAGGGCAGAGAAGTCCGTCTCGTGGGTACGGTACTTAAGCTCCCGGGCGACCTTCGTCTGCTTGGCCTTGGCACGGCCGCGTCCCATAGGATCGACCCCTTCGCGCGCTCGGCCGGGTAACGTCGGCGTAAAGGCACCGCGTGGATCCCCGGCTCTTGGTCTGGTATCTCGTAGGGCCAACGCTACCTGAGCGGTGGCTGTTCCCGCGAACCCGGCCCAACTTTCGACCGCGCGCCGAGCGGCCGGAGCCTGCTGGGGCCACATGGCCGAAACGCCTCCGTGGGGTCGCGACCCCATGCGCCACTCAGCAGTGGTCAGGGCACAGCGACGCCCAGGAGGCGTTTACAGACGGTTCTAGCGCTTACCAGCCGGGGTGCTGACCGGTCATAGCCACGGAGCCGGTTCCGGCGCTCACGGAGCCCGCAACCCAGGCCTTGATCCCGAACTCGCCGAGCACCTCGATCGCCTTGTCGGCGTCCGCGGGGGCGGTCAGCGAGACCATGCCCACACCACAGTTGAGGGTCATCTCGAGGTCGGGCTGCGCGACCGAACCGACCTGGCGGACCAGGTCGAAGATCGGCTGCGGGGTCCAGGTACCGCGGTCCAGGGTGGCGTCCAGGTGCTTGGGCATGACCCGCTCCAGGTTGGCCGCCAGGCCACCACCGGTGATGTGCGACATCGCGTGGGTCTCGGTCGCCTTGGCCAGCGCCAGGCACGCCTTGGCGTAGATCCGGGTCGGCTCGAGCAGCTCCTCGCCCAGCGTGCGACCCAACTCGGGGACGTCGCGGTCGAGCTTCCAGCCGGCGGTGTTGAGCAGCACGTGGCGCACCAGCGAATAGCCGTTGGAGTGCAGGCCACTGGCCTCCATCGCGATGACGACGTCGCCGTCACGGACCAGTTCGGCACCGAGCAGGTCGGCAGCCTCGACGACACCGGTGGTCGAACCGGCCACGTCGTACTCGTCGGGGCCCAGCAGGCCCGGGTGCTCGGCGGTCTCGCCACCGACCAGTGCGGTACCGGCCAGCACACAGGCCTCGGCGATGCCCTTGACGATCGCGGCGATCCGCTCCGGGTGCACCTTGCCGGTGGCGATGTAGTCGGTGAGGAACAGCGGCTCGGCACCGCAGACCACCAGGTCGTCGACGAGCATGCCGACCAGGTCGTGTCCGATGGTGTCGTGCTTGTCCATCGCCTGCGCGATGGCGACCTTGGTGCCCACTCCGTCAGCCGAGGAGGCCAGCAGCGGACGGTCGTAGCTCTTCAGCGCCGAGGCGTCGAAGAGACCGGCGAAGCCACCGATACCGCCGACCATCTCGGGGCGGCGCGCCTTCTCGATCCAGGTCTTCATCAGCTCGACGGCACGGTCACCGGCCTCGATCGAAACTCCGGCCTGGGCGTAGGCGTTCTGGTCGCTCATCTCTCTCCTCTGCGACGAAATCTGGCGTTGATGCGTTCAGGGACGGTCGAGCGCGTCAGCCGCGCCGCCACCGGCAACGGAGGCGGCCAGACCGTCGACATCGGTGCGAGCCGACGCCGCGAGCGGAGCCTCCAGGAGGTTCTTGCCGAGCAGCTCGGGCTCGGGCAGCGCAACCGGGTAGACGCCGTCGAAGCAGGCGCGGCAGAGCTGGTCGTTGGGGACCGTGGTCGCGTCGACCAGATCCTCCAACGAGATGTAGCCCAGCGAGTCGGCGTCGATCGAGCGGCAGATCTCGTCGTTGGTCAGACCGTTGGCGATCAGCTCGGCGCGGGTGGCGAAGTCGATGCCGTAGAAACAGGGCCACTTCACCGGCGGCGAGGAGATCCGCACGTGCACCTCGCGGGCACCGGCCTCACGCAGCATCCGGACCAGCGCACGCTGGGTGTTGCCGCGCACGATCGAGTCGTCCACGACGACCAGGCGCTTGCCCTCGATGACGTCGCGCAGCGGGTTCAGCTTCAGCCGGATACCGAGCTGGCGGATGGTCTGCGACGGCTGGATGAAGGTCCGGCCCACGTAGGAGTTCTTGACCAGGCCCATCCCGTAGGGGATCCCGGAGGCCTCGGCGTAGCCGATCGCGGACGGGGTCCCGGACTCGGGGACCGGGATCACCAGGTCGGCGTCGGCGGGGAACGCCTTGGCCAGGCGGCGGCCGATCTCGACGCGGACGCTGTGCACCCGCTTGCCGGTGATGATCGTGTCCGGGCGCGCCAGGTAGACGAACTCGAAGAGGCAGCCCTTGGGCGCGGGCTCGGCGAACTGACGCGAGCGGAGCCCGTCGGCGTCGATGACGACCATCTCGCCGGGCTCGATCTCACGGATGTAGGAGGCGCCGACGATGTCGAGCGCGGCGGTCTCCGAGGCGACCACCCAGCCTCGCTCCAGACGACCGATCACCAGCGGACGGATGCCCTGGGGGTCGCGGGCGGCGTAGAGCGTGTTCTCGTCCATCCAGACGAAGGAGAAGGCGCCCTTGACCAGCGGCAGCAGCTCCATCGCCTTCTCCTCGACGGTGCTGTCGGGGTGGTGCGCGAGGAGGGCGGTGACCACGCTGGTGTCGTTGGTCGACGCTTCGGGACGGCGCATCGCCAGGTCGAGCTCACCGGTCAGGCCGGCGAGATCCTCCACCATCGTCGAAAGCTCGGCGGTGTTGGTCAGGTTGCCGTTGTGCGCCAGCGCGATCGAGCCGTGCGGCGTCGGGTGGAAGGTCGGCTGGGCGTTCTCCCAGGTGCTGGCACCCGTGGTCGAGTAACGCGCGTGACCGATCGCCAGGTGGCCCTTGAGGGCCTCCAGAGTGGACTCGTCGAAGACCTGGGAGACCAGGCCCATGTCCTTGTAGACCAGGATCTGACGGCCATTGCTGACCGCGATACCGGCAGACTCCTGGCCGCGGTGCTGCAGCGCATAGATGCCGTAGTAGGTCAGCTTGGCGACGTCTTCACCAGGGGCCCACACACCGAAGACGCCACAGGCGTCCTGGGGGCCAGAGTCCTGGGGGTCGAGGGCTGCCGTGAGGCGGCCGTCGCCGCCCTTGCGCGTGTTGCTGGGCTGAGGCACACAAATATCGTACGGGCCTACCGAGGAAGCCGCACATCGAGCGCCGCCGACTGAGAACGCCGCCGCCCGATCGTCCCTCACGTTGTGGTCGGCGCCACACCGACGCGGGCACCGGAACGTGAGGGACGGTCGTGGATCAGCGCTGTTCGGCGAGGCCTAGCAGCAGCAGCGCCTCGGCGATGCAGACCCGGTAGAACTCGGCCAGGTGCAGGCCCTCGTTGGCGCCGTGGGCCCGGGTGTCGGGGTCCTCGACGCCGGTCACCAGGACGCTGGCCTCGGGGAACGCTCCCAAGAACTCGGCGATGAACGGGATCGAGCCGCCGACGCCCATGTCGACGGGGTCGACGCCGTCCCAGGCCTGCCGGAACGCCTCACGGGCGACGTCGTAGGCGGGCCCGGTGGCGTCGATCTGGGTCGCCTCGCCGGCGTCGACCAGGGTGACCTTGAGCTCCGCGCCCCACGGGACGTGCTGCTCGAGGTGCCGGGTCAGGCACTCCAGCGCGTTGGCGGTGGTGTCGTTCGGCGCGACCCGGAGCGAGAGCTTGGCCCGAGCGGCCGGGACCAGGGTGTTGCTGGCGCCGTCGACCTTGGGGGCGTCGATGCCGGTCACCGACAACGCGGGCTGGGTCCACAACCGCTCGACGGCGCTGCCGCTGCCGATCCAGTGCAGGCCCTCGATCGCGCCGGACTCGGCGCGCAGCCGGTCCTCGGGGTAGACGACGTCGGCAGCCGGCCCACCGCGGAGCCCCTGGACGACCAGGTTGCCGGCGTCGTCGTGCAGGGAGGCGATCAGACGGCTCAGCGCCATCAGCGCGTCCGGCGCCAGGCCGCCCCACATGCCGGAGTGGACGGCGTGGGTCAGCGTGCGGACCTCGATGTCGACGCGGACCAGGCCGCGAAGGCTGGTGGTCAGCGCCGGGACGCCGATGTCCCAGTTGCCGGAGTCGGCGATCACGATCACGTCGGAGCGGAGCCGGTCCAGGTTCTGCTTGAGGAGGTCGGGCAGCGACTCCGAGCCGGTCTCCTCCTCGCCTTCGACGAAGACGGTCACGCTGACCGGCAGCTCGGCGCCGAGCATCCGGATCGCCGCCAGATGCGCGACGATGCCGGCCTTGTCGTCGGCTGCGCCCCGACCGTAGAGCCGGTCGCCGACCTCGGTCGGCTCGAACGGCGGGGTGTTCCACTCCGCGTGGTCGTTCTCCGGCTGGACGTCGTGGTGTGCGTAGAGCAGCACCGTCGGGGCACCGGCCGGGCCTGCCTTGTGGGCGATCACGGCAGGGGCGCCACCCTCGTAGGCGGTGACGACCTCGGCCTCGAAGCCCTCGGCGGCGAACAGGTCGCGGGTCTTCTCCGCGCTTCGCAGCACCTCGCCGGCGCGGGCCGGATCGGCACTCACCGAGGGAATCCGGACGAGCTCCTCCAGGTCAGCCCGCAGGGCGGGCATCAGGTCGTTCAGGCGGGCGCGAAGGTCATCGATCGAAGTCACCCCTGCACCTTACGCCGGGGCGGACGGCTGCCCCGAAGGGCCGGAGTCAGCGCGCGAGCGCCCGGTGTACGTCCAGCGCCGCGGTGATCGCGTCGGCAGTGTCGAGGCGTACGGTGCCGTTCGCCGGCATCAGCCCCGGTGCCGCGATCCGGACCCGCAGCTGGCCGATCACGACCTGGGCGCCGTCCGAGGTGAGCGGGGCCTCGAGGTCGAGGTACTGGGTCGGGGAGATCACGAAACCACCGGCCCGCTCCACGGTGGGCAGGTCGAGGACGTGGCCCACGACGTCGGTCCGGCGGATCTGGCCCTCCGCGCGCTCGACGGTCAGCACCAGACCGGTCTGCTCCTCGGCCGCCGGACGCGAGCGCCACTCGCAACGCTGGCGGACCGGGTCGGACGAGGGCTTCGGCGTCGCGGCGAGCGCAGATCCACCGCTGACGTCGGTAGGCACCGACGCGTCGGCGGCCGCGGCGTCCAGCTTCTGAGCCTTGAGCTTCTTGACGTTGACGGCCTGCGAGACCAGGCGCAGATCGGTGGCCCGCTCTCCCAAGGCAGCGCCGAGCTCATGGCAACTGGGCAGGGCGACGGCGGAGACCGGAGCGGCCTTGGCACGGAGGGTGCCGGCGTCCTCACTGATCATCTGCTGCTGGTCGAGCTTCGCGGTCCGGTCCTCGGCACGCGAGGCCGGCTCGGTCGCCTGCTGTTCACCGCAACCGACGACCAACGCGCCAACGAGCGCTAGGCCACCCACGAGCCTGAGCATTGTTTTCTCCCAACGAACGCCAACTCAACGACTCCCCGAAGGCCGAAGAGTAGTCAAGAAGTGAATCGCTTGCTCAGGCGGTGCCCACTTTGGTGCGGTATTCAGCGAGGAACTCAGCGATCCGGCCGATCGCTTCCTCGAGCATCGCCACGTCCGGCAGGCAGACCATCCGGAAGTGGTCGGGGTCCGGCCAGTTGAAGCCGGTGCCGTGGGTGACCAGCAGGTGCTTGGCCCGGAGCAGGTCGATGACGAACTGCTCGTCGTCCTTGATCGGGTAGATCTCCGGGTCGAGCCGGGCGAAGACGTAGAGCGCTCCCCGCGGCTTGACGGCGCTGACGCCGGGAATCTCGTTGAGCAGCCGGTAGGCGAGCATGCTCTGCTCGTAGAACCGGCCGCCGGGGACGATCAGTTCCTGCACCGACTGGTAGCCGCCGAGAGCGGTCTGGATCGCGTGCTGGGCCGGGACGTTCGCACACATCCGCATGTTGGAGACCAGGGTCAGACCCTCGAGGAAGTCGCGCGCGATGTGCTTCGGGCCGCTGACCAGCACCCAGCCGGAGCGGTAGCCACAGACCCGGTAGGCCTTGGAGAGGCCGCTGAACGTGAGGCAGAGGACGTCGTCGCCGGCGTAGGTCGCGGTGTGGTGGTGAACGGCGTCGTCGAAGAGGATCTTCTCGTAGATCTCGTCGCTGAAGATGACCAGTTCGTGGCGGCGCGCGATGTCGACCAGGCCCTTGACGATCTCCTCGCTGTAGACCGCGCCGGTCGGGTTGTTCGGGTTGATGATCACGATCGCGTGGGTGTTCTCGGTGATCTTCGACTCGATGTCGGCGAGGTCCGGAGCCCAGTCGTTCGACTCGTCGCACAGGTAGTGCACCGGGGTGCCTCCGGAGAGGGTGACCGCGCCGGTCCACAGCGGGTAGTCGGGCGCCGGGACCAGGATCTCGTTGCCGTCGTCGATGAAGGTCTGCAGCACCATCGTGATCAGCTCGGAGACGCCGTTGCCGATGAAGACGTCGTCGACGTGGGCCTCGGTCAGCCCCCGACTCTGGTAGTACTGCGCAACCGCGGTGCGGGCGGAGAAGATGCCCCGCGAGTCGCTGTAGCCCTGCGCCTCGGGGAGGTGGTGGATCATGTCGGCGACGATCGCCTGCGGCGCCTCGAAGCCGAAGGGTGCGGGGTTACCGATGTTGAGCTTCAGAATCTTGTGACCCTGTGCCTCGAGGCGCTGTGCCTCTTCCAGGATCGGACCGCGCACGTCGTAGCGGACGTTCTTCAGCTTCTGGCTCTGCTTGATCTCGCGCACTCCCCCATAGTCTCAGGCGGGGCGGTTGCTCCGCATCCGGGTTATTGAGACACCAGGTTGCGTAGCTGCTCGCCGGCGACCAGTGCCTGAAGTTGACCGCGCACCAGCGCTGCCACCCGCGGCAGCATCGCGGTGGTGCCACCCGCGACGTGCGGGGTGATCAGCACACCGGGCGCGGCCCAGAGCGGATGGTGCTCCGGCAGCGGCTCGGGGTCGGTGACGTCGAGCGCGAACCGGAGCCGCCCGGCCTCGGCCAGCACTGCGTCGGTGTCGAGCAGCGGCCCCCGTCCGACGTTGACCACCAGGGCGTCGTCACCGAGCTGGGCGAGGAACGCGGCGTCGACGGCGTGGCGGGTCTCCTCGGTGAGCGGCAGCACGACGACCAGCACGTGCTGCTCGGGCAGCAGCGCGGCGAGCCGCTCGGGGCCGTGGACGGTTCCGACGAGATCGTCGGTGCGGGGTCGGCTCGCGACCGCGGTGACCTGCGCCTTGCAGGCCATGAACCGCTCCGCGATGGCGCGCCCGATCGAGCCGTAGCCGTAGATCAGCACCCGGCTGTCGGCGAGCGAACGGCGTCCCGGCATTCGGTGCCATACGCCGTGCTGGCGCACCGATTCGGGGATCCCGCGTAGGGCGGCGAGGGTGAGACCGAGTGCGTGTTCGGCGGTGGCGTCGTCGTGGACACCCGTGGCGTTCGCCAGGGCGACGCCGTCCGGCAGCCGTTCCAGGAACCCGTCGTAGCCGGCCGACTGGAGCTGCACCAGGCGCAGTCGCGGGAACGAGCCGAGTTCGGCGAGCGCCTCGACGCCGGTGGCGTAGTCGGCGACGTAGACGTCGACCTCCTCGGCGCGGTTGCGGGCGGCGGCACCGATCACGAAGTCGACGCCGTCGACCGGGCCGATCGCGTGTGCCAGCTGGGCGTCCGGGAGCCGGACCAACAGGGAGCTCATCGGCCCACCAGCGGCAGCCAGACGCCGAGGTCGGACCGCTCGCCGCTGGCGTGGACCCGGCCGGCCGCCGTCTCGGCGTCCCAGGTGGACTCGCCGGTGGCCAGGGCCAGCCAGACGTCGGGCGTGATCTCGACGACCGCCGGCGGTGTACCGCGGGTGTGTCGGACGCCTTCGATCACCTGCACGGCCGCATAGGGCGGCACCCGGACTTCGACCGAGTTGCCGGGCGCGATCTCCTGGAGCAGCGCCAGGAAGTGCTTCGTCAGCAGCTTGAGTTCGGCCTTCCCAGCGGTACCCGTAGCCCGCGCCGCCAACGCAGCGCGCACCTCGCCCGGCTCAGCCGGCATCAGTCTCCTGGGCATGACCCTCCTCAATGTGACCTGACGGTGCATGTACAGCCTATTTTCCAACGCTCAGGTCACATTGAGCGGGTGAGCGGACACTACCGAGTGTGACCACCCGAGAAGAGAGCTTCACCCGCTGCTGGCAGGCGGATGCACCCAGAGTGCTGGCGTTCGCGCGCCGTCACCTCGGGGACGACGCCCAGGATGTTGTCGCGGAGACCTTCCTGCACGCCTGGCGCCGCTGGGACGAGTTGCCCGATCCACCGATCGGCTGGCTGCTCGGCACCGCCCGCAAGGTGATCTCCAACCGGGTCCGGGGCGCTGTCCGGAACCGCGCCCTGGTGGACCGGGTGGCGCTGCTCGACGCCGTCGCCGCTGACGTCGCCGACCACCGGGGCGCAGCCGGTCAGGACGGCGCACTGGCCCGGCGCGAGGCGCTGGAACGGCTGGCGGCGCTGCCCAACGAGCAACGCGAAGCCCTGCTACTGGTGGCCTGGGACGGGCTGAGCTCCGACGAGGCCGCGCAGGCCCTAGGGCTGCGCCCGGCGACCTTCCGCAAACGACTCAGCCGGGCGCGTGCCGCGCTCAGCCCGGTCGAGGAACCGCATCCGGAGCCCGGCCTTGCCCCGCTCCCTACCCGACACCCCATCAAGGAGTCCTCATGAAGTCCGAGTCGATCGTCGAGTCACTGCGTCCCGCCCCCGAAGCACTCGATCCAGCCTGGTCGGTCGACACCTTGGAGGCGATCCTTGCTGCGCCTGATCCGACAGCGCCGCGACGTCGCCGAGCACGAGTGCTGGCCGGACTCGCTGGAGTTGCGGTGCTGGGGCTCGGCGGCGCCGCTTGGGCTGCCGGGCTGCTGCCTGGCGGGAACGAGGCACCGGAGTCGGTGCGCAAGGAGGTCAGCAAGTGGGGCGGCGACGCCGATGGGCTCCGCACCGTCGCGGACGTGACGCTGACCGACGGGACCGGGTTCGTGATCTGGCAGGCCGAGGGCGACCGGTCCTGCATGGCCATCTCCCACACCCGACCGGGCACCCCACGCAATCAGATGTGGAACGGCAGTACCGGCTGTGGGACCGGTGACCTCTCCGCCGACTCCGCCGGCAGGGTCTGGGTGGTCCGCGAGGGCGCGGCCGCGCCGGGTGAGCCCGGGTGGCGGACCGCGCCCTGGTACCCGGTGGCCTACGGCGTCACCAAGACCGGCGCCACCGAGGTGCGGATGCACGGCACCCTGGCCTGGACCGAGGATCGGATCGACCTGACGATCCCCGTCGATCCCAAGACCGGTGGATTCGCCGCGGCGCTGGACGGCGTCAGCTGGCCGGCGGGCAACTACCCCGAGACAACCACCAAGGCGTTGAGCGGCCTGACCTTCGACTACCTGGACGCCGACGGAACCGTCCTGGCCACCGCCTGCGATTGCTGACGCTCAATGTGACCTGACGGCGCACTTCGGACCGAATTCCCGACGCTGAGGTCACATTGAGCTAGTGCGACGCCGATTGAGCTAGTCGACGCCGAGCTGGCCGCTGAGCCGTCGGTGCATCCCGGCGCTGGCGTCGTTCAACCCGCGGATCTCGACCTGCTTGCCGAGGCGCGCGTACTTGGCCTCGATCGAGTCCAGGACGGCGACGGTGGAGGCGTCCCAGACGTGGGCGTCGCTGAGGTCGATCACCACCCGGTCGGGGTCCGCGGTGTAGGAGAACTGGCTGTAGAGGTCGTTGCTGGAGGCGAAGAAGAGCTCGCCGGTCACCCGGTAGACCACCTGATCGTCGTCGACGTGCCGGGCCAGCCCGGCGAGGTGTGCCACCCGGCGGGCGAAGAGCATCAGCGCCACGATCACGCCAGCGATGACGCCGATCGCGAGGTTCTCGGTGGCCACCACGACGGCCACCGTCACCAGCATCACGGCGGTCTCCGAACGGGGCATCCGGCGCAGGGTGGACGGCGCGATGCTGCGCCAGTCGAAGGTGGTCACGGAGACCACCACCATCACCGCGGCCAGCGCCGCCATCGGAATCCGGCCCACGGTCTCGCCGAGGCCGACCACCAGAAGCAGCAGCCAGACACCGGCCATCACCGAGGAGATCCGGGTCCGAGCCCCGGCTTCCTTCACGTTGACCATCGTCTGGCCGATCATCGCGCAGCCGCCCATACCGCCGAAGAGTCCGGTGACCAGGTTGGCGCCGCCCTGGCCGAGCGCCTCCCGGGTCTTCGAAGAACGGGTGTCGGTGAGGTCGTCGACCAGCTTGGCGGTCAGCAGCGACTCCATCAGCCCGACCAGTGCCACCGCCAGCGCATAGGGCGCGATGATCTTCAGCGTCTCGGCCGTCAGCGGCACATCGGGGAGCATCAGGCCGGGCAGGCTGTCGGGCAGTTCACCCTCGCCGGAGAGCTGCGGCACCGCGGCGCCGGTCGCCCAGACCAGCACCGCCAGCCCGACGACGGTGACCAGCGGCGCCGGAACGACGCGGGTCAACCGGGGCACCAGCACCATCAGCGCGATGCCGAGCGCAGCGATCGCGGCCGTCGTCACGCCGTGCTCGACCAGGTGCGGCACCTGGGCGGCGAAGATCAGGATGCAGAGCGAGTTGACGAAGCCGACCATCACCGAGCGCGGGATGAACCGCATCAGCTTCCCGATCCCCAACAGGCCGAGGGCGAGCTGCATCGCTCCGGCCAGCAGCACGGTGGCGATCAGGTACTGCATGCCGTGCGAGGCGACCAAGGGCGCGATCACCAGCGCGGTCGCTCCCGCGGCACCGGAGACCATCGCCGGACGCCCACCGAGGAGGCCCGCCGTCACCGCCATCGTGAAGCTGGTGAAGAGCCCCACCCGCGGATCGACGCCGGCCAGCACCGAGAACGAGAGCGCTTCGGGGATCAGGGCCAGGGCGACCACGAGACCCGCAAGCACTTCGGTCCGGACGAGTCGAAGCTTCTGCACCGACCGATGCTATGCCGCTCGATGTGACCTGACGGCGGCAGGCCAAGCTTGCTGTTTCGTTGGTCGAGCTGGTTTCGTTGGTCGAGCTGGTTTCGTCGGTCGAGCTGGTTTCGTTGGTCGAGCTGGTTTCGTTGGTCGAGCTTGTCGAGACCACGGAGGGTGATCTCGACAAGCTCGATCACCGGGACGGCTCGATCACCGGGACAACCCGATCACCGGGACAACTCGATCACCGGGACAACTCGATCACCTTGAGCGAGCGAAGCGCCCCGCGACCTGCGCGACGGCGTCGGCGAGCTCGCGCGGATGCTCGACGGCGAAGTCGAGATCGACCGAGGCGAGGATGCCGAGGGGCCAGAAGAGGTCGGGGGCGTTCATCGTCAGGATCACCTCGTCCCCCTGCTCCTCGACGACACCCCAACGGCCGGCCGCCGCCCGGACCTGCTCGGCTCCGCCTCGGAACCGGACCCGGATCTCGTGGCGGGCCGGGATCGAACGGATCCCGGCCCGGACGAACTCGAGAGCATCGCTGGCGGGCAGCTCACGCTGCCGGAACCGGGCGCCGGTCAAGGCGGGCGCGCTGACCCGGTCGACCCGGAAACTGCGCCAGGCATGGCGTTCACGACACCAGGCCACCAGGTACCACCGCTGTCCGATACTCACCAACCGGTGCGGCTCCACATGGCGCTGGCTCGTCTCGCCGCTGTTGGCGGTATAGCCGAAGCGAAGCGTCTCGTCGTCCCGGCAGCCCTGGGCGAGCAGGATCAACGCGCTGGCATCCACCGACGGCCCGAAGCCCGGCGCCGGCAGGGTCTGGCTCTGCACCGCATCGATCCGGCGCCGCAGCCGCGGCGGCATCAGGCTGACCAGTTTGGTCAACGCCTGCAGGGACGAGTCGTTCAGACCTTCGATCGCGCCGGCCGCCGCACTCCGCAGCCCGACGGCGATCGCCACCGCCTCCTCGTCCTCCAACAGGAGCGGCGGCAACTGGCCACCGGCCTGCAGCTGGTACCCGCCCGCGACCCCGCGGACGGCGTCGACCGGATACCCGAGGTCACGCAACCGGTCGACGTCGCGGCGCAGCGTGCGCGGGCTGACCTCGAGCCGGTCGGCGAGTTCGGCGCCGGCCCAATAGCGGTGCGTCTGCAGCAAGGAGAGCAGGCGCAGCATCCGAGCACTGGTGTTGGCCATAGATCCAACCTAGATCGAATTGCGGTCAGAAAGTGACCGCAAGCCACGATGGAGTTCTCTCATGACCACTTCTCAGAGCTCCGAACCGGTGATCGTGACCCGCGGACTGACCCGGCACTTCACCACCCGCAAGCAGACGGTCGAAGCCGTGCGCGGCCTCGATCTGGAGATCACTCAGGGCGAACTCGTCGCCTTCCTCGGCCCGAACGGCGCCGGGAAGTCCACCACTCTGCGGATGCTGACCACCCTGCTGGCACCGACCGCCGGCACCGCCACTGTGGCCGGCCACGACATCGTCACCGGACGGCGCGACGTCCGCCGGGCGATCGGTTACGTCGGCCAGGGGAACGGTGCCGGACACCAGCAACGCGGTCGCGACGAACTGATCAGCCAGGGCCGGGCGCACGGCCTCAACAGGCGCGCCGCGCACGCCCGTGCCGCGGAGCTCATCGACGACCTCGACCTGACCGCCGTCGCCGACCGCAAGGTGAGCACCCTCTCCGGCGGACAGCGCCGCCGACTCGACATCGCGATGGGCCTGGTCCACCTACCCCGGGTGCTCTTCCTCGACGAACCCTCGACCGGGCTCGACCCGCAGAACCGGGCCAACCTCCAGGGTCTGGTCGAGCGGCTGCACGAGCAGACCGGCTCCACCATCGTGCTCACCACCCACTACCTCGAGGAGGCCGACGCGCTCGCCGAACGGGTGGTGGTGATCGACCACGGCCTGGTGATCGCCGACGACAGCGCGAGCCGACTCAAGTCCCGGCTCGGGGACCACGTCACCCTGCGGTTCGCGACCGCCCACGACGCTGCGCGGGCCGCGACCCGGGCGCAGCGCCTGCCCGGTGCCCAGGTGAGCCAGGAGCAGGACACGGTCCAACTGCGGGCCACCGACGCGCACCGCGCCGCACCGGCACTCCTCGCCGACCTCCAGGCCGACGGCGTCCCCGCCCGGAGCGTCGAAGTCGCCCGCCCCACTCTCGACGACGTCTTCCTCGACCTCACCGGACGCAGCCTGCGGGAGGCCAACGAGACCACCAGCCCGGTCAGCATCGAAGGAGCAGCAGCATGAGTACCACCACGATCACCCCGCAGGTCACTGTGCGTGACACCCCCGTCAGCGGCTTCTGGGCCGACACCTGGAACGTGATGACGCGCGAACTCAAGCCGGTCCTCCGCGAACCCGCCTCGGTGCTCTTCGCGATGGTCCAGCCGCTGGTCTTCCTCGGTCTCTTCGCGCCGCTGTTGCCCGACACCCCGGACGGTTCCGCGTTGCAGTGGTTCGTCCCCGGGATCGTCGCGATGACCTGCCTGATGGGCGCCTCGTTCACCGGCGCGAACCTCTCGGCCGAGATCATCTCCGGCTCCCACGAACGGATGCTGGTCTCCCCGCTGAGCCGTTCCTCACTGCTGGTCGGACGAGCTTTCAAGGAGGTCGTTCCGCTGCTGATGCAGACCGCGATCATCCTGATCGTGGTCACCCCGTTCAGCTTCGACCTGCACCTGGGCGGCGTGCTGGTCGGGATGGCGATGCTGGCGCTCTTCTGCGTCGGTGGCGGGGCGCTCTCCTTCGCCCTGGCGCTGATCTCCGAAGGTCAGGAGTGGCTCTTCTGGACGGTGCAGCAGACGTTGGTCTTCCCGATCCTGCTGCTGGCCGGCATCCTGCTCCCCCTCGACGGCGCCCCCGGCTGGCTCCGTTTCATCTCCGACCTCAACCCGCTCACCTATGTGGTCGAGGCGGAGCGTGAGCTCTTCTCCGGGGTCTGGAACGCCGACGTCATCGCGGCCGGATTCGCCGGTGGCGCCGTCGTCGCCGCGTTCGGCCTGGTGGTCGGCGTCCGGACGATGAATCGCTCGTAGCAGAAGAACCCCTGCACCACAGGCGCCCCGGCCCCGAACACCGGGGCGTCTGTGGTGCGGGGGTGGTCAGTGGTTACGGAGCGCGTCGATCAGCTCCGCCTTGTTCATGCTCGACCGACCCTCGATCTCCAGCTCCGCAGCTCGGTGGTGCAGCTCCTCGACCGTCCATTCGTCGTACGGTTCCGCCTCGCCGCCCTTGCGCCCCACCGCCGAACGTGACGTCGCCGCCGCCTGGTTGGCGATCCGTGCCGCCTTCTCCTTGCTGGCGCCGTCCTCGCGCAACTCCTCGTAGAGCTCGTCGTCCTTGATGCTGGGTCCGTGGTCCTTGGCAGGCATCGTGGCTCCTCTCGTCGATGGCACCCTTCGGTACCCGAGCCGGCGAGCCTTCATGCATGGCGGGCGCCCAACAGGGGTACCGCATCCACATGACCCAACCTCATGACATGCATCCCGAGGACCACTCCCCCGAAGGCGGCGGCCAGGACCCCACCGGGGTCAGCAAGGCGCCGGCACGGGTGGGCGCACTCGTCGCTCTGATCGTGGCGGCGCTGGCGATCATGATCATCGTCGCCGTCCTCATTCTGTAGGCCGACGCCGCTGAGCCACGCGACCTGCGCGCCGATCAACCAGCGCGCAGGCGCGGCAGCACCTGCTCGCCGTAGGCGGCGATCATCTCCCGGTAGTGCGGCCCGATGTTGGCGACGTAGACCTCGTCGAACCCGGCGTCGACGAACTCCTGGAGTTTCGCCACATGGGCGTCGACGTCGTTGCCGCAGGTGACTGCCTTCCGGGTCTGTTCGGTGGTGACCAGTTCGCCGGCCTGCTCGAAGTGCTGCGGCGTCGGAAGCACCTGAGCCAACTCGCCGGGCACCCCGCTGGTGCCCCACAGCCGGTGCGCGATCTCTACGCCCTCGTCAGCCGTGGGAGCCCAACACACCTTCGTCCCCGCCTGCGCCGGGCCTGAGGAGAGCTCGCGGAACCGGGCCAGCGGTTCCGGGTCGGGCGAGGTGGTGATGTAGCCGTCGCCGATCTCCGCGGCGGCCCGGATCGAATCCGGGCCGAAACCCGAGACGTAGACCGGCGGTGGCGACGTCGGGGTGGTGTAGATCTGCGCCTGGTCGAGCTGGAAGTACGTGCCGCGGTGCGTCACCACCTCTCCGGTCCAGAGCCGGCGGATCACCTCGACCGCTTCGCGGAGCATCTCCAGGCGGATCGCGGCCGGTGGCCAGGGCTCACCGGTGATGTGCTCGTTCAGCGCCTCGCCTGTGCCGACGCCGAGTACGAACCTGTCGCCGAGCATGACAGCACTGGTCGCGGCCGCCTGCGCGACGATCGCCGGATGGGTCCGCACCGTCGGGCAGGTCACCGCCGTCGTCACCGGTAGGTCGCACGCCTGAGCGATGGCGCCGATCACGCTCCAGACGAAGGGGCTTTCGCCCTGGGCGTGGTTCCAGGGATGGAAGTGGTCGCTGATCCACAGCGCATCGAAGCCTGCCTGTTCGGCAAGGGTGGCCTGCTCGACCAACGCTCGCGGCCCGTGCTCCTCGCACAGGAGGAAGTAGCCGAATCTGGTCATCGTTCCTGCCTTCCTGATCTCGCCTCTTCAGCCGCAGCCGTACGGCCCGGTCCGGGCGCGGTACCCGGTGGCGGTGAAGACATGCCGTGCTGCTTTCGATACCCAGAAAGCAGGAAAGGGACGACCACTACGCGGAACCTGATCGGCGCCCCATTGCGGGGCTGACTATCGTGATTGCCAGTAGCAACTTCCCCTCTCGTGCTCGCCCAAGGAGAACCGATTGCCCTCGGCCTTCCGTGCCACCGCTCACCGGACTTCCCGATGACCAGAGAACCGTCGCCGCCCAACCATGCGGCCTACTTCGCGGCGCTCAGCGAGCAGCTCCACGCCGAACCGACCGAGGCTCTGACCATCGAGCGGATCTGCGAGCAGGCGCTCGAGCTGGTCCCGGCAGCCCACCACTGCGGCGTCACCCTGCGCCGCCGACGCGGCCGCTTGGAGACCGTCGTCGCCTCGCATGACGTCGTCGCCGCCTGCGACGCACTCCAGCTCGAAGTGGGCGAAGGGCCCTGCCTCGAGCCGCGTCAGGACCTCGGTGCCTTCCTGGTCCGTGACACCGCCCTCGACCCGCGCTGGCCGCAGTGGGGCGCCGGGGCAGCCCAGCTCGGGATCCGTTCCCTGCTCAGCGTCCAGCTGATCGCCCCACAGCGTGGGGACGGCAGCTCCGTGCTGGGTGCACTGAACCTCTACGACGCCCGGATCGGCACCTTCACCCGCGACGATCTGGACCGGGCTCTGCTCTTCGCCACCCACGCTGCCAGCGCTCTGGCCGCAGCACAGAAGATCGACGGCCTGGAGACCGCGATCCACTCGCGACAACTGATCGGGGTCGCCCAGGGCATCCTGATGCAACGCTACGGACTCAGCCTGGACCGGTCGTTCGAGGTGATGCGGCGCTACTCCAGCGAGACCAACATCAAGCTGCGCGACGTAGCCCAGATGGTGGTGGACAGCCGCGACCTCCCCGAACCCGTCACCCCGACGATCACCAACGGACACGAGCCGCTCACCCCTGCCTGACGGCGGCGCCAGGGGCCAGAAACCTATGGGTCCCGTCGCACCACGGCAACCGCTGCGACCGCTCGCAGCGGCAGACCGCCACCACCGGCCGGGTCACCGCGACGGCTTCGCCGTCCGGCCCCGGCCATTCGGTCGCGCCTCGCACCAGGAGGGGCCCGTCCGGGCAGGCGCGCGTCCGCACCTCCTGCTCGCTCATGCCACCTCCTGCCCAGCACCGTTCGTCGCCGCCGGCGACGCCGCCGAGGTCGACCACCGCTTGAGCAGGGCTCGGTCGGCCCGTGCGCCCAGGTACAAGGCGAGTTGCGCGCCGAACAGCACGTCCCCCGCCAACTCCGGCTCGTCCGCGACCAGCCCGCCACAGAGGTCGGTCAACGCGATCTGCTCATGGACCGCGTCGGCCTCGACGTGTTCGTCGTAGTAGTCGAAGACCTCGCGCGGTAGCCCGAGCCGCTCCACGCCCTGACAGATCCGGCGGCACGGCAGACTGCTGGTCGCCTCGAATGCAGCCAGGTGGCCCGCCGCGATCGCCCGGTTCCGACGGTGCAGACAAGCGAAACTCAGGGCGTTGCTAGCGGCCAGAGTCGCAGCATCGGCGTCGTCGAGATAACGCCCGTACCGGGCGTCGAGGCCGCAGGCGACCATCGCCGACGCGAAGAGATCCTGATGCAGCCGCTCCGCCCGGCCGGCGCCATACTCGTCGTACTGCACCTCGGCCAGCGCCACCTTGACGCTGCCGCGCAGCCGCGGGAGCACGAAGCTGTGGGCGTCGGCCTCCTTGAGGTGATAGATGCTGCGTTGGCGCAAGAAATCGGCGAACTGGTCAGCGGTCGCCCGCCGCTGTAGGTGGCGGGCGAGACCCGCGTCCGGAGCGTCGTCGATCACCTGCCGTAGCGCATCCACGATCTGTGATGGACGGGCGCCCACGGTGCCGACCCCGACACTGGCGACCAGCCCGCGCAGGGCCAACTCGAAAGGCGCCTCCAGCAACTGGCGCATCGCCAGCAGTTCGAGGTCCCACTCAAGTGCCGGGTCCACCTCGTCGAAGCCGACGTAGTGCATCTCGTACATCATCCACAGCGCGAGCTGGACGTCGTCGTCATCGAGGAGCCCCTCGGGCTCCGGTGGTTCTGGGAGCTGGTCCGCACCGAGGCCCAGCATCCTGCGCCGGACCCAGGCGCTGACCGGCCCTCGGCTCTGTGGCAAGAACACGCGTACTCCTTCCGGTTCCGCTAAGCCAGGTTCTGGTGTCGCTGGAGGTGCGCGACGACGCCGCGGCCCTGGTCCTGTCGCCAGACCCGCTGCACCTGCCACACAGCGTCGTCCTCGACGTCGGCGAGGAGCTGCGTCAGCTGCTCCGCGGTGCCGAGCTGGATCAACACCGATCCGCCTGGCAGGAGGTGGGCGTTCACCGCCCGAAGGCACTCCGCGGCGACGTCGAGTCCAGCCGGGCCACCGTCGATCGCGAACAGCGGGTCGGCGGGGAACCGGTCGGTGCCGCTACTGGGTACCCACGGCGGATCGATGATCGCCACCGCGAACCGGTCGGCGGGGGTCAACGCCTGCTCCGCGCGGGCGTTCCTGACCTCGACCCGATCGGCCATCTGGGCTCGCTCGGTATTGCCGCGGGCATATCCGCAGGCGATCGGGTCGGCGTCCACCAGGACACCGGCCCGATCGCTCAGGGTGAGCGCCAGCAGACCGATCTGGCCTGCACCCGCGCACAATTCGAGGACCGGACCGGCTGGGGCGCCAACCATGAGTTGGGCCGCCCAGAAAGATTGATGGGTGGTCCACTGGCGCGGTTCCAGCACCCGGTCATCGAACTGGATCGCCAACCCTCCGAACAGCACTTGCTGCACGGGGTAGGTCCCCTCGACTCCCCCACTCACCGAGTGCTCGTCATACGCCAGCTCGTTGGTCACCTGGGCCTTCCTTTCACCGGAACTCGGGCAGCAGCAGTACCCACTCATCCGACCTTCACTCATCGCCACCGCGGGCGATCGCCTGTTGCCTGATCCTCATTTGTGGGTAAGGTCGTAGGTGGAAGCGCATTCGGGTGAGCTCCATCAAAGGCTCGCCTGTGCACGCACTCGCTGGAGCCAACGGCGAGGCAGCCCGCAATCACCAGAGGACGGTCCTGTCATGACCGAAATCACCGGCTTCAATCATGCCCACGAACTCACACGAACTGACCGGATGGCCAGAACGGCCGAGCTCTTCGACAAAGCCAGCTGTGCCTCTGCGGAGGAACGCACCAGGTTGCTGGACGAAGTCATTCTGCTCAATCGCTGTGTTGCCGAGTCGATCGCGCACCGCTACAGCGAACGAGGAATCTCAGCCGACGACCTTCGTCAGACCGCCTACGAGGGGCTGGTCAAAGCTGTCCACCGGTTCGACCCGGCGCGACAGAAGGACCTGCTCACCTTCGCGGTACCAACGATCCGGGGCGAACTGCGCCGCTACTTCCGCGATCACGGCTGGGTGGTCCGGCCACCGCGCGGGATCCAGGAGCTCCAGCAGCGGATCCGGGCTACCACCGACCAGTTGACCCACGACCTGGGCCGTGACCCCGACACCGACGAGGTGGCGGCGGCACTCGATGTCAGTGTGGCGGAGTACCACAGCGCACTGGCCACCGAGGGTTGCTTCCAGCCCGCCTCACTCGACCAGCCCTTCACCGACGGCGGCGCGATCGGCGACCGGATCGCCAGTGATGTCGACGAGCAGAGCGCCGCGGAGGCCCGGGTCCTGCTCGCCAACGCGCTGCGGCAGCTGAACGAACGCGAGAAAAGGCTGATCTACCTCCGCTTCTTCGAAGAACAGACCCAGGCCGAGATCGGCCGGCAGTTGGGCGTCACCCAGATGCACGTCTCGCGGCTGCTGACGGCGGTCAACCAGAAGCTGCGCCAGCGGATCGAGAACAGCCCCACCGCCTGCCCCCTCCGGATCCGAGGTGCCGGCCTGGGAGCCGCCGCCTAGTCCGGGGCAGCCGCGTTCTCCAGCACCTGGATCACCGCAGCCCACGCCGATGAGCACGGGTCGATCAGGTCGAAGTGGCCACCGTCCACCTCGACCAGTTCGGCCCGCGCCGCGGCGGCCTTCGCCGCGGCCACATAACGCTGCGCCTGATCGAACGGTACGTCGACGTCGTCGCGGGCGTGGACGCACCAGATCGGCACCCCCAGCGGCACCTGCTGCACCGGGTCGACCCGGGCATCGATCGGCTGCTCGCCCAGCAACTCCTCGACCGCGCCCCCACTGAGCCCGGCACGGGCGGCCTCACCGAGATCCAACAGGCCGGCTTGGCTCAGCACCGCGGTCACCGCTACCCGCTCCGGCCAACCGAACCGACCGCGCGCCGCCGCCCAAGCCGCCAGGTGACCGCCTGCCGAATGCCCGAGCGCCACCACCGGCCCGGCCGGATCCACCTCGGGAAGCTCGGCAAGCAGGTCGATGGCGGCCGCGACGTCGTCGAAGGTCTCCGGGAACCCGCCGCCGTTGCCGACCCGCCGGTACTCGAGGTTCAGCACGGACCACCCGCGAGCAACCAGGTCTCGTGCCAGCGGCCGACCGAGTGCCAGATCGTAGGCGGCGCGCCAATAGCCGCCGTGGATCACCACGACGACACCCCGCGCCCGGCTCACCGGCGTCCATTCGGCGAACTGCGCCGGATCGGCGCCGTAGGCGATCTTCTGCGTCATCGCACCACTCACCGGGCCGCGAAGACAGGCTCGCCGGAGAGCAGCATCTGGTAGACCACCTGGGGAGCACTGTCGGCCTGGAGACCCAACTCGATCCGCACCACGCCATCCTCCACCTCGACGTCGTCCACCGCGACCCGCTCGGCGAACGGGCGGCCGTCGCGCACCGAGACACCCTCGCGCCACAACGTCGCCAGCGGCTCGGCTGCCGCCTCGGCCTCACCGGGGCCCGCGAAGTGGTAGACGACGTGGATCTCGGCCACGCCGTCATCGGTCCCCCACCCGATCCCGACCCCGTCGAAGGCCTGCTGGATCGGGCCCGGCGTCCCGGGGCTGAGCTGCTTGCCGCCGAGCCCGGCGAGGCCGACCGGCTGGCTGAGCACCGCCGAGAGCACCTCCTCGTCGTCGAGCGCCCTCGCCAGCGCGACCGCCCGCTCGTCCTCGGCGAGGGTCTCGGTCTGCTCCCGCCACGCCTGCACCAGAGGCGTGGAGCTGCTGAGCGCGATCCGGCCGCCCTCCTCGCTGAGCCGGATCGGCTGACCCAGCGGGCTGAACCCGTTGGTGTTCTTCAGGTCGGTCTGCCCGTCCGGCGCGGTGCTGTTGGAGACGATGCCGTCGCCGACCTCGACCAGATCCTTGTTCAAGGTGTCCTTGTCGAAGTCGCCACGAGCGACCGTCAGCACCGACGGCGGGCGACCACCTTCGACGAAGCTGTCCACGTCCTGGAGCGACCAACCCGCCTGCGCCGCGAAGTCACCGCTCGCGGCGTACTCCACGTTGAAGCCAGAGCCGATCGGCACGAAGATCGGCGTGACCTTGCCGTCGACCGGCATGCCGCCAACCGCCGCAAGCCACTGCAGGTCGTCTCCGGTGCGGGTGAGCTTCGCGGTCCGTAGGGCGCCGTCGAGGTCGGCGGTCACCACCCACAGGCCGGACTCGGCAACGCTTCGTGGCAGTTCGCGGAGTTCGCCCGCCACCGACCACTGCGCGGCGTGATCGGGTTCGTCGTCGTCGGAACAGGCACTGAGCGGAGTCAGCAGGATCAGGATCGCCGCTGCTAGGGCACGTCTACGCATACGAAAGCTCCCCTGCCGAGATGACGGACTTCAGCCATCATCCCCGACAGGGGAGCCTACGAAACGGAACTCAGCCCAGCGCGGCCGGCAGCGTCGCCGCCCAAGCGGCCCGCGCCTCCTCGACGCCGAGGGTGAACTGACCCTCGACGGCGATCTCGGTGCCGCCGGTGCGACCCAGCTCGGCCAGCGGCACACCGTGCTTGGCGGCCAGGGCCGTCAGGTCCTCGGCGTCGCCGTCCGCGACGGTGACCAGCACGCGCGCGGTCGACTCGGCGAAGAGCGCCACGAACGGGTCGGCGTGGACGCCCTCGAGCGCCACCGAGACGCCGATGCCGTTGCGGAACGCGGACTCGGCGAGGGTCTGTGCGAGACCACCGTCGGAGAGGTCGTGCGCCGAGGTGAGCGTGCCGACGCCGTCGACCAGGAACTCGGCCAGCGCCTGCTCGGCAGCCAGGTCGAGCTTCGGCGGAAGGCCGCCGAGGTGGTTGTGGACGACGTTCGCCCACTCGGAGCCGGAGAGCTCCTCACGGGTCTCGCCGAGCAGGTAGACCCGCTCGCCCTCGGCCTGGAAACCGGCCGGGGTGCGCTGCGAGACGTCCTGGATGACACCGAGCACCGCGACCACGGGGGTCGGCAGGATCGCGGTCTCACCGGTCTGGTTGTAGAGGCTGACGTTGCCGCCGGTCACCGGCACACCGAGCTCGAGGCAGGCGTCCTTGAGACCACGGCAGGCCTCAGCGAACTGCCACATCACCGACGGGTCCTCGGGCGAACCGAAGTTCAGGCAGTCGGAGACGGCGAGCGGGGTGGCGCCACCGGTCGCGACGTTGCGGTACGACTCGGCCAGCGCCAACTGAGCGCCGGTGTACGGGTCGAGCTTGGCGAAGCGGCCGTTGCAGTCGGTGGAGATCGCGACGCCGAGGTTGGTCTCCTCGTCGACGCGGATCATCCCGGAGTTCTCCGGCTGCGCGAGCACGGTGTTGCCGCGGACGTAGCGGTCGTACTGGTCGGTGATCCAGGACTTGTCGCAGAGGTTCGGGCTGGCGACCATCTGGAGCAGGGTCTCCTTGAGCGCGTCGCCGCCGACCGGGCGGGCCAGCTTCTCGGCGCCGTCGGCCTGCAGGGCGTCCTGCCACTCGGGGCGCGCGTAGGGGCGCTCGTAGACAGGGCCGTCGTGGGCAACGGAACGCGGCGGCACGTCGACGACGCGCTCGCCGTGCCAGTCGATCTCCAGACGGCCGGTGTCGGTGACCTCACCGATCACGACTGCCTCGACGTCCCACTTGCGACAGATGGTCATGAACGCCTCGACGTTCTCCGGCGTCACCACCGCCATCATCCGCTCCTGGGACTCGCTCATCAGGATCTCTTCGGGAGCGAGCGAGGAGTCGCGCAGCGGAACCAGGTCCAGCTCGACGTGCATACCGCCGTCACCGGCGCTGGCCAGCTCGGAGGTGGCGCAGGAGAGCCCGGCACCGCCGAGGTCCTGGATGCCGGCGACGAGCTTGGCGGCGAAGATCTCGAGGGTGCACTCGATGAGCAACTTCTCCATGAACGGGTCGCCGACCTGGACGCTGGGACGCTTCGCGGGGCCGCCCTCGTCGAAGGTCTCCGAGGCGAGCACCGAGACGCCGCCGATGCCGTCGCCACCGGTGCGGGCGCCGTAGAGAATCACCTTGTTGCCGGTGCCCGAGGCGTTGGCCAGGTGCAGGTCCTCGTGGCGCAGGACGCCGATCGCGCCGGCGTTGACCAGCGGGTTGCCGAGGTAGGTGGTGTCGAAGACGGCCTCGCCACCGATGTTGGGCAGGCCGAGGCAGTTTCCGTAGCCACCGACACCGGCCACGATGCCGGGCAGCACCCGGTGCGTGTCGTCGGCGTCGAGCGGGCCGAAGCGGAGCGGGTCGACGACGGCGACCGGGCGGGCACCCATCGCCAGGATGTCGCGGACGATGCCGCCGATGCCGGTCGCGGCGCCCTGGTAGGGCTCGACGAAGGAGGGGTGGTTGTGCGACTCGACCTTGAAGGTGACGGCGTAGCCGTGGCCGATGTCGATCACGCCGGCGTTCTCGCCGATACCGGCCAGCATCTTGCCGGCCTTGGTCTCCTGCGGGATCTCGCTGAACTGCTTGAGGTGGACCTTGGTGGACTTGTAGGAGCAGTGCTCACTCCACATCACCGAGTACATCGCCAACTCCGAGGAGGTGGGGCGACGACCAAGGATCTCGCGGATCTTGGCGTACTCGTCGGCCTTGAGGCCGAGGTCAGCCCAAGGCTGCTCGCGAGTGGGGTCCTGAGTGGCGACGGCGACGGTGTCCAGCTGGCTCTTCTGCACAGGGCGAAATCTACCGTCAGCGGCGCGCCGGGCCGCAGGCAGGCTGGACCTGCGCTCCGGTGCGACCAGAAACACCTCCGAATTACATATGTGTAATTAATTCTCCGGCCAACTTTCCGCATTTAATTACAGGCTTGTAATTAGTTCTCGCGGTGTTACTCATGTGAATTATGGGGTTAGAGTGATTGCACATTTCCCCCTTTTGGAGAATCCGCATGCGCCGCCTTCCCCGAAACCGCGCCGCCGTGCGCGGCACCCTTGCTACCGCCGTCGCAGGCCTGGTCGCCAGCGCCACCCTGACCGCGCCGGCCGCCCACGCCGACCAGGTCACGCCGGGCAACTTCACCGGCTACGCGTTCGACCAGTGCCTCACCCCCACCCAGGCCAAGATGGACGCCTGGATGGAGCACTCGCCGTTCGCCGGCGTCGGCATCTACATCTCCGGCGACTCGCGAGCCTGCCGCTCGCAGCCGAACCTGACCGCGACCTGGGTCAAGAAGCAGATCGCCAACGGCTGGAAGCTGCTGCCGATCACCCTCGGCCCGCAGGCCAACTGCCTGAGCCGCTTCCCGCGGTACAAGGACGACAAGGTGATCGCGGCGAGCAGCGCCAACACCTACGCCGCGGCCCGCAAGCAGGCCCGGGCCGAGGCCGCCAAGGCCGTCGCCGCCGCCCAGAAGCTCGGCATCGACGCCGGCAGCACCCTCTGGTACGACCTCGAAGGTTTCGACAGCACCAAGAAGGTCTGCCGCGAGTCCGCGATGTGGTTCCTCTCCGACTACAACAAGACGATCAAGTCGCTCGGCTACGTCTCCGGGGTCTACTCCAGCGCCGGCTCCGGGATCAAGCTGCTCGACGACGCGCGCGTCAAGGAGCCCGGAAAGTACACGCTCCCCGACCGCCTCTGGGTGGCCCGCTGGGACGGCGTCGCCAACCTCGAGTCACCCGGCTACCTGCGCACCGACGGCTGGATGCCGCACGGCCGGGTCAAGCAGTACCGCGGCGGGCACAACGAGACCTGGGGCGGCGTCACGATCAACATCGACAGCAACTTCATGAGCCTGGGCAAGGGCAGCACCGGCACCCCCGGCGGCGTGATGTGCAAGGAGCGGGTGCAGGCGAACCTGAGCCGCTACCCGGTGGTGCGCGTGAACGCCAACTCCGGCACCGTCAAGGCGTTGCAGTGCCTGCTCCGCAAGGCGGGGCACTACCGCGGCCCGGTGAGCGGACGCTTCGACAACACCACCCTGCAGGCCGCCAACGCCTTCCAGCGGCGCAACGGGTTCAACACGGTCTCCGGCTTCACCCGCAAGCAGTGGACCTCGCTACTGAGCATCGGCAACAACCCGACCATCAAGCGGGGCAGCGCCGGTGTCGCAGTCCGCAAGCTGCAGCGGACCCTGACCGCCGCGACCGGCCGCCCGATGACCTACACCGGAGTCTTCGACGCCGGCACCGAGCAGCAGGTCAAGGCCTGGCAGAAGCAGGTCGGCCTCCCTCAGTCGGGCGTCGTCAACAAGGCCGCGTGGCGGCTGCTCCAGCAGGGCAAGATCCGCTGATCCCAGCGTGACGGCATCGTCCAACGAGAAACGCCCCGAGCATCAGCTCGGGGCGTTTTCTCATGCCGTCTCGACGGCGAGTGGAGCCAGGTCAGCCGACCGGCGGGCCGGCGATCAGCGCGACGCCGGTAAGGGCGGCCACCGCGACCACCGCAGCGACGAGGCCCTGCAACGGCTTGGTGACCAGCCAGCGGGTGATCCGCTCGACGGCGCCGCTCGGCTCAGCCGAACGCAGCCGCCACTCGGCACCGAACCAACCGCGACGCTCGGCAGCGAGGTCGAACCAGACCGTGAAGAACGGCGGGACAGCGGCAGCGAGGCCCAGCAGGACCCGCTTGGCGCCCCACTTCTGGTCGATCCCGACCACCAGGGTGGTCAGGCAGTAGGCGATGAACACCGTGCCGTGCAGCATGCCGCCGATCCGGACACCGAGTTCGGTGGTCTCAGTGACGTACTTGAGGAACATCCCGCTGAGCAGCAACGCCCAGGTGATGGCTTCCGCCACGGCGACGATGCGGAAAAGACGCTGGGGTTTCATGGTGGGGAAGGTCCTCAATCAGGCGAAGGTCGACTCGACCAGGCTAGTGAAGAAGCCCAAACCCTCGGTGCCCGGACCGCAGAGCTCTTCGACCGCGTGCTCGGGGTGCGGCATCAGGCCGACCACGTTGCCGCGCTCGTTGGTGATCCCGGCGATGTCGCGCAGCGAACCGTTCGGGTTGACGTCGAGGTAGCGCGCGACCACGCGGCCCTCGCCCTCCAGCAGGTCCAAAGTGGCCTCATCGGCCACGAAGGAGCCCTCGCCGTTCTTGAGCACCACGGTGATCTCGGCGTTCTCGGCGTAGGAGGAGGTCCAGGCGGTGCGGTTGTTCTCGATCCGCAGCTTCTGGTCGCGGCAGACGAACTTGCGGTGATCGTTGCGGATCAACGCGCCCGGCAGCAGGTGCGACTCGCAGAGGATCTGAAATCCGTTGCAGATGCCGAGGACCGGCATCCCCTTCTCAGCGGCAGCGATGACCTCGGTCATCACCGGCGAGAAGCGAGAGATCGCGCCACAGCGGAGGTAGTCGCCGTAGGAGAAACCGCCCGGCAGGACGACGGCGTCGACGCCCTGGAGGTCATGGTCGCCGTGCCACAGCGCGACAGCCTCGTTGCCCCCGATCCGGACGGCGCGCTGCGCGTCGACGTCGTCGAGGGTGCCGGGGAAGGTGACGACGCCAACCTTCACGAGGCGTCCTCGACGTGGACGGTGAAGTCCTCGATCACGGGGTTGGCGAGCAGCGTGCCGGCGATCTGCTCGATCTCCGCGAGACGCTCGGCGTTCACCTCGCCCTCGATCTCGAGCTCGAACCGCTTGCCCTGACGTACGTCAAGGACACCGGAGAAGCCGAGCCGGGGCAGAGCACCCTGGACCGCCTTTCCCTGCGGGTCGAGAATTTCGGGCTTGAGCATGACGTCGACGACGACCCGGGCCACTGGGGACTCCTCATGTAGCGCGCTGAATACCGCAGCCGAGTCTACCGAGCGGGGAGCCACACGCCGGAATCGGGGACCGGCTTGGACCGCGGGGGCATTCTGGAGCCATGGCCGCCCCTCGTCGCACCACCGCCGGACTTGATCTGGAGTTCCCGCAATCGCTGGCTGTGCACCAGCACTACGCCGACGCACAGCGGGCCGTCGACTACCTGGCCGACCACGGGTTCCCGGTGCAGAACTGCATGATCGTCGGCACCGACCTCAAGCAGGTCGAACGGATCACCGGCCGCCTCACCACCGCGCGGGTCGCCGGCCTGGGCGTCATCTCGGGCCTCTGGCTCGGCCTCTTCGTCGGCTTGATCCTGGTGATGTTCGGCGACGGCGGCGCGCTCGCGATCATCGCCTCCACCGCTCTGCTGGGCGCACTGTTCGGCGTGATCTGGGCGCTGCTCGGCTACGCCTCCACCAAGGGCACCCGGGACTTCTCCTCGGTCAGCGTGGTCGTCGCCACCCGCTATGAGGTCCTGGTGGAACACAAGTACCGCCAACAGGCCCTCGACCTGTTGGCGGCACTTCCCGGCGCTCTGCCGGACCCGTTCGCCTGAGCGTCAGCTCGGTTCGGGCACCGAGCGTCAGCTCAGGCTCCGAGCGTCAGCTCAGCTCGCGCTTGAGGATCTTGCCGGTGGCGGTCATCGGCAGCGCGCTGACGATCTCCACCGAACGCGGGTACTTGTAGCTGGCCATCTGCTCCTTGCCCCAGGCGACCAGCTCCTCGGCACTCACCTCGGCGCCCGGGTTGAGGATCACGAACGCCTTGATCTCTTCGCCGTGTGAGTCGTGCGGAACCCCGATCACCGCGGCCAACGAGACGTCCGGGTGGGTGACCAGGACCTCTTCGATCTCCCGCGGGTAGACGTTGAAGCCGCCGCGGATGATCAGGTCCTTGGCCCGGTCGACGATGTAGTAGTAACCGTCGGCGTCCTTGCGGGCCAGGTCGCCGGAGCGGAACCAGCCGTCGTGGATCGCCTCGGCAGTCGCCTCGGGACGCCGGTAGTAGCCCTTCATCACGTTCGCACCCTTGATCGCGATCTCGCCGACGGCATCCTCGCCGGTGACCTCGTTCCAGGCGTCGTCGATCAGCTTCATCTCGACGTCCGGGATCGGGACGCCGATCGAGCCGACCCGCGGCGGCTTGCCCCACGGCGCGAAGCTGGCCACCGGGGAGGTCTCCGAGAGGCCGTAACCCTCCAGGATGGTGACGCCGAAGCGACGCTCGAACTCCTTGTGCACCTCGACCGGGAGCGCCGAACCCCCCGCGACGGCGACCCGAAGGTTGGCGGCCAGGGTGGCGACGTCGACGTCCTCGTTGAGGGCGCCGAGCAGGCCCCAGTACATGGTCGGCACGCCGCCGAAGAAGGTGACCTTCTCGCGCAGCATCAGGCCGAGCGCGGCGTTGGCCTCGAACCGCGGCAGCATCACCACGGTGCCGCCGAAGGCGAAGGCACCGTTCTGGATCACGGTCTGGCCGAACGAGTGGAAGAGCGGCAGCACACAGAGGTAGGTGTCGGGGTTCTCCTCGTCGGCGCCGAAGAGCTCGCGCCCGGTGAGGGCGTTGGAGTGCATGTTGCTGTGCCGCAGCTCCGCGCCCTTGGGCTGACCGGTGGTGCCCGAGGTGTAGAGGATGACCGCGGTGTCGTCGGCGTCGGTGGCGACCGTCTCGAAGGTCGGTGCCTGACCGGCGAGCGCCTGGCCCAGCGTGGTCGCGCCCTCGATCGGGGAGGCGGCGGTCGGGTCGGCGGTGATCACCACGAAGGTCTCGCAGCCGTCCGTCTGCTCGAACCCGGTGTGGCCCTCGGCGCCGATCGCCAGGTCCGGCGTCCCCTCGAAGCAGAAGTAGGCCTTCGCCTCGGAGTCGCCCAGGTGGTAGGCCACCTCGCGGCCCTTGAGCAGGATGTTGAGCGGGACGACGACGGCGCCGGCCTTGAGGATCCCGTAGTAGACCAACGAGAAGTAGGGCAGGTTCGGGCAGCTCAGCGCCACCTTGTCACCGGGCTGGATCCCCTTGCTCACCAGGAAGTTCGCGACCTGGTTGGCGCCGGCGTTGACCTGCGCGTAGGTGAGGCGGGTCTCGCCGAGTACCACCGCATCGCGGTCGGGGTACTTGCGGGCGGAATCCTCCAAGAAGACAGCAAGGTTGAGCACGTCGGCCTCCGAACGGCTGGCAGTAGGTGACCAGACGGTAACCTGCTGTGGCAAACGACACACCCCTCAATGTGACCTCACGGTCGTCCAGACCCGGATTTCCGCGCGCTGAGGTCACATTGAGCGGGGCTGGGGCGACTACGCTGTCCGCGTGTCGGAGCAGGTGGCGGAGGCGGACGAGCAGGGTGACCTGCGCGCTGCGTTGCGCCGAGCCGGGGTCGACGACGTCCGCGATGACGCCGCGAGCCGGGCCGCCTACACCAGCGACGCCTCGCTCTATCGGGTGCCGCCGCGGCTGATCGCCTTCCCTCGCAACGCGGAGCAGGTCGCAGCCGCGATCGAGGTGGCGCGCGAACACCGGGTGCCGTTGACGCCACGCGGTGCCGGAACCTCGGTCGCCGGCAACGCGATCGGGCCCGGGATCGTGCTCGACGTCTCGAAGCACCTCGACCGGATCATCGCGATCGACACGCAGGCCCGGACCGCGCGAGTCCAGCCGGGCGTGGTCCAGGCAGATCTGCAACGCGCTGCCGCCCCCTTCGGCCTCCGCTTCGGCCCCGACCCCTCGACGGCGTCCCGGTGCACGATCGGCGGAATGATCGGCAACGACGCCTGTGGCAGCAGGTCGTTGGCCTACGGGCGCACCGCCGACAACGTCGAGGCGCTGAGTCTGATCACCGGGACCGGAGCCGAACTCATCACGTCGCGGACCACCGGGCATCGGGGGTTCGCACCGGCTCGGCTCGCCTTGGGCGAGCTGATCGACACCCATCTCTCCGTCCTGCGTACCGAGTTCGGTCGCTTCCCCCGCCAGGTCTCCGGGTACGCGTTGCAGCACCTGCTGCCCGAACACGGCCGTGACCTCACCCGCGCGCTCGTCGGCTCGGAGGGGACGCTCGGGGTCGTCACCGAGGCCACCGTGCGGCTGATCCCCGAGCCGAGGCACCGGGTGCTGGTCGTCCTGGGCTATCCGGAGATGGTCACCGCTGCCGAAGCGGTGCCCGGCCTGCTGACCCACGAGATGACGGCCTGCGAGGGCTTGGACTCCCGGATCGTCGACGTCGTCCGCGCACGGCGGGCGGTGCCCGAACTCCCCGACGGCCAGGCCTGGATCTTCGCCGAACTCGCCGGAGAGTCGCCCACCGAGCTCGAAGCACGGGCGGCCCGACTGGCCCGCGACTCTGCCACCCGACACCACCGCACGGTCATCGATCCCGTGGAGATGAAGGCGTTGTGGGCGATCCGGGCCGACGGGGCCGGTCTCGCCGGACGAAGCCCGGCCGGCTACCCGGCCTGGCCCGGCTGGGAGGACGCCGCGGTTCCGCCGGAGAACCTGGCCGGCTACCTCCGCGGATTCCAAGCCCTGCTTGAGGATCACCAACTGACCGCGATGCCGTTCGGGCACTTCGGCGAAGGCTGCGTCCATGTCCGCTTGGACTTCCCACTCGAAGCCCCCGACGCCGCACAGCGGGTGACCGCCTTCGCCGAGGCGGCCGCCGACCTGGTCGCCGAGCACGGCGGCTCGCTGTCGGGCGAACACGGCGACGGCCGGGCGCGGAGCGCACTCCTGGATCGGATGTACTCCGCGGAGGCGATCGCCCTCTTCGGCGCGGTCAAGGAACTCTTCGATCCCCTTGCCCTGCTCAATCCTGGGGTTCTGGTGGCGCCCGCGGCTCTGACGGCCGACCTCCGGCTCCCGCGCCCAGCGCCGTCCGGGAGGCAGGTCCTGCGCCTCGCTGACGGCGACGACCTCAGCACCGCGGTCCACCGTTGTACCGGGGTCGGCAAGTGTCGCGTGACGACGCCCGCCTCTGAGACAGTGATGTGCCCGTCGTTCGCGGCGACCCGCAACGAGATCGACTCCACCCGCGGCCGGGCCCGGGTCCTGCAGGAGATGATGGACGGCGGCCTGGACGGCGGCTGGCGCGACCCGGCGGTCCACGACGCGCTCGATCTCTGCCTGTCCTGCAAGGGCTGCGCCTCCGACTGTCCGACCGGCATCGACATGGCGACCTACAAGTCCGAGGTGCTGCACCACTCCTATCGACGCAGACTCCGACCACGTACCCACTACACACTCGGCTGGCTCCCCCGCTGGGCCGACGTCGCCGCTCGCCATCCGCGGTTGGCGAACGCGCTGACCGGCTCCCGGCTCACCCGGCGGCTCGCGCTGTGGGCGGCCGGCGTCGACGCTCGCCGGTCGGTTCCGAAGTTCGCGCCGACCACCTGGCGGCAGAGCGAACCGCCACCCGCCCGCGACGGGCTTCCGGTGGTGATGTTCGTCGACAGCTTCACCGACCACTTCGCTCCCGAGGTCGCTCAGGCCACCCGGGACGTGCTGGTCCGGGCCGGGTTCGCACCGCGGAGTGCCGACGAACAGGCCTGCTGTGCGCTGACCTGGATCACCACCGGCCAGCTCGACGCGGCGAAGAAGCGCCTCGCGCGCACCGTCGAACTCCTCCTGCCCGCTGCCCGCGCAGGGACCCCGATCGTCGGGTTGGAGCCGTCCTGCACCGCGGCGCTACGCCACGATGCGCCGGCCCTGCTGGGCACCAAGGATGCGCAGTTGGTGGCCGACGCCGTCGTCACCTTGGCGGAGCTGCTGACCCGCACGCCGTCCTGGACCCCGCCGATCCTCTCCGGGATGACGGTGCTCGCTCAGCCGCACTGCCACCACCATGCGGTCCTGGGCTGGGAGACGGATGCTGCGCTGCTCGCCCGGACCGGCGCCGAGGTGGTCCGCCTCGGCGGCTGCTGCGGTCTGGCCGGCAACTTCGGGGTGGAGCGTGGCCACCACGACGTCTCGGTCGCCGTCGCCGACCTGCAGCTGATGCCGGCCCTGGCCCAGCACCCGCAGGCGATCGTGCTCGCTGACGGGTTCTCCTGCCGTACTCAGGTCGACGACCTCGCCGGGCGGCACTCGAAGCACCTAGCCCAGCTGCTCAATGAGACCTGAGCGCTCGGAATTCAGCGCTGAAGGCGCCGCCAGCTCACATTGAGCAGAGGGTGGCGGCGCGACGTAGATCGGCAGCCACCGCTCCCGGAGCGAGTCGGCCCGCGATCCAGACCGCCGGTCGCCACCAGGAGGAGCCGGTCAGATCCATCCGCGGCGTGACGTCGGTGCCGCCGTCACGCGGGGTGAAGGCGAGCTCCAGGGTGGCCGAGACACCACGCCAATGCCCGACCTCGGCCCACCGCACTCCCGGCTCGTAGACCGTCGTCGACATCCGCGGCCGCAACCCCGGCCAGGTGACGTCGACCCACTCCGCGTTGGGGCCGTCGACCGGGTCGGAGATCGGCACCACCGAGCGCAGGCTGGACTGCCACTCCGGTCGCCGGGCCGGGTCGCTGAGGTAGTCGAAGGCAGCCTGCGGCGAGCACCGGAAGTGGATCGCCGGAAGGCTCATCGACGCCCCCGGCTCAGAAACGCAGACCGGTGAGGGTCTCGTAGGCCTCGACGTACTTGGCGCGGGTCAACGCGACGACGTCGTCGGGCAGCGTCGGGGGCGCCTCGCCGGACGCCTTGTCCCAACCCGAGGCCGGAGAGGTCAGCCAGTTGCGCACGATCTGCTTGTCGTAGGAGGCCTGGATCTGACCGGGCGCCCACTCCGCGGCCGGCCAGAAGCGCGAGGAGTCCGGGGTCAGCACCTCGTCGGCGAGCACGATCGTGCCGTCGGCGCGCGCACCGAACTCGAACTTGGTGTCGGCCAGGATGATCCCGCGCTCGCGGGCCATCTCCTCGGCGCGGCCGTAGATGTCGAGGGTCGCGGTCCGCAACGCCTCGGCGACCTCGGTCCCGACGACGTCGACCACCGCCTCGAAGGAGACGTTCTCGTCGTGGTCACCGACGGCAGCCTTGGCGGCCGGGGTGAAGATCGGCGCGGGCAGCCGGGAGGCGTCGATCAGGCCGGGCGGCAGCTCGACACCGCAGACGGCACCGGTGGCCTGGTAGTCGACGAGGCCGGAGCCGGTCAGGTAGCCACGGGCGACACACTCCACCGGGAACATCTCGAGAGATTCACAGATCACCGCGCGGCCGCGGACGGCGTCCGGGACGTCGAGGGAGACCACGTGGTTCTCGACCCCGAGTTGCTCGAACCACCACAGCGACATCCGGGTAAGGATCTCGCCCTTGTCCGGGATGGTGCTCTCCAGCACGTAGTCGTAGGCACTGATCCGGTCGCTGGCGACCATCAGCAGGCGGCCCGCGTGCTCGCCGACGTCGACCCGGTACAGGTCACGTACCTTGCCCGAGTGCAGGTGGGTCGTTCCTGCGATCGCAGGAGCCGCCGGAATGTTGAGATCGCCCATGGTCCGAGCCTATCCAGCGGCCACCGGCCGCGCCGCTGGGGGCAGCCGCGAGTGGCACAGGTCGCTAGGCTGCTGGCATGCCCGTCGTAAAGATCAACGCCATCTCTGTTCCTCCGCAGGCACACGCTGAGCTGGAGCGCCGCTTCGCGGCCCGCGCCGGCAGCGTCGAGAACGCACCCGGTTTCCTCGGCTTCCAACTGCTCCGCCCGACCGCGGGCGACGACCGCTACTTCGTGGTCACGCAGTGGACCGATGAGGACTCCTTCGCCGCCTGGCGGGACGGCGACGCCCGCGCCGCGCACGCTGGCGAGCACGGCAAGCCGGTCGCCTCGGGCGCACAACTGCTGGAGTTCGACGTCGTGCTCGACGTCCGCCCCGGCGCCTGACCAGCCACACGAACGAAGACGAGCCGCGTCCCTGAGGGGGAACGCGGCTCGTCGTCATTTCCACGGCTGCTGCCGTGGCACGCTCAGGTGCAGAGCAACGGGATCGGAATGATGCAGATCGGCAGAGTCGGCAGATCACCGAAGAGTCCGTCGAGGATCGACTCGACCAGACCGACGACGGTGGTGACCAGCGTGGTGATCAGGCTGGCGTCGATCGGGCCGGGCAAGGTGAAGCTGCCGCCGCCGAGGCTGGTCAGCTGAGCCACCACCTGGCCGATCAGCTCGGCCACCACGGCCGGGCTGGCGCTACCGGACATCAGCGCCGTGATCTGCTCGACCGAGAACTGTCCGCCCAACAGGCTGAGCAGGGCCGTCGGGTCGTTGGAGAGACCGTTGAAGCCGGCCAACAGTGCGGAGAGGGCGTTGGCGTCGAAGGCGTTCGCGAACTGAGCCGGGATCAGCGCGGTGATCAGCGCCTGCAGTTCGGCGAGGTTGAAGGCGCCCCCACCCGAACCCGCAGCACCGGCCAGCAGGCCGAGCAGCGCGCCGACCTGGTTCGGGTCGAGCAGGCCGGTCAAGGCGTCGAGGCCCGTGCTGAAGAGCTCGAAGAATGCAGCCGGGTCGGTCGGCATCGGGAAGCTGCTACCGGCCAGCGAGCTGAACTGGCTGAACATCTCCGTGAAGAGGCTGACCAGGACGGCCGGGTCGGCGGAGCCGGAGAGCAGCGCGATCACCTGGTTGGGCGAGAGCGCGCCGCCCAGCAGTTCACTGATCACGGCCGGGTCGAGGGAGCTGGAGTTGAATCCACCGAGGATGTCGGTGAGGGTCGCCGGGCTGAGCGCCGGGAGTGCCGAACCCTGACCGAGGAGAGCGACCAGGCCCTGCAACTGGTTGGCGTCGAGCCCGGTTCCGCTGACACCGCCGACCTGCGAGCCGGTGGCCTTGCTCAGCAGCGCGAGCAGTTCACCGAAGCCCGCCGCCTTCTTGTCGACCGGACGGTCGGCGCACTTGGCGTTCTTGGTCTTCACAGCCTTGGCGAGGGAGGCCTTCTTGGTCTTCAGGGCCTTCTTCTTCGCGGCGAGAACGCGCTTGGCCTTCTTGACCTTCTTCGCCTTCTTGGCCTTGTTGAGCTTGGCCTTCTTCGCCTTCTTCAGCTGCTTCTTGGCCTTGGTGACCGCGGTGTTGGCCGTCTTCACTGCCTTCTTCTGCTTGGCCACAGCAGAGTTGGCGGACGCACACGCCGCCGGATCCGCGGGCTCCGCGTTGGCTGCTCCCGCCGTCGAGAGCAGCGGTACCGCCGCCACTCCGAACGTGAGCGCCATCATCACGATGCCCACAAGAACACGCTTCACAGCGTTCATATCCTGGCTCCTCCCCAGATGCAGATTCCCCGACATCATCAGCGGGTTCCGCCGGCTCTGGGGAGAGGAACCGGCCAGGTGTGGCCGGTCGGAGCCAGCAGATGGCCCATCTGGGCCATCTGCCGGCTCGAACTCACACGGTGCTGCTCGGGGCGCCGTCCGCGGCTGGGCCGCTCGGCTCGGTGCCGTTGACCGACGGCGTCTCCGCCGGGTCGGCAGGCACCACCGGGTTGGTGAGCGAGGTGCCGTTCTCGTCGTGGATGATCGCGATCGCGAACTCGTCGCCGTGCTCCTCGACACCCGCGACGACGGCCGCCTGGACCCGGTCCAGGGCGTAGGCCCGGCGGACCATCAGCGGGTCCTTGCGCAGGTCCTTGACCAGCGCCACGGCGATACCGATCATCACCAACAGGAACGGCAGCGCCGCGATGATGGTGATGTTCTGTAGGCCTTGGAGGGCATCGTTCTCGCCCTCCTTGCTGGACTTGGAGCCGACCACCAGCATGATCGCGGCGACCGCACCGGTGGCCGCGCCCCAGAAGACGACGTTGAGCCGCTTGGGTTCGAGCGCACCGCGCTCCGAGAGCGAACCCATCACGATCGAGGCGGCGTCCGCGCCGGAGACGAAGAAGATCGCGACCAGGACCATCACCAGGATGCTGGTGACCTGAGCGATCGGGTACTGGTCGAGCAGCTCGAAGAGCTTGCCGGTGGTGGAGGTACCCAGGTCGGTGCCGTTGTTGGCCTCGAAGATCGCCGCGCCGCCGAAGATCGCGAACCAGAGCAGGCTGACCACGCTCGGCACCAGCAGCACGCCGGTGACGAACTGGCGGATGGTGCGGCCCCGCGAGATGCGGGCGATGAACATGCCGACGAACGGCGTCCAGGAGACCCACCAGGCCCAGTAGAAGACGGTCCAGCCACGCAGCCATTCGGCGGTCGCCTCGCCCTCGGCTCCGGTACGGCCCGCCATCGTGCCGAACTGGCCGACGTACTCACCCATCGAGGTGGGCACCATGTTCAACATGAAGATGGTCGGTCCCGCGACGAAGACGAAGAGCGCGAGGACCAGGGCCAGCACCATGTTGATGTTGGAGAGGTACTGAATGCCGCGCGAGACACCCGAGACCGCGGAGATGATGAAGCAGATGGTGAGCACCACGATCACCATCACCAGCAGGGTGTTGGTGACTTCGCTGGCGCCGCTGACGATCTGGTAGCCCTCAGCGATCTGCAGGGCGCCGAGACCGAGCGAGGCAGCCGAGCCGAAGAGGGTCGCGAAGATGGCGAGCATGTCGATGACCTTGCCGATCGGACCATCGGCACGCTTGCCGAGGATCGGACGGAAGATCGCGCTGATCAGCTGGACCCGGCCCTTGCGGTACATGCCGTAGGCGACCGCCAGGCCGACCACGCAGTAGATCGCCCAGGGGTGCAGGGTCCAGTGGAAGAGGGTCTGTGCCATGGCGACCTCGGCGGCCCGGTCCGGGTCGGTACCCGGGATGCCGTTCACGAAGTATCCGTGCGGCTCCGCCGAGCCCCAGAACATCAGGCCGATACCCATACCGGCGCTGAACATCATCGCCACCCAGGACGACGTCCGGAACTCTGGTTCCTCGTCGTCGCGGCCGAGCGGGATCTGGCCGAAGCGGCCGAGCGCCAGCCAGAGCACGAAGACGACGAAGCCGGACGACGCCACCACGAAGAGCCAGCCGGTGTTGTCGACGACCCAGTCGAGGGCCTTCGTGGACCAGTTGAGCAGGCCTTCGGTGTCGGCGGCTCCCCAGATCAGGAAGGCGATCGCGAATCCGGCCGTGACCCCGAAGACGATGGGGTCGAAACGGCCGCGCTGCTTGGTCTCATCGATGGGCGGGAAGTCGAGAGCGGGGTGCCGCTTGGTGCGCGCCTTAAGCAGAGTGCGGGCTTGATGGGAGGGACTGGACTTTGCTTTGTCAGCCATGGAATTCGGTAGGCCGTCTGGGCCTTCCCCCTTAGAAATTGAGCGGATACAACCACTCGACTCAACCAAGGCGCGGTCTAGTCCGCAACTCCTGACCTGCAAAAACGCCCCAAACTGGGGCTTTAATGCGCCTATTTCCGCGATTCCTGAGCATTTCTCCGGTGACTCTTGTCACCATCCACCGGCAGTTCCCGCGACATCTCCTACGCCCCTACGCCCGAGCTTCGGATACCACTCGCGTACTGCCGACGAAACAGGGAACCAGGAGACGCAGAAGGCCCGAACCAAGGTGGTCCGGGCCTTCGGTCGAGCAACGATCAGAGGATCGAGCCAGGGTTGTACGCAGCTGCTTCGGGGTACTTCGCGGCAACGGCCTCGACTTGGCGGAGGACGGCCTGCACCTGGTCGACCGCGGCACCGGTGAAGGTGATCGGGTCCGCGACCAGGGCGTCGATCTGGTCGCGGGTGAGGCCCAGACGCTCGTCGGCGGCCAGCTTGGCGAAGACGTCGTTCTCCACCTGGCCCTGGCGCATCGCCAACGCGGTGCCCACCGCCGCCTCCTTGATCGCCTCGTGCGCGACCTCGCGGCCGACGCCGTTGCGCACCGTGCTCATCAGCACCTTGGTGGTGGCCAGGAACGGCAGGTAGCGGTCCAGCTCGCGCTGGATCACGGCAGGGAAGGCACCGAACTCGTCGAGCACGGTGAGGAAGGTCTGGAAGAGACCGTCGACGGCGAAGAAGGCGTCCGGCAGAGCGACCCGGCGGACCACGGAGCAGGAGACGTCGCCTTCGTTCCACTGGTCGCCGGCGAGCTCGCCGACCATCGACAGGTAGCCACGGGTGATCACGGCAAGCCCGTTGACCCGCTCGCAGGAGCGGGTGTTCATCTTGTGCGGCATCGCGGAGGAGCCGACCTGGCCCTCCTTGAACCCCTCGGTGACCAGCTCGATGCCGGCCATCAGCCGGATCGTGGTGGCCAGGTTCGACGGTCCGGCGGTGAGCTGAACCAGCGCGGAGAGCACGTCGAAGTCGAGCGAACGAGGGTAGACCTGGCCGACCGACGTGAGCACGTTGTCGAAGCCGAGGTGCGCGGCGACCCGGCTCTCCAGGTCGGCCAGCTTCGCGCCGTCACCGTCGAGCAGGTCGAGCATGTCCTGCGCGGTGCCGACCGGACCCTTGATGCCGCGCAGCGGGTAGCGGGCGATGAGCTCCTCGACGCGACGCAGGCTGACCAGCATCTCGTCGGCGATCGTCGCGAACCGCTTCCCCAGCGTGGTGGCCTGGGCCGCCACGTTGTGCGAACGACCGGCCATCACGGTGGCCTCGTGCTCCGCGGCCAGGCGGCCGAGGCGGGCCAGGGTGGAGACCGCACGGTCACGGACCAGCGCCAGGCTGGAGAGCACCTGCAGCTGCTCGACGTTCTCGGTGAGGTCGCGCGAGGTCATCCCCTTGTGGATGTGCTCGTGACCGGCGAGCGCGCAGAACTCCTCGATCCGCGCCTTCACGTCGTGGCGGGTGACCCGCTCACGGGCGGCGATGGAGCCGAGGTCGACCTGGTCGATCACAGCCTCGTAGGCCTCGATGACGCCGTCCGGGATCTCGATGCCGAGGTCCTTCTGCGCCTTCATCACGGCGATCCAGAGCTGACGCTCCAGCACGATCTTGTGCTCGGGCGACCAGATCGCGGCGAGGTCGGCGGCGGCGTAGCGCGTGGCCAGCACGTTGGGGACGGTCATGGTGAGTCCTTCTTCGGTGGGTTGTTCTTCGCGGACGTCATCCGCTCCGTGGAGGCGGGTACTCGCAACGTATGACGTCCCGGGCGTCAGCCGAGCAGCGAGCCGCCCTCGATCACGCCGAGTGGCTCGGCGGCGATGTCGGAGCGACGCTGCTGACCAGCGAACGAGATCAGATCTGCGGCGGCATAGGCGCGGGCCCGAGCATCCTCGACGTCGTAGCCGACGGCGCGCACGGCCAGCACCCGGCCGCCCGCGGTGACCAGGTGCTCGTGGTCCTCGTCCGGTCCGGCGGGCCGGATGGCGGTGCCGGCGTGGATGACGTCGACGTCGTTGACGCCGTTGGCAGCGCCGACGCCGCTGATCACGTCGCCCTTGGACGACGATTCGGGGTAGCCCGCCGACGCGAGCACGACGGTGACCGCGGCGCCGTCGGCGAAGGTGGGCGCGGCGACCGAGCTCAGGTCGCCGTCCGCCGCAGCCTTCAGCAGACCGCCGAGACCGGAGGTCAGCAGTGCCAGCACCGGCTGGATGTCCGGGTCGCCGAAACGGGCGTTGAACTCGATGACGCGCGGTCCGTCGGCGGTGAGCGCGAGCCCGACATAGAGGCAGCCGCGGTACTCCGCGCCGCGCTTGCGCATCTCGGCCAACGTCGGGTCGACCACCTGCGCGAGGACGGTCTCGGTGAGGTCGGCCGGTGCCCACGGCAGTGGCGAGTAGGAGCCCATGCCGCCGGTGTTGGCACCCTGGCCACCGTCGAAGATCCGCTTGAAGTCCTGAGCGGGCTGCAGTGCGTATCCGCGGGTGCCGTCGCAGATCACGAAGACGGAGCACTCGGGGCCGTTGAGGAACTCCTCGACGACGACCCGGCCACAGGCCTGCGCGTGCGCCAACGCCTCGGCGCGGTCGAGGGTCACCACGACGCCCTTGCCGGCAGCCAGCGCATCGTCCTTGACGACGTAGGGGGCGCCGAACGCATCGAACGCGGCCTCGTACTCCTCGGTCGTGGTGCAGGTGCGGGAGCCGGCGGTGGGCACACCCGCGGCGGCCATCACCTCCTTGGAGAAGGCCTTAGACCCCTCCAGCAGAGCAGCCCCTTCACGCGGACCGAAGCAGCTGATCCCGGCATCGGCGACGACGTCGGCCACACCGGCCACCAGCGGAGCCTCCGGGCCGATCACGACCAGATCGGCACCCAGGCTGAGGGCAAGGTCGCGGACCGCAGCGCCGTCCATGATGTCGACGGCGTGCAGGGTGGCCACCTGAGCGATACCGGGGTTGCCCGGGGCAGCGTGCACCTCGCTGACGGCAGGGTCGCGGGAGAGGGCCAACGCCAGAGCGTGTTCGCGGCCACCGGTACCGATCACGAGGGTCTTCACGTGCCGAGATTCTATCTGCCCGCGGCCGCGGCCCGAACCAGCGCTCATTCCCGCCGAGGGGATAGTGCTGCGCCCTCGACACCCTGGCGGCGGTGACGAAGCCGACCTACTCTCGAAGACGTGGTCCGGGTACTCGCCATCGCCGATGAGGAGGCGCCTGCGCTGACGCCCGAGCGGATCAGCATCCTGGACGTCGACCTGGTGCTCGCTGCCGGCGACCTGCCGTGGGCCTACCTCGAGTACGTGGCCTGCGCCAGCGACCGCCCGCTGGTCTTCGTGCCCGGCAACCACGACCCCGAGATCTCCCCGGGGCACCTCAACCGCAACGGGATGTGGGTGCACCACGGGATGCCCACTGCGGAGCCCCGCCCCATCGGCGGGCTGAACGCCGACCTGCACGTGGTCGAGGCGGCCGGCCTGCGGATCGCCGGGCTCGGCGGCTGCGTGCGGTACCGCTCCGGACCCCACCAGTACGACCAGCGCGAGTACGCGCGACGGGCGCACCGCCTGCTCCGCGCGGCCAGGCACGAGTCGGTCGACATCCTGCTCACCCACGCGCCGCCGTCCGGGCTCGGGGACGGCGACGACCCGCCGCACCACGGGATCAAGGCGCTGCACGAGGTGATCGACGCGCTCTCCCCCACCTGGCACCTGCACGGGCACATCCATCCGCACGGCCAGCCGCAGCCGGACCGCGCGCTGCCACCCACCTCGATCGCCAATGTGATCCCCTACCGCGTCCTCGACGTCGACCCGAAGGAGGGCGGCGATGTACAACAGCGGCTCGCCGCGCGCTGACGCCGAGGCCGACTTCCTGCGCGCCCGGCGCCAGCAGGTGCTGAGCTCGATCGCCGGTCGCTTCCGCGCCACCGACGACCTGACCTCACTGCTCTCCTTCGACGAGGTCGTCACCGCGCTCGGATACCGCGGCGAGAAGCGGCTCGGCAGGCTGGTGATCCCGCTGGAGCGGGTCGTCGGCACCGTCGACAAGTCGCGCGACTTCGACCGCGCGTTCCGCCCCACCTCCGGACGCGCACGCAGCCGCTGGGAGCGGATCTCGCAGGCTTTGCGGCGCGGCGAGGACGTGCCGCCGATCGACGTCTACAAGCTCGGCGACCTCTACTTCGTGCGCGACGGGCACCACCGCGTCTCGGTCGCCAAGTCCTTGGGACTCGACCTGATCGAGGCCGACGTCACCGAGATCCGCACCGAGATCTCGCCGAAGGGGATCAGCGTGCGCGGTGACCTCGACCGTCGGCACTGGCGCCGGATCTTCCTGGAGCGCGTGCCGCTGCCTCCGGCAGCGGCAGCCGAGTTCGACGTCGCCGACCCGCACTCCTACCACCGGCTCGCCGAGCTCGTGGAGGCATGGTCGGCGCGGCGGATGCACACCGAGCAGCACTACCTGAATCGCACCGAGTGCGCCGAGCTCTGGTACGGCGAGGAGTACCTCCCGGTCCGCGAGCTGATCGAGGACGCCGGCCTTGGGCGCGCCGACGAGCTCGCCGCCGACACCTATCTGCGGGTGGCGGCCGAGCGCTACGAACTGACCCGCGAGCACACCTGGGACGTCGACGTCCTCGACGAGCTGGCGCGGCGCGGAAGACGGCGCGGCTGACCTCCCCTGCGGGTCAGCCCTCCTCGCCCACCACCGGATCCACCGCTGCGCGGTGCGACGCCTGGCCGTTCGCTGCCCCGCTCGCACTCGCGGCGCCCTGGTCGCCCGCCCTGGACTGGTCGGCGACGCGGGCCGTGAGGTTCACTCCCGTCTCCACGTCGAAGACCTGCATCCTGCTGGTGTCGATCACCAGGCTGGCGCGGTGTCCGGGTGCCACCCGCGAGTCGGCCGAGAGTCGTGCGGTGACCTGGGTCCCCGAGCCCTGCATGTCCTGGCCGACGTCCTTGGCGAGCTCATCGAGGTCGGCCGCGCGCGCGGATCCGCCGACGGTGAAGTAGGCGTAGACGTCGGAGCCCATCGACTCCACCAGGTCGATACCGACCTCGACCTTCGTCCCGGGCGCGTCCCCGGCCACCGCCGCGTCCTCGAAGTGCTCGGGGCGAAGGCCGACGATCACCTCCTTGCCGTTCGCGGCCTCAACGGCACGGCGCACCTGGTCCGGCATCTCGATCCGGCCGAGGCCAGAGTCGAGGGTGCCGCCCTCGATGGTGGCGGGCAGGAAGTTCATCGATGGGCTGCCGATGAAGCCGGCGACGAACAGGTTGGCCGGGCTCTGGTAGAGCTCGGTCGGGCTGCCGACCTGCTGCACCACGCCACCGCGCATCACCACCACCCGATCGCCGAGGGTCATCGCCTCGGTCTGGTCGTGGGTGACGTAGACGGTGGTGGTGCCCAGGGTCTTCTGGATCCGCGAGACCTGGGTGCGCATCTGCACCCGGAGCTTCGCGTCCAGGTTGGAGAGCGGCTCATCCATCAGGAACGCCTTGGGGCTACGCACGATCGCCCGCCCCATCGCCACCCGTTGGCGCTGACCGCCGGAGAGGTTGGCGGGCTTGCGGCTCAGGTGCTGGGTGAGCTCCAGCATCTCGGCGGCCTCGTGCACCTTCTGCTTGATCGTCGCCTTGTCGACTTTTGCCAGCACCAACGGGAAGGCCATGTTCTCCTCGACCGTCATGTGCGGGTAGAGCGCGTAGGACTGGAAGACCATCGCGATGTCACGGTCCTTGGGTGCCCGATCGTTGACCCGGGTGCCGTCGATCAGCAGGTCACCGGTGGTGATGTCCTCCAGCCCGGCGATCATGTTGAGCGTGGTCGACTTCCCGCAGCCCGACGGCCCGACCAGGATGATGAACTCGCCGTCGGCGATGGTCAGGTTGAAGTCCTCGACGGCGAGGGCGCCGTCCGGGTAACGCTTGACGACGTTGTTGAGAACGATCTCGGCCATGGCGCTTTCCCTTTCAGGTCAGGGCGTCAGCCCTTGACCGCTCCCGAAGTGAGACCGGCGACGATCCGGCGCTGGAAGAACAGAACGAAGATGACGATGGGGATGGTGATGACCACCGCTGCCGCTGCGATCGCTGCGAACGGCTTCTCGAACGTGGTGGCGCCGGTGAAGTACGACATCGCCGCCGGCACCGTGCGCGCGTTGTTGGTCGACGTCAGCGAGATCGCGAAGAGGAAGTCGTTCCAACAGGCGATGAAGACCAGGATCGCCGTGGTGAAGACGCCCGGCATCGCGAGCGGGGCGATCACCTTGCGGAACGCCTGGTACGGCGTCGCGCCGTCCATCTTGGCGGCCTTCTCCAGCTCCCACGGGATCTCTCGGAAGAATGCCGAGAGGGTGTAGATCGCCAACGGGAGCGCGAAGGTGATGTACGGCAGGATCAGGCCGAGCCAGGTGTCGAAGATGCCGACGGCGGTCTCGATCTTGAACAGCGGCGTGACCAGCGCGATCTGCGGGAACATCGAGATCAGCAGGCTGACCGCGACGATCGTGCGCTTGCCCGGGAAGTCGAGGCGAGCGATCGCATAGGCGGCCATGGTGCCGAAGAGCAGCGCCACGAAGGTGGAGATCAAACAGATGCCGATCGAGTTGATCAACGCCCGGACGAAGTCGTCGTTGTCGAAGATCTGCCGGTACGCGTCGCCGGTGTAACCCTTGGAGGGCAGGTAGCTGCCGTCGTTGACGTCCTTCTTGAACGACAGCGAGACGATCCAGATCACCGGCACGAACGCGTAGATCAGCACCACCAGGTTGACGAGCCCCCAGCCGACCTTGCGCCCGGCCGTCTCGGTCTGCGCAGTCATCGCGACTCCCCTTCCCCGGGCGCTGCTGCCCCGAAGAGCTTGATGAAGATGAAGGCGATCAGGGCGATCGTGAGGAAGATCAGCACCGCCATCGTGGAGCCGATGCCGAGGTTGAGGCCGCGGATCAGGTTGTTATAGGTCAGCATCGAGACCGACGAGGTGCCGTTGGCGCCGCTGGTCAGCACGTAGATGTTGTCGAAGATCCGGAACGCATCCAGGGTGCGGAAGAGCAGCGCGACCAGGATCGACGGCTTGATCAGGGGCACCGTCACCTTCCAGAACCGCTGCCAGGCATTGGCGCCGTCCATCGAGGCCGCCTTGAGCAGGTCCTCGGGCACCAGCGCCAGGCCCGCCATCAGCAGCAGCGCCATGAACGGCACCGTCTTCCAGACCTCGGCCAGGATGATGATCGCCACCGACGGCCACTTCTCGGTGAGCGGAGCGTCACCGAACGGACCCCAGCCCGCCAGGTAGCCGATCCCCTCGCTCCAGGCGAAGCGCCAGGAGAACGCCGCCACCACGGTGACGATCGCGTACGGCACCAGCGCCGAGGTGCGGACCAGCCCGCGCCCGATGATCGTGCGGTGCATGACGATCGCCAGCATCATGCCGAAGACCAGCTCCAGGGCAGCGCCGACGACCGTCATCAACATGGTGATCGAGAAGGCCTCCCACCAGATCGGACTGCTCAACACCGTGACGTAGTTGCCGAAACCGACGAACTCGTTGTCGTCCGGGGTGCGGAGGTCGGCTCGGAAGAAGGAGAGGTAGAAGGCGTAGAGGATCGGGTAGGCGGTGACGACCAGCATGATGGTCACCGCCGGCGCGCAGAGCATCATGCCCAGGCGGCGCTCCTGGCGCTTGCCCTCGCTGTGCCGATCCTGGGCGATCCGGGTGCCCTCGGCGGCTTGCGCCGGGTGGGTGATGCTCACGGCAGGATCCCCTTTCCGTCCAAGGCGTCCTGGATCGCGCTCTTGAGGTCGTCGGTGGTGGAGCCGGGATCGATGTCACGGGGCGGCGACATGGTGTTCGACAGCACCGTGGAGATGTTCTGGTAGAGCGGCGTCACCGGCCGCGGGACCGCGGTGTCGAGCTCTTTGAGCATCTCCGCGTACATCGGATAGACCTTCCGGAACTCCGGGTCCTCGTAGATGCTCTTCATCACCGGCGGCTCGCCGGAGTCGATCGCCACCGCCAACTGCGCCTTCTCGTCACGCAGGCACATCGCGGCGTCGAAGGTCTCTTCGGGATGCTTGCTGTACTCGCTGATGGCGAAGTTCATTCCGCCCAGCGTCGCCCGCGGCGGCTCGCCGTCGGCGAAGGACGGCAGGATCGCCCAGCCTAGGTCCTCGGCGACCTCGGGGGCCGCGCCCCGCATCGCGCTGAGCACGTAGGGCCAGTTGATGATCATCGCCGCCTCGCCGTTCTGCAACTGGGCGAAGACCTCCGGCTCCTGACTGTTGGAGAGCGAGGCGCTCGCGGCGTCACTGCGCGCAAAGTCACGCAGGATCTGCAACGCCTGCGTGGTGGTGTCGTCGATCGTCACCTCGGTGCTGTCCTCGTTGACGATCGTGCCGCCGAGCGAGGAGAGGATCGTGTTGAAGGCGACGACGTAGCCCTCGTACTGTGCCGCCGTCAGCCCCACCTTGTGCGGCTTGCCCTCCTGCTCGAGCTGATCGGCGATCTCGCGGACCTCGTCCCAGGTGGTGGGCGCCTCCGGGACCAGCGACTTGCGGTACCAGAGCAGCTGCACGTTGGTGTGCTTGGGGATCGCGTAGAGCTTGTCCTGCCAGGTGGCCGTCCGGATCGGTGCGTCGAGGACATCCTCGGTGGCCGCCTCGGCCTGCTCCGGGGTCAGCTCCCGGATCCAGCCCGCTTCGGCGAACTCGGCCGTCCAGGTGACGTCGAGGCCGAGCAGATCCATCTGGTCGTCCTTGGCCGCCAGCCGACGGACCAGTTGCTCGCGTTGACCGTCCGCGTCGGAGGGAAGAAGGTTCCCCTTGATCTCATACTCGCCGTTCGCCCGCTTGTTGCAGTCGGCGATCACCTTGTCGAACCCGGCTGCCGAGGCGAAGCCATAGAGGTTGATCACCGGCGGCCCGCCGTCGTCGCCACCGCAGGCGACCAGGGTGGAGCCGACCAGCACTGCGGCTGCCGCCGCACTGATCGTTCGTCGTGGACTCACGTGCACCTCCCGTGCCCAGCCCGAACCGGACAGACTGTGGCGTGCATCACAGTCAGGATTTGAAGTTAGCCCTGTTCGGATTGACGCGCAACCACCAGGTGCGGGACGGAAGGTCAGTCGTTGCTGAGCCACACCGTGACGTCGCGCGGCACCGTGCCGTCCTGACCGAGCTCGGCGCTGGAGGCCAGAACCCTTGCCGCGTTGGGGATCCGCACCCCGTCGGAGCCGACGTTGGCGAGCACCGCGACCGCTCCTCGGGGTGTCGTGACGGTGAAGCGCAGCACCTCGGCGTCGTCGGCGAGTTCCTCCGGCCAGGAGAGCACCCCCTGGCCCAGCGACCAGTCGTGGCGCAGTGCCAGCAGCGCCCGGTAGAGCTCGAGCGTCGAGTCGGCAGCGCCCTGCTGCCGGTCGACCGCGAGCTCCGCGTAGACCTTGGGCTGCGGCAGCCAGGTGCTCGCGCTCGGGCCGAAGCCGCAGCCGGGGCTGGCGCCCTCCCACGGGATCGGCACCCGGCAGCCGTCACGGCCCAGCTCGCGCCCGCCGGTGCGGGCGAAGGTCGGGTCCTGGCGGGCTTCGTCGGGCAGCTCGGTCGCATCCGGCAGCCCCAGCTCCTCACCCTGGTAGAGATAGGCCGAGCCCGGCAGGGCGAGCATCACCATCGTCGCGGCACGCGCCCGACGCACCCCCAACAGCCGATCCGGTTGCGGATCGGCCGCACCGATCCCCGGGGCCGAGACCGGGCCGGGGCGTTGCGGGTAGCCGAGCCGGGTGGCGTGGCGGACGACGTCATGGTTCGACAGCACCCAGGTCGTCGGGGCGCCGACCGACGCGGTGGCGGCCAGCGAGGCGGTGATCGCGGCCCGTTGATCGGGCGCCAGCCACGGCGTCATCAGGTAGTCGAAGTTGAAGGTCTGGTGCAGTTCGTCGGCGCGCACGTAGCGGGCGAGCCGCTCGGCCGGCGTCACCCAGGCCTCCCCTACCAGCACCCGATCGCCGTCATACTCCTCGACCACGTTGCGCCACCGCCGGTAGACGTCGTGCACCTCATCGCGGTCCCACATCGGCATCAGGTCCGTGCGCGAGAGGTGACGATCGAGGCTGTGGTCCTCGTCCGGCAGCCCCGCCGCCTTCACCAGACCATGCGCGACATCGATCCGGAATCCGTCGACGCCGCGGTCCAGCCAGAACCGGATCACCGACTCCATCTCGTCACCGACCTCGGGGTTCGACCAGTCGAAGTCGGGCTGGCTGACGTCGAAGAGGTGGAGGTACCACTGGCCCGGGGTGCCATCGGCTTCGATGATCCGTTCCCAGGCCGGGCCGCCGAAGAGGCTCTGCCAGTTGTTCGGCGGCTCGTCGCCGCGCTCTCCGCGCCCGTCGCGGAAGAGGTAGCGCGCCCGCTCCGGGCTTCCTGGCGGGCTGGCCAACGCCGCCTGGAACCAGGCGTGCTCCGACGACGAGTGGTTGGGCACCAGGTCCACGATCACCCGCAGCCCGAGCCGATGCGCCTTGTCCAGCAGGGCATCCGCGTCGGCGAGGGTGCCGAAGAGCGGGTCGACGTCGCGGTAGTCGGCGACGTCGTAACCGGCATCGTTCTGCGGCGAGGTGTAGAACGGCGAGATCCACAACGCGTCGACGCCGAGCGCCGCGAGGTGGTCGAGCCGAGCGGTGATCCCAGGCAGGTCGCCGACGCCGTCGCCGTCCGCGTCGGCCCAGCTGCGCGGGTAGATCTGATAGATGACCGCATCGCGCCACCAGTGCGTGGCCACTTCCGAGTTAGCTCCGCTCACGAACCCCACTATGCCCTCCGCCCGAGGGATCACCAATGGCCGCCGAGGGCGCACAAATAGCAGGTGAGGGCGCACAAGTTGTGCGCCCTCACCTGCTATTCGTGCACCGTCAGGAGCTATTACTGCACCCTCGGCGGCTATCTGTGAGCCCTCGGATCAGGCGGGGTTGACCACCAGGGTCTGCTCGCGACCCGGGCCGACACCGACGCCCCAGAACTTCGCGCCGCTCATCTCTTCGAGCGCCTTCACGTAGACCTGCGCGTTCTTCGGCAGCTCCTCGAAGGTGCGGCACCCGGAGATGTCGGTCTTCCAACCCTCGAAGTACTCGTAGATCGGCTTCGCCCGCTCGAACTCGGGCTGCGTCATCGGCATCTCGTCGTGGCGGACGCCGTCGATCTCATAGGCGACACAGACCGGGATCCGCTCCCACGAGTCGAGGACATCGAGCTTGGTCAGGAAGAACTCGGTCAAGCCGTTGACCCGGCTGGCGTAACGCGCGATCACCGCGTCGTACCAACCACAACGACGGGTGCGACCGGTGGAGACACCGATCTCACCGCCGATCCGCTGCAGGTTCTCGCCATCGGCGTCGAAGAGCTCGGTCGGGAACGGACCGGAGCCCACACGAGTGGTGTACGCCTTGATCACGCCGATCACCCGATCGATCCGGGTCGGACCGACACCGGCGCCGGTGCACACGCCGCCGGCGACCGGGTTGGACGACGTCACGAACGGGTAGGTGCCGTGGTCGACGTCGAGCAGCGTGGCCTGGGCACCCTCGAAGAGCACCGTCTTGCCGGCGTCGAGCGCGTTGTTCAGCAGCAACGAGGTGTCCGCCACCATCGGCCGGAGCCGGTCCACGTACTGGGTGAGCTCCTCGACCACCGCATCGACCTCGATCGCGCGGCGGTTGTAGACCTTGGTCAGGATGTGGTTGCGGATGTCGAGGGCGGCGTCGATCTTGGCCCGCAGCACCTCTTCGTCGAAGAGGTCGGCGATCCGGATACCGACACGGTTCACCTTGTCCGCGTAGGCCGGGCCGATGCCGCGGCCGGTGGTGCCGATCTGGTTCTTGCCCAGGAACCGCTCACTCACCTTGTCGATGGTGGTGTGGTAGCTGGCGATCACGTGCGCGTTCGAGCTGACCACCAGGTCCGCGACCTCGACGCCGCGCGCGATCAGACCGTCGAGCTCACGGAAGAGCGCCTCGGGCGAGACCACGACGCCGTTGGCGATCACGCTGGTAGCGCCGGGCGTCAGGATGCCGCTCGGCAACAGGTGGGTGGCGTACTTCTCGCCGTTCACCACGATGGTGTGGCCGGCGTTGTGCCCGCCGCTCGTACGTACCACGTAGTCGATCGAGCTGGACGTGGCGAGCAGATCGGTCGCCTTGCCCTTGCCTTCATCGCCCCACTGGGCACCGAGCACGATAATTCCGGGCATTGGGTGTCACCCCTCAAGAACGGGAACAGCCCCGGTGCAATGCACTGGGGCTCTTGCGCCCAAACGCTACCACCTCGCAGCGTCGTCCCCAGATTCCTCGTTGCAGCTGGCAGGCTCTGCGCATGGCCCGACTCCTGGTGATCACCAACCCGAGCGCTGGTGGCGATGAGACAGCTCTCGGCACCGCACTCGAGGCGCTGCGCAAGGGGGCCGAGGTAGAGGTCGCCGAGACCTCCAGCCCGGATGAACTCGACGACGTCCTGGCGGTTCGCGACGGGCGGACAGTGGTCGTCGCGGGCGGCGACGGCAGCCTGCACGCGATCGTCGCGGCGTTGCATCGACGGGGCGAACTCGGCGACGCGACGGTGGGCCTGATCCCGTTGGGCACCGGCAACGACTTCGCCCGCGGCACCGGCGTCCCCCTGGAACCGGCCGAGGCCGCGCAGGCGATCCTGGACGGCGCTCCGCAGCCCACCGACATCCTGCTCGACGGCGACGACGAGGTGGTCGCCAACCACGTCCACCTGGGCATCTCCGCGGACGCCGGCCGCAAGGGCGCCGACGCCAAGTCGGTGCTGGGCAAGGTGGGGCTCGGCAAGCTCGGCTACCCGATCGGAGCGCTACGAGCCTCGATCCATCCGAAGGTCACCCGGGTCCGGGTCGAGGTCGACGGACGCGAGGTGAACCCGGCCCAGCGGGCGGTCCTCATGGTCTCGGTGGGGATCGGCCCCGACGTGGGCGGCGGCACCACGCTGACCCCGGACGCGAAGCCGGACGACGGCCGGGCCGACGTGATGATCTCGCGAGCGATCAGTTGGCGGGCCCGGATCGGCTACGCCATCCGACTCGGCCGCGGCGAGCACACCGAGCGCGACGACGTGGTCACCGTCCGGGGCAACCGGATCGTGGTCAGCGGCGAGAAGTTCTGGACCAGCGCGGACGGCGAACTCGGCGGCCCTTATCGCAACCAGAGCTGGACCGTGGTCCCCGGCGCGTACCGCCTGCTGCGTCGCCCCACCGATCGTCCCTGACGTTCTGGTTGCTCCCGACGGCGTGTCGACAGCCACTTCGTGAGGGACGATCGGGAGGTAAGGGCGGTCGGACGGTAGCGTTGGCCGCAGATAGCGAGCACGACGGAAGAGGACGCAGCACCCCATGGCACGAGGCAACCGTGACGGCAACCAGCAGCCCCCCACCGACTGGGTGACCCGTGCCGCGGATGAAGCGATCCGGCACGCCGGCGGCGCCGAGGCCGTGGCCGCCGGCGCTCAGGTGACCTGCGCCTCCGGCGCCTCGCCGTCCGGCCCCGTCCACCTGGGCAACCTGCGCGAGTTCCTGACCGTCCACTTCGTCGCCGACGAGCTGCGCCGCCGCGGTGTCAACGTGCGGCACCTGCACAGCTGGGACGACTACGACCGGTTCCGCAAGGTCCCGGCAGGCGTCCCCGCCGAGTGGGCCGAGCACATCGGCCGCCCGCTCTCCGCGGTGCCGGACCCGTGGGGCTGCCACGACTCCTGGGCCACCCACTTCAAGGCTCCGCTCCAGGCCGCTCTCGCCGAGATGGGCGTGGAGATGGTCGAGGTCTCCCAGACCGAGCAGTACCGGGCCGGTACCTACCGCGAGCAGGTACTGCACGCGGTCAAGCACCGTCGCGAGCTGGACGCCGTCCTGGAGAAGTACCGGACCAAGAAGGGCGACGCCGAGACTGCCGATGAGGAGGCCGAGCAGGCGCCGGAGGACCTCAGCAGGTTCCCCTACAAGCCGTACTGCCGCAGCTGCGGTCGCGACACCGTCGACATCACCTCCTACGACGAGACCACCACCGACCTCGCCTACACCTGCCGCGAGTGCGGCGAGTCGCACGTGACGAACGTGGCAACCGAGGACGAGGGCAAGCTGGTCTGGAAGATCGACTGGCCGATGCGATGGGCCTTCGAGGGCGTCGACTTCGAGCCGGGCGGGGCCGACCACGCCACGCCGGGCTCCTCCTACACCGTCGGCAAGGAGGTGGCTCCGCACTTCGGCGCGGTCGCTCCGTCCTTCGTGGCTTACGGATTCGTCGGTTTCGCCGGCATGCAGAAGATGTCGTCGTCAGCCGGTGGCGTGCCGACGGCGACGGACGCGCTGCGGGTGCTTGAGCCCGCCATCCTGCGCTGGCTCTACGTGCGCCGCGCCCCGAAGCAGACCTTCGACATCGACTTCGGCCCCGAGGTGGTGCGCCTCTACGACGAGTGGGATGCGCTCGCCAAGAAGGCCACCGACCCGGCCAAGCGCGACGTCGCGGTGCTCGCCTACGAGCGCGCCGCCGCGACCGCCGTCGCGCCGTTGCCGACCAGCGCCGTCCAGGTCCCGTTCCGGACCTTGTCGTCGGTCGCCGACGTCACGGCCGGTGCGGACACGCTGATCTCCGAGGTGATCGGTCACGTCGGCTTCCCGCACGAGTCGGTGGCCGATCTCCAGCCCCGGTTGGCGAAGGCGATGCAGTGGACCGCTGAATTCGTTCCGGCCGAGGAACGCACCACGGTCCGCGAGAGCGCCGACGTCGAGCGGCTGGCGGCGCTCTCGGAGCAGGAGCGTCAGTGGCTGGACCTGCTGCTCAGCAACCTGCCCGACGACCTGACCCAGGAGAGCGCGACCACCGTCGTCTACGGCGTCCCGAAGCTGGCCCGCGGGTTCAGCCTGGAGGAGAAGCCGAACGACGAGGTCAAGGCCGACCAGAAGGCGTTCTTCAAGCTGCTCTACAACCTGCTCGTCGACGCCGATCGCGGGCCGCGCCTGCCGACGCTGGTGGTGGCTCTCGGTTCCGACAAGCTGCGCAGCCTCCTCAATGTGAGCTGAGCGCGGCAATTCGCGGCGGAACTGAACGCTCAGCTCACATTGAGGCGAGTTGAGCGGCTGAGACGGTGACCGGGAACGGCGCGGACGCCGTCCAACTCTCGGGACCGGCGATCGACGCGACGGCCTGATACTCGCCATCCCGCAGCTCCCAGGCGGTCAGCGACACCTCGTCGTCGGGGTCGACGATCCAGTACGACGCGACGCCGGTGCGTTCGTAGAGCCGCTTCTTGCGGACCAGGTCGCGACCGCGGGTCGTCGGCGAGAGGATCTCGACCACCAACCGTGGCGCAGCCTCCAGACCGTATTCGTCAGCGAGCGCCGGATCGAAGACCACAAGGTCCGGCACCACGACCGACCGCTCCTCGAGCGCGACATCGAAGGGCGCGAAGAGCACCAACAACTCCGACGGACAGGCAGCACGGAGCTGGGTGAAAAGATTCGCCGCGATCACCTGATGGCGCGTGCGCGGCGAAGGCGACATCACGATCTCACCCTCGATGAGCTCGTAGCGGTTGCCGTCGTCGGGCATCCGATCGAGGTCGTCGCGGGTATGCCCCGGGCCGAGCGTGGGCGTGGTCATGCTGCCCATCGTGCAGCACCTCCTGACGATGTGGGAACCCTTGAAATCTCATGGTCCCCAGAGTTGTCACCCCGGTGACAACCTCACCAGCAGCGCCGTGCGGCCTGTGCGGAACCCGACCGCACGTGCGCTGTGGAGAGCGACAGGCTCAGGCGTCGAGCAGCTCGTCAGCTGCGGTGGCGCTGGTCTCGCGCAGGAAGGTGGAGCAGCGCTCCCACTCGTCTGTCTCGCCGATCGCGCGGGCGGCCTTGGCCAGCAGCGCGAGGCAGGTCAGGAAGCCACGGTTGGACTCGTGCTCCCACGGCACCGGGCCGTGGCCCTTCCAGCCGTTGCGGCGCAGCATGTCGAGGCTGCGGTGATAGCCGACGCGGGAGTACGCGTAGACGGTGACGTCGTCAGCGCCCTGCTCGACGGCCTGCTCGGCCAGCGCGGCCCAAGCAGCCGGCGAGGCCGGGTGGTTGCGGACGACAGCGGCCGGGGCGGAACCGCCGTCCAGTTCGGCGACTGCCGGGTCGACGGGGAGGTTCGTGGGCGGAGGACCCGCCATCAGGTCAGTGAAGCTCATGGCCCCATTGTGCCCGGATCACCTAGCGCCTGCTCACCGCAGGCACCAGCCTCCTAGGCTGGGAGCATGGCCGTCCTGCATCGCGCACAGATCTCGCCCACCAAGCTCGAGCTGGTCACCGCCTGGCTCGACCAACAGCCGTGGGGCGGTAGCGGCGAGGTGGAGCTGATCGGTGGCTACCGCTTCGACGACCCGGACGGCGAGGTCGGCATCGAGTCGCTGCTCGCACGGCGCGGCGACCTGATCGCCCAGCTCCCGGTGACCTACCGCGGCGCCCCGCTCGACGGCGCCGAGGAGTACCTGATCACCACGATGGAGCACTCCGCGCTCGGCAAGCGGTGGATCTATGCCGCGACCGGCGACCCGGTCGCGATGGCCTGTTTCGCCCGCGCCCTGACCGGCGAGCAGCAGCAGGCCGAGGTCGAGGTGCACCACGCCGACGGCCGGGTCGAGCAGATCGAGCCGCCGGTACGGGTCCGGCTTGAGGGCACCACCACCAGCACCGAGGTCCGGTTCAGCACCGACCTGGCCACCCCGGTCACCGGTGCGGCCCGGCTAGTCGCCAGCTGGGCGGGCGGCGAGGACGCCGTCGTCGCCGCTGCCGGCTGACCGGCTCCGCGCCGCAGCCGACCGGCTCCGTGCGACGCACGCCGCCACCATCAGCGCCCAGACGCCGATCACGATCCCGACCTCCAGCACCACGTACGAGGGCCACGGCCCGAGGTAGTCGAGGACGGAGGCGTTGTTCGGCTTGCCGTTCAGATAGCCGTAGTTGGTCCCGACGATCGCGTTGAAGACCATCACCGCGATCGCCCAGGTCGAGGTCAGTGCCACCGCGATCCGGAACTCGCGCCAGCCCGGCACGATGCCCAGCCCCCAGACCAGGTAGACCGCCGACCAGACGATCAGCCAGTGCATCGCCCAGAACATCGCGAACCGCGGCTCGGCCCAGCCCGAGGCGAGATCCGGGGTCAGCATCCCCTGCAGGGTCAGAGTGAGCCCCCACAACCAGTTGACGCCGGCAGCCCACCGCTTGCGGCTCCACAACGCGTAGCAGCCCAGCACCCAGGCGAAGTCGCAGATCTGCAACGGGAGCGAGGTGTCGAGGTCCCACTCCGACGGCGTGAACTGGAGGATCTGCATCGGCACCGTGACCAGCGGGATCACCAGCGCGAACGCCCGGGAGAACCACACCTCGCGCCCGGTCCCCCGCTGACGCCGTCCGCACCAGACCAGCGGCACGCAGACCACGAGGAAGATCAGCAACATCGTCAGGTGAACCGGTCCGAAGGTGGTGAACCGGGTGCTTTCGTCTGCCCACATGGCTCCAGCCTGACGTCGCGACGTCAGCGCCGCCTGAGCGCCGATACTCAGCGGTGCTCAGGTAGCGACTCAGCTGGGGACGTCGGCAAGTACCGCGCGCAGGGCGGCAAGGCCGCGCGACGAGTGACTCTTGACCGTCCCCTCACTGATCCCGAGTTCGTCGGCCGTCTCCGCGACGCTGAGGTCGAGCCAGTGGCGCAGCACCACCACGCGACGCTGCATCAGCGGAAGTCGTTGCAGGGCCTCGAAGAGTGGAGTCCGTTCCTCGACTCCGGGCGACTCGACGACCGGGGTGTCGGGTAGGTCCACGGCCGCCTGTTCGCGGCGCCACGGGCGCCGGGTCTCGTCGATCCTGGCCCGCACCAGGATCCGCCGTACGAACGCCTCCTCGGCACCCTGGCGCCGGATCTTCGGCCACGACAGGTAGGCCTTCTCCAACGCCGTCTGCACCAGGTCGTCGGCCATCGCCCAGTCCCCGCACAAGGAGTAGGCGATCCGGCGCAGATGCGGTCGACGGTCCCGGACGAACTCCTCGAAGGTCCGGTCGCGCTCGGAGCTTCTCAACGGTCACCGGTGTTCTGCTCCGACAGCGCGCCCGAGGTGGCGATCCTCTTGTCTCCCTTGGTCCCGCCGCCCTTCAACTGCTGACCGAACTCGGCCAACGCGCCCGCGGCGTCGCGCTTGGCCACCACCCCGCCATCGGCACCCACCGCGAGGTAGAGGCTCTTGCCGCCGCCGAGGCCGACCTCGTACGTGGGCGTATCGGTGCCCGGCACGGTGCCCTGGTCGACGACCTTGAGCGCGTCAGGCAGGCTCAGTTCGCCGGTCTCGCGGTTGATCGTCAACCGCTGCAGGTCATTGATGCTCAACTCGAGTTCGGTGGCTCGGTCCACCGGGGCCAGGGTGGTCAACGCCGACGTCGGGGTGAGGGCCTGCACCTGCGCCTCGCTGCTCTGCTCGGGGTCACCCTCGCCCACCACAGACGGTGCCACCACCGCCAGCACCGAGACCGCGGCCACCACACCCAACGCACCGGTGAACCGGCGCCGGCGCAGGGTCCGGCGTCCGGCCGCCAGCGGCGCGCCCACCGGGTCCGCGACGGCGGGCCCGTCACCGAACGAGGCGTCGATCTCGTTGCGCCAGTTGATGGTCTCCATGTGTGTCTCCCAGGTTCGGTGTCGATCCAACACCTAGAAGACGGAAACCTCAGCGGTTCGCGTTGTCCGGCGCCGCGATGAGTTCGGCCTTGATCTCGGTCTTGAGCACCTTGCCCACCTTGGAGCGCGGCAGATCGGGCCACACCTCGATCTGTTTGGGCGCCTTCACGCTGCCGATCCGCTCCTTGACGAACGCCGTCAGCTCAGCGATATCGATCTCGGCGCCGGGCCGGGCCAGCAGGACCGCCGTCACCCGCTCGCCCCACTTCTCGTCCGGCAGCCCGATCACCGCGCAGTCGGCCACCGCCGGGTGCGCCATCAGCGCCTGTTCGACCTCGGTGGAGTAGACGTTGAAGCCGCCGGTGATCACCATGTCCTTGGCCCGGTCGACGATGTGCAGGAACCCTTCACCATCGAGGAATCCGATGTCGCCGGTGTGGTGCCAGCCGTGCGCTGAGGCCTCCGCGGTCGCCTCCGGGTTCTTGTAATACCCGCGCATCACCAGTGAGCCGCGCACCACGATCTCGCCGCGTTCCCCTGCTGGGACAAGGGATCCGGCCTCATCCATGATCGCCACCTGGACCAGCGGTGCCGGGCGCCCCGCCGAGGAGAGCCGCTCGATCGCGACCGTGCCATCGGCATGGAAGTGGTCGGCGGGCGGCATCATCGCGATCATCATCGGCGCCTCGGTCTGGCCGAAGAGCTGCGCCATCACCGGGCCGATCCTGTGCAACGCCTCCTGCAGCCGGCTGGTCGACATCGGGGCCGCGCCGTACCAGAAACACTGCAGCGAACTGAGGTCCGTGCTGGGCAACGCCGGATGGTCGAGCACCAGGTAGATCAGGGTCGGCGGCAGGAACGTGTGCGTCACTCGGTGCTCGGCGACCGCACTCAGGAAGCCGCCCACGTCCGGGGTCCGCAGCACCACGATCGCCCCGCCGAGCGCCAGCACCGGGAAGCACAGCACCCCCGCGGCATGCGTCAACGGTGCCAGAGCCAAGTAGGTGGGACGATCACCGCGCTCCGGCCAGGGGTAGCCGATCAGGGTGAGCGCGGTCATCGCCTCCAGGTTGGCGCCGGTGAGCATCACGCCCTTGGGACGGCCAGTCGTCCCGCCAGTACCAACGATCATCGCCAGGTCGTCGTCGCCGGGAAGGTCGACGGCAACCTCTCCGGACGCCAGGAACTCCGGCCAGGAGAGCGCCCCCTCCACCTCGGCGTCGAGGCAGACCAGGGTGCGCAACTTGGGCAGCCGCTCCTTGACGGCGGCGACCAGCGGCGCGTATCCGGACTGGAAGATCAACGTCTCGCAGTCGAAGAGGTCGAGCAGTTCTCGGTTCTCCTCGGCCTCGTTGCGCGGGTTGATCGGGCACCACACCGCACCTGCCGTGCTGATCCCGAAGACACAGGCGAAGGCGATCGGGTCGTTGGCCGAGAGCACTGCCACCTTGTCCCCCGGCAGCGTTCCCCCAGCAGCCAGAGCGGCAGCGATCCGACGGCTGAGCTCCTGCACCTCGCCGTAGCTGAGTACCTCGCCGTCGCAGACCAGACAGGGGGCGTCCGCGCCGAGCGAGGCGCCCTTGTCCAGGTAGTCGGCCAACCGCACGTCGTCAGCCCTCCACGGTCAGGACGGGCTCGGCGACCAGCCCGAAGGCGCGCAGCTGCCCGAGCAGTTCCCGGTGCCCGAACGCCTTGCAACCCGAGGCGAACCCGTAACGCAGCGGCGGCTGCTGAAGGAGCGAGTAGGCGGCATAGGCCTGCAGCAGCCCGGTCTGCTTGTAGTTCTGGTTCCCGTGGATCACGCAGTGCGCTCGACCCAGCGGTCCGGAGGCGTGCACCGAGTCGAGCGACTTGTTCAGCCGGGGGTTCTCCCGCGGCGGCATCTGGTTCATCACCTGGGCTGCGGTCGCCGTCAGCGCAGCGTCGCGATCGGCCTCGTTCATATCCTTGGTCGCCTCCAGCGCACCGGCGACGATCTGTGGCACCCCGTTCATCAACGCGGCGTTGAAGACGCCACCCTGCGCCTTGCAGTTCGCCACCCGCGGGTCGCGCCGGTACCAGACCGGGTGCGAGGTCCCGCCCCACGGCAACGACTGGGCGAGCTCGTGCTGGCCGGGGACCACCAGCGGCACCAGACCCTGGTTCGGGTCGAACTCGACGTAGGTGTTCTGTTGCAGATAGTGCGCCGACGACGTCGCCGCGTTGACCAGGATCGTCTCCGTGGAGGCGATCGTCGGCGACCCACCCCAGAAGACGGCGATGTCGAGGGTGTCCAGGCCGGGCTTCTCCAAGCAGAGCTCGGCCGCGATCTCACCTGTCGTGTACATCTGCGCGATGCCGGGGCTGAGCAGGAGTTGATTGGCCTCGAACGCCTTGCCGTACTGCTCATCACAGGTGATCAGCCAGTCCTGCTCACCGGTCGTGTCGAGATAGTGGGTACCAGCGGCGAGACACGCCTCCACCACCTGCGGACCGTACTTGCTGAACGGGCCGACGGTGTTGCAGACGACCGAGGCACCGGCGAACAGTTCAGCCAGGGCTTCGACCTCGTGGGCGACCTCGACGATCTCGTAGTCGGCGGTCTCGATGCCTGCGACGTTCGACTCCATCGAAGCCTTGAGCTTGTCGGCGCTGCGGCCGGCAGCCACGAACGGCACGTTGAACTCGCGCAGGTACTCACAGATCAACCGGCCGGTGTAGCCGGAGGCGCCGTAGACGACGACGGGCTTGGTGCTGGACATCTCGCTCCTCACATTCCCATTCCGCCGTCGACCGGGAGGCCGACGCCGTTGATGAACTTCGCCTGGTCCGAGGCCAGGAAGACGACGGCATCCGCCATGTCCTCGACGGTGCCGAGCCGCCCCGACGGGGTCAGTTCGACGACACCCGCGACGGCGTCACCGGGGGTCGGGAAGAGACCCAACTCGGCCATGTCGTTGGCCAGGCCGGCGCCCATCTCGGTGGGCACCAACCCCGGGTAGATGCAGTTCACCCGGACGCCGAGGCCGAGCTTGCCGCTCTCCATCGCGGCGACCCGGGTGATCCGGTCGACAGCGGACTTGGTGGCCGAGTAGCCGCCGATCGCCGGGAAGGCGATGGTCGCGGCGACCGAGGCCACGTTGATCACCACGCCGCCCTTGCCGGCCGGCCCCTCGGGGCCCATCGCCCGGAAGGCGTGCTTGATCCCGAGCACGGTGCCGAGCACGTTGACCTCGAGCATCCGGCGGATGTCCTCCGGCTCGATGTTGATGATCAGGCTGCTGATCTCGATCCCGGCGTTGTTGACCACGATGTCGAGCCCGCCGGTCTGCACGGCGGCGTCGACCGCGGACTTCCAGGAGAGCTCGTTGGTGACGTCGAGGTGGACGAAGTGACCGCCGATCTCGGCAGCGACGGCGGCGCCCTGGTCGTCGCGCAGATCGGCGATCACCACTGTTGCTCCGGCGGCGGCGAGCGCCCGCGCCATCCCTTCGCCGAGCCCCTGCGCGCCGCCGGTCACCAGTGCGGTGCGCCCGGCGAGATCGATGCTGCTGGCCATGAGTCCCCCTTGGTTCGTCGAGTGATGCGGCTCACACAATCGCACTTCCTTGACAGTCGTCAAGACTTTCCTTGTCAGTTGTCCAATTTTTTCTTGACGACTGTCCAGAGCGGCGTGCAGCGGATAGGCTCACCCGTCATGACGACCGCAACCACGCGTCGCACGCCTGCCGACAAGCACGACGAACGTCGCCGCGAGCTGGCGGAGTCGGCGCTGCGCACCCTCGGCGAGCTCGGCTACGCCAAGGCGAGCCTGCGCGAGATCGCGAACAACTCCGACTTCTCGCACGGGGTCGTGCACTACTACTTCGCCGACAAACTCGACCTGATCGTCTACTGCGTGCGCTACTACAAGGCCACCTGCGTGCACCGCTACGACGGCGTCGTCGCCGAAGCCACCACCGCCGACGGACTGGCCGGGGCGTTCGCGGACAAGCTGGTCGAGACGATCGTCGACGAAGCCCCGATGCACCGACTCTGGTACGACCTCCGCGCCCAGAGCATGTTCGAGGAGAACCTCCGCGAAGCCGTGGTCGCGATCGACAAGACCCTCGAAGAGATGATCTGGCGGGTGATCAGCACCTACGCCGAACTGGCCGGGCGGAGCCCCGCGCTCGCGCCGTCGGTCACCTACGGACTCCTCGACGGCCTCTTCCAGCAGGCGCTGCTCGGCTACCTCTGCGGCCGCGAGGGCGCGCTCGACGACCTCCGCGCCGAGGCGACCACGCTGCTGCCGATGCTGTTGACGCCGACCTCCTGACCCAGCGGGAGGAGGCTCGCAGAAGATCCGACGGCGTCGCGTCGACGACGTCGCGACCTTCCTCCCTGGCGGCAGAACACCTCAGGACACGGCGAAGCCGAGCCCACGTTCCTCGAGCGCTGCGGCCAGTCGGTCGAGTGCGATCGGCCCGACGCCGTGCAAGGCGGCCAGGTCGCCGCGGCTCCAGGCGGCGACGGACTCCAACGTGTGCAGGTCTGCTGCGCGCAGGGCGGCGGTCGCCGGCGCACCGATGGTGCGCGGCAACGGCGTCCCCACTCGTCGGGGCACCCGCTGCCGTGGCCCGTCCTCGGCGTCCAGCACCGCCTCACCACGCGGCGAGAGCCGGTAACCGATCGCCAGCGACTCGGTCAGCCCGCGCTCCTTGAGCTTGCGGACGTCACGCTTGAACTCGGCCGTCTCACGCCCCACCTCGGCGGCGAGCTCGGGCGCCCGGCGCTCCGGGTTGAGGTCGATCAGCCGCAACGTCGGCCGCGTCCACGGACCGATCGCCGAGGCGGCGTCGAGCCGGTCCAGCCCCGCGGCGATGGTGGCGATCTCCGCAGCGTCCGGGACCGCCTCCCGCAGGGCTTCGCGAGGATCGGCTCCGGCGAACCGCAGCCCGACCCGGAAGATCGACAGCTCCGCACGCGCCGCCAGCGCGGCCTTGAGCGCCGACAGCGAAGCCGCGCCACAACGGTCGGCGTCAACCGCCCGCAAGCCGCTCAGCGACACCTGGTCGACGCTGGTCACCTCGACCAGACCGACGGCGGTCCGCAGCTGCGTGCCCACCTTCACCCGGGCGCGGTCCCAACGCCGGAAGGCGAGGTCGATCTCACCGCGTCGGATCGCCTCGAGCTCTGCCGGTCGGATCAGCATGGCTCGACCCTAACCGCAGTCAGCGACGACGGCGGAGGAGTCGGCCCCAGCGGCTCGCCGCCTCGACCTCGACGTCACCGAGCGACATCCGGCCCTCGTGCACCTCGGCGATGGTGGTGTTCAAGCCCAACGCAGTGAGCAGCCGCGCCGACCAGTCGGCGTCGTTGGCAGCGGCGAACGCCGCGCCCACCGCCTCGGCATCGACGTCGGCGAACCGGCTCTCGGCCAGCAGCTCGGCGAGCGCCGAGCCCGCGACGCCCAGCGGCGCCGCCGCCCACGCCACGAACTCGTCGAACTCGTCGCCGTCCGCCGCGAACACCGGCCGTAGCTCGGCGGCGTCGAAGCTGAGCGCCATCGGCTGATCGGGCCGCAGCACGATCCCCGGCAGGGCCTCGCCGTCGCTCAGGACGTTGAGATGACGCAGCCCCCGGATCAGGCTCAGCACCAGCACCGGGTGCTGGCCCTCGCCGAAGTGGAGCCGGTGCAGCGCGGCGGTCGGCTTCGCGAAACCGGCGACCACGACGCCGTCCTGCTCGCAGTAGCGCAACGGCGAACCGGCGCTCTGGGCCCACTCCTGGGCCACCTCCTCCGCGGAGCGGCCACCGAGCGGCGCGCTGACCACATCGCCGACGGCGGCCGAGCGGTCCCGGGCGTCGTCGAGAGGCTTCCAGCCGGGCACGGAGAAGACCAGGTCGGAGCTCTCGATCCCGACCGCGCAGCCGGTGGCAACGGCCAGCGGCTCCAGAAGTTCAGCGAGCTCCGGCCCCGACTCGACGGCGTCGCCGACACGGCGCAGGACGCGGCCGTCGAGGTCGGCCAGCAGATACGCCTCGCGCGACGGCGGGTCGCCGACCAGCATCGACGAGACCGCCCCCAGCAGGCCGAGGTCGGCAAGCGCGTCGGCCACCTCGCCGGCGCTGCCGCCCTGTACCCCGGGGAAGAACTGGCACCCGAGGGTGACGAACCCGTCAGCTACCGCCATCGGGTTCAGGAGTAGACGTGCGGCGCCAAGGTGCCGATGTCCCGCAGGTTGCGGTACCGCTCCTTGTAGTCGAGGCCGTAGCCGACCACGAACTCGTTGGGGATGTCCCAGCCGACGTACTTCGGCTCGACCGGCATCGACAGCGCCTCGGGCTTACGCAGCAGGGTCGCGATCTCGACGCTGGCCGGGTTCCGGCTGGACAGGTTGGAGATCAGCCAGCTCAGGGTCAGACCGGTGTCGATGATCTCGTCGACGACCAGCACGTGACGGCCGGAGATGTCGGTGTCGAGGTCCTTGAGGATCCGCACCACACCCGAGGACTTGGTGCCGGAGCCGTAGGAGCTCACCGCCATCCAGTCCATCTCGACGTGGCGGCCCAGGGAGCGCGACAGATCGGCCATCACCATCACCGCACCGCGCAGCACACCCACCATGAGGAGGTCCTTGCCCTCGTAGTCGGCGGCAATCCGGTCGGCCATCTCCTGCAGCTTCGCCTGGATCTGCTCCTCGGTGAAGAGGATGTTGATCAGATCGCTTTCGACGTGGGCGGAATCCATGTCCGTCAGCCTGCCACATCGACCACGTCGGATCATCAGCCGGTGCTCGTTCCCTCCGCTCAATGTGACCTGAGCGTTCCGTTCTGCACGGAAACAGGACGCTGAGGTCACATTGAGCTGAGGAAGCGGATCTCGCCCTCGCTCCGCAACGCGCGCAGGTGGCCGGGCAGGTCGATCCACTTCTGGCCGCGCCACCCGGTGATCAGGCCGTCCATCGCGGCGACATGCTCAAAAGCCAGCTCCGCGTCGATCGCACCCGCCGCCACCGCCGCCGAACGGAGCACCCGGGTACGCAGCGCCTCCGGCAGACCGCCCAGGGCCGCGACCGAGAGGCCGGTCTCGGTGGAGCACTCGGTCAGCGACAGCCCGGCGAGCTGGTCCAAGAACTCCATGTCGGGCCGGAGCAGGTCGGCGGTCCGCGCCAACGCGGCCGCCACCCCCGGCCCGAGCTCGGCCTCCAACACCGGAAGCACTCGGCGGCGGACCCGGACCCGGGCGTAGCCAGGATCCTCGTTGTGCGGGTCCGACCACGCCTCGAGCCCCTCGACGAGGCACGCCTCCACGGTGTCGTCGCGGCTGACGTCGAGCAACGGGCGCCGGAACGGGCCGTAGCCGCGCCGCATCCCCGCCACCGAACGACCACCCGAACCCCGGGCCAGCCCGAGCAACACCGTCTCGGCCTGGTCGTCGCGGGTATGCCCGAGCAGGACGAGCGCCGACAACCGGTCCGCGATCTCGCCCAACACCTGGTAGCGCGCCTCGCGGGCCGCCGCCTCAGGGCCGATCCCGTCCGCGGAGACGGTGACCCGGGCGGTCAGCGTCTCGTCGACGCCGAGCGCGGCCAGCTGCGCCACCACCCGTCCGGCCTGCTCTGCGGAGCCGTCCTGGAGGCCGTGGTCGACGGTGGCGCCGACCACCCGCAGCCCGAGCTTGTGTCCCTCGAAGACGGTCGCCGCGGCCAACGCGAGCGAGTCCGCGCCGCCGGAGCAGGCGACCACGACGGTGTCGCCGGGCTCCGCCTCGGCCAACGCCGCGCGCACCCCGCGCCGCACCGCGGCCACCGCCGGATGCAGGCTCATCCGTAGATCCGCTTGACCCACAGCTCAGGTTCGAGGATCTCCGCCTTCGAGGGCAGGTTCTCGGCCTGCGCCCAGACGGCGTTGAAGCCCTCCATGCCGGTCTGGTCGACCACCTCACGGACGAACTTGGCGCCGTCGCGGTACTGCGCCATCTTCGCGTCCAGCCCCATCAGCCGCCGCAGGATCCGGTCCAACGGGCCGACGCCCTTGCGCCGTTGGGTGAACTTGCGGCGGATCGCCGCCACACTCGGGATCACCTCGGGGCCGACCCCGTCCATGACAACGTCGGCGTGGCCTTCGAGCAGCGACATCATGCCGGTCACCTGATCGATCAGCTCACGCTGCTCCGGCGAACTCACCATCTCCACCAGCGAGCCGCCACCAGAGCCCCCGCGCAACGCGGAGGCGACCTTCTTCACGCCTTCGTCCAGGGCGCCGTCCTCGGACTTCATCGTGGCCGCGATCTTCGCGACCATGCTCATCAGGTGCTCGCGCATCCACGGCACGGCGGTGAACTGCACCCGGTGGGTCTCTTCGTGCAGGCAGACCCAGAGTCGGAAGTCGGTGGGATCGGCGTCGAGTTCGCGCTCGATGTGGACCACGTTGGGGGCGACCAGCAGCAGGCGGCCGTACGGGTCGTAGAACGGATCGAACTGGCCGAGCACCCGGGAGCCCATGAAGCCGAGCAACAGACCGACCTCGGCGCCGGTGAGGCGGGAGCCGACCGTGCGACCGATCAGCCCCGGCTTCCGCTCCCCCATCACCTGACCGATCACCGGCCCCAGCGCGCGGGCGAACGAGTCGGCGTTGGCGCGGACCCAGTTCGCCCGGTCGACCACCAGGATCGGCGCCGTCCCCTCGGGCGCGTCCAGCCCGGTGAAGTCGCGGACCAGGCCGGTCGCCCGGTTCGCGCCGGCCCGCAGTTCCTCCACCGCCGCGCTTGCCTCGGCAGGGGTGACCTCCGGCCCGTCACCGACGATGCGGGTGCCGATCCGGACCGCGTAGTCCCAGTCGATGAACGACCCGCTGGCTGCCTCTTCCATGCCCTCGACCCTACGTGGCACCTGGAGGCGACGTCAGCCGCAACGGCAAGCCGCAAGCGCTGCCGAGAAGTCGTCGATCAGCCCACGGACGGCCAAGGTGTCCTCGATCTGGACCCGGTCCGCGAAGACGACGAAGGTGAAGACGGTTCCGTCCACCGCCTCGATCACGCCGGCGAAGCCGTGCACCCCGGTCAGGGTTCCGGTCTTGGCCCGGACCCGGCCGAGGCCCTCGGGGTTGCTCTTGGCGAGCCGGTTGGCTGCCGATCCGTTGAAACCGGCTACCGGAAGCCCTTCGATCACCGATCGCAGTTCCGGATGCTCCGCGGCCGCGTCGAGCACCCCGAGCAAGGTCCGGGCACTCAGCAGGTTGTCGCGCGACAGCCCGCTGCCGTCGAGGAGGCGGGCACCGGCCAACGGCACACCCAGCCCCTTGAGCACGGCGCGTACCGCCTGGGCACCCCCGGCGAAGGAGCCGCCCGCGCCCTCGGCGATGCCGACATGGTGCGCCAGCACCTCGGCGCCCTCGTTGTCGCTGACCGCGATCACCTGCTCGACGATCTGGCTCACCGGCGCGCTGTGCACCTCGGCCAGGACCGGCGCCTCGACGGCGGCGGTGCCGCGCTTGACGGCGCCGGCGACGGTGATCCCGGCGTCCCGCAGCTGCGAGGCGAAGAGCTGCGCCGCCGACGTCGCGGGCTTCCGCTCGTGTCCCCATCCGTCCCGCTTGTCGCCCTGGTCGACCCACAGGGCCGTGATCGGGGCGACCACACCGTCGGTGAAGTAGTCGGTCGGCCAACTGGGGTTGAGGTCCGGCCCGGTGAAGAGGGAGTCGTCGAAGCGGAGCCGGACCTTGGTCTGGCCAGCCGCAATCAACGCCGCAGCGGTCTGGTCGGCGAGGTCGCGGAGGTCGGCCTGCTTGGGCCACGCGGTCTTCTTCGCCGGTTCCGCCGCCAGGAACGGGTCGCCGCCACCGACCAGGGTCACCGTGTCGCCGACCGAGACCGTCCTGGTGGTGAAGGTGTGGCCCGCGCCGAGCGCGTCCAGGGCAGCGAGACCGGTCGCCAGCTTCATCAGCGACGCCGGGGTCCCGACCCCACCCTTGTTGTCGAACCAGACCCGGCCACCCGGTGAACCGACGGCGGCGACCACATGCGGCCCCCAGGTCTTCCGGTTGAGGATCTTGGCCACAGCCCGACGGATCGCCACTCGATCGGCTTCCACCGACGGCGCCGACGGCACCGCGACCGGACCGGCCGGCGTCGAGGCGGGCAGGTGCAGCTGCTCCGGAGCGGGGAGCTCCGCGGGCGACGAAGGTGCCTCGGCGGCGATCCCCAAGCGCTCCCCGAGGTCGTATTCGAACGCCGCGAACCCCGCCGCCAGGAGGCAGAGGACGAGCGCGATCGGGGCCCAGGTCAGGAGGCGCGAACTGTGGCGTGTGTCACTTTGTGCCACCCGAACTCCTTCGCTGAATGCATATTCGGCCCCATTGTGCGCGAAGATGGACGACGGCCCAGTCCCGGGGCCACGTTCTGTCATGTCTGGCGCAGGTGTCGTCGGAGTAGCTGTGGAGGATAGAAGTGCTCGAGTTCGACGTGTTGGTGGAGATCCCCAAGGGCTCTCGAAACAAGTACGAGGTTGACCACGTAACCGGTCGGATCCACCTCGACCGTTACCTCTACACCTCCATGGCGTACCCGGAGGACTACGGCTACATCGAGAACACCCTGGGCCTGGACGGCGACCCGCTGGACGCCCTGGTGATCCTCCCCGAGCCGACCTTCCCCGGTTGCATCGTCAAGGCCCGCGCCATCGGCGTCTTCAAGATGGTCGACGAGGCCGGCGGCGACGACAAGATCCTCTGCGTGCCCGCGGGCGACCCGCGCTTCGACCACCTCAAGGACATCGAGGACGTGCCGAAGTTCGAGCGGCTGCAGATCCAGCACTTCTTCGAGACCTACAAGGACCTCGAGCCGGGCAAGTCGGTCGAGGACGGTTCCGAGTGGACCGGTCGCGCGGACGCCGAGGCCGAGATCGAGGCCTCGATCGAGCGCTTCAAGAACTCCGAGCACTGAGACTCAGCACCAGGCTCACACAGAAGGGCGGCACCCGAACCGGGTGCCGCCCTTCTGACGTTCTCAGTCCGCACCATCGGCGCGTCCGGGTGTTGCTCAGGAGGCGAGCTGGCGCCGCACCTCAGCCGCCACCGCAGCGCCGTCAGCACGACCCTTGACCTGCGGCGTGACGACACCCATCACCTTGCCCATCGCCTTCATCCCCTCACCGGCCGCGCCTACCTTGACGATCGCGGCAGCGATCAGCTCACTGATCTCGACGTCGGAGAGCTGCTGCGGCAGGTACTCGGTGATCACCTCGAGCTCTGCGCGCTCCTTGGCGGCCATCTCGGTGCGCCCACCATCCTCGAAGGCCGTCGCGGCCTCACGCCGCTTCTTCGCCTCCGTGGAGAGCAGACCGACGATGTCGTCGTCGGAGAGTTGTACCTGCTCCTTGCCGGCGACCTCGGCGTTGGTGATCGCGGTCAGGACCATCCGGATCGTGGAGGAGCGCAGGTCGTCGCGCGCCTTGATCGCGGTGGTCAGGTCTTCGCGGAGTCGATCCTTCAAAGCGCTCATGTCCACCATTGTGGCAGCCTTGGGGAATGGTTTTCTCCCGGATTGTCGGCGCCGCCGCACTGGCTGGCCTGGCTCTGACCGGGTATGCGGCAGCCGAGGCCCGCGCCTACACGGTGCGGCGGGTCCAGATCCCGGTTCTGCCGCGCGGCGCCCGGCCGATCAAGGTGCTCCAGTTGACCGACCTGCACATGACCCCGGACCAGCGCGCCAAGCAGGAGTGGGTCCGCGGGCTGGCCGCACTCGAACCCGATCTGGTGGTCAACAACGGCGACAACCTGGCGCACCGCGACGCCGTCCCCGTGGCGCTGGACGCCCTCGGCCCACTACTTGAGCTGCCCGGGGTCTACGTCTTCGGCTCCAACGACTACTTCGAGCCCCGCCTCCGCAACCCGCTCCAGTACCTCTTCCCCGACACCGGGTTCCGGCACACGCACGTACCGCAGCTGCCGTGGCGCGACCTGCGTAGCGGGTTCGACGCGGCAGGTTGGACCGACCTCACCAATCTGCGGACCACGCTCACGCTCGGTGATCTCGAGGTCGCGTTCGCCGGTGTCGACGATCCGCACCTGAACTATGACGACCTCGACGGCGTCGCCGGCCCGGCCGACGCCGAGGCCGACCTACGGCTGGGGATCGCCCATGCGCCGTACCTGCGGGTCCTCGACCAGTTCGCCCGCGACGGCTACGACGCGATCCTGGCCGGGCACACCCATGGCGGGCAGGTCTGCCTGCCGTTCTACGGGGCGCTGACCACCAACTGCGACCTGGAGCCGGCCCGCGCCAAGGGGCTGCACCGGCACCCCGCCGCCTCCCGCGACGGCGATCCCGGCTCCAGTTGGCTGCAGGTCTCGGCCGGCGTCGGCACCAACCCGTATCTGCGGCTCCGGGTCGCCTGCCGCCCCGAGGCCACCCTGATCACCCTCGCCCCGCGCAGCTGAGCACGGCGTTCCGTGCCCCGATTTCGGCGACACCTTCAAGCTCCGGTATGCTCCTTTCCGTTCACCGGTTAACCCCTGGTTGCCGGTGATCGGGCTGTGGCGCAGCTTGGTAGCGCGCTTCGTTCGGGACGAAGAGGCCGCAGGTTCAAATCCTGTCAGCCCGACAGATGAACCCGGCGAATCCTAGGATTCGCCGGGTTTCTGTATTTTCCGGCGCCTTCGTCTTGTCACACTGTCGTATCTGCGCATCTGGCGACGACCACGTTGCACACGCCCCGACCGGGGGCCTGAGCAAGGAGCTGAGATGAAGTACCTGATCCTGATGCAGATCAACCCCGCCGTTCTGGAAGCGCTGACCCCCGAACAGCAGCAGGCCCTCGGCGACGGGCACACCGCGTTCGTCAACGCAGCCAAGGAGAACGGCGAGTTCATCAGTACCCAGGCCTGCGCCGACCCGAGCCGCTCGAAGGTGGTCCGCGCCGTCGACGGTATCCCCACGGTGAGCGACGGCCCGTTCGTCGAGGCCAAGGAGTTCCTCGGTGGCTTCTACCTGGTCGACGTCGAGAACGAGGAGCGCGCCGTCGAGCTGGCGTTGCAGATCCCCGACGTGCAGATCCCGGGGCTCGCCGTCGAGATCCGGCCGGTGATCTTCGCCGACCTCGGCGACGGATGACCCAGCCGATGAGCCAGGAGCTGTGGCGCGAGCTCGTGCCGCAGACCCTGGCCCGGTTGGTCCGACGCTACGGCGCGGACCAGTTCGACCACTGTGAGGACGCTGTCCAGGAGGCCGTGCTGGAGGCGCATCGGAGCTGGGCCACCCGGCCCCCGGACGACCCGCAGGCCTGGCTGGCAACCACGGCTCGCCGCCGCTACATCGACCTGATCCGCACCGATCGGCGTCGCCGAGAACGGGAGCAACGCGTCGCGCTGCTCGACGAACCGCTGACCGCAGGCAGCGTCAGCAGTGAGAGCGACGACGCGCTGCTGCTCCTTCGGCTGTGCTGCCACCCCGCGCTCCCCCGAACCGGCCAGGTGGCACTGACCTTGCGCGCCGTCGCTGGGCTGAGGACCGAACAGATCGCCAACGTCTACCAGCTCCCTGAACCGACCATCGCGCAGCGGATCACCCGCGCCAAGCAGCGCCTCAAGGAGCACCGGGACGCGCTCTGACCGGCCCAGCCGCCGGGTGCCGCCGTCTTCGATGTCCTGTACCTGATGTTCACCGAGGCACACCACACCACGACCGGAGCGCCCGCGCAGGATGCCGATCTGGCCGCCGAGGCGATCCGGCTGACCCGGCTCCTGGTCACCGCGCTGCCCGGCTCCACGGAGGCTGCAGGGCTGCTCGCCCTGATGCTGCTCACCGAGGCGCGCCATCCGGCCCGGGTCGGCGACCGTGGGCAACTAGTGCCGTTGGAGGAACAGGACCGCTCACGGTGGGTACCGGCGATGGTGACCGAAGGGCTCGCCCTTCTTGATCGCTCCGTGCGCGGCGCGCAGCCTGGGCCGTACCTGCTCCAGGGGTGCATCGCCGGACTGCACGCTTCCGCTCCCAACGCAGCGGCAACCGACTGGGAGGAGATCCGCGCGCTCTACACCGTGCTCGACCAGGTGACCGGGAGCCGGAACCCGACGATCCGGCTGAACGCGATCGTCGCGCTGGCGATGACCGACGGCACCCCGGTGGCGCTTGATGCCCTTACCGAGTTGGCGTCCCAACACCCGGCTCTACCCCGTCTGGAGTCGGTCCGTGCCCATCTCCTGGCCCGCGCCGGATGCCGGGAAGAGGCGGTTGAGGCCTACCGGGCAGCGATCGCGGCCACGGTCAACGCAGCCGAGCGCGACTACCTGCGCGACAAGCTCCGCCACCTCCTCGGCCCGGTCTGATCCTGCGGCTCTCTGCCAGGTGGGAGGCCTCGGTTTTCCCCGCCAAAGAGCGCCTTGCGTGGCAGACTTCGGCGCATGGCTGACAAGGACCGTCCCGACGACGCCCCTCAGTTGGAGCTGCCGAGTCTGGGCTCGATGTTCCGACGCAAGAAGAAGGGGGCTCCGGCACCCGCTTCCTCGGGCACCGATCGGCCGAACGCACCGACCGCCGAGGATTTCGAGCGGCTGGTGCAGGCTCCTAAGGAGCCGGTGGAGGCTCCGGTTGTCGAGGCTCCGGCTGCGGAGGCTCCGGCCGCCGAGGTCGCCGAGGTCGCCGAGTCGGTTCCCGCTGAAGCGCCGGTCGAGGCCGACGAGCAGGTGGGCGAGGTCGTGGTCCCCGCCGAGCCGGTGAACGAAGCCGAGGCCACCGCGGTGATCCCGGTCGCCGAGCCTGAGCTCGCGCCCGCCGTCGAGCCTGTGGTCGAGCCGGTCGCTGCCGCCAAGCCTGCCGTCGTCGAGCCCGTGGTGGAGACCGAGCCCGCGGCAGAGCCCGAGGTCGCCCAGGCGCCCGTCGTCGAGGCCCCCGCAGCCGAGGCAGCACCGCAGCGCGGCCGCTTCGGCAAGCGCAAGGAACCGGTGGCGGCAGCAGCAAGTGCAGCCGCAGCAGCGCCTGCGCTGAGCAGCGAGACGAGCACCGCCGTCGATGAAGAACCGACGGCTGCGCTGCACGCCGACGAAGTCGATGCGGACGATGAGAGCGCCGACGACGGGTGGCGGTTCCTCAGTCTCCCCGAGCTCAGCGGCCCGATCGCGGCCGCGATCACCGGTGCCGTCGTCGGACTGCTCGGCGTCGGTCTGACCTACTTCGGGATGGCCGGCTGCGAAGCGATCAAGGGCACCAGCTCGTGCGGCGGCTCGGGGATCGGTGTGCTGATCCTGATCCTGATCGCCCTGGTCGCCGTCGGCAGCCTGCTACTGACCGCCTGGAAGATCACCGATCCGACGAGCACCAGCTTCCTCGCCGTCGGCCTGCTAGCGGTGATCTGTCTGCTCTTCCTGATCGAGGTGCTGATGTCGCCCGCGATGATCGTCGTGGTTCCGATCATCACCGTGGTCACCTTCCTCGCCTCGCATTGGGTCACCACCAACTTCGTCGAGGACGAGTAGGCAGAGCAGCGTGCCAATGCCCCCTGAGCAGGTGGTGTACCGGTTCCGCACGGCCACCATCCCTATCCTGGCTGCCCTCACAGTCACCCTGATCGTGGCGTCCCTGCTGGCCTCCCGATCCTGGGCCGATGGCGAGCGCGCACTGGCCCTCGTCCACGGAACCATCGCCGTCGCGCTCGCGCTCTGCGTGATCGCGACTTCACGCAGCGGGCTCCTGACCGCCACCGCCGACCGGCTGGCGTGGCAGAGGTTCACCCGGCGGAGCATCGCCGCAGCAGAGATCACCGACCTCGAAGTCGTCACCGGCCAGAGTGGCCGGTCGACCTACAGTTGGCCGCTGATCCACACCTCGACGAAGGCGATCGAACTGCGCAGGTTCCGGGTCGCTCTCGACAGGTCCGACGAACTCCACGCGGTCCTACGGCAGATGAAGTCGGTCCTTGCCCTCAGTGCGCCTCAGGCCGACGAGACGGAGGCCGTCACCCCGCCGTTGCGCGTCGCACGTCCGACAAGTGTTCTCCTGATGACGATCCTCGTTCTGGCATCGTGTCTCGCACTGACCTTCCTGCGTCCGGGACCGACCGAGGGCCACCCACTCTCAACCGTTCTGATCGTCGGCTTCGTCGCACTCACGGCGGTCCTCGGCCGTTGGCTCCAGGGAAGCGCGGTCGTGGTCGACGACGCCACGGTGCGCCAGGTGGGCGGTAGCGAGGTCTGTCTCGCCACCTCGGCGGTCACCTCCTTCCGGGTGGAGCCTCGCCCCGGCGTCCTCACCGTTGCCGCGCTGGTCGCGGACACCGAGGCAGGCGCGGTGATCTTCCACGGCATGGTCGCCACCTGGGGCCAGACCCAGCACCTCGAACGCATCGCCGCCCAACTCAACGCCCGCCTCCAGCCCACCCTCGTCTAACCCACCCCGAGATAGTCCCTGACGAAAAGCCCCTGAAATCGGCGGCGGGGTCAAGGGGTGGAAGCAACTCTGGTTGAGGAGTTGTGGATGGTGAGGGG
>NZ_JBLBWI010000014.1:0-115612 GCF_047308515.1 Nocardioides sp. Bht2
GCTTGTGAGGTGGAATCCCCACAGGTCAGGTGTCAACCAAACTCGGGGCAGACCCGATCATCCGCTGCCTGAAGCTTTGCCTGACTCGAGAGCTCTTCCGACTCCTGTTGGCCTCGGACGCCGTGGCCAACCCCGACGAAGGAACCTCGAAATGGCGGTCTAATCGACTTGACGATCTATAGAAGCACCCGCGCGCGCTCCGTGGCCTGCGAAGACCCATTCCGACCCGAATGTCGATGCCTCCCGCTAGCATCGTCGCTATGACGAAGGGACGGACGCCAACCGAGGAAATCTCCCCGTCGCGCTTGGACGCAGAACTAGCGAAGCTGCGCGTGTTGCAGCCAATGCTGTCTCGCAGCGACGCGCTCACCTACTTCCTCAAGTTCTTTCCCACGGCGACCACGACAGAGATCAATCAGACAATCGACGCCGCAACTCTTCCGTCCGAGGCCGTGGCCAAGTTGAGTAAGCCGCGGCGACAGACCGCCGAGCCTCTCCCTACCAAACCGACGCCGCGTCAATCCAGGGCGAAGCCGAAGCGGACACCCCCTGCCGCGGGACCCACACGGGGTGTTGAGTGCGGTACCTGCGGAAAGAAGGTGGCACTGACGCCGAAGGGCAAAGTGCAGCGTCACCGTGCCAGGGGGCAGTCGGCCCATGCCTGCGCCGGCGGAGGAAAGACGGCGCCAGGGTGGGGGAAGCCGTCCAAAGCGAACGAGCAGCAAGTCGCGATCGATCGAGCCCTCGCTGCGAGGGCCGAGGAGTTCCGCGACCTGACGGGTGTTCCCGCTGGCGAGCTCGCGGCTTCTGATCTCGAGTGGATCAAGTCCAAGGGTTGGCAGATCCGCCTAGTCGACGCGACGCCAACCGACGTTGTGACGGCCCGTCGAATCCTCTTGGCCGCCACAAATGGCCTCGTGGCCCCGGCGACCGCTGAGCTGGTCCGAGGGTGGTACCAACAAATGAAACGCCGCCCTGAACTGTTCGACCCCAAGGAGAAGCCGACAAAGTGGTTGGATGCAGCGGAGGGCGATCCAGATAAGCGCCTAGGTAAGCCACCCACTCCAGGCAAGAAGGTCTTCTATCGTGAGGTCCTCGTCGGGAAGCGCAACTAGACCCTACGTCGTGACCCGGCGTGACTAACGGGTTACGGGCCGGGGCCTCACCCACTTAATTCATGGGATAGCGAGCAGGGGCCGCCTGCTCGGCCTAACCGACATTTGCCAGAGGCCCAGTCTTCACCGAACGTACGAGTGTTGGGCTGGACGTGCACGCCCGATCTGTTGTTGCGGCAGCGATCGATGGCGTTACCTGCGAACTCATCGTGACCCGTTTGATTCCGTCACACGAGCGCATTCGTTCATTGCCGAACGGGGGAACTCGGGTCAGCCGCCTTCACCATCTCCGCAGTTTGCTACCACGCCGTCAATCGAATCCAGCACATCGTCCTCGCCTACGCTGCCAGAGCGGGCGAGCAACGCGCCGTCAGGTTCTATCGGGCGCAGCGTAGCCTCGAGAAGCTCGGCGGCACCGAAGTCAAGGATTCGCTCCGGTTCGATGTAATGCCCCTCCGTGACCACGCTGGAGGTGTGGCCCAGGTGAGTCGCGGCAGCATCCACGCCAAGCCCGCGCGCGATCACTGTAGCTCCGGTACGCCGGTACCAACGCGGGGTGATCCCAGTGTGCTCTAGCCCGGCGTCGACGAGGAACTCCCGGAAGGTGCGACGGAAGTTGTGCAGGCTGAGCGGGCCACCGTTGCGATTGTGGAAGATCGTCTTCTCGTGATCTTCTGGGGCAATCGTCGCCAACCGGGCGCGGATCACCTCAGCCGCGAACTCCGCGACGGGCAGCATCCGCACCGAGGCGTCTGTCTTCGGGTGATCTTGGCGGAACGTTCCCTTCCCCTTGCGGTAGACCACCGTGCCGCGTACGAAGGCGACCAAGCCGTGTCTGCCCTCGAAGACATCGCACGGCCGCAGAGCCAGGACTTCGCCGGGGCGCACCGACGTGCCGAGCATGACCTCGCACGCATCCCTGACCTGGCCGTCGGGAGCCGGCCCCATCACTCCCGCGCCAATCCGCCACGCGGCCGCGGCCTGGCGGATGGCTTGCACCTGCTCCAGGGTCATCGCCTGTACTGCGTTCTTGGGCCGAGCGAGGGGCGAGGTGCCTTGGACCGGATTGCGCGCGATCGCGTCGTGGCGCAGTGCGAAAGCGAACAACTGGTTGAGCACGGTGCGCGAGTGCTTGGCGCGCGAGTACGACACAGCGGCCTCCCCTTTCAAGAAGGTCTCCACTCGTCCCGTCGTGACCTCACCGAGCGTGTAGTGCTCGAACCAGGGCCGTACCCTCAGCCGGAGGTCGTCGCGATAGTTGTCCTTGGTGGAGTCGGCGATCTGGCGGATCTCCAGGTCGGCGAGCCACAGCTCAATCAGGTCCGTGAAGGGGCTGGCCAAGGTCAGCAGTCCTCCACTCCCGTAACCGCGTCGGTCCTGGAGCCGCTCCCGGAGTTGCGCCTCAGCGCCGCTGCGCGAGCTGCAGGTGGCTTGGACCTGGCGCAGGCGACCGTCCAGGTCGCGGACACGGGTGTGGGCCACGAAGCGTCCTTTGGCCACTCTCTTGGTCCAGATCGTGCCGTGAGTGCCGATCCGTGTTCGTGGCCGGCTCACGAGCGACCACTCGCTTGGTTCTTGGCGTCATCGGCCTCGAGTCGGGCCAACCACGCATCGATCTCCGAGCGACGAAACCGCAGATGGCGCCCGACCCGGAAACCGGACGGGCCCCGCCCTTGGCTGCGCAGGTCGTACAGCGTCTGAGGCGTGACCCGAAGCTCAGCAGCAAGCTCCTGGATCGTCAACGCCTTCTCGAGCGCAGTGCTGGTGCCGACGGTCTGGACTGGACGGGACGAGATGCTGAATCGAGTCATACCGAACAGGTAGGCGCACCTGTCCGAAAGCACCCGAGAGCCGCCGAGGGTGACCGCGTACCGATCGACTTTTTCGGGGAAAGTGCTGGGTAAATGCTGGGAGGCCATGCTCCGGACCCTTCGTAAGGATTCGGAACATGGCCTCTGACCAGTGCTTACTGGTGGAGGTGAGGGGACTCGAACCCCTGACCCCCTGCATGCCATGCAGGTGCGCTACCAGCTGCGCCACACCCCCAGCTTCGTTCCGCTCCGTTCCCGGCGCTTCCCGACGACCAGAACATTAGCCCACCGTGAGGAAGTTGTGAAATCGGGGGCCCACTTAAAGTCGGGGAACCTGGAGTCCGTAGGCCGACAGGCGCATCAGGGTCGGGTCGTCGCTGCGCTGCTCCAGAACGGCGACGCCGCAGTTGTTCAGCACCCGGAGTTGGTTGAGGTCGAGGCCCATGCCGGTCAGCGCCAGCACGGCAGTCCGGATCGCAGTGCCGTGCGAGACCACGATGGCGGTCTCGTCGTCGCCGAGCACCTCCAACAGGTCGCCGACGACGGCGCGCAGGCGACGCGCCACCACCTCGGGGGTCTCGGCACCCGGCACCACCGAGAAGTCGCCGGCCTCGAAGGCGACGTACTCGTCGGGGAACTGCTCGCGGTAGTCGTCATGGAACCACCCGGAGCGCTCACCCAGGTCGTACTCACGCAACCGCGCGTCACCGACCACATCGAGTCCGGTCTCCTTGGCCACGTAGGCAGCCGTCTGCCGGGCCCGGGCCAGGTCGCTGCTCCACAGCACCGAGGCGCCGAAATGCGCCAACCAGGCGCCCGCAGCGGACGCCTGGTCGTGGCCGGTCTGGCTCAGTTCGATATCCAGGTGTCCTTGGATCCGTCGTTCGTTGTTCCACTCGGTCTGACCATGCCGCAGCCAGACCAGCCGCCGACTCATGCCTCGGCGCCGCCGTCACCCTCAGCGGCGGGACGGGAGAGCTTCAACTCGATAGACGGGCAGTCGCGCCACAGCCGCTCGAGGGAGTAGAACTCACGCTCGTCCTCGTGCTGCACGTGGACGACGATGTCGCCGTAGTCGAGCAGCACCCAACGGCCTTCGCGGTGACCCTCCCGGCGGATCGGCTTGGCGTCGAGCTCGCGGAGCTTCTCCTCGATCTCGTCGACGATCGCCCGAACCTGGCGGTCGTTGCCCGCCGAGGCCAGCAGGAACGCGTCGGTGATCGCCAACTGCTCGGAGACGTCGAACGCGACGATCTCGTTGGCCAGCTTGTCGTCGGCGGCCGCGGCGGCGACCTGGATCAGGTTGAGGGCGTAATCGGTGGCAGTCATGAGTTTTGCTCCGCAGGGTAGAGATCGTGCTTGGCGATGTACTGCACCACGCCGTCAGGTACCAGGTACCAGACCGGCTCACCACGCTGCTTACGCAGGCGGCAATCGGTCGAAGAGATGGCCAGCGCCGGGATCTCCACAAGGGTGACCCGGTCGGACGGAATGTCGGCCAGCATCTCCGCGTCAAGCTCGTAGCCGGGCCGGGTACAACCGACGAACCGGGCGAGCCTGAACAGTTCTGGCGCATCGCGCCAGGTGAAAATGTTGCCCAGCGCATCAGCGCCGGTGATGAAGTACAGATCAGCATCAGGCAACCGCGTTTGAAGATCACGCAGGGTGTCGATGGTGAAGGTGGGGCCGTCTCGGTCGATGTCGACCCGGGAGACGTTGAACCGCGGGTTGGCGGCCGTGGCGATCACGGTCATCAAGTAGCGGTGTTCGGCATCGGAGACCTCACGGTCCGCCTTCTGCCAGGGTGCGCCGGTCGGCACGAAGATGACCTCGTCGAGATCGAACCAGGCCTGGACCTCGCTTGCAGCGACCAGGTGGCCGTGATGGATGGGATCGAACGTTCCACCCATCACGCCCACGCGACGGCGAGCCGAGGTTGGCTCAGCTGTGCTCACGTCCCGCGCCGAACATGATCAGCACGACGAGGAGCGACAACAGGATGGCCAGCACGATGCCGCCGACGGCCCACGGGCTGAGAGCGGGCTCGGAGGCTTCGGAGGCAGTGAGAACGAAGGTGGAGAGCGACATGGCCTGAATCCTAGTAGATGAGTTAGCGGACGTGACCGGCGCCAGTCACCACGTACTTGGTGCTGGTCATCTCCGGGAGACCCATCGGGCCACGGGCGTGCAACTTCTGGGTGCTGATCCCGATCTCGGCACCGAACCCGAACTCGCCGCCGTCGGTGAACCGGGTCGAGGCGTTGACCAACACGGCCGCCGAGTCGACCCGTGCCACGAACCGTCGCGCGGCGGCCTGGTCCTCGGTGACGATCGCGTCGGTGTGGCCGGTCGAGTACCGCCGGATGTGCTCGATCGCCTCGTCCACGTTGTCCACGACGCGCGCCGAGATCTCGGCTGCGAGGAACTCGGCGGCGTAGGCCTCCTCGGTCACCGCGACCACGCCGTCGTACTCGCTGAACCGGTCGTCGCCGTGGATCAGGACCTGCTTGTCGTGCAGCGCCTCGATCACCCGCGGCAGGAACTCGTCGGCGATGTCGGCGTGCACCAGCAGCGCTTCCGCCGCGTTGCAGACGCTGTTGCGCTGGGTCTTCGAGTTGAGCACGATCGCCAACGCCTGCTCGAGGTCGGCGGCCTTGTCCACGTAGACGTGGCAGTTGCCGGTACCGGTCTCGATCACCGGCACGGTCGACTCCTCGACGACGCTGCGGATCAGGCCGGCGCCACCGCGCGGGATCAACACGTCGACCAGACCGCGGGCACGCATCAGATGCTTGACCGAGTCGTGGCTCTCCCCCGGCACCATCTGGACCGCGTCGGCCGGCAGGCCGGCACTCGCGACGGCGTCACGCAGGGCTGCGACGATCGCCGCGTTGCTGGACCGCGCGCTGGAGGAGCCCCGCAGCAGCACGGCGTTGCCGGACTTCAGGCAGATCCCAGCGGCGTCAGCGGTCACATTCGGACGAGCCTCGTAGATCATCCCGATCACACCGAACGGGACCCGCACCTGACGCAGCTCCAAGCCGTTGGCCAGCGTGCTGCCGCGGACCACGTCACCGACCGGGTCCGGGAGCGCGGCCACGTCGCGCAGGCCCTTGGCCATCCCTTCGAGGCGGGCGTCGTCGAGGGCCAACCGGTCGATCAGGTTCGCACCGGTGCCGGCGTCCTTGGCCCGCTGCACGTCCTCGGCGTTGGCACGCAGGATCTCTGGGGCACTGGTGATCAAGGCATCGGCCATCGCCAGCAGCGCGGCGTCCTTGACCTGGCGGGTGGCGACGGCGAGTTCGAAACTCGCGGTGCGGGCCCGACGGGCGACGTCGTGTACTTCCTGCTCGGTGCTCATACCCCGAGCCTAGTGGCGCAGCGCTCGTTGCGGGCCTGGCGTCTGCCCAGTGGGCTTCGGGCCGGCCGCGGAACGAAGAAAGCCGCGGCAACCGATGAGGTTGCCGCGGCGTTCTACGTCGTACTAGGCGTTCTTCTCGAACTCAGCCGTACTTACCTTGGCTGAGCATTCTGCGATTCGTTCCTCCGGCAGAACTCGCTTCGCTCGTCCTACCTACGGAGCCGATCCTCGAACTCAGCCCTTGCGCTTGTTGATCTCGTCGGTCAGCGCCGGCAGAACCGTGTGCAGGTCGCCCACGACACCGAAGTCGACCAGCTCGAAGATCGGAGCCTCTTCGTCCTTGTTGACAGCGACGATGGTCTTCGAGGTCTGCATACCCGCACGGTGCTGGATCGCACCCGAGATGCCGTTGGCCACGTAGAGCTGCGGCGACACGGTCTTACCGGTCTGACCCACCTGGAAGGTGTGCGGCTTCCAGCCGGAGTCGACGGCGGCACGCGAAGCACCGACAGCGGCACCGAGCGAGTCGGCGAGCGCCTCCACCGCGGTGAAGTCACCGCCGGTACCGCGACCACCGGAGACCACGATGGCGGCCTCGGTGAGCTCCGGACGTCCGGTGGCCTGACGCGGCTGCGAAGCCACGATCTGGGCTGCCTTGGCGGCGTCCGAGATGGTCGGGACGAACGCCTCGACGGCGCCAGCACCGGCAACCTCTTCGGGAGCAGCCGAGTTGGGCTTGACCGTGATGATCGGCGTGCCCTTGGTGACCTTCGCCTGCACGGTGTACGAGCCGGCGAAGACGGACTGTGTGGTGACCGGACCAGCCTGGACGTCGACCGCGTCGGTGATCAGACCGGACTCGATCTTGATCGCCAGGCGAGCCGCGATCTCCTTGCCCTCAGCCGAGGACGGGATCAGCACGGCGCCGGCAGCGGTCTTGGCGACAAGCTGCTGCAGGACCTCCGCCTTGGGAGCAACCAGGTAGCCCTTGATCTCGGCGTCGTTGACGGCGTAGACCTTCTCGGCACCGAACTTGGCCAGCGCCTCGGCCGGAGCGTCGCCCGGGCCGATGTAGACGGCCGACGGCTCGCCGAGACGGCGGGCGATCGTGAGGAGCTCGAGGGTCGGCTTCTTGACCGCGCCGTCGACGTGGTCAACCAGAACCAGAATTTCAGCCATGTTCAGACTCCTCAGATGAACTTCTTGGACGCGAGGAAGCCGGCCAGCGCAGCAGCACCCGAACCGTCCTCGTCCTTGACGATCTCGCCAGCGGTGCGCGGCGGGCGGGCGTTGGTCTCCTCGACCGCAGACCACGAAGCCGCGAGGCCGACCTGGCCCGCGTCCACACCGAGATCGGCGACGGTCAGGGTCTCCAGCGGCTTCTTCTTGGCCGCCATGATGCCCTTGAAGGACGGGTAACGAGCCTCACCGGTCTGGTCGGTGACCGAGAGCACGACCGGCAGGGTCGCACCGATCACCTCGGTGGCGGCGTCGCCGTCACGCTTGATCCGGATCTGGTCGCCCTGGGTCTCGATCACCGAAGCGAAGGTGACCTGCGGGAGGCCGAGACGCTCGGCGAGCATGGCCGGAACCACGCTCATCCCGGCGTCCGTCGAGGCCATACCGCAGACCACGATGTCGGGGGTGCCGACCTTCTTGATGGCTTCGGCGAGGACCAGCGAGGTACCCAGCGCGTCGGAGCCGGCGATCGCCTCGTCCGAGACGTGAACGCCCTTGTCGACGCCCATCTGGAGGGCCTTACGGACGGCGTCAACAGCGCCATCCGGGCCGATGCAGACAGCGGTCACTTCGCTGTCGTCGCCCAGCTTCTCCTTGATCTGCAGCGCCTGCTCCACTGCATATTCGTCGAGCTCCGAGAGGAGCCCATCGACGCCGACACGGTCAACGGTGTTGTCCGACTTGAACCGCCGGTCGGCGGTGGCGTCGGGCACGTGCTTCACACAGACAACAATGTTCATGGTGGTTGTGGCCTGGACGGCCCCTCCTGTGCAATCGATTCCTGAGCCGCAGCGCGGCCAGCCCATCGTGAGGCTACCCGGTTAGGTCAGCCTCACGGAACCACGGTTCCGGTGTGGAACGTCACACGACGCCGTGAGGCCCCGCCAGAAGCTATCAGGCGGGGCCTCATCAGGTGAGCAGATGCTCAACACACGTCCGAGGACGTCGGCGCGGTCACTTCACGGTGACCTTGACGGAGCCCTTCGAACCCTTCACGTTCTTGTCTCCGAGGTAGACGGCGGCCACCTTGTACTTGCCCTTCTTGAGCCGCTTCACCACCAGATTCGCCTTGCCCGACTTCAGCGTCGCCGTCTTGGTGACCTTCTTCTTGCCCTTGCTCAGGGTCACCTTGACCTTGCCGGTGGCCGACACCTTGGTGCCCGGCTTGACGACGACCTTGATCGTCGCCTTCTTCTTGCCGCCCTGGGCGGTGACCTTCGTCTTCGAACCGGTCTTGACCACGGTCACGGTGCCGATCGCCGCATCCTGGCCGGCCACCTGGACACACGAGATCGCATAAGGGGTGAGCAGCGACCCCGAGCCGTCGGCCCGCTTTCCGTCCAGCTTGACCGAGAAATCTCCGGCAGCGAGCTCGAGCTTGGCGCCCACCGGGACCGAGGCGGGCACTGCCACGCCACCCTTGGCAACCACGTTCATCGCACCGCTCGCCGGGACCTTGGTCGAGGCGATCGTCTGCTTGACCGTCACCGGGACTCCGGAAGCCGTGCCGTCCCCGGTCGCAGTACCGGACAGGGTGCGCGCCCCGGCCAAGCCATAGAGCTGGCCGGCGAGCGCCTCCGGCACCACGACGGCGGTACTGAGCGCGGCGGAGCCGCCCACCGGCACGGTCGCCGGCGCACTGAACGTCGCCACGAACGTCTGCGCCCCGAGCGGGGTGGTGCACTCGTAGTTGAGCGGCGCGCTCGCCGCGCCGGCCGGGCTGTACGCACCCAGACCCGCGACGACAAGTGCTGCTGCGGCACCGGCACCCGCGACGCGTCGGGCACGCTGGGCCGAGGTCGTTGAGGAATGACGAGAAGACATGCGGATAGGCCTCCCAAGACCATCACACGGCGGCATAGAGCCACCGGAGCACCAATCGGCCTCCCTCCGAGGCCGCGCACTTGGTACTCGCAGGTAACTACAACAGGTCTAGACCTTTTTGTGAAGGGGGTCACACCGAGAATCTGTAACCGGTTCTAGGGAGTGGGCGCACCTCGCCCGAGCAGTGCGCCCGACGATCCGAAATCGAACACAGCACCGCACCGGTGAAGGTGCGGTGCTGCATCAGGATGGTGGGTGCGACGCCTCGCGATCGAGCGAAGCGGCCGATCAAGGACGGATCACGCGCTCCAGGAGTCGGCCGATGATCAACCAGACCACGGCGGCCAGACCCCAGTTGAACAACGAGTTCTTGATGTCGGCGTTGTCGCCGGTGAACTCCTTGACGCCGTTGGTCATGCTGAACAGGCCGAAATCCAAGAAGCCGGCGCCGTCCCTGACCGCCTGCACCAACCCGTTGTCGGCGTTCGCCTTCAACGCATAGGTCAGCGCGCCTAGGGCCAGTACGACGGCAGCGAGCGCGCAAAGGATCCAGACCACCTGGGCCACCCGAATACGGACCTGCGCGAGATTGGACTCACTCATGGCCGCACCCTATTACGCGAGCGCCTCATCGACCGACGAACTTGGCCTTTCCGGGGCCGTTCTCGATGAAGGACTCCATGCCGATGGTCCGGTCCTCGGTGGCGAACAGGCTGGCGAACTGCTGACGCTCGATCTCCAGGCCGGTCTCGATGTCGACCTCGCCGCCCTTGTCGATCGCGGTCTTCGCGGCCCGGATCGCGAAGCCGGCAGCACCGCTGAACTGCTGGGCCCACTTCACGGCCTCGGCGTAGACCTCGTCAGCCGGGAAGACCCGGTCGACGAGACCGATCTCCAGCGCCTCGGCGGCCGGCACGAAGCGGCCGGTGAAGACGAGGTCCTTGGCCTTGCTCGGGCCGATCAGGCGGGCCAGCCGCTGGGTACCGCCGCCTCCGGGGATGACGCCGAGCAGAACCTCGGGCAGACCGAAGGTGGCGTTGTCGGCGGCGAAGCGCAGGTCGGCGGAGAGCGCGACCTCGCAGCCACCGCCGAGGGCGTAGCCGGTGACCGCAGCAACCGTGGGCTTGGGGATCCGCGAGATGGCGCTGAAGCAGTCCTGAAGCTCGGCCGACGCCTTGACCATGTCGGCATAGGACATGTCGACCATCTCCTTGATGTCGGCGCCGGCCGCGAAGACCCGCTCGCCGCCGTACACCACGACCGCCTTGACGTCGTCACGCTCGGTCGCCTCGCGGGCGCCGTCTCGGATCTCGGTCTGCACCTGCCGGTTGAGCGGGTTCATCTTCGGCCGGTCGATCCTGATCGTGCCGACGCCGTCGCTGACCTCGAGCCTGACGAACTCACCCATGAGAAAACACTCCTTGAACTGGTTAACGTCTGTACACCGCGGAGCCTACTGGGCACCGAAGGACCGCCTCGTCGCGCCCAGCGTTACCGGGCACCGGGATCGTCGTTGTCCAGCTGGGGAGCACCGCCGACCAGTACGAGGACACCATGACCGACGTCGTCCAGCCATCGATCTCGCGCCGCACTCTGCTCACCGGACTGGGTGCCGGTGCCGCCGCCCTCAGCCTTGCTCGCTGGCCGCAGGCCTACGCCGCCGCGGCGCCCTTCGTACATGGCGTCGCCTCGGGCGATCCGCTGCCGAACCGGGTGATTATCTGGACCCGGGTCACGCCGTCGGCCGACGCGGTGCCCGGATCCGGTGTCGGCGGAGTCGCCACCGTGCAGTGGGAGGTGGCCAGCGACGCCTCGTTCGGCACGATCGTCCGCAGCGGCACCGTCTCCACCTCGGCTGCCCAGGACCACACCGTCCACGTCGACGTCGACGGACTCATGCCGGCCACCCGGTACTGGTACCGGTTCCGCGCACTCGGCGCGACCTCACGCGTCGGCCGGACCAAGACCGCCGCAGCCGCGGGGTCGCAGGCGCCGGTCCGCTTCGGCGTGGTCTCGTGTGCCAACTACGACTGGGGCTGGTTCGTGCCCTACCGCTTCCTCGCCACCCGGACCGACCTCGACGCCGTGCTGCACCTGGGCGACTACCTCTACGAGTACGCGCCGGGCGGCGTGCTCGGCGACGTCCCGAAGAACCCCCGCAACGCGCAGCCGCTCCACGAATGCATCACCTTGTCCGACTACCGAGTCCGGCACGGCTGCTACAAGCTGGAGGAGAACCTCCAGGACCTGCACGCCGCGCACCCGATGGTCGCGGTCTGGGACGACCACGAGATCGCCAACGACACCTGGCGCGACGGCGCCGAGAACCACGACCCGGCAACCGAGGGCGACTGGACCACACGGGCCAACGCCGGCCGCCGCGCCTTCCTCGACTGGCTGCCGATCCGGCACACCGACCCCAACGACTGGGCGCGGGTCAACCGCCGCCTCAAGTTCGGCGACCAGGTCGACCTGTGGATGCTCGACGAGCGGCGCTTCCGCTCGCAACCGCCGTCGAGCGTGCTGCTCGGCTACGGCTACCTGGGCAACGCCTCCAGCGACCCCAACGCCACCATGCTGGGTGACGAGCAGGAGCACTGGCTCGCCTCCGGCCTGGCGGCCAGCACCTCGAAGTGGAAGGTGCTCGGCAACCAGGTGCCCTTCTTCCCGCAGGTCCTGCTGGCTTCGGTGCCGGGCCAGATCACCAGCCTGCTCGGTCCGGAGCTGTCCGCGAAGCTCGAGGAGCCGCTCGCCCAGCTCTACGTCGAGGACTGGAACGGCTTCCTGGCCCAGCGTCAGCGGATCGTCGACGCGATGGCGAGGATCAACGGCGTCGTCGTGCTGACCGGCGACGTCCACCAGAGCTTCGCCAGCGAGATCCCGAAGCGGACCAGCAGCTACCTGCTGGACCGGGTCTCGGCCGGCGTCGAGTTCGTGACGCCCGGTGTCGCCTCGCCGTCGGTCCAGACCATGATCAACCAGCTCGCTCCGGGCGTGGGGAACCTGGTCGACACCGTGCTGAACACCAACAACCTGCTGGCGAACCCCTGGGTCAAGTACTCCGAGGGCATCCGGACCGGCTGCATGATCGTCGACTTCGCCAACAGTCGGGTTCAGGCGGACTGGTACCTGGTCGCCGACGGCGCCAACCCGAACAGTTCGATCTCGCACGCGTCGTCGTGGCAGAGCGTGGCCGGCAGCAAGCGGGTGACCAAGGCCACCGCCGCTCTGCAGTGACCGGAATCGCCCAAAGATTGCCCCAGCCTTGATCGATCCGTAAGGCTGGGCGATATGCGCGCACCTTGGAACTGTTCGGCGTCCGATCGGGGGCGTCCATGACCGACTTCCAGTCACTGCATGGACGCGACCCGGAGTGGTACCGCACGGCGGTCTTCTATGAGGTGCTGGTGCGCTCGTTCCGCGACTCGGACGGCAGCGGCACCGGCGACTTCAGGGGCCTGACCGAGAAGCTCGACTATCTCGAGTGGCTCGGCGTCAACTGCCTGTGGGTGCCGCCGTTCTATACCTCCCCGCTGCGGGACGGCGGCTACGACGTCGCGCACTACACGGAGATCCTCCCGGTGGTCGGCACGATGGCCGACTTCCGGGACTTCCTCAACGCCGCGCACGCCCGCGGCATCCGGGTGATCGTGGACTTCGTGATGAACCACACCAGCGACGCACACCCGTGGTTCCAGGCTTCGCGCAGCGACCCGACCGGGCCTTACGGCGACTTCTACGTCTGGTCCGATACCGACGACCTCTACTCCGAGGCGCGGATCATCTTCCACGACACCGAGACCTCCAACTGGACCTGGGACCCGGTTCGCCGCCAGTACTTCTGGCACCGGTTCTTCCACCACCAGCCCGACCTCAACTTCGACAACCCGGCCGTCCACGACGCGTTGCTGGACGCCATGTCGTACTGGCTGGACCTCGGCGTCGACGGCTTCCGGCTCGACGCCGTGCCCTACCTGTACGAACGCCCCGGCACCGACGGCGAGTCGCTGCCGGAGACCCACGCCTTCCTGCGCAAGGTACGCGCGTACGTCGACGCCAAGTACGACGACCGGGTCCTGCTCTGCGAGGCCAACCAGACCCCGGCCGAACTCGTCGAGTACTTCGGTCCGGAACGCAACGAATCGGGAGACTGGATCGGCACCGAGTGCCACATGGCGTTCCAGTTCCCGGTGATGCCGCAGATCTTCGTCGCTCTGCGCCGGGAGTCGCGCGAGTCGATCACCAACATCTTGGAACAGACCCCGCAACTGCCCAGCGGTTGCCAATGGGGCGTCTTCCTCCGCAACCACGACGAGTTGACCTTGGAGAAGGTCACCGACGAGGACCGCGACTACATGTGGGCCGAGTACGCCCATGACCCCCGGATGCGGGCCAACGCCGGGATCAGGCGCCGCCTCGCGCCTCTCCTGGACAACGACACCAATCAACTGGAGCTGGCCACCGCTCTCCTGCTCTCCCTGCCCGGCTCCCCCGTCCTCTACTACGGCGACGAGATCGGGATGGGCGACAACATCTGGCTCGGCGACCGGGACGGCGTACGGACCCCGATGCAGTGGTCGCCGGACCGCAACGGCGGCTTCTCCTCGGCGACGCCGGAGCGGCTCCCGCTGCCGGTGATCCAGGACCCGGTCTTCGGGCACCACGCGGTCAACGTCGAAGCACAGTTGGCGAACACCTCCTCACTGCTGCACTGGAACCGACGGATGATCCACACCCGTCGACAGCACCCGGCCTTCGGCCTGGGTGACTTCACCGACCTCGGGGGGACCAACCCGGCGGTCCTGAGCTTCGCGCGCGAGCACGAGGACGAGGTGATCGTCTGCGTGAACAACCTCTCCCGGTTCCCGCAGCCCGTCGCCCTCGACCTCTCCCGATGGCAGGACCGCACCACGATCGAGCTCTTCGGCGGGGTGCCGTTCCCGCCGATCACCGAAGCTCCCTACCTGTTGACCTTGGGGCCTCACGGCTTCTACTGGCTGCGCCTGATCCGTTGAGGGGAGCAGCGGTCCGGCGAAAGTCGATGGCCTAGGCTGACGCCGTGACTGATCACCTGCCGGAGCTGACCGACGGGACGGTGACCCTGTCGCCGTCGACCACGGAGGTCGGCACGGTGCGTTTCACGATCGCCCGCAACGGCGAGGAGATCGGCGCCATCACCTTACGCCGCAACGGATCTGCGACCGGCGAGCTCACCTGGCACCTCGATGCCGCGCATCGTGGCCGCGGCTCGGCCAGCATCGGCGTCCGCCTGGTCACCGACTGGGCTCTGACCGACGCCGGCTTGGGCGGTCTCGGCCTGGGCCGGATCGAATGCCGGGTGGCAGCCGAGAACGAGGGCGCGCTCCGCGTAGCCACCCGCGCCGGACTGATCCGCGAAGGCGTCAGCCGCCAGGCACCGGGGCACGGCGAGGCGACCGAGATCGTGGTGCTCGCCCGGATCTCCACCGATCCCCCGGTCAACGACCCGCAGGCCTTCCGGTCGCTGCTCAACTCGTTCCTGCCCCGCAAGCGCGCGATCGGCCAGATGTTGATCCGCGACACCGAGGGCCGGGTCCTGCTGTGCCACCTCACCTACAAGCGTGACTGGGATCTGCCCGGCGGCGTCGTCGAGGTCGGCGAATCACCGCACCTGGCCGCGAGCCGCGAGATCGAGGAAGAGCTGGCGCTCACCATCCCCGCTGGTGAGATCGTGCTGACCGACTGGCTGCCGCCGTGGGGTGGCTGGGACGACGCCGTCTGCCTGGTCTTCGACGGCGGCGTGCACTCCCCCGGGATCGTCGAACAGATCCAGCCCGAGGCCCGCGAGATCCGTGGCGCGGAGTTCCTTACCGTCGAGCAGATCGATGAACGCGCCGCCGACTTCACCGCCCGCCGGATCAAGGCCGCGCTCGCCGCACTCGACGGCGGTCCGCGCTACACCGAGTCCGGTCGGCGGCTCTGAGCCAGGAAACGAGATAGCGGTAGTTCGCTGTCGCTGGGTGACAGTGAACTACCGCTATCTGAGTGCGGGCTCAGAAGAGCGCGGAGGCCAGGTTGCTGCGGCCCCGGATCACCCGCGGGTCGTCGTTGCCGACAGCGGCGAAGAGGCCGAGCAGGTGGGTGCGGGCCTTGTCCCGATCGTCGCCGAAGACCCGGCGGATCAGGTCGACGAGACGGTTGAAGGCGTCCTCGACGTGGCCGCCGAGCATGTCCAGGTCGGCGACCAGGGTCTGCGCGTCGACGTCGTTGGGGTTGTTGGCAGCCGCTGCGCGGGCCTCGTTGAGGTCGACCCCGGTGGTCCGGAGCAGCACCTTGGCCATCGCCAGGCCGGCCGCTGCCTCGGCGTCGGCCGGGTTGGCGTCGACCAGCTTCTGGTACTCGGCGACCGCGCGCTCGATGTCGCCGTCGCCGAGGGCGTCCTGGGCCGCGGCGTAGCGCGGGTCGACCGGGGCCTCTTCGCCCTCGGCCACCTCTGCCTGGCGCGGCTGGTGGCGCCCGGTGATGCCCTGGGCGGTCAGCTGCTGGGCGAGCTGGGTGAAGAGCGCACGCAGCTCGTCGAGCGAGATCGGACCCGGCATCGGCTGCGTGGCCGGCCGTCCGTCCAACAGCACCAGCATCAGCGGCACCTGCGGGATCTGCATCGCTTGGGCGATCGCCGGCACGGCGTCGACGTTGACGACGGCTGCCAGGAAACGGCCCTCGTGCTCGGCCACCGCGGTGACCACGTCGTCGGCCATCTGGGTGCTGGCCGGGGACTGCACCGGCGAGTGGAAGACCAGGACCACGGGAGCGGTCCGGGAAGACTCAAGGACGGTCTGGAAGTTCTGCTCGGTGACGTCGACCGCGTAGGCCGACGTGACGCCGCCACCGGACGGCGCCGCACCGGCGGCACCCGGCGCGGAGAGGCCGGAGAGGTCGATGGCGCCCGGGCGGGAGAACGGCTGCTGGCTCATAGGTCCCATCATTCCCGATGGCGCGAGGGCGAGTCGACCAGGGCGGCATTGGGCGAGTTCTGGCATGATGGCGCGGACGTATGACCCCGCCCACAGCAGGCGGGCGGGGGTGGCAAGGAGCTTCTCGGTGGGCGCAACAACGTTCGATTTCCATGAACGACAGGTCTTGGTCACCGGTGGAACCCGTGGCCTAGGACGTGCGGTGGCTCTCGCCTTCGCACGGGCTGGTGCCGAGGTGACCATCACCGGTACCGAGTCACTGGCCTCCGCCTACGACCGCGGCCTCCGCCATCTGCGCTACGCCCGCCTGGATCTCACCGACCCGGACTCGATCGACCGGATCGCCGGGGAACAGAGCTCCCTGGACATCCTGGTCCACGCCGCAGGTGCCCGGGTGCCGCGCACCTCGGATGCCCAGGAACGCGAGTTCGTCGACCACTCCGTCCGGCTCGGCCTGGTCGGCCCGGAGCAGCTGACCCACCGGCTCCGCCGTCAGCTGGCACAGAGCCCGATGCGCGGCGGTGCCGCGGTGATCAACACCCACCAGTTCGGCCGATGGCTGGCCCTGGCCCACGGACCCCAACAGGCGCACACCGAGCTGGTCGCGGCGACGACCCGGATGGCCCGGCGTTTCGGGAGCGACGGGATCCGGGTCAACTGTGTCGCCTCCGCAGTTCCGATCCCCCGGCCCGCGAGCGCCCAGGCCGCGGCCGGGGACGGCGCCACCGTGCTGACCAGGGTCCACACCCAGCGCACCGGAACCACCCAGGACCTGGCCACCTCGGTGCTCTTCCTCGGCAGCCAGGCGTCTGCTTTCGTGACCGGTCAGACCCTGGTCGTGAACGCCACCCCGACCGGCGGTGCACGGCGGGCATGAACGACTACTTCGCGGGACGCTTCGAGCTCCTCGAGCCGATCGCGAGCGGTGGCATGGGCACCGTGTGGCGGATCCGTGACGCCCACGACGGGCAGGTCAAGGCCGCCAAGATCCTGCAACAGTCGGACGCCGGCTCGTTGCTCCGCTTCATGCGCGAGCAGTCGATGCGGATCGACCACCACCACGTGGTGACGCCCCAGTCCTGGGCCGGAATGGACGACCGGGTGCTGTTCACCATGCCGATCGTGCGCGGTGGGTCGGTGGCCGATCTGCTGCGCAGCCACGGGGCTCTGCCCGTGCGCTGGGTTGCGGAGCTGACCGACCAGCTGTTGCAGGCACTCGAAGCCGTCCACGGGGCGGGCATCGTGCACCGCGACGTGAAGCCCGCCAACCTGCTGCTCGAGCCGACCGGCACCGGCCGGCCCCACCTGCGGCTCACCGACTTCGGGATCGCCGCACCCGTCGACGAGCCCCGGATGACCCGCGCCTCGATGGCGATCGGCACCCCCGGTTACATGGCGCCCGAACAGTGGCACGGCGCCGACCCCGATCCGCGCGCCGATCTCTACGCCGTCGCAGCGGTGGCGATCGAGATGCTGACGGGGCAGCGGCCGCCTGCTGAGCCGGCCCCGCCGCAGCCGGCCGCCCAGGCGACCGACACTCCCGAGGCCCAGCTGATCGAACTGCTGCGCCCCGCTCTCGCGGCCGCGCCCGCCGATCGACCGGCGACGGCTGGGGAGCTGCGCGCCGCGCTCGCTACCAGTGGACTCCTGAACCTGCCACCGGAGCCCGGCGAGGCGATCGCCGTCACCGACCGGTTCGGCGCCGGCCACGAACAGCCGACCCACGTGCCGTCGACGAGCGCGCAGATGCCCTACGGCCCCGCGCCCACCCGACTCGACGGTGCTGCCGCCACCCGGGTGGAGCGGCACCACACCATGCCCATGCCTGCGTCCTCGCGCTCGGCCGGAGACCGCACACTCACCTCAGGGCTGCTGCTGCTTCTCGTCGGTGTGGCCGCGCTGGTCGGCGCCGTCCTGCTCTGGTGACCCGAGCGCGCTAGCCCCGCCAGATCAGTCGGCTGCCGCCGAGGGCGACACAGAGCACTCCGACGAGCCCCAGCCCGACAGCGGCCCAACGCCGCGTCGACGTCCAAGACCCGTCCACACTCTCGGCAGCAGCGTTGGTGGCACCCGACGGGTCGGTTGCCCAGGTGTCGGGACCGATCAGGAACGGCCGGTCACCGCCCCGATAGGTCGGTACCCCGCTCCGCTTCCCGTTCGCTCCGACCCGCAGCCGGTAGCTGATCTGTACCGGCTCGGCGTCGGCCGCCGCACCGGAGAGACTGACCACCACCCAGTATCGCCCTGGCAGATAGGGAAGGTCGCTGGTGAAGCGGTTCCGGTAACCGACCGGCGCCAACCCTGCGGTGACCGTTGTCGACGTGTCGCTCGAGAGCGACTCGGCAGGGTCGCCGTCAGCGAGCCCGTCATCAATCGGCACACCTAAGGGAGAGAGCAGGTCGACGGTCAGCTCTGGGCCGGAGAAACCCGTGTCGATCTTCTGCTCCGCCATCGAGGCGGTAGTCGCCTCGACGTCGAGGCCCTCTCCCCAATCGAGGTCGACCGGGACGTACTGAACCTCACCCTGACGGATCTCACGGGTCGTCGACCCGTCGGGAGCTGCGAAGGAGGGATCGACGTCGGGCGGCTCGGGCAGGCTGCCGCGCTCGGGGTCGAGATGCTCCTGCTGATCGGCCAGGCGTTGTTCCTCGACCACCTTGATCCGGATCGGCAACGGGTCGAGATCGCCGGTCGAGCCGCCCCGGCTGACCACGATCCGAAGGCCCTCGCGTTGGTTCACGCAGTCGTCGCTGCTGCCCTGCTTCCCGATCAGCACGGTCGCGCCGAAAACCCGCTCGGGACCGTTGCTGCTGTACGGCGAACTCGCGCTGGCCGAGCCACAGCTGACATCGCCGGCGAAGGTCTCGATGGTGATGCTGTCCCCTGCGCCGGCCGCCGCGAAGGCTGCGAAGTGGACGGTGGTGTTCTCCTCGACCCGGTCATAGGCGAAGAAATGACCCTCATCCGACGGCGCGAGCTCATCGCTCCAGAGTCCGGCGGTGAGCCTGGTCGGGTCCCGATGATCGGTACTTCCAGAGATCCGCTCGGCGGCAGCCGCGAACGGCCCGTCGCTGGCCGCGTCAGCGTGGGCGAGGCCTGCCAGCGCGACGGCGGAGAGCGCCAGAGCCGCGAGTCCGCCCCCGAGACGGTCGATCATGCTCAGTAGTCCCCCGCCGCCCGGCGGACCGGACGTAGCAGCTCAGAGAGCTGGACCAGCCGGTCCTCGTCCAGCGCCTCCAAGGCGAAGTCGATCTCCAGCAGCGCCTTGGTCGCCGACTCGACGATCGCCCGACCAGACGGGGTGATCTCGGCCAGCACCGCGCGCCCGTCGTCCGGGTGCGGGACCCGCTCCACATGCCCCTGCGCGACCAACCGAGCCACGATCGAGGTGACCGAGGTGGGGTGCACCTGGAGCCGTTCGCCCATCTTGCCCAAGGGCAACGAGCCACGGGAGGAGAAGCTGAGCAGGACCAGCGCCTCGTAGCGGGCGAAGGTCAGCCCGAGCGGCTTGAGCGCCGTGTCGAGGCGGCCCTGGATCAACTGTTGGACGCGCATCAGCGAGGTGACCGCATGCATCGCCGGGACGCCGTCCCAACGCAGTCCCCACTGCCGGGCAGCCTCATCGATGGGATCGAAAGGCAGGGCCATCTATGCCTCCTTCAGTTGACCTTCGGTCCACGCAGACCGGAACGCTGAACGACTCGCTGGATGGCGAGGTCACGCTCGTCCGGCCGAGCCACGTAACGGATGTCGCGCAGGCCTTGCTCCTGGGCTGCGGACTCGAAGACGAAGTGCCCGAACCCCAGGATCCGGCCGTGGAACGGTTTGACCACGGTAATGTCCAGGATCCGGCTCAGCGGCATGGTGGCGTGCTGTTGAGACAGCACCCCGTGCACCCGGAAGACCCGCATGTTGGTGATCACGAACCGATCCCGGTGGACGGCCAACGTGCGCCAGACGGCGTGGCCCAGCAGGAGAGCCATCACCACCAGCACGAACCACCCCAGCTTGATGTTCACGAACGGGACCGCGACCAGCAACGCGACGGCAGCGATCACCTCGACCACCGGCAGGATGTACATCACCCAGTGATGCATCACCTCGTCGACGATCACTTCCCCCTCATCACGCAGCAGGTGCTTGCGGATGTTGGGGTCCGACAGTGACCGGACAAGACCCATCGGCGCTCAGGAAAGCTCGTTGATGAAGCGGATCGTCGCGTCGAAGAACTGAGTCGCCAGGTCCCAACCGCCGCTCATCGCGGAGCTGGAGAGATCGGCCAACCCGGACGGGTCCTTGAACATGTAGAAGCCGAGGAACACCACCACGACGAGCAGCACGCCCTTCTTGGCGTCCATGTCAGTCTCCATTCCTCTTGGCTTTGCGCACGGCAGGTACGCACAGTACGGGGCCATTTCTAGCCCATCCTGTACCTGGAGTGAGGGAGGCGCGCCCTAGTACCGGCAGCGAGCCTAGGTCGCCAGCAGCTGATCAGCTGCGGCGTACGGATCGAGTTCTCGGTCGGCGACGTCGCCGGCCAGGCTGTCCAGCAGCGACGCCTCCCGGAGCTGCGCCCATCGGGCGCGCAACGTCGCCACCGCGATCGCCTCGACCTCCTCACGGGCCCGCCGCCGCCGTCGCGCCACAAGCTCCCCCGAGCTCTGCAGCCACGCGGCGTGTTCATCCAGCGCGGCTACCACCTCCACGACTCCCCCGCCGTCCTGGGCGGTGGTCATCAGGACCGGCCGCTGCCACGCGCCTTCGGCACGTGCCGACAGCGCGAGGGCACCACGCAGCTCGCGGCGGACCGTGTGCGCACCCTCGCGATCCGCCTTGTTGACCACGTAGAGATCGCCGATCTCCAGGATCCCTGCCTTCGCCGCTTGGATACCGTCGCCCATCCCCGGCGCCAGCAATACGATGGTCGAGTCGGCGAGACCGGCCACCTCGACCTCGCTCTGACCTACCCCGACGGTCTCCACCAGAACCACGTCGAACCCGGCGGCGTCGAGCACCCGGATCGCCTGCGGCGTCGACCACGACAGACCACCCAGATGACCTCGCGAGGCCATCGACCGGATGAAGACGTCCCGGTCCAGGACGTGCTCCGACATCCGGATCCGGTCGCCGAGCAACGCCCCGCCGGAGAACGGCGAGGACGGGTCGACGGCGAGCACCGCGACCCGCTTGCCCTGGGCCCGCAGCGCGGTGACCAAGGCACTGGTCGAGGTGGACTTACCGACGCCAGGCGCACCGGTGATGCCGACCACCCGAGCGTGGCCGGTATGCGGAATCAGCGCCTGAGTAACCTCACGCAGCAGCGGCGAGGCCTCCTCGACCAGAGAGATCAGGCGACCGATCGACCGCGGGTCCCCCGAGCGGGCCTTCTCGACCAACTCGGGGACCGCGATCGTGAAGCGGCGGTTCATCTTGACGCGTCGCTCCGGTTCAGCTCAGGCCTTGGGCACGCGGATGATCAGCGCGTCACCCTGACCGCCGCCACCACAGAGCGCGGCAGCACCGGTGCCGCCACCGCGGCGCTTCAGTTCAAGGGCCAGGTGCAGCACGATCCGGGCACCGGACATACCGACCGGGTGACCGATCGCGATCGCGCCACCGTTGACGTTGACCTTGTCCGCGTCGATGCCGAGTTCGCGGGTGGACTGGATGCCCACGGCGGCGAAGGCCTCGTTGAGCTCGAACAGGTCGATGTCGGAGACGGAGATGCCCTCCTTCTCGACAGCCTTCTGGATCGCACGGGCCGGCTGCAACTGCAGGGTGGAGTCCGGGCCGGCCACCTGGCCGGAGGCACCGATCTCGGCGAGCCACTCCAGACCGAGCTCCTCGGCCTTGGCCTTGCTCATCACGACGACAGCGCAGGCACCGTCAGAGATCTGCGACGACGAAGCGGCGGTGATGGTGCCGTCCTTGGCGAAGGCAGGACGCAGTCCGGCCAGCGACTCGGCAGTGGTGTCGCCACGGACGCCCTCGTCGGCAGCGACCGTGACGTCGCCACGACGGCTCGGGATCACGACGGGCACGATCTCCTCGTCGAAGAGGCCGTTCTTCTGCGCGGCAGCGGCCAGCTGGTGGCTGCGGGCGGAGAACTCGTCCTGCTCCTCGCGGGTCAGCGCGGCACCGGTCTGGTTGTACTGCTCGGTCAGGTTGCCCATCGCCTGCTGGGTGAACTGGTCATAGAGAGCGTCGTAGGCCATCGAGTCGACGAGCGTGGTGTCGCCGTACTTGAAGCCCGACCGCGACTTCGGCAGCAGGTGCGGAGCGTTGGTCATCGACTCCATGCCGCCGGCCACGATGATCTCGTGCTCACCGGCGCGGATCATCTGGTCGGCCAGCGCGATGGCGTTGATGCCGGAGAGGCAGACCTTGTTGATGGTCAGCGCGGGCACATCCATCGGCACGCCACCCTTGACCGCTGCCTGACGCGCGGTGATCTGGCCGGCGCCGGCCTGGATGACCTGACCCATGATCACGTACTCAACAGCTTCACCGGAGATTCCGGCCTTCTCCAGAGCACCCTTGATGGCGATACCGCCGAGGTCTGCTCCCGAGAGATCCTTGAGGCCGCCGAGCAGACGACCCACGGGCGTACGGGCCCCAGCAACAATGACGGATCCGGACATGGTTCCTCCTGTGAACAAGCACGATGAACAAGCACGATGTGTGGATGATGCCGAGAGTACCCACCGGTTAGCGTTCATTAGCAAGAAGTCCGCGATGACGAGTTGTGTCGAACAGATCACACTCACTCGCGCGCCTGCACGGCGCACGCGACGATGTGCCCCATGACTTCACCGCTTTCCGTGCCTGAACACCTCTTCATCGCGATCGACCACGTCGGGATCGCTGTTCCCGACCTCGATGTGGCCATCGCCTTCTACCGCGACAACTTCAACATGACCGTGCGTCACGAAGAGGTGAACGAGGCCCAAGGCGTTCGCGAGGCGATGGTCGGCGTCGGCGAGACCGACTCCTGCATCCAGCTGCTCGCTCCCCTCAACGACGAGTCGACGATCGCCAAGTTCATCGACCGCAGTGGCCCCGGCCTGCAGCAGCTCGCCTACCGGGTCGTCGACATCGACGCCGTCTCGGCCGTGCTCCGCGACCGTGGCCTGCGGCTGCTCTACGACGAGCCGCGCCGCGGTACCGCCAACTCGCGGATCAACTTCATCCACCCCAAGGACGCCGGCGGCGTCCTGGTCGAGCTCGTCGAGCCCGCAAACGCTGCTCACTGACACCAGGCGAGACGGCATCTCGCATACCGGTCATACGTTCCGGTAGCAATTTCACGCGTCACGCCCCAGAAATACCAGGGGCGTGACGCGGAACACGTCCCACTGAGCCGTCACTGCGACTACATTCTCCGGTTATCAGACGTTAACAACGCCGATCTGGTCCAGGAGGATCACCGTGCAGCACATTCTCGATGCGATCACCGCCGAGGACGCGACCACTCAGGACTTCGCAGCCCTCGACCTCCCCGAGTCCTACCGGGCCGTCACGGTGCACAAGGACGAGGTCGACATGTTCGAGGGCATGTCGTCGAAGGAGAAGGACCCCCGCAAGTCCCTGCACCTCGACGAGGTGGCCATGCCGGAGCTCGGCCCCGGCGAGGCGATCGTGGCCGTGATGGCCTCCGCGATCAACTACAACACCGTGTGGACCTCGATCTTCGAGCCGGTCTCCACCTTCGGCTTCCTCGAGCGCTACGGCCGCGAGTCCGACCTCGGCGCCCGACACGACCTGCCCTACCACGTGGTGGGCTCCGACCTCTCCGGCGTGGTCCTCGCCGTCGGCGCAGGCGTCACCAAGTGGAAGCCGGGCGACCGCGTCGTCGCGCACTGCCTCTCGGTCGAGCTCGAGGCTCCCGACGGCCACAACGACACGATGCTCGACCCGTCCCAGCGGATCTGGGGCTTCGAGACCAACTTCGGCGGCCTCGCCGACGTGGCGATGGTCAAGGCCAACCAGCTGATGCCCAAGCCTGAGCACCTGACCTGGGAAGAGGCCGCCTCCCCCGGTCTGGTCAACTGCACCGCCTACCGCCAGCTCGTCTCCGCCAACGGCGGCAACATGAAGCAGGGCGACAACGTGCTGATCTGGGGCGCCTCCGGTGGTCTCGGCGGCTTCGCCACCCAGTACGCCCTCAACGGTGGCGCGAACCCGATCTGCGTGGTCTCCAACGAGGAGAAGGCCCAGATCGTCCGCAGCATGGGTGCGGAGAAGGTGATCAACCGCTCCGAGCTGGACTTCAAGTTCTGGAACGACGAAGGCACCAAGCAGAACCCCAAGGAGTGGCAGCGCCTCGGCAAGGCGATCCGTGAGCTGACCGGCGGCGAAGACATCGACATCGTCTTCGAGCACCCGGGCCGCGAAACGTTCGGCGCCTCGGTCTACGTCACCCGCAAGGGCGGCACGATCACCACCTGCGCCTCGACCTCGGGCTACATGCACGAGTACGACAACCGCTACCTGTGGATGAACCTCAAGAAGATCATCTCCAGCCACTTCGCCAACTACCGCGAGTCGTGGGAGGCCAACCGCCTCATCGCCCAGGGCAAGATCCACCCGACCCTGTCGCGGACCTACCGTCTCGAGGAGACCGGCCAGGCCGCTCTCGACGTGCACCACAACAAGCACCAGGGCAAGGTCGGCGTCCTGGCGCTGGCCCCGGAAGAGGGCCTCGGTGTCCGCAACCCGGAGATGCGCGAGGAGCACCTCGAGGCGATCAACCGCTTCCGCGGCGTCTGATCCTTCGCATACTGCTGATTTCACACCCCGGTTCGCGATTCAATCGCGAGCCGGGGTGTCTCCGCTTTCGTGCATCCGACACACTTGACCCATTGCCTGACCGACGAACTAAGGAAGCCGAGCCAACATGAGTGACGAAGGACTGTCCATCTTCGACAAAGAGGCCTCGGGCTCGAAGCCGGTGGGTCCTGAGGATCGCACTCAGGTGATCCCGGCGGTGAAGCCGAACGCAGCGACCCCGGCCCGCCCGCCGGCTACCCCGGCCGCTCAGCCGGCCGCCCGCCCGGCAGCGAATCCGGCCGCAGCACCCGCAGCGCCCCGGCCCGCAGCGGCGGGTCCCGGCGTCCCCAACCTTCCGCTGGTGCGCCGTGGCGGCTACGACAAGGACGCCGTCGACGCCACCCTCCACCAACTGCTCACCGAGAAGGGCGGCCTCGGCAAGAGCCTCGGCCTCTCCGAGCAGCGCGTGATCGAACTGGAGAAGCAGGTCGCGGCCCTCAACGAGAAGTTGCAGGCGAGCGACAAGCCCACCTACGCCAGCCTCGGTGGACGTGCCAACGAGCTGCTCCGCCTCGCCGAGGAGGAGGCCGACGACATCCGGATGGCCGCGGCCCGAACCGCCGCCGAGATCCGTGACCAGGCCGAGCGCGACGCGAAGACGATCCGTGCCGAGGCGTCGCGCGAGGCCGAGGACATGCGGAGCGTCCAGCTCGCGGAGCTCGACGAGCAGCGCGCCCGGATGTTGGGCGAGGCACAGCAGGAGATCAAGATCGCTCAGGCCCAGGCCGCCGATCTGATCGCCGCAGCCAAGCGCGAGTCCGACCAGCTGCGCCTCGCCACCCAGCAGGAGACCAACGACCTGCGGGTGACCACGCAGCGTGAGGCCGAAAAGGCCCGCGCCGCCGCCGACCGCGAGGTCCAGGAGGCCCGGCGCACCCTGGCCGTGGAGAAGGAGCGGCTCGCCAAGGAGGCGGCGGACTACCACGCCAGCGCCACCAACGAGACCAAGCGGCTGGTCGACGAGGCCGAGCAGCGGGCCACCGCTGCGGAGGAGCGTGCCGCTGAGGCGAACACCCAGGCCACCACGGTCCGCCAGCAGGCGCAGACCGAGGCCGACTCCAGCCTCGCCCGAGCCCGTCGCGAGGCCGAGCAGATCGTCACCGCGGCCCGTAGCCAGGCGGAGGCGATCAACACCACCGGCATCGCCGAGGCGGAGAAGGAGCTGGCCGGCATCCGCGCGGAGGTCGAGCAGATGACCAAGCGCCGTGACGCGATCGCTGCCCAACTGGGTGCCCTGCGGGACGTGGTCGCCGGGTTCTCGGCCGGCGAGTGACCTCACCCTGACGCGAAGCACAGAACGCGCCCACTGCCTCCTGGCGGTGGGCGCGTTCTGCTGTGGTCGTCAGCCCTGCGGACCGATGAACGACTCCAGGAGCGCGCCCTTGCCGCCGCTCGGACCGTAGACCGTCGCGGGGATGCTCGCCACCGCCCAGGGACGCACCATCGCCGGCGTCAGCTTCGAGGTCACCAGGTTCGCCAGCCCCCGGGCGCCGACATCGACTCCGGCACAGTCGCCCGCCAGGTGGACCACGTCACGGCGCAGGACGGCACCAGTGTCGTCGAGCAACTCAAGCACCACCCACTCGCTCTCGGCGACGTCGAGCCTCGGGCACTGGTCGCGCGCCTGTTCACGGCCGCGCAGCGCGTCCAGGTACCGTCGAGTCGCGGAATCTCCCACCTCGATGGCGGTACTGAGCTGTGGCTCGGCCACGGTTTCGGGCCGGGACCTGTCCACCCGATAGGCGCACACCCGCATCGTGGCGATCTCCCGCCCAGCAGCCGACGGCGCCGGCCAGGGCTCCCGGTCCTGGTCGACCGTCGGAGCGCACGGCGTCTCCGCTCGGGCCGATTCGAGGACCCGCTCGCGCAACCCGGCATCCGTACTCCCTACGGTCAACTTCACGCCGTCGACCACCACGGTCTGCTGCACGAAGCCGCCGTCGAACCGCACGGTGCCTTCCCCGACGCCCGCATCGAACCAGAGGTAGGGCGCAGGTGGCGTGAACTCAGCGCCGTCCTGATAACCCTGGCAGGCATCCGTCAGCATGATCGGCCGGCCCACATAGCCGCCGGCGTCCCGCTGTTCCCAGTCGCGCTCGCCGTCGGCACGGACCATCGCCGACGGCGCGCAGGCGGCCAGCGAACCGGGACTGAGTTCGAAGGGTGCGCCCCCGAAACCCCATGAATCCGGCACCTCGACCGCAACACTCCTCCAGTACTCGGTACGCCAGCCCGGGTCGCTGCCGCCCGGCGTAGCCACCGGGTCGGCCGCGCGGTCCGCTGCCGGCGACCTTCCCTCGTCCGCCCGTTGGCCGAGCGCCAGTCCACCACCGACCAGGAGGGCAACCGCGGCCGCGGCGAGCAACGGGGTTCGCCACCTCCGTCGGCCCGCGCCCGGTCGGATTCCAGCCAGCCGGGGCGCCGCCGTCAGGTCGACGCGCTCCGCGTTGGCGTGAAGGCCGCGGCGCAGCACCTCCTCGACGTCGCGGGTCTTCTCGTCATTGTTCCGCTCACCCATCGTCGCCACCTCGTTCGAGTTCGCTCCGCAACCGGGCGAGCGCCCGATGCAGGTGAGACCGGACCGTCGCCTCTGCGCAGTCGAGGATCCGCGCGATCTCCGCGGTGTCGTAGTCCTCGTAGTAGCGCAGCACCACCGCCGCACGCTGTTGCCGCGGCAGAGTGCTGCAGACCCGCCAGACCAGGTCGCGTTCGACGACACCGGCATCCACCCCGGCGATCGCAGTCGCTCCCGGCGCCCGGACGTCGGCCGCCGGCGACTGCCACCGCCCGAACCTGCGCCATGCCGAGACGTGGGCGTTGGCGATCATCCGACGCACGTAGGCGTCGACCTCGTCGCGGCCACCGATCCTGTCCCAATCGGCGCAGGCCTTCGCCAGCGCGGTCTGCAAAGCGTCTTCTGCCTCGTGCTGCGACCCGGTGACCAACCAGGCGAAGCGCAACAAGGCACTCACCCGTGAGGCGACCCACTCCTCGAAGGTGAGGGTCGTGTCCAGTTCCATGCCCTACTCACGCCGGAGCAGGGCCCTGCGTTGCAGGTGAGTCGAGAAATCTTCGCAGGATGCCGATGAAGATCTCGGGCTGCTCCGAATGGACCCAGTGTCCGGCCTCCTTGACCGTGACCCGGCGGACCCGCGGGAACCAGTGCTGCATGACGCCGGCGTACTCATCAACGACGTAGGCCGAGCGGGCGCCGCCGACCCAGAGCGTCGGGCCCGGATAGGGCTCAACGCCTTCGAGGGCAGCCGTGGGCCAACCGGTGACCTGGTGTAGTTCGTCGCCGAGGAGCTGCAGATTCGGCTGCCAGCGCCAACTGTCGCCGTCGCGACGCAGGTTCTGGAGCAGGAAGCTCCGGACCGTCGGGTGGGGCACGCTCGGGATCAGCGCCTCGTCGGCCTGCGCCCGGGTACTGAGCGCGCCGAGGTCGAGGGCCTGCATGCCCGAGATGTAGCCGGCGAACTCGCTGCCACTCGGGTAGTCGACCGGCGCGATGTCCACGATCACCAACCGCTCCACCAGGTGCGGGTGCCGCAGCGCCAGCAGCATCGCGATCTTGCCGCCCATCGAATGGCCGACCAGTGCGACCGGCTCCGCGGCGTCCAGCAGCTCGGCGACCTGGTCGGCCGCCTGCACCAGATCGAGATGCTCGGTCCACGCCGAACGACCGTGGTTGGGCATATCCACCAGAGTGACCCGATAGGAGTCGGCGAGCGCCTTGGCGATCGTCGTCCAGTTCTTACCCTGGCCGAAGAGGCCGTGGCAGAACACCACCCGCGGACCTGACTCCCCCAGCGTGGTGTGGTGTAGCACTGGCACTTCCTTACCTCGGGCGAACGCTGTCTCCGAGCCTATCGAGCCCGGCGCTCAGCACCACGCGCGACGCCCGTCGGCAGCCAGCGCACGGTCCCGCAGCACGATCGCCAACCGGTCCCCGTAGGCGGCGCAGCTCCGCTCGAAGTCGCGACGTCGATACTCGATAACCAGGACCGCCCGGCCATAGTGCCGGACGTAGGCACCGCACTCGTCGTACCGTCCACACTGCTCACTGACGGCGAAGTCGAAGCCGACCTTGCGACCGTCGAACTCCGACCAGTTCTTCTGCCCGACCGACAGCCCCACACGGTGCGCACGGGTCACCAGCATCCGGGCGAACCGCTTGGCCTGTCGGGGCGCGATCAGACCTCGGCTGCGACTGAAGGAGTCCAGGTTGTCGAACTCGACGGCGTCGAAGCCGCGCCGAGCGCAACCGTCGATCCAACGCCCCACGATCCGGGCCAGGGCGCGCCGTTTGGCCGGCGTCCGGATGTCGAGCAACTGCTCGCCCCAGGCACTGTCCACCACCGGTCGGCCCTGGCGTCGCAGGATCAGCCGGGGGTGCTTGCGCCAGAGCACCTTCTCATCGGGCTGCGTCTGGAAACCGTTGACGTAGCAGATGTTCCAGGCCCCGGCAGCCGGCCGCGCCCGCCGATCGCGGGCCACGATGCCGACGTTGTCGGCCGGTTCGGAGGCGCCACCCAACTGGTAGTCGAGGTCGACGTCGACCGGCGGCAGCGAACGGTCGGCCGCGGCGATTCCGGCGTTCCCGATCCCTAGACACAGCACAGCAACGATCAGGACAGCAAACCTCTTCACCATGTCCTCAGTATCGGCCGGAGCAGGGAACAACAAAGCCCCACCACGCAGTTGGTGGTGGGGCCTTGTCAGCTTCGATCAGGCGTAGCTGTGGAAGCCGGCCTTCGTCTTGCGGCCGAGGCGGCCTTCGGCGACGACCTGCTCAAGAAGCGCGGCGGGTGCGAAGCCCGGCTCCTTGAACTCGGCGAACAGCTCCTTCTGGATCGCCAGCGACACGTCGTTGCCGACGACGTCGAGCAGCGCGAAGGGACCCATCGGGTGACCGGTGTTGGCCTTGATCGCGTCATCGATCTCGACCAGACCGGCGCCCGCCTCGTGCAGCGTGATGGCATCGTTGAGGTACGGGAAGAGCAGCGCGTTGACGATGAAACCGGCGCGGTCCCCACACGAGACCGCAACCTTGCCCACCTTGGCACTCAGTGCGCGCACCGTCTCGTCGACCTCGGGCGAGGTCAGGGTGGTGGTGACCACCTCGACCAGCTTCATCACCGCGGCCGGGTTGAAGAAGTGCATCCCGATCACGAACTCGGGGCGCGACGTGCTCGAAGCCAGCTCGGTGATCGGCAGCGACGAGGTGGTGGTGGTCAGGATCGCACCGGGCTTGCAGATCCGGTCGAGGTCGGCGAACAGATCCAGCTTGAGCTGCAGGTCCTCAGCGATCGCCTCGACGACGATGTCCGCGTCCGCGAGCGCCTCGCGCTGGGTGGCACCGGTCAGCCGCGCCAGCACGGCGTCCTTCCCAGCGGCGTCCTGCTTGCCCTTCTCGATCGCCTTGTCCAGCGCCTTGGTGATCCCAGCAACGACGCCGTCCAACTTGTCGGCGGAACGACCGACGAAGACCACGTCGTAGCCGGCCTGGGCGAAGACCTGAACGATGCCGGAGGCCATGGTGCCGGTACCCACGACGCCGACGGTGCGGATCTCGTGGCGCAGCGCAGGAGCGTCGTCGGCCGAGGGGGTCTCGGCGTCCGCGACGACGGCTCCGTCAGCCCAGGTGTGGAAGCCGCGACCGGACGCCGCCCCGAGCCGACCTTCGGCGACCAGCTTCTGCAACAGATCGGCAGGCTTGTGCAGGTTGTCGCCGGTCTCGGCGAAGCGGGCCGCCAGGGCGTCGCGGACGACGTCCAGACCCAGCTCATCGAGCACGGTCAGCGGACCCGCCGCGTAGCCACAGCCGAAGCGCATGGCGGCGTCGATGTCATCGCGCGAGGCGTAGCCGGCCTCGTACATACGCACAGCGTGGTTGAGATACGGCAGAACCAAGGTGCTGGTGATCTGCTCGGGTGTGGTCTGAGTCATGCGCGAAAGGATCGCACGTTTGTTAACAGTTAGTAACTATGATCTGGGCCACTTGACCAGTTCACCCCGACCAATTCGAGGGCAGGTAGGCTCCGGGTCCGTGAGACTCGTTGTGGCGCGCTGCCAGATTGACTACGCCGGCCGCCTGTCGGCCCACCTTCCGATGGCCCCACGAGTACTGATGCTCAAGGCCGATGGATCCGTGCTGGTGCACAGCGACGGCGGCTCCTACAAGCCGTTGAACTGGATGTCGCCGCCGTGCACGGTGCAGGAGGGCGTCACCGAGGACGGCCAGATCGAGTGGGTCGTCACCGCCCGTGCACCGAAGGGGCAGACACCGGATACCCTGCGCATCCTGCTCGACGAGATCCACCACGACAGCCAACACGAACTGGGCATCGACCCCGGCCTGCAGAAGGACGGGGTGGAGAAACACCTCCAGGAGTTGCTGGCCGAGCATCCGGGAACCATCACCCCGGGCCTGACCCTGGTCCGGCGCGAGTTCCCGACGGCGATCGGCCCCGTCGACCTGATGTGCCGCGACGACGGCGGCCAGTCCGTGGCGGTGGAGATCAAGCGGCGCGGCGAGATCGACGGTGTGGAGCAACTCACCCGGTACCTCGAACTGCTCAACCGCGACCCCCTGCTCACCGCCAAGGGCCCGGTCCGCGGCATCTTCGCCGCGCAACTGATCAAGCCCCAGGCGCGCACGCTCGCCGAGGATCGCGGCATCCAGTGCGTCGTCGTCGACTACGACGCTCTGCGCGGCCTGGACAACGCGGACGACCGACTGTTCTGAGGGTCGGCGCGATCACTTCTCCACAGATCCGATCCGCACCCCTGACAATCCGTCGAACCCGACGTAGCGTGACAGCCATGACCTCGGATCCCGCCATGAGCCTGCGCGTCGCTCGCCTCGAGAATGACACGCACTCGCTCTACGAGATGGTGGGCGAGGTGCAGACCACCCTCGCCGACCACACCCGGCGCCTGGACGGGATCGATACTCGACTCGACGGGATCGACGGCCGACTCGACGGGATCGACACTCGACTCGACCACATGGATGGCCGCTTCGACAGCGTCGACACCGTCCTCGCCGAGATCCTGCGCCGACTCCCCGAACCCTCCTGATCTGGCCCCTCGGGGCCCGTTCGCCTATCGGGCACGCGCTGCGCCGCACCTGGGTACGATCGGCGGCAGCCATGATGACGCCTCGACTTCGCCCCACCTCGCCTACTCCGGCCCGGAGGCAACGTTGCTGATCTTCCACATTGCAGAGAAGGCCCGGTGGGAGGCAGCCGAACTTGCCGGCTCTTACGCGTGGTCGACGCTCGGGCGCACCCTGGACGACGAAGGATTCCTGCACGCCTCGCGCGCCGACCAGGTCGCCGGCGTTCTCGGCCGTTTCTACCGCGGGCATCAGGGCGAGCTCGTCCTGCTCACCATCGACACCGACCTGCTGAGCTCCCCCTGGCGCGAGGATCAGGTGGGCGACGATACCTACCCGCACATCTACGGCCCACTCAACCCGAGCGCGGTCACCGACGTTCAACCAGTGACCGCCGACCCCGCTCCTGCAACCGGGACCGCGGCCGCCGCGGGGTCACCTCGACCACCACGCACCCTCCTTCAGCTCTGGCTCTCCGAGTTCCTGTTCCGGATCGCGATGGCGGTCTTCGTGATGGCAGTCGCCACGGCGGCCGGCGTCGCGGTTGCCGCGGGCTACCGCGAAAGCTGGGGCCTGGCTGGAATGATCGCCGGAGCGGCGCTGGCCCTCGCTCTGGTGGTCCCGCTCGCCCGGCGCCGGTCCGCCCGCGCGAACCGCTAGGGTTTTCCTGAACCACTCCAGTTCTTTTCTTGACTCTTTCAAGAAAAGAGGGCAGGATTCACCACGTGGCAACAGACGTGGAACTGCAAGAGATGCTTCGCGAGGTCGGCCTGCGGGTCACCAAGCCGCGAGTCGCAGTACTCGACGCCGTACACACGCATCCGCACGCCGACACCGAGACCTTGATCGGCGCCGTGCGCGCCTCACTACCCGAGGTCTCACACCAAGCTGTCTACGACTCGCTCCACACGTTGGCCGGCTCCGGTCTGCTCCGCAAGATCCAGCCCTCCGGCTCGGTCGCTCGCTACGAATCCCGAGTCGGTGACAACCACCACCACATCGTCTGCCGCAGCTGCGGCGCGATCGCAGATGTCGATTGCGCCCTCGGCGACGCCCCCTGCCTGACCGCCTCCGACGACCACGGCTTCGCCATCGATGAGGCCGAGGTCATCTATTGGGGCCGCTGCCCCAACTGTCAGACCGCAAGTTGATCCCCACCATCACACCCGCAGAACCGAAGGGATTTCCGTGTCCGAGAAGAACGACGCCGAGCTCGCCGACCTCAACCAGGAAGGCGCTGCTGGAGGCTGCCCCGTGATGCACGGCCAGCCGCTCCCCGCGCAGAGCGACTCCAACAAGGTCTGGTGGCCGAACCAGCTCAACCTGAAGATCCTGGCCAAGAACCCCACCGTCGGTAACCCGCACGACGAGGGCTTCAACTACGGCGCCGAGTTCGAGAGCCTCGACCTGGCCGCCGTCAAGGCCGACATCGCCGCTGTGATGACCGACTCCCAGGACTGGTGGCCGGCCGACTTCGGTCACTACGGCGGCCTCATGCTCCGGATGGCGTGGCACGCCTCCGGCACCTACCGTTCGGGCGACGGCCGAGGCGGCGCCGGTCACGGTCAGCACCGCTTCGCTCCGCAGAACTCCTGGCCGGACAACGGCAACCTGGACAAGGCCCGCCGCCTGCTGTGGCCGGTCAAGAAGAAGTACGGCCAGAAGCTCTCGTGGGGCGACCTGATGATCCTCGCCGGCAACGTCGCGCTCGAGGACATGGGCTTCCCGACCTTCGGCTTCGGCGGCGGACGCCCCGACGTCTACGAGGCGGACGCCGACGTCTACTGGGGTCCCGAGACCGAGTGGCTCGACGAGAAGCGTTACACCGGCGAGCGCGACCTCGACGACCCGCTGGCCGCCGTCCAGATGGGCCTGATCTACGTCAACCCGGAAGGCCCCAACGGCAACCCGGACCCGCTGGCCTCCGCCATCGACATCCGCGAGACCTTCCGCCGGATGGGCATGGACGACGAGGAGACCGTCGCCCTGATCGCCGGTGGTCACACCTTCGGTAAGACCCACGGTGCTGGCGACGCAGCGCTCGTCGGCCCCGAGCCCGAGGCTGCACCGATCGAGCAGCAGGGCCTGGGCTGGAAGTCGACCCACGCTTCCGGCAAGGGGATCGACGCGATCACCTCGGGCTTGGAGGTCACCTGGACCTACCACCCGACCCGCTGGGACAACGAGTTCTTCCACATCCTGTTCGCCTACGAGTGGGAGCTCTTCCACTCGCCGGCCGGCGCCCAGCAGTGGCGCCCGGTCAACAACGGCGGCGCGGACCTGGTCCCCGAGGCGTTCGGCGAGGGCAAGCGCGAGCCGCGCATGCTCACCTCCGACCTGGCGCTGCGCTACGACCCGATCTACGCGGAGATCTCGAAGCGCTTCAAGGACGACCAGGACGCCTTCGCTGACGCGTTCGGTCGGGCTTGGTTCAAGCTGACCCACCGCGACATGGGCCCGAAGAGCCGCTACTTCGGCGTCGAGGTTCCGGCCGAGGACCTGATCTGGCAGGACCCGCTCCCCGCCCAGGTCGGCGAGCTGATCAACGACGGCGACGTCGCCACCCTGAAGCAGAAGATCGTGGCCAGCGGCCTCACCGTCTCCGAGCTGGTCGCCACCGCTTGGGCGTCGGCTGCCAGCTACCGCGGCTCCGACAAGCGCGGTGGTGCCAACGGTGCGCGGATCCGTCTGGAGCCCCAGAAGAGCTGGGCTGCCAACAACCCGGAGCGCACCGCCAAGGTGATCGCTGCGCTGGAGCAGATCAAGGCTGAGTTCGACACCGAGGCCAAGCAGGTCTCGCTGGCCGACCTCATCGTCCTCGCCGGCGGCGTCGGCGTGGAGCAGGCAGCGGCCGCTGCCGGTAGCGCGGTCACCGTGCCGTTCACCGGCGGCCGTACCGACGCCACCCAGGAGCAGACCGACGTCGAGTCGTTCGACTTCCTGGAGCCCCGCTACGACGGTTTCCGCAACTACCTGTCCAAGAAGAGCAAGGCAGCCACCGAGTACCTGCTCCTCGACCGGGCGAACCTGCTCACCGTCAGCGCCCCGGAGATGACCGTGCTGATCGCCGGTCTGCGTGTCCTCGACACCAACTTCGACGGCTCGAAGACCGGCGTCTTCACCGCGCGCCCCGGCGAGCTGACCCAGGACTTCCTGGTCAACCTGCTGGAGCACCAGGAGTGGACCGCCACCGACGCGACCGAGGAGCTCTTCACCTCGTCCAACGGCTGGACCGCTTCGCGGGTCGACCTGATCCTCGGCTCGAACTCGGAGCTGCGTGCCCTCGCTGAGGTCTACGCCGCCGACGACGCCAAGGAGAAGTTCGTCAACGACTTCGTCGCCGCGTGGGTCAAGGTCATGGAGCTGGACCGCTTCGACCTGAAGCGCTGATCAGCGTCTAGCTCAACGCTCGAGCCCCTGCCGTGTTCACGGCAGGGGCTCGAGCCGTCTCTGAGCCGCACGCCGCCGTCAGCGGAGCTGGGAGACCACCTCGTCGGCGACGCCCCACGAGAGTGTCACGCCGGCACCACCCAAGCCGTAGCAGTGCACGACGTGCCCTTGGCGCTCCACCCGAACCGCGGGTCGTCCAGGGCGCAGACCCACCTTGTGCCGGAGAACCCGGGCCTCGGCCACCTCGGGCACCAGCCGCTCGGCACGTTGCAGGATGGAGCGGGCGGTCTCGGGCGAGGGAGTGCGACTCCACTCCCCCTCGACGTCGGTGCCGCCGATGATCACCTCGCTACCCCGCGGCACGACGTAGGTCGGTCCCGCCGAGTCCAGCCACCAGCGGTCCAGGCCGAACTGCTCGACGACGACCACCTGCCCCTGGACCGGGAGCACCGAAGGGTCGGCAGCAAGGTGCCGGGCGCCGAGCCCCGAGCAGTTGACGACGGCGTCCGCGCCGTCGGGAAGGTGGCTGAGGTTGTCGCGGGTTACCGTTCCGCCGAGCGACTCCACCCGGGTCCGTAGCCAGGCCAGGTAGACCGGCATGTCGATCACCGGGGCCACGAAGCTCCACCCGTCTGCGAATCCGCGAGTCGGCTCGACCCGTTCCAGCTCGGGCACGGCGGAGCGCCACCACGGATCGGCCGCGGTCGTGCTCAGCAGCTCGGTGCCGGGGAGCAGCCGGACCCCGGCTTCGACGCCGGCGTCGTCAGCCACAGCCAGGTCGGCGAACCGTCGATAGCTGGCGGCGGCCCATGCCGTCACCTGCTCCTGAGGCCATGCCCGGTAGGGATACCAGAGCGCGGCGGCTACCGCACTGGTCGTCTCCAGTGGCAGGTCCCGCGCCAGGATGTCGACGCGGTGGCCCTCCTCAAGGAGCCGGACGGCACAGCTCAGCCCGATGACGCCGGCACCAACGATGATGATCCGGGCCATCGGGCGTCCTACCTCAGGCCCCGGCCTGCCGCGGCGCCATCGGGTCGTCGCCCCCGCTGCTCTGCTCGCGGGCGATGAAGTCCTCGATGTCCTCAATGTCGTCGACGTTGCGCTCGACGACGGTCAGCAGGTCGCTCATCGTGGCGACCTCCTCGACCTGCTCCTTGATGAACCAGGCCATGAACTGCTCCGAGGCGAAGTCGTTCTCCTCGCGAGCGGTGCGGAGCAGGGCGTTGATCTGCTCGGTGACCCGCTTCTCCTGCTCCAGCGCGAGCGCTACCGGCGCCACGACACCCTCGAAGCTACTGATCGGGCTCTCGACCCCCGGGATCTTCACCTCGCAGTCGGTGTCGAGCAGGTACTTGACCATCATCATCGCGTGGGCGCGCTCTTCCAGGGCCTGACCATAGAAGAAGGCAGCCATCTGCGGCATGGTCATCGCGTCGTAGTGGACGGCGCAGGCGAGGTACTGGTTGTGAGCGGCGAGCTCGTTGCCGATCTGATCGTTGAGCTGAGCAGCAAAACGGGCGGCGGTCACTGGGCCTCCTGGTTACCGAGAGGCGCAGTGGCACCTCAAGCGGCTTCGGCGAACTTCTTCGACGGCTTGTCGATCTTGACCAGTTTACGACGCTTGACGGTGTAGCCCGGAGGGAGCGTGCCTTCTTTGAGCATCCGGATGGGGCAACGCTTGCACTGCGGCTTCGAGCTGCAGCACTTGGACTTGGGCATCTTCTTCTTGGGCAGCTTCTTCAGCTTGCCCGTCTTGAGCTTGACCTTCTTGCCAGGACGGGTCTTGTCCTTCTTGGTCTTCGCGTCTTTCTTGCCCACAAGAACAGAGTAGGGGACGGAATGAGGTTTGCCTAACCTTGCGTGACGAGTGTCACCATCTGGACGTTGCGTCCCGCCTGACGTAAACGGCCCGCACCCACTTTCGTGGGTGCGGGCCGTTTCTTGAAGAGCCGACTCAGTCGAGCTGGTTGGCCTTGCGGATGACCTCCACGATCCCGCCCATGATCTCGGTCAGACCGAAGTCCTTCGGCGTGTAGACCGCCGCAACACCGAGCCGGATCAGCTGCTTGCCGTCCGATTCCGGAATGATGCCGCCGACGATCACCGGAACGTCACCCATGCCAGCCGCTTCGAGCCCCTTGAGTACCTCCGGGACGAGCTCCATGTGCGAGCCCGACAGGATCGAGAGTCCGACACAGTGGACGTCCTCGGCGACAGCTGCCGCGACGATCTGCTCGGGGGTCAGCCGGATGCCCTGGTAGATCACTTCGAAGCCGGCGTCGCGCGCCCGGACCGCCACCTGCTCGGCGCCGTTGGAGTGGCCATCCAGGCCGGGCTTGCCGACGAGCAACCGCAGACGGCCGCCCAACTCGTCACCGGTGCGCTGCACCTGCTCGCGGACCGCCGTCAGCTCGGCACCCGCGTCAGCGACGCCGACCGCGCCACTGACCCCGGTCGGCGCCCGGAACTCGCCGAACACCTCACGCAGGGTGGCGGCCCACTCCCCCGTCGTCGCGCCCGCCCGGGCCGCGGCCAGGGTGAACGGAACCAGGTTCTCCGTGGTCTTCGCCGCCGCGGCGAGCGCAGCCAGCGCGGCGCTCACCGCGGAGTCGTCACGCTGCTCGCGCCACGCCTGGACGCTCGCGATCGCCGCCTGCTCAGCAGCCGGGTCCGCGGTCTGAATCGCACCGTCGAGGTCGGCAGTGAGCGGCGAAACCTCGGTGGTCTCGAACTTGTTGACACCGACGATGATCTCCTCGCCGGCCTCGATCCGGGCCCGACGCCGCGCATGGGAGGCGACCAGTTCGGACTTCATGTAGCCGGCCTCGACGGCGGCGACCGCTCCGCCCATGGCCTGCACCCGGTCCATCTCGGCCTTGGCGCCGGCGATGAGCTCGGCAACCTTCGCCTCGATCACATGGCTGCCCTCGAAGATGTCGTCGTACTCGAGCAGGTCGGACTCGAAGGCGAGCACCTGCTGCAGGCGCAGCGACCACTGCTGGTCCCACGGACGGGGCAGACCGAGTGCCTCGTTCCAGGCCGGCAGCTGTACCGCGCGAGCGCGCGCGTTCTTGGACAGGGTGACGCCCAGCATCTCGAGCACGATCCGCTGCACGTTGTTCTCCGGCTGCGCTTCGGTGAGGCCGAGCGAGTTCACCTGCACGCCGTAGCGGAAGCGGCGCATCTTCGGGTCGGTGACGCCGTAGCGCTCACGAGTGATCTCGTCCCACATCCGGGTGAAGGCCCGCATCTTGCAGGTCTCCTCCACGAAGCGGACGCCGGCGTTGACGAAGAAGGAGATGCGGCCGACGACCTTCTCGAAGTCGGCCTCGGAGACCTGCCCGGAGTTCTTCACCTGGTCGAGCACCGCAACGGCCGTGCACAGCGCGTAGGCGAGCTCCTGGGTGGGCGTGGCCCCCGCTTCCTGCAGGTGGTAGCTGCAGATGTTGATCGGGTTCCACTTCGGGATGTTGTGGACCGTGTAGACGATCATGTCGCTGATCAGGCGTAGCGAATGCTCGGGCGGGAAGACATAGGTACCTCGCGAGAGGTACTCCTTGATGATGTCGTTCTGGGTGGTGCCCGCCAACTGCGCGGCGACCTCTTCGGCGCTCAGGTCTGGGTTCTGCTCCTCGGCCACGACCTGGTACATCGCCAACAGCCACATCGCAGTGGCGTTGATCGTCATCGAGGTGTTCATGTCGGTCAACGGGATGTCGGCGAAGAGCTTCCGCATCTCGCCGAGGTGCTGAACCGGGACCCCTACCTTGCCGACCTCGCCACGGGCGAGCGACGAGTCCGGGTCGTAGCCGGTCTGCGTCGGCAGGTCGAAGGCGACCGAGAGGCCGGTCTGGCCCTTGGCGAGGTTGTTGCGGTAGAGCGCGTTGGACGCTTCCGCCGTCGAGTGCCCGGCGTAGGTCCGCATCACCCAAGGACGGTCCTTGGCAGGGGTAGCTTCGGTCATGGCTTGAGCCTAGAGCCTTTGGTGAGGGTTCGTTAACCTATCCGAGATGTGGCACACGCCACGTCGCGGTATCCGCGCGCAGGGGCTAGGTACAGCCAGGCCCGGGCGATCGCGACCTCAGGCGATCCGGGCAGCGCGCTCCAGCTCGACGACGCGGATCAGATGGGTGATGTGCAGCATCCGCCGGACCGCAGGACCCGCACCCCGCAGGATCACCTGCCGACCACGGCGCTCGGCGAGCCGAGTGGCGGCGGCAAGCACACGCAAAGCCGTCTGGTCGACGACGGTGACCTCGGTGAGGTCGATCGTCAGGTCACGGTTCTCGGCGAAGAGGTGCTGGTGGATAGCGTCGCGGACCTCAGTGGTGGATCGGACGTCGAACTCCCCGGCGAGCCGAAGCGTCTCGCCTGTGCTGATGATGTCCATCTCTCATCCCTCCCGGTTGCGAAGGCGCCCGATACGCCTTCGTGACGGTGCTGACCCTTGAACGTGCTGACGTTCCGTTCCTCGTAGTAACGGCCTCCGTCACCCTCTATGACGCGTCGAGACCGACTTTGGTTGCCTCAGTACCCGGATTTCCGCAGATGATTCGCCCGATACGCTGCAGACATGGTGAATCTGACCCGCATCTACACCCGCACCGGCGACGCCGGCACCACCCGCCTGGGTGACATGAGCGAGACGTCGAAGAACGACCTCCGCCTGGAGGCCTACGCGACCGTCGACGAGGCGAACGCCTTCATCGGCGTCGCGCTGGCCACCGGCAGCCTCGACGCCGACGTGGTCACCGTGCTGACCCGTATCCAGAACGACCTCTTCGATGTCGGCGCCGACTTCTGTACCCCGGTGGTCGCCGACCCCGAGTATCCGCCGCTGCGGATCGAGCAGGAGTACATCGACCGCCTCGAGGCCTGGTGCGACGCGTACAACGAGCAGTTGCCGAACCTGCGCTCCTTCATCCTCAACGGCGGCACTCCGGGGGCGGCACACCTCCACGTCGCACGCACCGTCGTCCGCCGCGCCGAGCGTGACGGCTGGGCCGCCTACGCCGACCACGCGGAGACGATGAACCTGTTGGCTATCAAGTACCTCAACCGACTCTCGGACCTGCTCTTCATCCTCGCCCGGCACGCCAACCGCGCCACCGGCGATGTGCTCTGGGTGCCCGGAGGTGAGCGTTCGTAGCGAGGCACGAGCGGAGAACGTGAGCCGACCAGGCAACGCAGGGTGAGCCCCCACCGCGAGGCACGAGCGGAGAACGTGAGCCGGCCGACCACGCAGGGTGAGCCCCCGCCGCGAGGCACGAGCGGAGAACGTGAGCCGACCAGGCAACGCGAAGGCCCCCGACCGCAGGACTGCGGATCGGGGGCCTTCGTCGTGTGTTCAGGTCGCGCGATCAGCTCTCCTGCTCCGGGCTCGGCGGCAACGAGACCCCGAACCGCTCGGCCCACCGGCGGGCCTCGTCGGTAAGGGTCCCCAACTCAGCACACCGCTGGACGTAGGCGCTCACCTCGGACATGAAGTCCATCGGGTTGTAGACGTCCTCCTCCTCACCGAAGAGGCCGTTCCCGGCATAGCGCAAGATGGTGATGTTCGACTGGGCGAACTTGGAGCCGTCCCCGGGGTCGCGCATCGGGTTGTCGATCTCGCAGATCACCCAACCCTTGTCGACGTCGACAGTGACCCACTTCGCGGGGAACTCGGTCATCTCCGTGGCCGGGAAGCTTCCCATGGTCCGGGTGACCCAGGTGCGGATCTCCTCATGCCCGGAGAAATTCCCGTAGGCATGTTCGACGTAGGTCGCGTCCGGGGTGAAGCACTGCACGAAGTGCTCCCAGTCGCCTGTCTTCACGCTCTTGTCGACAGCGGCCGTGTACCCGGCGAACGCCTGCTCCAGTTCATCCTTGCTCCATTGCGCCATGCGCTCACCTTGGCAGATCAGCGCGCCATGCGGCCACGGAATCATGGAACCGATCTCAGCGGATCTTCCAGATCACCTCGGACGCGAAGAGTTCGAGGTTCGCCGAGACGCGGGGTGCCGGCAGCCCGCCGATATCAAACACAGAGAGATGAATGTCCGGCTGGAGCGCCTCCTTCAACGAGAGCAGCCGCTCCGCGACCTCCGCCGGCGATCCGCATACCGCAGGACCAGCGACGATCCGATCGAAGTCCACCCGGACGTCGCTCTTGCGCATCCGATTGGCCCACTCGGCGTATCCCGTCAGATACGGACGCCACGAGTCGCGCGCCTCCTGACTCGTCGGCGCAATATGAACGTGACTGCACGCGCCGACGAACGCCTTCGCGCCCTTGCCGGACTCAGCCATCAGCTGACGATAGAGCGCCACAAGGTCCCGCCACTCCTCAGCCGGCTTGAAGATGCTTGGCAGCATCAAGGGCATTCCCAGCTCTGCCGTCCACCGCACGGAGTCCTCACTCATCCCGGTCCCCATCCAAACCCGGGGGTCAGGCTGAAGGACATGCGGTTGGATCTCCACTGCCGACAGCGCCGGGCGATGGGCACCGTTCCACGTCACTTCTCGCTCCGACCACAGCCCGCGAAGCAACTGTAGTTTCTGGACCGTGACCTCGCGCGCCGCGGCAGGCTCGACACCGAACTCCGCGTAGCCGTCGCTCGAGATCCCTCGGCCCAGGACCAGCTCGGCGCGGCCACCAGAGAGCTGATCGAGCGTATTGAAGTCCTCTGCCAGCCGGACCGGGTCGTGCAGCGGCATCAGGGTCACCGCTGTCGCCAGCCGGATCCTGCTCGTCCGGGAAGCGATCGCCGCGAGAATCATCAGCGGCGAGGAGACGATGTAGTCGTTGAAATGGTGCTCACCGACCGCCACCATGTCGAAGCCCAGTTCTTCACCTTCCACGCCCAGGTCGACGATCGACCGTAGCCGCTGCTGTTGCGAGACGCGAGTGCCCGCGACCGGGTCGGGCAGCCAGTCACCCAGGGACAGCAATCCAAGTTCCATGTTTCCTCCTCTTGACTGAATTTGAATTTAGATTCAATCTAGAGGCAGGTCAAGTCCCTCCCCCAGAGCCGAAGGAAACCCGATGTCCGCCGCAGCCCTGCACCTGGTCGACCCAGAAGAACCCGCAGCCACCTACGTCGAAACCGACTTCCGCGATGCGATGGGCCGGTTCGCGTCGGGGATCGTCGTCGTCACCGCCATCGTCGACAACGCACCCGTCGGCTTCACCTGCCAATCGTTCAGCTCGCTGTCCCTGATGCCGGCCCTGGTGCTTTTCTGCGCCTCACGCGGCTCCACGAGTTGGCAACGGATGAAAGGTGCCGAGGCGTTCTCGATCAATGTCCTCGGAGAGTCTCAACAGGACGTCAGCGCGCAGTTCGCCCAACGCAACGACGACAAGTTCGCCGGTCGACGCTGGCAGCCCGGAACCAATGGTGCGCCGCACCTCGCAGGCGCCCTGGTCCACATCGACTGCCGCCGGTACGACGTCGTTGCGCAGGGTGACCACGACATCGTCGTCGGTCAGGTCGAGCACACCGCCGTGCGCACGACGGGACGTCCGCTGCTCTACTTTCGCGGAACCTACGACACTCTCGCTTGGTGAGCAGAGGTTCTCCATGCCGAACTCAACGCGGCGTAGGCTCCCCCGACAGCGGGCCGTAAACCATCCGATACCAAAGGTTGCTGACCGTGGCGATAGCCGCCTCGTCGTCCAGCGGAGGTACACCTTGGTCTCCCCCGTCAGCGATCCAGGTCCAGGCGAACGACTCCATCATCGAGAGCAGCGCAGATGCGACCACCTGCGCGTCTGCGTCCCGAAGATGACCAGCACGCTGCGCCGCCGCCAATCTCGCGGCGATCCCCTCGATACCGAGTGCACGGACCCCGCGCCACCGCTCCGCGTAGCTCGCATCGGTCATCTTCAGGCCGAACAGACCAATCATCTCCCCACGGTGCTCCCGGAAGGCCGTCCAGAAGGCACCCACTATGCCGGCGATGTCCTGGTAGGCGTCCTCAGACCGGTTCGCCAGCGACGCCTGCGTGACCTGCCGGGTGAAATCGTCCAGCAGTGCATCGAGGATCTGCGTCTTGTTCTCGTAGTAGGTGTAGAAGGACCCCGCAGAACGTCCCGCAGCCGTGGTGATGTCAGTGATCTTCGCGTTGAAGAAACCCTTCTCCGCAAACACCTCGCGTGCAGCCCGCAACAGTGCGTCTTCCGTGCTCTCGCGCTTCATGGCCTGGGAGCACGCCCCCTGTACGCGTCTGCTCTCTTCACCATGAGTCTCACTTCCTCCCGCCCACCGAAAGAGCCAGGACGAATCGTCCCCGACCCCAAGGACTACGCATGAACGCCTCGCCTCCGACCGATGCCACCATCGACCAGGCCGTCCGCCACTATGCTCAGACCCGCCCGGACGACGTCGCCGTCCTCGATCCGAACGAACAGCTCACCTGGGCGCAGTTGAACCTAGCAGCAGACCAGGTCGCGACCTACCTCCACCACCAGGGCATCAGGAACGGCAGCCGGATCGGTTGGCTCGGGCCCAACACCGTGCACTACGCCCCAAGCCTGCTCGGCTCCTGGCGAGTCGGAGCCGCACTGGTCGGGATGAACTGGCGGATGCCACAGGCCGAACTCGAAGCCGCGAGCCAGGTCGTCGGACTTGACCATCTGATCGCCGACCAACGGTTCGCGGCGGCCGCCCAGCAGATCCACCCCGATGCCACCAGCATTGCCGGTCCTGGAGGGACCCCGTGGAGTGCGATCGAGCCGGTACGGGAGTCGCGCACTCCGCAGATCCAGGAGGCCGAAGCGATGATCTACTTCACCTCCGGCTCCACCGGTACGCCGAAGGCGGTTCCGCTCACGCGCGCAGCAGTGGAAGCAACGATGGTGCACGCGGAGGTTCACCACTTCTCGCCTGGCGACCGCGCGCTGATCGTCCCACCGACCTTCCATGTCGCGGGCGCCACCTGGACCCTGTACAGCCTCAAGGGTGGCGTAACCCTGGTCTACACCGACAACGCCGCACCGGCGGCCCTGGTCGACACCATGCGCAACCAGGAGGTCACCCACGCCATCCTGGTTCCCACCCTGATCCAGGCCCTGGTTGCTGAGCTGCGTCATGCCCCTCGTCCGCTCCCCCACCTCTCCCATATCGGCTATGGCGCCTCACCCATCGCGCCGGAACTGCTGGCCGAGGCGATCGAGGTGCTCGGCTGTGAGTTCTCTCAGGTCTACGGCATGACGGAGACGGGTGGCGGCGTGAGCTTCCTCGCCAACGCCGATCACCAACTCGAAGGCCCGGGCCGAGAACGTCTCGCCTCCGCGGGACGTCCAGGCGTCGGGGTCGAACTAGAGATCCGCGAGCCAGGAACGGGAGGAATCCTTCAGCACGGTCAGGTCGGCGAACTCTGGCTCCGGACCCCCTGCCTGACCCAGGGCTACATCGGCACCGACGATCCCACCGGTGGCGTCCTGATCGACGGTTGGCTCAACACCCGCGATGTCGGGTACCGGGATGCAGCGGGCTTCCTCTACCTCGTCGGGCGTGCCGACGACATGATCCAGACAGGTGCCGAGAACGTTCATCCGCGCGCAGTCGAGGAGGTGTTGCTCAACCATCCTGCCGTCACCGACTGCGCCGTCTACGGCGTACCTCACCCGCGATGGGGTGAGCAGGTCTGCGCCGCCATCATCTCGACCGCACACCCGGCGACCGCGGCCGAGCTGAGCGCCCACTGCGCCGAGCGCCTCGCGGGCTACCAGATCCCCAAGCAGTTCCTCTTCGTCGACGAACTGCCCCGGACTGCGACCGGAAAGGTGCAGCGGAAGGAGCTCATCGCGCGCACCCCGAACCTGCACTGAGAGGTGTTCGAGAACGGCCGCTTGAACTGCTGGTTCAAGCGGCCGTTGTGCGCTCAGCGCAGACGATCGCGGTCCCAGTCCGTACCTGGCGGGGCGGACTCGAGCCAGGACTGGAAACCGACCAGTGACGCCGGCCCGAGGGCGAGTTCGAGGTCGACCTGACCCTCACGAAGCACCACGATCACGTGTTCGGCGTAGAGCGCGAGCTCCTCGTGGCCGACGGGTTCGCGACGACCTTCGAAGGAGAGGCCCGAACGCTTCCAGACCCGGCCAGGGCGCGGTGAGAGCGAGAAGATCCGGAACCACTGCAGTTCATCGCCGGCGTACCGTCCGAGGCCGAGAACCCAGCCGCGCCCGATCCGTGAGGATCGGGCGCGATAACTGAGTTCGAAAGTGCCACCTTCGCGCGAGAGCAGACGACGCCGGACAACGAGTGCCAGTCCGTAGAGAACAAGCACCACCAGAAGGACGACGACGATGTCGACGACCCACTGCCACAGTGGCATACGACCTCCCATAAATACCCGAAGAGTGACGCTGAAGTAGCGTCACTCTAGGGCATAGCGTTGTGGAACTTTCAGGAGGCCTTCTCGACCGCCCGGATCCGAGCCTCGGCGCTGCGGACAGCAGCCGTCGCCTCGTCGTCGTTCTCGCCTGCGGCATGTGCACGCTCGAGGTCGTGACGCGCCTTCTCCAGGTCGATCTCGTGCGACATCTCGGCCCGTTCCGACAGGATCGAGACCCGGTCACCGGCTACCGAGAGGAAGCCGGCGTCGATCGCAGCCACCCAGGTCTCACCCTCGACGGTGGTGACGTCGACGACGCCCTCCACCAGAACCGAGAGCAGGGGTGCGTGACCGGGAAGCACACCGACGTCACCCTCGGTGGTGCGGGCGACGACCATCTTGGCCGCCCCCGACCACACGAGACGCTCGGCCGCAACCAGCTCGACCTGGAGCGCGTTGGTACCGGACTCGCTCATCAGAGGCTCTTCTGAATCTCGGCCCAGTTACGCTCGACGTCGTCGAGGCCACCACACATGAAGAACGCCTGCTCGGCCACGTGGTCCCAGTCGCCATCGGCGATCTGGTTGAACGCCTCGATCGTGTCGGCGACCGACACGGTCGAACCCTCGATGCCGGTGAACTGCTTGGCAACGTAGGTGTTCTGCGACAGGAAGCGCTGGATCCGGCGAGCACGGGACACGATGATCTTGTCCTCTTCGGAGAGCTCGTCGACACCGAGGATCGCGATGATGTCCTGCAGCTCCTTGTTGCGCTGGAGGATCTGCTTCACGCGAATGGCGGCGTCGTAGTGAGCCTGACCGATGTACTGCGGGTCCAGGATCCGCGAGGTCGAGGTGAGCGGGTCCACGGCCGGGTAGATACCCAGCGAGGCGATCTCACGCGAGAGCTCGGTGGTGGCGTCCAGGTGGGCGAACGTCGTTGCCGGAGCCGGGTCGGTGTAGTCATCCGCGGGGACGTAGATCGCCTGCATCGAGGTGATCGAGTGACCACGCGTCGAGGTGATCCGCTCCTGCAGCTGACCCATCTCGTCGGCCAGGTTCGGCTGGTAACCCACGGCCGAAGGCATCCGACCCAGCAGGGTCGAGACCTCGGAACCGGCCTGGGTGAACCGGAAGACGTTGTCGACGAAGAGCAGTACGTCCTGGTTCTGAACATCGCGGAAGTACTCCGCCATGGTCAGAGCCGACAGCGCAACGCGAAGACGGGTGCCCGGGGGCTCGTCCATCTGGCCGAAGACAAGGGCGACCTTGTCGAACACGCCAGCGTCCTTCATCTCCTCGATCAGGTCGTTACCCTCACGGGTGCGCTCGCCGACACCGGCGAACACCGACACACCACCGTGGTTCTTGGCCACACGGGCAATCATTTCCTGGATCAGAACGGTCTTACCGACACCGGCACCACCGAACAGACCGATCTTTCCACCGGTCACGTACGGGGTGAGCAGGTCGATGACCTTGATGCCGGTCTCGAACATCTGGGTCTTCGACTCGAGCTGGTCGAAGGACGGGGCCTTGCGGTGGATGCCCCACCGCTCGTTGACCTCGAACTTCTCGCCCGGCTCCAGGTTCAGCACCTCACCGGTGACGTTGAACACCTTGCCGAGGGTGGCGTCACCCACGGGAACGGTGATCGAGTCGCCGGTGTCGCGCACCTGCGCGCCCCGGACGACGCCGTCGGTGGACCGCATCGAGATCGCACGGACCATGCCGTCACCGATGTGCTGAGCAACCTCGAGCGTGAGCTCGGTGGTCACGTCGCCGATGGTGACGTCGGTCTTCAGTGCGTTGTAGATGGCGGGCATCTCGTCGGCCGCGAACTCGATGTCCACGACCGGGCCGATCACGCGGGTGATGCGACCGACGCCGCCCCCAACGCTCACAGTCTCTTCAACAGTGGCAGTCATTTCTCACTCATTCCCGGCTTGGGCGTCGGCAAGAGCGTTGACTCCACCGACAATCTCGCTGATTTCCTGGGTGATGCCAGCCTGGCGGGCCTGGTTGGCAATCCGGGTGTACTTCTTGATGAGCTCCTCCGCGTTGTCCGTCGCGGACTTCATCGCCTTCTGACGGGCAGCGAGCTCGGAAGCCGCGGCCTGCAGGTGAGCGAAGTAGATCCGGCTGTTGACGTACTTGGGGAGCAAGGAGTCCAGCACCTCGGCAGCCGAGGGTTCGAACTCATAGAGCGGCAGGAGCTCGTCCGCGTCAGGCGCCTCAGTGCCCTCGACGACCTCCAAGGGGAGCAACCGCACAGCGGTCGGTTCCTGGGAGAGCATCGACTTGAACCGGGTGTAGACCACGTGGACCTCGTCGACCTGGCCGGCGGCACCCTCGTCAGCGGTGAAGACGTCGACGAGGGTGGCACCGATCTCGGAAGCCATCTCCACCGTGGGCCGATCGGAGAAACCGGTCCAGGCGTTGACGACCGGACGACGACGGAAGCTGTAGTACGCCTCGCCCTTGCGGCCCGAGATGTACAGGTCCACCGACTTGCCCTCGGCCACCAGCTTCTCGCGAAGGCCTTCGGCCTCCTTGAGCACGCTGGAGGCGTAGGCCCCGGCCAGGCCGCGGTCGCTGGTGACAACCAGGATCGCGGCCCGCTTCGGGTTCTCCGGCTCGGTCGTGAGCGGGTGGTTCACGTCGGAGAACGTGGCCACGGCGCTCACGGCACGGGTCAATTCGCGGGCGTACGGAGCCGCGGCCTGAGCCCGGTTCTGCGCCTTGATGATGCGGGACGCAGCAATGAGCTCCATGGCGCGCGTGATCTTCTTCGTCGACTCGGTCGACTTGATCCGTGCACGGTACTCACGCAGCGAAACGGCCATGGGTCAGCCCCGCTTCTGCTTGACGATCTGCTCCTGCTCGACGTCCTCGTCAGCCAGCGCCTCAGCCTTGGCGGAACCCGGCTTGACCGAGGAACCGTCCGAGGTCTCGAACTGGTTGAGGAACTCGTCGTAGGCGGCGTTGACGGCCAGCTCGGTCGAGTCCTCGAACTTGAGCGACTCGGCGATGGCCGACAGCACGCCCGGGTGGCTCCGCTTGACGAAGTCAAGGAACTCCGACTCGAAGCGCAGGATGTCCGCGACCGGGACGACGTCCAGCTTGCCGCTGGTGCCCAGGTACATCGAGACCGTCATGTCCTCCACCGCGTACGGGCTGTACTGCGGCTGCTTGAGCAGCTGCATCAGGCGCTCACCGCGGGCGAGCTGCTGACGCGAAGCGGCGTCGAGGTCGGAGGCGAACATCGCGAAGGCCTGCATGGCGCGGAACTGCGCCAGGTCGACCTTGAGCGAACCCGTGACGTTCTTGAGCGCCTTGGTCATTGCGGCACCACCGACGCGGGACACCGAGACACCGACGTCCACGGCGGGACGCTGGTTGGCGGCGAACAGGTCGGACTGCAGGAAGATCTGACCGTCGGTGATCGAGATGACGTTGGTCGGGATGAAGGCCGAGACGTCGTTGGCCTTGGTCTCGATGATCGGCAGACCCGTCATCGAGCCCGCGCCCATGTCGTCGGACAGCTTCGCGCAACGCTCGAGCAGGCGGCTGTGCAGGTAGAAGACGTCACCCGGGTAAGCCTCGCGGCCCGGCGGACGACGGAGCAGCAGCGACACCGCACGGTAGGCCTCAGCCTGCTTGGTGAGGTCATCGAAGACGATCAGGACGTGCTTGCCCTCGTACATCCAGTGCTGGCCGATGGCCGAACCGGTGTAGGGAGCGAGGTACTTGAAGCCGGCCGAGTCGGAGGCCGGGGACGCCACGATGGTGGTGTACTCCAGCGCGCCGGCCTCTTCGAGCGCGCCACGCACGGAGGCGATGGTCGAACCCTTCTGACCGATGGCGACGTAGATGCAGCGAACCTGCTTCGACGGGTCGCCGCTCTCCCAGTTGGACTTCTGGTTGATGATCGTGTCGATCGCGATCGTCGTCTTGCCGGTGGCACGGTCACCGATGATCAGCTGACGCTGACCACGGCCGACGGGGACCAGGGCGTCAATCGCCTTGATACCGGTCGACAGCGGCTCGTGGACCGACTTGCGCTGCATAACACCCGGGGCCTGGACCTCGAGGTTGCGGCGACCGACGGACTCGATCTCGCCCAGGCCGTCGATCGGGCTACCCAGCGGGTCGACGACGCGACCCAGGTAACCGTCACCGACGGGCACGGACAGGATGGTGCCGGTACGACGGACCTTCTGGCCTTCTTCGATCTTGTCGAAGTCACCCAGAACCACGACACCGACCTCGCGGGTGTCAAGGTTCAGGGCCTGGCCGAGGGTGCCGTCCTCGAATTCGAGCAGCTCATTGGCCATGACGGAGGGCAGACCCGACACGCGGGCGATGCCGTCGGCGGCCTCTGCGACCGTACCGACCTCTTCCTTGCTGGCGCTGGTGGGCTGGTACTCGGACACGAAGCGCTGCAGGGCGTCCCGGATCTCCTCCGGACGGATGGAAAGCTCCGTCATCTCTCTTCCTTAGGTTGAAGTTCTGTTCTCTGTGCTGATCAGCTGACGAGCTTGCGACGGGCGTCATCGAGACGCCCGGCGACGGTGCCATCGATGACGTCGTCACCGATCTCCACGCGTACGCCGCCGACGACACTGGGGTCGACCACGACGTTGAGGTGGATCGCCCGCCCGTACTGAGCGCTCAGCACATCGGCCAGGCGCTGGCGGTCGGCTGCGGAGAGGGCGTGAGCGACCCGAACGGTCGCCGCGCTCTTTCCGGCCACCTCGGCAGCCACCTTCTGGTAGCTGTGCAAGGCGGCACCGACGGTGCGGTACGTACCGGCCAGCGACTGCTGGACCAGCGTGACGGTGGCCGGGAGCGCCTTACCCTCGAGGAGGGAGCGCACCAATGCGGCCTTGTCGTCGGTCGAGCGGTTCGCGTCGGCCAAAGCGTCACGCAGCTCAGGGTTCTGAGCCACGATCTGCTCGACCTCGAACAGCTCATCGGAGAGCCGGGACGAGTCATCGCCGGAGGTCCGGACCGCAGCCACCTCGCTGAGACGCTCGACGGCGTCGGCGAGGTCGCGGCTGGCGGTCCAACGACGACCGACAGCCGAGGCGACCAGGTCAAGAGCGACCTGGTCGACCTTGCCCGTCAGAACCTGGCGAACCAGGTCCTGCTTGGCGCCGGCCTCAAGCGATGCGTCCGTGGCGATCCGACGCAGGCCCGGCTCGCCGCGGAGCAGCTGGGAGACTCCGAAGAGGTCCCCACCTACTCGGGCGGAGTCGGTCCCACCCTGCAGACGCTCCTCGAGCTCACCGGTGAGGGCGGCCAGGGCATCTGCGGAAGCACCACGAACCTGCATCAGTTGACTCCGCTCTGGTTGGTCTCCAGCTCGGCGAGGAAGCGCTCGACCACGCGGCTCTGGCGAGCCTCGTCGTCCAGGCTCTCACCGACGATACGACCGGCCAGACCAGTGGCCAAGGAGCCGACCTCGGCACGGAGCGAGGTGACCGCCTGCTGGCGCTCGGCCTCGATCTGTGCCTTGCCCGCCTCGACGATGCGGGCCTGCTCGCTCAGACCCTGAGCACGCAGTTCGGCGACGATCGCGGCACCCTGTTCGCGTGCCTCCTCGCGGATGCGAGCAGCCTCGTGCCGGGCCTCGGACAGCTGAGCCTCGAGGTCGGCGAGCTTGGCGTCGGCCTCAGCCTGCTTCGTCTCAGCAGCAGCGAGTCCGCCTTCGATCGCCGTGGTGCGCTCGGCGAAGGTGGCTTCGAAGTTCGGCACGATGAACTTCTTGGCCGCGAAGAACAGGATCGCGAACATAACGAGACCAAGGATGATCTCGATCGGGTGCGGGATGAGCGGGTTGAGCTCGCCCCCCGCCGCACTGATGGTCAGAGTCTGCATGGGCAGGTCCTTCTTCCGGGTCCTACGTCAGCTGGGTCAGAGAACGAACGCGAGGGCGATACCGATGATCGCGAGTGCCTCAGCGAGCGCGAAGCCCAGGATGGCGATGGTCTGCAGGCGGCTCTGGGCCTCCGGCTGACGGGCGACACCGTTGATGTAAGCGGCGAAGATCAGACCGATACCGACACCGGGGCCGATCGCGGCAAGGCCGTAGCCGATCATGTTGAAGTTGCCTTCGATAGCCATAGCAAGCACGGCTGTTTCCTTTCGGTTATTTCCTTGTTGGAAAACTTGGGGTGAGGAGGTGAAGCGTCTGGAGCTCAGTGCTCGTCAGCGAGCGAACCCTGGATGTACATGGCGTTCAGGAGCACGAAGACGTAGGCCTGAAGGACCTGGACCAGGATCTCGAACACAGTCACGATCCCGAAGAGGAGCCACGCCACGATGCCGACCGGCGCGTAGGCGAGCGACATCTCCATGATCAGGTACTCGCCACCGAGGGCGAAGAGGATCAGCAGCATGTGGCCGGCGAACATGTTGCAGAACAGACGGAGCGCCAGGGTGACCGGGCGAACGATGATGTTCGACATGAACTCGAGCGGGATCAGCAGCGGGTACATCGCGGGGCTGACGCCACTGGGGACACACATCAGCTTCAGCCAGGCAAGGAAGCCGTGCTTCTTGATACCGACGCCGATGTAGACCAGCCAGCTGATCAGAGCGAGGGCGTAGACGAACCCGATCCGCGACATGGTCGGGAACTGGAAGAACGGAATGACGCCCAGCAGGTTGTTCAGCAGGATGAAGAAGAAGAGCGAGAACAGGTACGGCACGAAGGGCAAGAAGTCCTTGCTGCCGATCAGGTCCCGCGCCATGCCGTTGCGCACGAAGCCGTAGCCCTGCTCGCCCACGTACTGCAGGCGGCTCGGAACCATGGCCCGCTTGCGCGAGGCGGCCCAGAAGAAGACGAATACGACGCCGGCTACGAGAACCAGCTGGAGCATCGGCTTGGTAACGCCGAGGTACATCTCCTGGCCGAGGAACTCAAACGTCTTGTCCGGACCGATCGGCGGGAGGTTGAAGTCTCCAGGGCCCGGGGCCTGGAAGCCCTCGGCACGCGTCACGGACGTCGCGATCGAACTCACGGTGTCTCCTGTGTCAGTTGCACTGCGGCAAGTCTTAGTTTGCGGATGGCCGGTTGAATCTGGACCAGGTCATATAGAGGCCGAACCCTGCACCGAGCAGGATCCCGATCGCCACCAGGAACGTCGTTCCCAGCCACTGATCGAGGGCCCAACCCGCTAGCCCGTAGACGAAGACTCCGGAGACCATGTAGCCGAAAGCGTGCCAAGGGTCGCCCTTGGGGCCGTCGTTGTGGTCGCCTGGATTCGCAGACGAGGGATTCTGGTGTGCCATCGCGCACCGCAGAATAGCAGTCGCGGGCGGTCATCGCGCACCCGGTTCGGTGAGTTCGTACGCCGGCAGGCGCAGCCGCGTGGAAACCACGATCTGAGAGACCAACCAAGCAAAGGTCCCGGCGATCACGGCCCCACCCAGCCACCGTCGGTCGAGGGCGTCGTCGAGGGCGCCACCGCGGCTGAGAGCAAGGAAGATCAGCGCCATCACGACCACCTGCAGCACGTAGGTGAGCAGGGCGATCAGCAACGAAGCCTGCGGCAGCACGCCGGCCACCAGATCGACCAGCAGCGCCCCACCACCGAAGACGACCAGCACCATCAGGGTGCCGACGACAGCCCCCCAGGCGGCATCGCTGCCAGCCACAAAGCCACCGACGACGGCGGCGATCAGGCCGATCAACGCTCCCGCACCGGCCGCGGCGAACAACGCGCGACGGCCCGTAGTTACGGGCTTCTGCGTCGCGGTCGTCATCATGGCGGCCGTTCTGGTGGAGGGCGGATTCGGTGCCGCGAGCGAACTCGGGGCGCTTGTGAAAATTAGCACAAGCTCACCTAACGGCTCCAACCGGGGTGGGTTCAGCCCGATCAGACCGGGTCGATTCCGCTCAACTTCGGCACCACGAAGGTCAACACCACGGTAAGCAGGAACCAGAGCCCGATCAATGCGGCGACGGCCGGGCTCGCATAGAGCGAGGCCAGCACCGTGCCGAAGCCGATCAGCGCGGCCCAGAGCCAGATGATCAGAACCGCGCGCCGGTGACTGTGGCCGATCTCCAGCATCCGGTGGTGCAAGTGTTGCTTGTCGGGCTGGTAGAAGCGCTGACCCCGCCTGGTACGCCGGATCACGGCCAGCACCAGGTCGGCCAACGGCACGATCAGGATCGAGAGCGGCACGATGATCGGCAACAGGGTCGGCAGCAGGCTGGACTCGGTCCCGGCACCACCCTGGCTCACCTCCTGCGGCGCGAACTGACCGCTGAGGGTCAGTGCGGACGCGGAGAGGAGCAGCCCCAGGAGCATCGAGCCGGAGTCGCCCATGAAGAGTCGCGCCGGATAGAAGTTGTGCGGCAGGAAGCCGGCGCAGGCGCCGCCGAGCGCGGCACAGAGCAGCGCTCCGGTGACAGCCAGGGTCTGGTCGTTCAGATTGGCGATCTGGTAGCAGAACAGGAAGAAGGCCAGGGCGCCCACGCCGACCACACCCGCGGCCAGACCGTCCAGCCCGTCCACGAAGTTCACCGCATTGATCGTGGTCACCACGATCAACACGGTCAACAGGGCACCTTGCGACTGGTCCAGCGAGACCTGGACGTCGCCGGGTGCCGGGAAGAACCGGTACTGCACGCCGAAGGCGATCAACAGGCCCGCGGCGATCACCTGGCCGCCGATCTTGGTCAACGCGTCCAGCTCGAACAGGTCGTCCAGGACGCCGACAAGACAGATGAAGCCGCCCGCCGCCAGCACCACTCCGGCGTCCCGCATCACGTTGGGATCGCTGGTGGACAGGAACGGCAGTTGCCGGGCCACGAAGTAGGCGGCGACGAGGCCACCGAGGAGGGCCACTCCCCCGAAGTACGGGATCGGGACCACGTGCACATCGCGATCACGTACCTGCGCCACGGCGTTGGTACGCAGCGCGATCTCCCTGGCGATCACCGTCAGCAGGTAGGTCACCGAAGCGGCGACCAGGAAGACCAGGAGGTACTCCCGCATCAGGCACGGACCTCGAAGGGGGCCAGGACCCGGTTGATCTCCTCGATCGGCAGCGCGCCCTGGCGAAGCACCCGGGGAGCGTCGCCGGTGACGTCGATGATCGTGGACGGTTCAGCACCGGCGGTGGGGCCGGCGTCCAGGTAGACCGCGACCGACTCCCCCAGCATCTGCTCGGCCCGATCGGCGTCGGTGGCTGCCGGCTGGCCGGTCGAGTTCGCCGAGCTGACCGCGAGTGGTCCCGTCCGGTCGATGAGCGCCAGCGCCACCTCGTCGTCGGGCATCCGGACGGCGACGGTGCCCCGGGTCTCCCCCAGGTCCCAGCGCAGGGACGGCTGCTGGTGACAGACCAGGGTCAACGGTCCCGGCCAGAACTCCTCCACGAGGGCTCGGGCCCAGTCCGGGACGTCGGTCGCCAGCGCCGAGAGCGTGGCAGCGGCGGCGACCAGCACCGGGGGTGGCATCTCGCGTCCACGGCCCTTCGCGGCCAACAGCGCCTCGACCGCCTCCGGATTGAACGCATCGGCGGCGATCCCGTAGACCGTGTCGGTGGGCATGACCACCAGTTCACCGCGCCGGATCACACCCGTAGCAGTGGTGATCGCGGCGTCCAGGTCGTCGGGTTGTGCCGTGGAGAGCTTCACGATGCTCATCCTCCCAGTCTCGCAGTCAGAAAACGTGCCCGCCCGGCAAGATCGGCGTGGTCACGGACCTCGCGCCAGCGCCCGGTTCGGCTGAAGACACCCGGCGCACTCTCGCCCTGTACGTCGGCATGCTCGGCACCGACCCAGCCGTCCGCGCGGAGCAGGGCCGCTGCGCGCTGCTCCAGAACCCGCATCGCCACCAGGCCGTCGTCGCCGGAGAAGAGGGCCAGGTGCGGGTCATGGTCGCGGGCCTCGGTAGCGACGCTCTCCCAAGCCTCCAACGGGATGTACGGCGGGTTGCAGGCCACCACGTCGACGGTGCCGTCCAGGTCGGTGAACGCGTCTGCCATGTCGCCGTGACGGAGCACCACCCCGGTACCGAGGAGGTTCCGTTCGGCCCACCGGTGGGCGGCAGGATCGAGCTCGACGGCGAAGATCTCGGCGTCCGGGACCTCATCGGCGATCGACTTGGCGATGGCTCCGGAGCCGGTACAGAGGTCGACGACCACCGCCCGGCCACGAACAGCGAGCGCCTCGCGGGCCCGTTCGATCGCCCAGCCGGCCAACAGCTCGGTCTCCGGACGCGGCACGAAGACACCCGGGCCGACCGCGAGCTCGACGTGGCGGAACCAGGCCACACCGGTCAGGTGCTGCAGCGGCTCACGGGCGGCGCGGCGGGCCACCAGAGCGGTGAACTCGGCACGCTGCTGCTCGTCGACGTCGTCGGCCAGGATCAGCCGACCGAGGTCGACACCCAGCACGTGGGCGAGAAGGAGCTCGGCATCGCGGCGCGGCGAGGCGACGTCTGCTGCGGCCAAGGTTGCCGCAGCTTCACGGAGGAGCGCCTGGTTCACGACTCCAGGGTCTCCAAGCGGGCGGCCAGGTCGGCGCCGACCAGCGAGTCGATCACCGGCTGCAGCTCGCCGTCGAGGACCGCATCGAGGTTGTAGGCCTTGTAACCCGTGCGGTGGTCGGAGATCCGGTTCTCCGGATAGTTGTAGGTACGGACCCGCTCCGAGCGGTCGACCGTACGGACCTGGGAACGACGGGCCTCGCTGGCCTCGGCGTCCGCGGCCTCCTCGGCCGCGGCCAGCAGCCGGGCGCGCAGGATCCGCATCGCCTGTTCCTTGTTCTGCAACTGCGACTTCTCGTTCTGGCAGCTGACCACGATGCCGGTCGGCACGTGGGTGATCCGGACCGCAGAGTCCGTGGTGTTCACGCTCTGACCACCGGGGCCGCTGGAACGGAAGACGTCGATCCGCAGATCGTTCTCGTCGATGGAGACGTCGACCTGTTCGGCCTCCGGCATCACCAGGACGCCGGCCGCCGAGGTGTGGACGCGCCCTTGCGACTCGGTGACCGGCACCCGCTGGACCCGGTGCACGCCGCCTTCGAACTTCAGCAGCGCGAACGGGGCCTCACCCGGCTCCGGCGTCCCCTTGGCCTTCACCGCCACGGTGACCGATTTGTAGCCGCCCAGATCGGAGGCGGTGGAGTCGAGGATCTCCACCTTCCACCCACGGCGCTCGGCGAATCGGGTGTACATCCGCAGCAGATCGCCGGCGAAGAGCGCCGACTCCTCCCCACCTTCGCCGGACTTGACCTCGAGCAGCGCATCCTTGGCGTCGCTGGGGTCGCGCGGGACCAGCAGACGCCGCAGCCGCTCAGCGGTCTCGTCGCGGCGGACTTCCAGGCTGACCGCCTCGGCAGCGAAGTCGGGGTCGTCCGAGGCCAACTCTCGTGCTGCCTCGATATCGTCGCCCAAGGTGAGGTACTCCTGCCAGGTCCGCACGATCGCGGAAAGCTCGGAGTAACGCTGGTTGAGCTTCTTGGCCAGCCGTTGATCGGCATGGGTTTCGGGCGCGGCCAAGCGCTGCTCGAGTTCACGGTGCTCGTCCGCGAGTCCTTCAACTGCCTCGAACATGGCTCTCCTTGCCTGGGCTGACCGGATGTCGGGGCGTCAGCGACGACGACCCAAATGCAGGACGCCGGTCACCCGTCACAAGGACGGGGACCGGCGTCACAGCGTTGCTACTTGGCAGCCTTCTTGGCGTAGCGGGCCTCGAAGCGGGCCACGCGGCCACCGGTGTCGAGGATGCGCTGCTTACCGGTGTAGAACGGGTGGCAGTTCGAGCAGGTCTCGGCCTTGATCACGCCGGACGTAGCCGTGCTGCGGGTGGTGAACGTGTTACCGCAGGTGCAGCTGACCTGGGTCTCGACGTATTCGGGGTGAATGTCCTTCTGCACGTTTCTCTCCTTATTTAGGGCCGCCGGGTCGTGCGCACGGATCGGGCACGGGAACCGGAACCAACCTCTTGATTCTGCCACCCCGGGCAAGCCCAGGGCCAATCGGGGTCAGCTACGGCTGACACCCTGCAGCAGCTGGACATTGCTCTGCGAACTGCGGACCAGGCCGGCCAACTCGGCTCCGGCGGTTGCCGGGTCGGCACTGGCGAGTTTTGCGCGCAGCGCGGCGAGCGCGGCGGCCTCCTCCGGGCTGAGCAGCAGGTCCTCGCGCCGGGTGCCGGAGGCCTGGACATCGATTGCCGGGTGTTGGCCGGCTTCGGCAAGGTCACGCCGGAGCCGCAGCTCAAGGTTGGCGGTGCCCTCGAACTCGTCCAGGATCACCGCGTCCGCCTCGGCGACCGAATCGACACTGGCCGTGGCCAGGATGGTCAGCGATCCGCCGTGCTCGACATTGCGCGCCGCACCGAAGAGCCGCTTGGGCGGGTTCAGCGCGGAGACGTCGAGTCCACCGGCCAGGATCCGACCACCGGCGGGCGCGGCCAGGTTGTAGGCCCGAGCCAGCCGAGTAACGCCGTCCAGGAGAACCACGACGTCGTGGCCCAGCTCGACGAGCCGCTTGGCCCGTTCCAGGGCCAACTCCGCGACCGCGATGTGGTCGTGTGCGGGCAGGTCGAAGGTCGAAGCGACCACCTCGCCCTTGACCGAGCGCTGGAAGTCGGTGACCTCTTCGGGGCGCTCCTCGACCAGCACCACCATCAGGTGACACTCCGGGTGATTGGTCGCCACCGAGTCGGCGATCGACTGCAGGAGAGTCGTCTTGCCGCTCCGTGCCGGGGCGACGACGAGGCCGCGCTGGCCCTTGCCGACCGGGGCGACCAGGTCGATCATCCGGCCTGCGACGTTGCGGGCGTCGGTCTCGAGTCGCAGTCGCTCGTCGGGATGGACCGGCGTCAGCTCGGCGAACTCCGGACGCTCCTTCGCCAGATCCGGGTCGGCACCGTTGACGGCGTCCAGGCGGACCATCGGGTTGAACTTCTCCCGCCGCTCCCCTTCGCGGGGCTGGCGGACCTGACCCACCACGGCGTCGCCGCGGCGCAGGCCGAACTTACGCACCATCGACAGTGACAGGTAGACGTCCTCGGCGCCCGGTAGGTACCCGGTGGTCCGCACGAAGGCGTAGTTGTCGAGAACATCCAAGATGCCTGCGGCGGGCACCAGGACGTCGTCCTCGAGGATCGTGGTGTCCGGCTCGTTGCGCTGACGGCCCGTTGTGCGGTCGCGGTCACGGCCCCGGCGACGGCGGTTCCGTCCGGTGCCCTCACCTTCGTCGCCACGGTCCGCGTCGGCATGGTCGGCCTGGTTCTGCTGGTTCTGCTGGTTCTGCTGGTTCTGCTGGTTCTGCTGGCCGCGGCGGTTCTGCTCCTGCTTGTTCTGCTGCTTGGCCTCACCCCGCTGGTTCTGGTCCTGCTTGGCCTCACCGCGCTGGTTCTGCTGGCCCTGCTCGCTACGCTGCCCTCGGCCGTTCTCCCGCTGACCAGCATCGCGCGGGCCGTTGTCCCGCTGGCTGTTGTCGCGCTGAGCGTTCTCTCGCGCCGGCGCTTCGCTCCGCGCCTCGGCCGGGGCCTCACTCGACTCGGCGGCAGGGGCCTCGCCGTCCTGGTCCTTCTTCTTACCCCGCTGACGACGACGCTGGGTGACCTCGATCAGTGCGGGCTGCTCAGCGCTGTCGTGCTCGCCCTGCGCGCGCTCACGCGGCTGCTCGGCCGACTTCTGCTCGGGCTCAGCGGCCTGCTGCGCGGGCCGTGCCGACGCCTCGGCCGCCGCCTGAGGGGCGCCGGCCTCGGGAGCCGACGCAGCCGCCTTCTTCGCCGCGGTCTTGCGTACGCTCTTCTCAACCGGGGTTCCCGCGCCACGGATCGCCTCGACCAGCTGCGCCTTCTTCATACTAGCGCTGCCCGGAATGCCGAGGCCGGCCGCCATCGCCTTCAGATCGGCCAGCAGCAGGCCGTTCAGCCCTCCGGCACGCTTCTTCGGTTCCTTCGCTCCGGCAGGAGCGGAGTTGGCGAGGTCGGCCTGTGGTCCATCGGTCACGAGTTGATCCCTTTTTTCTTCGTGCAGCCCGCAGAGTCGGGGACGAGATGAGGAAGGCGCCGCCCTGTGACCTCGTCGAGAGGCCCCCTGGAGCGCACCGGCGTGCAGACTGGAGCTGAACGCCCAGCAAGACTAACACCGCACCTGAGCGGGTCAGCCGATCACACGAACTCCGGCGGTGTCGATCGCCAAGTGGTGGGCCACCCACCCCTCGGGGCATCGTCCCAGCAACGCCGGTCCGTCTCCGAAGACGAGCACCGTCGGTCCCGCCCCGGAGATCACCGCGGCGTGGCCGTCGGCGCGCAGATCGCGAACCAGGGCTAGGGATTCGGGCATTGCCGGCTCCCGGTAGTCCTGGTGCAGTCGGTCCTCGGTGGCCAACAACAGCCGCTCGGGAGCGCTTGCCAGACTCGCCACCAGGAGGGCGGCGCGGCCGGCGTTCGCAGCGGCGTCACGGTGCGGGACCGCTTCGGGGAGAAGGCCACGGGCGACGTCCGTCGCGACGGGCGTCGGCGGGATGAAGACGACGGCGGAGATCCGCGGGTCGACCGAGGCCCGGGTGGCCCAGTAGCGGTCGCCGTCCGAGCCGGAGATCACGAACCCACCGAGCAGGGCGGGCGCCACGTTGTCGGGATGTCCCTCCATCTCGCCGGCCAACTGCAACGCGCCCTCGTCGTCGAGCAGCAACGTGCCGCCGGCGACCAGGGCGCGGGCCAGACAGATGCCGCCGACGATCGCAGCCGACGACGAGCCGAGCCCCCGGGCGTGGGGCACCCGGTTATGGCAGTGCAGCCGCAGACCCTGCGGGTCCACGTGCATCGCGGCGAACGCGGCACGCATCGACCGCACCACGAGGTGCGACTCGTCGAGCGGAACCTCGCCGGCGCCGGCGCCGCTCACCGAGACCTGCAAGGAGTCGCCACAGATCTCGGCCTCGAGCTCGTCACGCAGATCGAGCGCCAGGCCCAGGGTGTCGAAGCCGGGGCCGAGGTTGGCCGAGGTGGCCGGCACGGTGACCCGTACCGGCCCCGGAACGAACCGCGTCATCAGCGCAGACCAGCGGCCTCGGCGGCCGCATCCACCTCAGCGTCGACGACGGTCTCGGTGACATCGCCGAAGCCTTCCAGCGCGGTCACGGTGTCCTTGAGGCCGTGGCCGGTCACGGTGACCACGACGGTCTTACCGGCGTAGCTCTCACCCTGCTCCAGCTCGGCCAACATCCCGGCGACGCCGACCGCCGAGGCGGGCTCGACGAAGACGCCGTCGTTGGCGGCCAGGCCACGCTGGGCGACGAGGATGGCGTCGTCGGAGAGTGCAGCGAAGCGGCCACCCGACTCCGAGGCGGCAGCCTCGGCCAGCTTCCACGAGGCGGGGTTGCCGATCCGGATCGCGGTTGCCTTGGTCTCCGGATCGGTGACCGGGTGACCCAGCACCAACGGAGCGGCGCCCTCGGCCTGGAACGCGCGCATCACCGGGAGCTTGGTGGAACGGCCCAGCTCGGCGTACTGCTTGTAACCCAGCCAGTAGGCCGAGATGTTGCCGGCGTTGCCGACCGGAAGCAGGTGGTAGTCGGGAGCATCACCGAGACGGTCGACGATCTCGAAGCTAGCGGTCTTCTGCCCTTCCAGACGGATCGGGTTGACCGAGTTCACCAGCGCCACCGGGTACTTCTCGGCGAGGCCGCGCGAGAGCCGCAGGCAGTCGTCGAAGTTGCCGCGGACCATGATGATCTGGGCGCCGTGCATGATCGCCTGTGCCATCTTGCCGGCCGAGATCTTGCCTTCGGGAACCAGCACCAGCGGCTTGATCTGGGCCTTCGCGGCGTAGGCGGCCATCGAGGCCGACGTGTTGCCGGTCGAGGCGCAGACGACGGCCTTCGCGCCCTCGTGGACGGCGACCGATAGGGCCGCCGTCATCCCGCGGTCCTTGAACGAGCCGGTCGGGTTGTTGCCTTCCACCTTCAGCCAGACCTGGCCACCGGTCAGACCGGAGAGCCAGCGCGACTCCACCAGCGGCGTACCACCCTCACCGAGCGTGACCGCGGGAGTGTCTGCCGGAATGTCCAGCAGTTCGCGGTACTCCTCGATGACGCCTCTCCACTGGTGTGCCATCAGTCGTTCTCTCCTTCCACGCGCATCACCGAGGTGACCTCGCGCACGATGTCCATGTCGCGCAGATGTTCAACGGTCGCCGACAGTTGGGCGTCGGTAGCCCGGTGCGAGACGACGACCAACTGGGCGTCGTCGCCGCGGCCTTCCTGGCGCACGGTCTGGATCGAGACGCCATGCTCGGCGAACGCCGCTGCCACCGTGGCCAGCACGCCGGCCCGGTCCTGAACGTCGATGCCCACGTGGTAGCGGGTGACCGTCTCCCCCATCGGCAGCACGTCGAGGGCGGCGTAGGCCGACTCGCCCGCACCGCGGCTGCCGGAGAGCATGTTGCGCGCCGCCGTGACCAGGTCGCCGAGGACCGCGGAGGCGGTCGGCGAACCGCCGGCACCGGGGCCGTAGAACATCAGCTGGCCAGCGGCCTCGGACTCGACGAAGACCGCGTTGTAGGCCTCACGGACCGACGCCAGCGGGTGGCTGTCGGGGATCATCGCCGGGTGTACCCGGGCCGAGACCGCGCCGTCGCGCAGCTCGCAGATGGCCAGCAGCTTGACCACGGAGCGCATCTCCCGCGCCGAGGCGACGTCCGCGGCGGTGACCTCGGAGATCCCCTCCCGGTGCACATCGCCCGCGGTGACCCGGGTGTGGAAGGCCAAGCTGGCCAGGATCGCGGCCTTGGCCGCAGCGTCGAAGCCTTCGACGTCGGCGGTCGGGTCGGCCTCGGCGTAGCCCAGCTGCTGGGCCTCCTCCAGCGCCTCGGCGAAGCCGGCGCCCGAGGTGTGCATCTTGTCGAGGATGAAGTTCGTGGTGCCGTTGACGATGCCGAGCACCCGGGTCACCTTGTCACCGGTCAACGACTCGCGCAGCGGGCGCAGGATCGGAATCGCGCCGGCGACCGCCGCCTCGTAGTAGAGGTCACGGTTCGCCTTCTCAGCCGCTTCGAAGAGAGTCGGGCCGTCCTCGGCGAGGAGCGCCTTGTTCGCGCTGACCACCGAGGCGCCGTTCTCCAGCGCCGCAAGGATCAGGCCGCGGGCGGGCTCGATGCCGCCGATCACCTCGACCACGAGGTCGATGTCGCCGCGCGAGACGAGCCCGTGTGCGTCGGTCGTCAGCAGGTGCTCGGGGACCTCCACCTCGCGCTCAGCGTCGAGGCGGCGGACCGCGACCCCGGCCAGTTCCAAGCGGGCACCGGCGCGCGCGGCCAGGTCGGCGGACTGCTCGGTCAGCAGGCGCACCACCTGGGAGCCCACCGATCCACAGCCGAGTACTGCTACCCGCAGTACCTTGTCACCCTCACTCATCGTGCAGCTCCCTCTAGCGTGGCACCGACATCGGTTGCCAGCAGGTCGTCGATCGTCTCGCGGCGCACGATCACTCGCGCGACGCCGTCGCGGACCGCAATCACGGGCGGCCGCAGGGCATGGTTGTAGTTGGAGGCCATCGACCGGCAGTAGGCGCCGGTACCAGGCACGGCCAGGAGGTCACCGGGGGCGATGTCACCCGGCAGGAACTCGTCTTTGACCACGATGTCGCCGGCTTCGCAGTGCTTGCCCACCACCCGGGCCAGGACCGCCGGAGCCGCCGAACTGCGCGAGGCCAACGTCGCCGAGTAGTCGGCGTCGTAGAGCGCGGTGCGGATGTTGTCGCTCATCCCGCCGTCGACCGATACGTAGGTCCGGCGGGCGCCGCCGTCGAGCGCGACCTCCTTGACAGTGCCCACGGTGTAAACGGTGCACATGCTCGGGCCGACGATGGCGCGGCCGGGCTCGATCGAGAGCCGCGGGGCGGTGATGCCGAGGCTGGCGCACTCGTGGGCGATCACCGCACGCATCCCGGCTGCGAGATCCGCCGGGGTCGAGGGGTCGTCCTGGGTGGTGTAGGCGATGCCGAAGCCGCCGCCGAGATCCATCTCCGGCATCGTGTGGCCGAGCTCGGCAGCCACCTCGGCGTGCAGGGCGAGTACTCGCCGGGCGGCGACCTCGAAGCCGGAGGTGTCGAAGATCTGGCTGCCGATGTGCGAGTGCAGTCCCTCGAGCTTGAGACCCGGCTCGGCGAGCACCCGGCGGGCCGCCTCCAAGGCGTCGCCGGCGGTGATCGAGAAGCCGAACTTCTGGTCCTCGTGCGCGGTCGCGATGAACTCGTGGGTGTGCGCTTCGACGCCGGCCGTGACCCGGATCATCACCCGGGCGGTGGTACCGAGCGTCGCGGTGATCTCGGCGAGCCGCTCGATCTCGTGGAACGAGTCGACGACGATCCGGCCGACCCCCAACTCGACCGCTCGGACCAGTTCGGCGCGCGACTTGTTGTTGCCGTGGTAGCCCAACCGAGCCGGGTCGAAGCCGGCGCGCAGCGCAACGGTCAACTCGCCGTCCGAGCAGACGTCGAGGTGGAGTCCGGTCTCCGCGATCCACCCGGCGACGGTGGTGCACAGGAACGACTTGCCGGCGTAGTAGACGTCGAAGTCGTGGAAGGCATCGCGGAACGCCTCGGCACGAGCCCGGAAGTCGGCCTCGTCCATCACGTAGGCCGCAGACCCGTGCTCTGCCACGAGATCCGGCAAGGCGACGCCGCCGACGCTGAGCACGCCGTCGGTCTTCGCGGCGGTCTGGGACCACAGGATCGGGACCAGAGCGTTGGTGTCTTCGGGCTCGCGCAGCCAGGCCGGGCCGCGGAGCGCGCCGGGGGCATGCGCCCAACCAGCTTCGTGTGCACGCATCAGATCCCCTTACATCCGCTCGGGCGCGGAGACGCCGAGCAGGTCGAGGCCGTTGGCCAGCACGGTCCGGACCGCAGCGGCCAGCACCAGCCGGGCCGCATTGACCGGCCCCGCGGGCTCGTCGCCCTGCGGCAGCATCCGGCACTCCTTGGTGTCGTACCACTTGTTGAAGACCGCGGTGGTGTCCTCCAGGTAGCGCGCGATCCGGTGCGGCTCGCGCAACTCAGCAGCTGCCGTCACCACCCGCGGGAACTCGGCCAGGCTGCGCAACAGGTCGCCTTCGAGCTCGTGGGCGAGGAGCGCCGGGTCGAAGCCGGCGAGCGCCTCTTCGACCGAGGGCATGGCGAGGCCACGGGCGTTCTCCATCATCCGGCAGGTACGGGCGTGGCCGTACTGCACGTAGTAGACCGGGTTGTCGGCCGAGGCCTTGGTGATCTCGGCGACGTCGAGCACCAGCGGCGAGTCCGCCGGGTAACGGGCCAGCGAGTAGCGCAGGGCGTCGACGCCGATCTCATCGGCCAGCTCGTTGAGGGTGACGATGGTGCCGGCACGCTTCGAGAGCTTGAGCTCCTCGCCGTCGCGCAGGATCTTGACCAGCTGGCCGATCAGCACGTCGAGCGTCTTCGCGGGGTCGTCGCCGACGCAGGCAGCCATCGCCTTGAGCCGGCCCACGTAGCCGTGGTGGTCGGCACCGAGGAGGTAGATGCAGTTGTCGAAGCCGCGGGACCGCTTGTTCAGGTAGTAGGCGGTGTCGGAGGCGAAGTAGGTCAGCTCGCCATCGGACTTGATCAGCACCCGGTCCTTGTCGTCGCCGAAGTCGGTGGTCCGCATCCACAGTGCGCCACCCTCCTCGTAGACGTGGCCCAGCTCCTTGAGCCGCGCCAGCGTCTCCGGCACCGATCCCGACTCGTGCAGGGAGAGCTCGGAGAACCAGACGTCGAAGTGGGTGTTGAAGGAGTCGAGCTGTTCCTGCTGCTCCTTGAGCTGAATCTCGTAGCCCTTGGCCCGCACCGCGGCGCGACGCTCGTCGGCCGGCAGCGCGAAGATGCCCGGCTGCGCTGCCTCGACGGCGGTCGCCAGGTCGTCGATGTAGCCACCGGCGTAGCCGTCCTCGGGCTTCGGTTCACCGAGCGCGGAGGCGATGATCGAGTCAGCGAAGTGGTTCATCTGCACGCCGCGGTCGTTGATGTAGAACTCGCGGGTGACCTCGGCACCCGCTGCCGTGAGCACCCGGCCGATGGCGTCGCCCAGCACTGCCCAGCGGGTGTGACCCAGGTGCAGCGGGCCGGTCGGATTGGCCGAGATGAACTCGACGTTGATCTTCTGCCCGGCAAGCGCCTGGTTGTGGCCGTAGGCAGCGTCGGCGGTCAACACCTGCGCGGCGATCTCCCCCTGGGCGCCTGCCTCAACACTGATGTTGAGGAAGCCCGGGCCTGCCACCTCTGCGGCAGCGATGCCGTCCGCCTGCGTCAGCGCGCCAGCAAGCAGCTCAGCGAAGGCACGCGGATTCGTACCGGCCTTCTTAGCCAGCTGCATCGCCACGTTGGTGGCGTAGTCGCCATGCCCCTTCTGGCGGGGACGCTCTACCGTGACCGAGGTAGGGACGCCGTCGGGCAGCGTCAGGGCCCCCTCCTCCACCAGGGTGGTGAGGGCGGTGACGATCGCTTGGGAGAGTTGTTCTGGGGTCACCTGCCCAGCCTATCGGCGCGGAAGCCTCGGGCTGACACCGATATCGACTGCTGGAAGAGCGGAGCCCGATATCGATGCACGGACAGGCCGAACCCAGCCCCGTTTGGCAAGACGGCCAGGGAGACCTGTAAGGTTTCGCCACGCGCCGCTTGGCGTAATGCCTCCGTAGCTCAGGGGATAGAGCACTGGTTTCCGGTACCAGGTGCCGCAGGTTCGAATCCTGCCGGAGGCGCACATAGAACGCAGCAGAGAAATCTGTCTCGACCCGGACCGCACAGCGGTCCGGGTTTCTGCATTTCTCCGGGCCTTCTTCAGTCTCCGCACTGGTCTAGACCGAATGTCTTCGGGACCTTCGTCCTGATCTACGTGCGGTTCAACCCGGGACCGGACCCGGGACCCCTCCATGCCTGTTTATCGACCCGATCCCCGCTCAGCATTCCTAGGAGTCGCCCAGGATCCGGCTTGGAGCCAGTCGGACTCGGCCCAGCAACATAGTCCTAGTGGGTCACGTATTTCTCCGTTTCGGCCCCAAAACGGTCGCCAGCCGGAACACTTACCCATAACTAAGTACTGGGGTGCCTCGTTTGGGGGAACGAGTGCAGTGGGGAGTGCCTTATGGGGCTTGGTTGCGCTCGACTCTGACGACAACTTTTGGGGAGATGTAGTAGTGAAGACTTCGATGCGACATGCCATCGCTACGGCCACCGCCGTTGCTGTCGCCTCCGCCGGCACGCTGGCCATGACCGGGCCGGTTTCCGCTGCCGCACCGGCAGCGTCGAGCGTGACCGCCCAGGACGGCGTCAAGGTTCTGGCGAAGAAGAAGAAAAAGAAGAAGACCACCCGTTACACGATGGGTGGCGACGCCTACGGCACCGAGATCGTGGCCGGCCTGCTCGGCCTCCGCTCGGACCGCACCGCGTTCTCGTGGGTCGGCTGCACCCAGCACAACCGCCAGATGAGCACCGCACTCGTCGGCGGTTCGGTGCTTCCGGGCAACGCCTTCCTCGACCTCGGTGTCGTCCGGTCCAGCACCAAGACCCGTAAGGGCAGCGCCGCCAAGGCGCTGGGCTTCCCGTCGAACACCGCTGCGGCCTCGATCTCCAGCGCCAAGGTGGCCGACGTCCGCCTCGGCCCGGCCAACGGTCCGCACCTGGTGATCACCGGACTTGAGTCCGAGGCCCGCGCCTGGGTGAACAAGAAGGGCAAGTTCAACACCACGCAGAAGTACAAGACGCTCAACATCGACGCCAAGACCGGCATCGCTCCGCTCGACCAGCTGCTCGGCCAGCAGGGCCTCGGCGGCCTGCTCGATCTGTTGCTCGGCAACATCGTCGAGCCTCTGATCGACGTGGTCGGCGGCGTGCTGAAGGTGGCCGGTCTCGGTGAGATCAGCATGGGCAAGGGCGTCTCGAAGGAGCGCAAGAACCACGCCATCTCCTACTCGACCGCCCTCGAGGTCCGCCTCTACGGGACCGACATGAAGCGCAGCGCCGACGACATCGTCGTCGAACTGGGCCGTTCGCGGGCTCGGATCAACCGGACCAACGAGCCGGGCCGCTTCGGTGGCTACGCCTCTGCCCTGGACGCCACCCTGCTCGACGGCGTGCTGAAGACCTCGAAGCTGGCGCACCAGCCTGTTCCCTGCATGGGTACCGGCGGCGCCTGGAAGAAGAGCGGTGTGGCCGGCGTCAACCTGCTCGGCCTCGGCCTGGTCGAGGTCGGCGCGGTGACCTCCGCCGTGCAGACCAAGGGCACCCGCCGCACCACCCGCACCACCAAGAGCAAGGGCCAGACCGCTCGGATCGCGATCGGCGGCAACAACGGCCTGGTGATCGAGGCGATCACCTCGGAGGCCACCGCCCAGCGCAACCGGGTCGGCAAGCTCAGCACCAAGTCCTACGTCGACATCGGCTCGATCTCGGTGGCCGGCCAGAAGTACAGCCTGGGAGACCTGCTCAACCCGGTCCTCAGCGGCCTGGACGGCGTGCTCTCGGGTATCGGCATCGCCAGCATCAAGACCCACGTCAAGCGCAAGGTCAAGAACGGCATCGGCGTGATCGCCCTGCAGATCAAGCTGCTCAACGGCAAGGGCGCCGACATCAAGATCGGTGACGTCGAGGCGAAGGTCTCCAAGTAACACCGAACACCAGCTTCACCAGAACGACAGCAAGGGCGGTCCGATCTCGGACCGCCCTTGTGGTTTCTCTCGCCGGCTGTTCACTCCGGCGAACTCAACACCGCTTGATGACGGCGTCCTTGCGGGCGTCGTCGCCCCAACGCTTGGCCAGCGCCCGATCCGGAAGCACCACACTCGCTCCCCCGATGTTGGCGAAGCTTCCGGTCAGCACACAGCCGGTGATCCTGCGAGCGTCGACCGCCGCGACCGCCCGGGCCAATTGGAAGAGCACCTTGGGTGAGACCTGGGCATCCATGTTCTTCAACACCGCCAGGGTGCCGACGTCGAGGAAGCCGGGACGGTCGGCGTTCGCCGCCACCTTCCTTTGGATCGCAGCGATCACCTCCTGCTGGTTGGCGGAGCGATCGAAGTCGCCGCGCGGCAGCGATTTGCGGATCCGCGCGAAGTGCAGGGCGCCGTAGCCCTCGACCTTGTTCTTGCCGACCCGATAGCCCTGCGGCGCGAGGTACGGGTCGGAGAAGGCGAACCTACTGTCCACCGTGACGCCACCGATCGCGTCGACCATGTGTCGCAGGCCCCAGAAGCTGGAGACCATCACGTAGTCGGGCTCGATCCCGATCAGGCCTTCGATCGTCTTGGCCATCAACTGGGGCCCGCCGTAGAACAACGCAGCGTTCACCCGATTGGAGCCGTGGCCCGGGATCGGGACCCACGAATCGCGGGCAACGCCGATCGCGGTGGCCGCCCCGGTCCTGGTGTTGATCCCCACCAACTGGATCGCGTCCGCGCGGCTGCGCGTCACGTTCTGCCCCAACCGGGCATCCGATCCCAGGGCCAGGATCCAGATCACGTCCGGCGACAGGTCGATCCCTTCCGCACGGTCGACCGCGACCAGTGCCGAGGTGGTCGGCGCCACGGCGCCGTCCGGAACGCTGAGAGCGGTCACACCCAACACGGCGCCGATGGCAAGGCGACGCCACCACGAGATCCTGCTCATCGGCGCACCACCTGGTACTCGAAGACCTGCCAGCCGCCGCGCACCGGTGAGAGCGACAACCTGCCGGTGATGGTCTCGGTGCCGGGAGTCTCCAGAACCAACCGGAACCGCGCCGTCGCACCGACGGCGCGACCCTTCGCGCTCAGCAGATCGACCCGGACCTTGCGCACCGTCGCGCGGACCGAGGTGAGCTCGGCACCGCGGACGGCGTTGCTGGTCACCGCTGACTCGCGGCGGGCTTGCCCGGCGAGGCGTCTGGTGAACCCCGGCCACGCGTCGGAGAAGTCGCTGCGCGGGTACTCCCCCAGATAGGCCGCTTCGAACCAGCCGTCCACCACCTGGGCGACATCGGCGACCGCGGCGTCACGAGCGGCACGGCCGATGCGACCGGTGAGCTTGCCCGGAGCCACGTCGATCGGGGCCGACGACGGAGCCGGAGCGCTCGGCGTGGAGGCGGACTTCGTGGGCTCGTCGTCGCCGGTACAGGCACCCAGCGCCAGACCTGCGACGAGCGCAAGAAGCACCGCCGCGGGTGCTCGATCTCGTGGTTTCGGCATCTGTCCACCTTCGTTGTTCCACCCTCGGATGACAAACCTTGACCGACATACGGCACCGTCCGAACCATTTGCTTGCCGGTGGGTCTAGCCTTAACCCTTGACATCACTCATCAGCTGCACCGGAAGAGGCGAACCTAGAAGTGGCTGAGTCTTCTCAGAACAACTCCCCCACAGATTTCGGAGCCAACGAATGGCTCGTTGACGAGATGTTCGAGCAGTACCGACGTGACCCGGCAAGTGTGAGTGCGGAGTGGAGTGAGTACTTCAGAACGCACGCTGCTGGCGGCGTGAGTACCACCGCCGCCGCCACCGGAACCACGCAGACCCAGAACTCGGCCGCACCGGCCTCCGTAGCCGCAGCCCCCGCGGCTACGGCCCCGGCTGCCGCTGCTCCGGCCGCTGCTTCACAACCGCCGGCACCGGTCGCCAAGCCGCGCCCGGCCAGCAAGGCTGCCGAACCGGCCAAGGGCACCAGCTCGCCGGCTCCGCGCGAGCCGCAGAAGCCTGCGCCGTCCAGCGCTGCTGAAGAGCCCCGCTACACGACGCTGCGCGGTATCCCGGCTGCGACCGCGAAGAACATGGACGTCTCGCTCTCCGTGCCGACCGCGACCTCGGTCCGCAACATCCCGGTCAAGCTGCTGTGGGACAACCGCACGGTGATCAACAATCACCTCAAGCGGGCCCGTGGTGGCAAGGTCAGCTTCACCCACCTGATCGGCTACGCGATCGTCCGCGCGATGCGCGCGATGCCGGAGATGAACAGCACCTTCGCCGAGGTCAACGGCAAGCCGACGCTGGTCTCCCCCGCGCACGTGAACCTCGGCCTCGCGATCGACCAGCAGAAGCCCGACGGCACCCGCCAGTTGGTGGCGCCGTCGATCAAGGGCTGCGAGTCGATGGACTTCGCCTCCTTCTGGACCGCCTACGAGACGATGGTCTCCAAGGCCCGCGACAACAAGCTCGGCATGGACGACTACGCCGGCACCACGATCTCGCTGACCAACGTCGGTGGCCTAGGCACCAGCCACTCCGTGCCCCGTCTGATGAGCGGCCAGGCTGCCATCTTCGGCGTCGGCTCGATGGAGTACCCGCCGGAGTTCCAGGGTGCCTCGGAGGACACCCTGACCCGGAACGCGGTCAGCAAGATCATGACGATCACCTCGACCTACGACCACCGCGTCATCCAGGGCGCGCAGTCCGGCGAGTTCCTGCGTCTGGTCCACCACCTGCTGCTCGGCGAGGAGGGCTTCTACGACGAGATCTTCGCCTCGCTGCGGATCCCGTACCAGCCGATCCGCTGGCGCGCGGACATCGCCACCAGCCACGACGAGGACATCTCCAAGCAGGCCCGGATCCTCGAGCTGATCCACTCCTACCGCGTCCGCGGCCACCTGATGGCCGACACGGACCCGCTGGAGTACCGCCAGCGCAGCCACCCCGACCTCGAGATCGAGAACCACGGCTTGACCATGTGGGACCTCGACCGCGAGTTCGCGACCGGCTCGTTCGGTGGCGAAGGCCGTCGCTTCATGAAGCTGCGCGACATCCTCGGCATCCTGCGTGACTCCTACTGCCGCACCATCGGCATCGAGTACATGCACATCATGTCGCCGGAGCAGCGCAAGTGGATCCAGGAACGCGTCGAGGTGCCGCACACCAAGACCCCGCGCGAGGAGCAGCTCCGGATCCTGCTCAAGCTCAACCAGGCCGAGGCGTTCGAGACCTTCCTGCAGACGAAGTTCGTCGGCCAGAAGCGGTTCAGCCTCGAGGGTGGCGAGACCACCATCCCGGTGATCGACGAGATCTGTGAGGCCGCCGCCGAGATCAGCCTCGACGAGGTCGCGATCGGGATGGCCCACCGTGGGCGACTCAACGTGCTGGCCAACATCGTCGGCAAGAAGTACTCGCAGATCTTCCGCGAGTTCGAGGGCAACATCGACCCGCGCACCGTGCAGGGCTCGGGCGACGTCAAGTACCACCTGGGCGCCGAGGGTGAGTTCCTCTCCGGCAAGGGCGACACGATCAAGGTCTCCGTGGCCGCGAACCCGTCTCACCTCGAGGCTGTCGACCCGGTCCTGGAGGGCATCGCCCGCGCCAAGCAGGACGTGCTCGACCGCGGCCTGGAGTTCCCGGTGCTGCCGCTGCTGATCCACGGTGACGCCGCGTTCGCCGGTCAGGGTGTGGTCGCTGAGACGCTCAACCTCTCGCAGCTGCGTGGCTACCGCACCGGTGGCTCGATCCACCTGGTCGTCAACAACCAGGTCGGCTTCACCACCTCCCCCGGTTCGTCACGGTCGTCGCTGTACGCCACCGACGTCGCCCGGATGGTTCAGGCGCCGATCTTCCACGTCAACGGCGACGACCCCGAGGCCTGCATCCGCGTTGCCCGCTTGGCGTTCGAGTACCGCCAGGCGTTCAACAAGGACGTCGTCATCGACCTGGTCTGCTACCGCCGTCGCGGCCACAACGAGGGCGACGACCCGAGCTACACCCAGCCGCTGATGTACGACCTGATCGAGCAGAAGCGTTCGGTGCGCAAGCTCTACACCGAGTCGCTGATCGGTCGTGGTGACATCACCATCGAAGAGGCCGAGCAGGTGCTGCGCGACTACCAGCAGCAGCTGGAGCGGGTCTTCACCGAGGTCCGCGAGGCCACCTCGCAGCCCGAGGAGTGGACCACCGTCCCGGACTACCCGGAGAAGACGGCCGGCGAGGCGGTGACCGCGATCGCCCCCGAGGTGATGAAGCGGATCTCCGACGCCTACATCACGCCGCCCGAGGGCTTCACCGTCCACCCGAAGGTGATGCCGCAGCTCCAGCGTCGCGCAGCCGCGATCACCGACGGTCCGATCGACTGGGGCACCGGCGAGATCCTCGCGTTCGGTTCCCTGTTGATGGAAGGCCGCCCGGTCCGCCTGGCCGGTCAGGACAGCCGCCGCGGCACCTTCGTGCAGCGCTTCGCGACCATCATCGACCGTCACAACGCCGACGAGTGGACCCCCCTGACCGCGCTCAGCGAGGACCAGGCGAAGTTCTACGTCTACGACTCCCTGCTCAGCGAGTACGCCGCTCTCGGCTTCGAGTACGGCTACTCCGTGGCACGTCCGGACGCGCTGGTCCTCTGGGAGGCCCAGTTCGGTGACTTCGTCAACGGTGCGCAGACCATCATCGATGAGTTCATCACCTCCAGCGAGGCGAAGTGGCGCCAGCAGTCCGGCGTCGTGCTGCTGCTGCCGCACGGGTACGAGGGCCAAGGACCCGACCACTCGTCCGCCCGGATCGAGCGGTTCCTGTCGATGTGCGCCGAGAACAACATCGTCGTCGCCCAGCCGTCGACCCCGGCGTCCTACTTCCACCTGCTGCGTCGTCACTCGCTCGGCGAGGAGCACCGCCCACTGGTGGTCTTCACCCCGAAGTCGATGCTCAAGCGGAAGGAAGCCGCCTCGCAGCCGAGCGACTTCACCGAGGGCTCGTTCCAGCCGCTGATCGGCGACAACGTGGAGGACCCGAACGCGGTCGACACGCTGCTGCTCTGCTCGGGCCGGGTCACTTGGGACATCGTCAAGGCCCGTTCCGGGCGTGAGGACTCCTCGCGCTTCGCCATCGCCCGCGTCGAGCGGCTCTACCCGTCGCCGGACGAGCTGATCGCTGCCGAGGTCGCGAAGTACCCGAACCTGAAGAACATCCGTTGGGTTCAGGACGAGCCGAAGAACATGGGCCCCTGGCCGTACTACGCACTCAACGTGTGGAACGAGCTGGGTCTCAACGTGGAGCTGGTCAGCCGGACCGCTTCGGCGTCTCCCTCGGTGGGTACCGCCAAGCGTCACCAGGAGGAGCAGAAGGTCCTCCTCGACACCACCTTCGCCTGATGTACTACACGGACCGGGGCATCGAGGAGCTCCTCAAGCGTCGCGGTGACGAAGAGGTCACCTTGGAGTGGCTCGCCGACCGCTTGCAGGAGTTCACCGATATCCACCCCGAGTTCGAGACGGCGGTCGAACGGTTCGCCACCTGGCTCGCCAGGCTGGACGACCCGGAGGACTGACCGGTCCGAGAACGCCGAGGTACGACGAGAGGCCCCCACCTTCGCAGGTGGGGGCCTCTCGCGTTGACCGGTGTGCGCGCTAGCGCGGTCGGATGGTGACCTCGTTGATCGAGGAGTCGGTGGGCAGGTCGAGCAGGTGGACGATGGTGGCAGCCACCGTGTCGGCATCGCTCCACTCGGTCGGGTCGTAGGCGCGCCCCTCCTGGGCGTGGACCGACTCCTGCATCGGCGTCGCGGTCCGGCTCGGGAAGACCGTGCTCACCGCCACTCCGTTGCCCCGCTCCTCAGCCCGCAGCGCATCGGCCAGCGCACGCAGACCGAACTTGGAGGCCGAGTACCCCGCCCAGGACGGGTTCGCATTGAAACCCGCGGTGGAGTTGACGAAGACCACCATGCCGCGGCTGGCCCGAAGTAGCGGCAACAGTTCCCGGGTGAGCACGGCGGGCGAGGTCAGGTTGACATCGAGCTGACGCTGCCAACCGGCCAGGTCGACGTCGGCGACCTCGGCCAGTTCGACGACGCCCGCTACATGGAGCAGGGAGTCGACCGGTCCGGTGATCGCCCCTGCGATCCCGATCAGCGAGGAGGGGTCGGCGAGGTCACCCACGACCACGTCGGCGCCAGGGAACTCCCCGGCCAGCTCCTCGGCACGCCCTGGACTCCGGGCCAGCAGGATCAGCGCATCTCCGCGGTCGTGGAGACGACGCGCGACCCGATCGCCGATCCCGGAGCCGGCACCGGTCACCAGATGGCGTCGACCGCTCACCGGGTGAAGACGATCTTGCCGAAGACATCACCGGCCGCCATCGCTGCGAAGCCCTTGTCGGCCTCGGTCAGCGGAAGCTCACGGTCGATCAACGGCCGGGCACCGGTGGCGTCGAGCATGGCGACCAACGAGGCGAGTTCGTCGCGGGTACCCATCGTGGAGCCGATCACCGAGAGCTGGAGGAAGAAGATCCGGGTCAGTTCGGCGTCGTCGAGCTGTGGCCCCGACGTCGTCCCCGAGATCACGATGCGCCCGCCGGGGCGGAGCGCGCGGATCGAGTGCGACCAGGTGGCCTTACCGACCGTCTCCATCACTGCGTCGACCTTCACCCGAAGCCGAGCCCCGGACTCGTAGACCTCGTGGGCACCGATCTCCAGGGCGCGGGCCCGCTTGGCCTCGTCCCGGCTGGTCGCCAGCACGCGCAGACCGGCCGCACGGGCCAGGGTGATCAACGCGGTCGCAACGCCACCGCCGGCGCCCTGGACCAGGACGGTCTCGCCGGCCTTGAGGTTGCCCTGGGTGAAGAGCATCCGGTAGGCGGTGAGCCAGGCCGTCGGCAGGCACGCGGCCTCGGCGAAGGAGAGCGAGGAGGGCTTCGGGACCACGTTGCGACGCGGCACGATCACCTTGTCGGCGAAGGTGCCCTGGTGCCGTTCGGAGAGCAGCGACCGCTTCGGGTCGAAGGTCTCGTCCCCGGCCCAGTCCGGCGACGAGACGACGGCGTGGACGACGACCTCGTTGCCGTCCTCGTCATAGCCGGCGGCGTCGCAGCCGAGGATCATCGGCAACGAGTCAGCCTTCAGACCGACCCCGCGCAAGGACCACAGGTCGTGGTGGTTGAGCGAGGCCGCCTTGACGGTGACGGTGGTCCATCCCTCCGGGGCGACCGGGTCGGGCCGCTCTCCGAGGATCAGGCCCTGCAGTGGATTGTCGGACGAGAACGAGTCAGCGTAAACGGCGAACATGCTGCTGAGGTTACCGTCCGCTCACCAGCCCCCGGCTGGGACGTCATACGGTGAGAGCAGGCGGGTGCTCCGTCCGTATGACGTCCGGGGTCAGCGGCGGGCGACGCCGTCGCGACGAGCCGCCTCGGCGACCGCGGTGGCCACCGCGCCACCGACCCGCGGGTCGAACGGCGACGGGATGATGCAGTCCTCCGCCAGCGCGTCACCGACCAGGTCGGCGAGAGCGTCGGCGGCAGCGAGCTTCATGCCCTCGGTGATCGCCGTGGCGTGCACGTCGAACGCGCCCCGGAAGATGCCGGGGAAGGCAAGCACGTTGTTGATCTGGTTCGGGAAGTCTGAGCGACCGGTGGCCACCACGCGAGCGTGCCGGTGCGCGACCTCGGGGTGCACCTCGGGCGTCGGGTTGGCGAGACCGAAGATGATCGCGTCGTCCGCCATCGAGGCGACGATCTCCTCAGGCACCGTGCCACCCGACACACCGATGTAGACATCGGCACCCTGCATCACCTCGGCGAGGGAGCCGGAGCGACCGAAGTTGTCGGCCGTGTCCGCCGCCAGCGCCGCCTTGACCGGGGTCAGGTCGGAGCGGACCGAGCTCAACACGCCCTGACGGTCGGTGACCGCGATGTCCTTGATCCCGGCCTCGAGCAGGATCCGGGTGACGGCGACGCCGGCAGCGCCGGCGCCCGAGACGACGACCCGGGTGCTCTCGGGGTTGCGGCCGGTCAGCTTCAGCGCGTTCTTCAGCGCGGCGAGCGCAACCACGGCGGTGCCGTGCTGGTCGTCGTGGAAGACCGGGATGTCGAGGCGCTCCTTGAGCCGCTCCTCGATCTCGAAGCAGCGCGGTGCGGAGATGTCTTCGAGGTTGATGCCACCGAAGGAGGGCGCCATCCGCGCCACCGTCTCGATGATCTCTTCGGTGTCGGTGGTGTCCAGGCAGATCGGGATGGCGTCGACGCCGCCGAACTGCTTGAAGAGGACGGCCTTGCCTTCCATGACGGGCATGGCGGCAGGAGCGCCGATGTCGCCGAGACCGAGGACGGCGGTGCCATCGGTGACGACGGCGACGGTGTTCGGGACCCACGTGTAGTACTGGGTGTTCTGCGGATCAGCGGCGATTGCTTCGCACACGCGGGCCACGCCGGGAGTGTAGGCCAGCGACAGTTCGTCGGCACCTGCCAACTCAACCGAGGAGGTGATCCGCATCTTCCCGCCTACGTGCAGTTCGAAAACCGGGTCTCCAGCGAAGGGGTGGGCCGGGGTTTCGGGGGTTTGGGCAGGCATGGATGACTTTCGAGGAATGGGGTGAGGGTGGACGGAGATCGGCTGTCGAACGGCACACATGTCGGGGTGTGTCAGACAAGCAACGACCAAGGGGGTCTCCCAACTCGCATCATCTCACATCACCCTCGGCGCCTCCCCCACGGCCAGAGGCGGACGACCACCACGGCGAGCACATCCCGCTCGGCGACCACCCCGCGGTGTCGCGAGTCGACCCCTTCCTCGGGGTTGTCGCTGAGCAGCCACCAGCCCGGTTCACCGGTCCGCGTGCTGCGCTGCTCGATGGCGCGCTTCACGGCCAGCGTGCCGTCCACGAAACGGGCCAGGACGACGTCGCCGGGGGCCGCGCTCCTCCCCCAGTGCACCAGCAGTCGGTCGCCCTCACGTAGTCCCGGCTCCATCGACCGACCCCGAACGACCGCGACACCCCAACGCCGCAAAGGGCTCCCGCTCTCCACTTGTCCTCGCATGACGAGTAGTGTCGCAACCAGCACAGCCGAAATCGTTACTCTCCCTAGGAGGACGCCAAGCATGCTTGCGCGACTGTTTGCCCCTTCCGTCGAAGTTCAGGCCCACTGCGACCTGCCCTGTGGCGTATACGACCCCGCTCAGGCCCGCATCGAGGCCGAGTCGATCAAGGCCGTCATCGCCAAGGCGAATGACAGCAGCGACCCGGACTTCCGCACCCGTGCGGTCCTGATCAAGGAGCAGCGCTCCGAGCTGGTCAAGCACCACCTCTGGGTGCTGTGGACCGACTACTTCAAGCCCCCGCACTTCGAGGCTTACCCGCAGCTGCACACCCTCGTCAACGAGGCCACCAAGCTCGCCGGCGCCACCGGCACCAAGGGCTCGCTGGACGCCGAGGTCGCCGACCAGCTGCTCGCGAAGATCGACGAGATCGCCGAGATCTTCTGGGCCACCAAGAAGGCCTGATCTAGCGAGAACCGCGATCCACCTGCGGTTCATCTACTCCGACGCCGCCCTAGACCGCGTCTGGTCCGCAAGACCAGCCAGCGGGCCTAGGGCGGCGTCGAGTACGTTCCGGGTCCGATCCTCATCACCGGGGAACAGGTGTGTGTAGGTCGCGAGGACCTACTACGGCCGAAGCACCTCGGCGGGCGCGAGGTGCACGTCCCAGATCCACTCCAGCGCGCCGTGCCACGGCAGGTCGCCGCCACCGCGGCAGGACCAGACCAGGCCGTACCACTGCGATACCCCACGGCCGTCGCGCACCCGCTTCCAGTCCAGGAGGAAGCCGAGGCGCGGCGCGGACGGTCGACCCGACGTCAGAGTCGTGTCGACCCAGACCAAGCGGGGCGTGTAGTGGTCCACTCCACGAGAGTGGAACACTTGTTCGATATCGTGCACTCGCGCTCACCCGTACGCTGTTGCCGGTCATGGTCTACCGGGTACGCCGCGGGCTTCACCACTGCCGGGGTGAAGGGGAGCCCTTCATCTCGCCACAATGGCTTCGCGCTGCCGCTGCCACCAGGCGGCCGTTCACCGTCCCGAGCCAGTGGGCACTACTCGCTCTCGCGCACCTCGACCACGTACATACGCGACACGGTCTGGTCCAGGAAGTTCTTCTCGTCGGCGTCGATGACCTTGCGGACCTCTGGACGGGTGTGGTTCGCGGTCATCTCGTCGTAGGCGGCACGGTCGGCAAACCAGAGTTCGGTGATCACATCGAAGTCGACGTCGGGGGTGCGCGGTGCAGCGAGCTTGCTCTGATGGTCGAGGTAGTTCCTGCGATACTCCACCAGCTGCGGCGTCAGGCTACGGACCAGGCGCGAGTGACTGTTCTCGTAGTAGTCGATGAACTCAACCATGGAGAGTCCTGGCTTGCGGGCTAGAAGAGCTACGACCTTGATCATCCTCCGAACCTAGGGGCGAGCACACACCAGCCGGGAGCTACGTCCCGCACACCGGCACACACCGAGCGAGCCTGGGACAGGCTTGTTCACGCCCAACCACCAGGCCAGCAAGAAGGCCTGATCTTCACGTAGACCGCGACGACGCCGAACCCGTTCGGGTGCGGCGTCGTCGGCATTTCGGGCCCCGGGCTGGTTATCTTTAGGGCTATGCGCCCTGATGTCGAGCTGCGGCTCCCGGTAGACCCGGCCTTCGTCTCCGTCCTGCGAGCGACGGCGGTCAGCATCGCGGCACGTCTCAATTTCACCATCGACGACATCGAGGATCTCCGGATGGCGGTCAGCGAGGCCAGCGCCCTGTTGCTGCCGCACGCCACCGCGGACGGTGAACTGCTTGCCGCCTTCCACACCTCGCCCGACCGGATCGAGGTCCGGATCTCCGTGCCGACGTCCGGCACCGTCACGCCACCTGCCGCGGAGGAGGACTTCGCCTGGCAGGTGCTCAGCGCCCTGACCACGCACGCCGAACTCCACAGCGGCGAAGGCTGGTCCTCAGCCACCTTCACCGTGCACTCCACGGCGACGGTCTGACATGGTCGACGAGAGCGGGAGTCCTCCCGAGAATCCCCAGTTGGCGGCCGTCAAGGCGGCCAGCGCGGCGCACTTCGCGGTGCTCACCGATCCGGGGCAGCCGACCCAGCACACCACTGCGCGCGACGCCTTGGTCAGCCTGCACCTGCCGCTGGTCGAGCACTGCGCCCGCCGATTCCGCAACCGGGGCGAGCCCTACGAGGACCTCCTCCAGGTCGGCACCATCGGCCTACTGAAGGCGATCGACCGCTTCGATCTGGAACGCGGCGTCGAGTTCTCCACCTACGCCACCCCCACCGTGATCGGCGAGATCAAGCGGCATTTCCGCGACAAGGGTTGGGCGATCCGGGTTCCGCGCCGCCTCCAGGAGTTGCGGATGCAGATCTCGGCGACCAGCGCCGAGCTCACCCAGCTCCTGGGCCGCTCCCCCACACCGGCGGAGCTGGCCGAGAAGATCGGCTGCAGCCCGGAGGAGGTCGTCGAGGGGATGGAGTCGAGCAACGCCTACGCGACGCTCTCCCTGGACGCCGGGGACGACAGCGACGACGGCGCCTCGTTCCTGACCACCCTCGGCGTCGACGACGAGGGCCTGGAGCACGTCGAACTGCGGGAGTCGCTCAAGCCGCTGCTCGCCGCGCTCGGCGAGCGCGAGAAGACGATCCTGATGATGCGGTTCTTCAAGAACATGACCCAGTCGCAGATCGCGGCCGAGGTCGGGATCAGCCAGATGCATGTCTCCCGGCTGCTCAGCCGGACGCTGGACAGGCTCCGCGAGGCGCTCAGCGAACAGTGAGCCGGCGGCGCCACCCTTCCCGAACTACTCGTCGTCGGAGAGGTACTGCAGGCTGCGCGGCATCATGATCGCGACCAGGACGATCACCGAGACCGTGAAGATCGCCGCCGAGACGCCCTTGGTCTCACCGCCGAAGAAGCTCCACGCCACCGGGATCTGCAGCAACTGGGCGAAGACCACTGGGCTCCGGGCCCAGCTCCGACCGTCGCGAAGGCCGCGGGCGCACCAGGCGAGCGCGGCGCCGTAGCCCAGGAAGAAGAGCGACGTCGTCAGGCCCATCGACAACCGCTCACTCGAGAGGTTGACCAACTCGAGTACGCCGTAACCGATGAAGACGACGCCCTCGAACAGGGTCAACGCGGCGGCGAGCAGCAGCGGACGGGGCGGGGCGGCAACCGGCGAATGATTCACGGTCAACCAGCGTACTTGTGACCAAAGCGACCATGGATAGGGGTTGTCTACCGGCAAACTTCTTGGGAATCTAGTCCTCGCGCCCGGTTTAGGGTCCAAAGACCTGCCCGCGCTCTTGAACTGCTGCCAGACGACCCACAGGCCGCCTGGAAACCGAATACAAAGGGAGTCCTCCGCCATGGATTGGCGCCATCGTTCCGCATGCCTCGACGAGGACCCGGAACTGTTCTTCCCGATCGGCAACACCGGTCCGGCCATCCTCCAGATCGAGGAGGCCAAGCAGGTGTGTCGTCGGTGCGACGTCCGCGAACTCTGTCTCGCCTGGGCCCTTGAGGCCGGCCAGGACCACGGAGTGTGGGGCGGCCTCGGCGAGGACGAGCGCCGCGCCCTCAAGCGCCGCAACGCGCGCGCCCGCGTGCGCACCGCCTGACCAGGCAACCACTGAGGACTACCCCACCGGGATATCGAGGCTCACCCGCGTACCGCTCTGGTACGGGCGGTGGGCACCCTCGATCGCCAACACACCACCCAGTTCGGACTCGACCAGGGTCCGCACGATCGACAGCCCCAGGTTGGTCGAGGTGTCGAGGTCGAACCCGGGCGGTAGTCCTCGTCCGTTGTCCTCGACAACCAACTGCAGACGTCCCACCAACGGCGCGGCCTGGACCCTGATCTCACCGTGGTCATCGGCGCCGAACCCGTGTTCCACGGCGTTCTGCAGCACTTCGGTGACCACCATCGCCAACGCCGTCGCGGTCTCACCCGCCACCACCCCGACGTTGCCTTCCCGGATCACCCGGACCCGGCCGTCGAGGTTGCTCACCTCGGTGACCATCCGAGCGAGCCGGTCCAGGATCTCGTCGAAGTCGACCTTCTCCTCGAGCGCCTCGCTCAGCGTCTCGTGGACGATGGCGATCGAGCCGACCCGTCGCACCGCCTCCTCCAAGGCAGCCTTCGCATCGGCATTCGGCATCCGCCGGGCCTGGAGCCGGAGCAGCGCCGCCACCGTCTGCAGGTTGTTCTTCACCCGGTGGTGGATCTCCCGGATGGTGGCGTCCTTGGTCAGCAGCTCGCGGTCGCGACGGCGGAGCTCGGTGACGTCACGCAGCAATACGATCGAGCCGATCCGCTCCCCCTGGGGGCGCAGCGGGATCGCCCGGGCGACCAAGGAGACCGTGTCGGTCTCGATCTCGGCGTCCTTGTAGACCCGTCCGCCCAACACCGCGCTCAGCGACTCCTCGTCCGGCCGGCGCCGCGGCGGCACGAGCTCCCGGGTGAGATCGGTCAGCAGGTGGCCGGTGAGATCGCCGGTGTGCCCGAGCCTGCGATACACACTGAGTGCGTTCGGCGAGGCGTAGCTGACCCGGCCGGCCTTGTCGACGCGGACGAATCCGTCACCGACCCGCGGCGTGTCCGCCAGGTCGCTGCGGTCGCCGTCGTCAGGGAAGAGCCCGGCAGCGATCATCTTGCTGAGGTCCGCGGCGGTGTCCAGGTAGGAGAGTTCCAACCGGCTCGGCGTTCGGACACCCAGCAGGTTCGTATTACGGGCCACCACCGCGATCACGCGCTCACCTCGGCGGACCGGGATCGCATCGACCCGGACCGGGATGTCGTCGCGCCACTCCGGGTCGCCCTCACGCATCAGCCGGCCACGCTCGAAGGCCAAGGTGACCATCGCCCGCGGGCCCCAGTCCTTGAAGGTGCCGGAGATGTCGTCGAGAAGCGCCGTGGGCCCGGTGGTGGGGCGCATCTGCGCGCCGGCCCAGAACCCGTTGCCGCCACGATCCGGGAGCCAGAGCACAAGGTCGGCGAAGGAGAGGTCGGCGATGATCTGCCAGTCGGCGGTCAGCCGATGCAGCCACGCCAGATCCTCGACGGAGAGGTCGGTGTGGTCGGCGGCCAGCTGGTCGAGAGTGGGCACCGGCACAGCATAGAACCGGCGTTGTGCGTAACCATGCCCCCGGCTGGCAAGATGGACCCATGGCGTCGGCGTTCTGGGACCAGGTGAAGGCCAGTGGCCTCCAGGTACCCACCGACCGGCCGCTGAAGGAGCTGACCGCGGAGCTCACCGCGATGCTCGGCAGCAGCGATCCGCAGCGTCGCGACCACACCGCTTTCGAAGTGCTCGCCGCCTGGACCGCCCGCGGCGTCTACGACGATCTTCTGGCCGGCCTCGGTGACGGCATGGCAGCCGGGCTGAGCCCCGGCCTCGGCGAGAACGGCACCGACACGGTCTTCCGGCGCACCTTCTCGGTCCGGATGCTGGCGGTCTGCCTGGAGCGCGACAACCACCAGCGGCTGCTTCCCGCCAGCACCATCCTCACCTGGGGCGACCAGGTGGCGGGGTGGCTGCTGGGCGAGCGTGACCTGCGCAGCTACGTGCCGACCCGCGGCTGGGCGCACGCCCTGGCTTACGGGGCGGACGCCTTCGGCGCACTCGGCGACTCGGCCCATGTCGGGCTGCCCGAACTCACCGTCCTGCTCGACGTGCTCGCCGAGCGGATCCTGTTGCCTGCCGACGGCGCCGTGCTCAACGGCGAACCCGATCGGCTGGCGCGCGCGGCACTGCGGATCGTCCACCGCGACCTGGTGCCCAGCAACGTGCTGGAGGTCTGGGTCAACCGGATCGCCGCCGGTGCCCGCCCGGATCTCAACGCCGAGGCCGACCCGTTCGGCGCCGCGCTTCTGCCCCAGGCGTTCCTGCGCTCGCTCTACCTCCACCTCAGCGTCAGCCGACGCCGCCCCGCCGCCCGCGCGGATCTGCTGCTCGCGCTGGTCGATGCCCTTCGGGTCAGCAACCCGGATTTGTTGGTGACCGGCGAGTAGGGTTCCGCTATGACCGACGTCACAGCACCCTCTGCCGATCCCACGAAGTCGGCCCAGGAGGTCGGCGGTCACGCCGGCAAACTGGCCGTCTCCGTCGCCCAGGCCTATGGCGTGGAGAACATGTTCACCCTCTCCGGGGCGCACGTCTTCCCGCTCTACGACGGCGCCGTCAAGGCCGAGCCGCCGATGCGGCTGGTCGATGTCCGGCACGAGCAGACCGCGGCGTTCGCCGCCGAGGCCACCGGCAAGCTGACCCGGCGTCCCGGGCTTGCGGTACTGACCGCGGGCCCCGGCGTCACCAACGGCGTCAGCGCGATCGCCCAGGCGCAGTTCGCCGGATCCCCGATGGTGGTCATCGGCGGTCGGGCGCCGGCGAACCGCTGGGGCACCGGCAGCCTGCAGGAGTTGGATCAACCCCCGATCCTGGCGCCGGTCGCCAAGCTGGCTCGGACCCTGCCCACCGCGGCCGACGTCGTCCCCGGCCTGGACGAGGCGTTCCGCGTGGCCGGCTCCTCGCACCGCGGTCCGGTCTTCGTCGACGTCCCGATGGACGAGCTGTTCAGCAGCTCCTACGTCGCTTGGGACGGCGCCACCCCGGCTCCCCTGCTCACGCCGAACCCCGACGACATCACCGCGATCGCTCGGCTGATCGCCGCGGCCGACCGGCCGGTCCTGGTGCTCGGAACCGACGTCTGGGCCGACCACGCCGAACAGGCGGCACTCGGTTTCGTGGAGGAGTTGAGTATCGCCACCATCACCAACGGCATGGGCCGCGGCGTGATCCCCGGCGGCCATCCGCTCCTGGTGACCAAGGCCCGCAGCCAGGCGCTCGGCCATTGCGACCTGGCCATCGTGATCGGCACCCCGCTCGACTTCCGGCTCTCTTACGGCTCCTTCGGCGGGCGCGACGACTCTCCGAAGGCGAAGGTCGTCCACATCGCCGACTCCCCCGGTCAGCTCTCCGGCCACGCCGAGCTGGCCGCCAGCGCCTCCGGTGACCTGTCGACGGTCTTCGTCGAGTTGGCGAACGCACTGCGCGGGCTACCGCGCCGGTCGACGGCGCAGTGGCTCGACGACCTGCAGCAGACGGTCGCCGCCGCGGCGGCCCGAGACGCCGAGCTCCTCAACGCGGAGGCCGACCCGATCCATCCGGCCCGGATCTACGGCGAGCTGGTCCCCCGGTTGGCCGACGATGCGGTGGTGATCGGCGACGGCGGCGACTTCGTCAGCTTCGCCGGCAAGTACATCGAGCCGAAGCGGCCCGGAGGCTGGTTGGACCCGGGGCCGTACGGCTGCCTGGGCGCCGGACTCGGCGCGGCGATGGCAGCGCGGCTGGCGCGACCGTCGTCCCAGGTGGTGCTCCTGCTCGGCGACGGAGCAGCAGGCTTCTCGTTGATGGACGTCGACTCGCTGGTCCGGCAGAACCTGCCGGTGGTGATGGTCTGCGGAAACAACTCCGCATGGGGGCTGGAGAAGGGGCCGATGCAGATGCTCTACGGCTACGACGTCGCTGCCGACCTGGCACCGCAGACCGAGTACGACGCCGTCGTCAGGGCCCTCGGCGGAGGCGGCGAGACGGTGACCGATCCACGGGAGATCGGCCCCGCCATCGACCGTGCTTTCGACTCCGGGGTGCCCTACCTGGTCAACGTGATCACCGACGTCAACGCCGGCTACCCGCGCAACACCTTCGGGATCTGAGCGCTGCGCGGGGGCGGCCTACATCCGGTAGGCCGCGGCCGCGTTGTCGCTCCAGAACTTCGCGCGGTCCTCTTCGGGGGCGAAGTCGAGCAGCTTCTCGAACTCAGCGATCAGCGTTGGGTACTGAGTCGCCGAGGTGTCCAGGGAGAGCGTGGAGGCGAACATCAGGCGGTCCCAACCGAGCGTCTCGACGCCGAGCTCCAGCCAGGGCCGGATGATCTCGGGGCTGACCACCGCGGTCTGCTCGTCCCGGGGCAGGGTCACCTGCCAGGCGTCGACATTGCCGTCGGCATAGGCGCGGAACGCGTCGCGCCAGTCGTCCTCGACCCGGGCCTGGGGCGGGATCACCCAGGTGTCGTAGCCGACGACGGAGACCAGGTGCGGATGCTTCTCCAGCGCCGTCACCCAGGCCGGGACCTGGTCGGCGGTGGGCGAGAACTCGACCACCAGGCTCCGCTCAGCCAGCCAGTGGAGCAGGTTCTCCACGAACGGCAGGTCCGAAGGCATGCCGAGCGGCAACCGGACACCACGGAAGGACTCGGAGCCGGCGAAGACCTCGAGGTCGGCCAGGATCTCCGCGCCGGAGCGGTCCGGGTCGACGCCGGCGATCATCACCAGGTCGAGGTCGTGCAGACGCGCGATCCGTTCCACCCAGTCGACCTCGGCGAGGCAGAGTTCGCGCTCGACCGTGCTGGAGACATGGACGAAGGAGTCGACCGCACCATCGCGGTGGCCGGCGTAGCCACACTCAGCGGGGGTGCACTGCTGCGCGTGTTCGGAGTGGCGCGCGAGGATCTCCTCGCGATTCGCCCTCCATTGAGCACCGGTCACGTCCACCAAGCGCGTGTGGGTGTCGATGATGCGCACCTAGCTCTCCTTCCTGGACCGGGCACGGCTGTGCCCGAAGACTGATCAGATTCACTCGTGTGTGAGCAACTTACGCTGCCCGATCCCACTAGCTGGGAGACACGACAGCGGCGGTGCACACAGCACCGCCGCTATCGTGCTCAACACGACATGGATCAGAAGGAGTTCGGGTCCGCGATCACCGACTCCGGCACCGGGTGCCGGTAGAGCTTGGACGCGTTCTGCCAGGTCACCTTGGCGATCTTCTCCGCCGACAGACCGCCGACCGACTCCTGGACGACCGCCTGGGTGCGGGGCCACAGCGAGTCGGAGTGCGGGTAGTCCTCTTCGACCATCACGTGGTCGGCGCCGATCCGGTCGAGCAGGGCGAACGACGACGGGTCCTCGACAGCGCAGAAGTAGAAGTTGCGCTGCAGCACCTCGGCCGGGGTCAGGTCGATCCCGTCCCAGGTGCCGTACATCTCGTGGTAGGTCGCCATGTGGTCGAGCCGGTCGAGCAGGGCCGGAACCCAGCCGATGCCACCCTCCGACATGCAGATCTTCAGATCGGGGAAGCGGACCGGCAGCTTCGAGTACAGCCAGTCCACGGTGGCGTGGATGGCGTAGGCGAAGAAGAGCACGCCGACGACGTCCGGCGGGGCGTCCTCAGAGGTGGACGGCGAGGTGCCGGAGGAGCCGATGTGCAGGTTGATCACCGTGCCGGTCTCCTCACACGCACGCATGATCGGGTCCCAGTAGTCGGTGTGCATCGACGGGAAGCCCTGCAGGTGCGGGGCCTCGGAGAAGGTGACCGCCTTGAAGCCGAGCTCGGCGTTCTTGTAGATCTCCTTGGCGCCGATCTCCGGGTCCAGCATGAAGGGCAGCTGGCACGGGATCATCCGGTCGGGGTAAGCACCCGACCAGGCCTCGATGTTCCACTGGTTCCAACCGCGCACGGCGGCCAGCGCCAGCTCCGGGTCCTTGGTGGTCTGCTGCAGGCGAACGCCGCCGAAGCCGGCCAGGAACGACGGGAAGCAGAGCGAGGCATAGACGCCGGAGAGGTCCATGTCCTTGATCCGGTGGTCGATGTCCCAGGCACCCCGACGCATGTCGGTGAACCGGGCCGGCTCGAAGCTCCACTCATCGATCGGACGACCGACAACGGCGTTGAAGCCGACGTTCGGCAGCTCCTTGCCGTCGTAGATCCAGACGTCGGCGCCGTTCTTGTCGACCACCTTGGGGGCCTGGTCGGCGAACTTCGACGGCATCCGGCCCTCGAACGCGTTCGGCGGCTCGACCATGTGGTCGTCGACGGAGATCATCGGGAACTTGCGGTCTGCCTTGTCGGGCTCGGGGAGGAAGGTCACCTTGCCCTTCACCGCATTCGTGAAGTCGGTGTTCTTCTGCAGGTCTTCGATACTTGCCATGGTTACGCCTTTCGAGACTTGGACGGGAAGAACGGCCATGGGCTGGCCGCCTTGGTCAGGTCAGGGATCTACGGGGCGAGGAAGTCAGCCACCACGCGGGTGACGTCCTCAGCGCGCTCCTGGTGGGCACGGCCACCGCACGCGGCCAACGCGACGACGTCGGCATTGGGCATCCGGCGGGCGCCGTAGAGCGCGCCGTCGAGCAGGAAGTCGCGGTTCTCGCGGCCCCAGAGCAGCAGGACCGGGTGCTCGACCTTCCAGCACTGCATCCACAGCGCGGACTCCTGGTCCCAGCCGTCGAAGGTGCGGGAGACAGCCTTGAGCCGGGCGATCGCACCGGGCGCCATCGCCTGGCTCATGGCGGCGTCGACGTCGTGGTCGGTGAGCTTCGAGGGGTCGCCGACCTGGCTCTCCAGCCAGGTCAACATGGCCGGCTCGGAGGGGCGGGCCAGGAACGAGGTCAGGGCCCGGGCGCCCTCCGGCGGGCGGGCGCCGGCCGAGTTGATGTTGAGGATCCCCGGCGCCAGCAGGGCGAGCCGGTTGAAGCGCTCCGGCTCGTCGAGCGCGGCGCGCAGGGTGACCCAACCGCCGAGAGAGGTGGCCAGCACCGAGGTCTTCTCGATGCCGAGGTGGTCCAGCGTGGCTACCAGCCGCTGTACGGCGTCGGCGAGGTAGTCCTCGGCGATCGCGACGTCGGCAGAGAGGCCGAAGCCGGGCAGGTCGAGCATCAGCACCCGGTACTGCTCGCTCAGCGCGGCGACCTGGTGGGCGAACTCCGTGCTGCTGTCGATGCCGGGGGCGAAGCCGTGCAGCACCACCAGTGGCGCACCCTGGCCCGTCTCCCGACCTTGCAGGCCGGAGCCGGGGGTCGTCAGCTGCTGGTAGGACTGGGCTGGTAGCAGCGTCGTCGTCACGTGGCTCACCTCTCTCGTTGCGGTCAGATCAGTTGTCGAGCAGGTGGCCGATGACCACCCGGTTGAACTCCTTGGCCCGCTCCACCTGGGCCCAGTGGCCGCAGCGCGACATCACGTGGAAGCTGGCGTTGGGCATCTGGGAGAAGGCGAAGAGGCCACCGTCGTACGGGTTGACCAGGTCCTCGCGGCCCCAGACCAGCAGGGTCTCGTGGGTCAGTGCCGACGCCTCGCGCCAGAGCTGGCCCTTGGTCAGTCCCTCACCTTCGAGGAAGCTGACCCGCATCCGCTCGAAGTTGACCGCTGCTTCGGGACGCTGGGAGCGCTCGAAGCGATCGGCCACCATCTCGTCGGTGACGTAGGAGTCGTCGAAGACCATGCCGCGCATGAAGACTTCGAGCTTCTCCACGCTCGGTCCGGGCGGGGCGTTGAAGTCATAGAGCCGGGTGTGGCCCAGGGTCGGCTCGGGGGTGAACATCCGGCTGGTCATCCCGCCGGGGCCCATCAGGGCGAGCCGGTCGGCCTTCTCCGGGAAGTCCAGAGCGAACCGTGCCGCGACGCCGCCACCCAGCGAGTTGCCGACCAGGTGGGCCTTCTCGATGCCGAGGGCGTCGAGAAGCTTGGCCAGGGTGCGCGCGCTGTGCGAGAAGTAGTCGCCCTCGAAGTCACGGCCGTCGCTGGCGCCGAAGCCAGGCTGGTCGACGATCAGCGTGCGGAAGTGCTGGGCGAAGACGGGGAGGTTGTCCTCGAAGTTCGCCCAACCCGAGACGCCCGGACCGGCACCGTGCAGCAGGATGCAAACCGGGCCTTCGCCTGCCTCGTTGTAGTGGATACCGATACCGTCGATGTCGATCCGACGGGCGGTTGCCTCGTAGCTGTAGTCAGCTGCGGACACGTTCTGCTCCTTGCGTGGTGGGTTCAGTGGGGAACGGCGGTGAGGTCGGCAGGTTCGCTGTGGCCCGCTGCCGCGGCCATCAGTTCGACCTCGGAGACCTCGCCGGTGAACTCGGCGACGAGGTGCCCCTCGCGCATGATCAGGATCCGGTCGCAGAGCCCGATCAGCTCGGGAAGTTCCGAGGAGACCAGGAGCACGCCCATGCCCTGATGTGCGGCTTCGTCGATCAGCCGGTAGATGTCCTGCTTGGCGCCGATGTCGATGCCACGGGTGGGCTCGTCGAGCAGCAGGACCTGTGGGTTGTGGTCCAGCCAGCGACCCAGCACGATCTTCTGCTGGTTGCCGCCCGACAGGGTGGCCACCGTGGCGTCGTCGTCTGGAGCCTTGAGCTGAAGCTTGCTGCGCAGCATCGCCAGCAGCGGCTCACTGTCCTTGTCCCGGACCGGGGTGATCAGCGAGTTGGAGCCGTAGGCGACCGCGGAGGCGTTGGCCCGCACGCTCTGCTCCATCGCCAGACCGCGGGTCCGGCGGTCCTCGGGCACCAGGCCCAGACCGGCGGCGATCGCCTGGCGCGGGCGCATCGCCCGGACCTGGTTGCCGCCGACCTCAACCGAACCCGAGCGCGGGATCAGGCCGTAGATCGACTCCAGGATCTCGGAGCGACCGCTGCCGACCAGGCCACCGATACCGACGACCTCACCGGCCCGGACCTGGAGGTCGATCGACCCGGCGAGCCCGGACGGCGTCAGCTCCTTGGCCTGCAGCACCACCTCGCCGGCCGGGGCCGGAGCGCGGCGGTATTGGGCCTCGACACTGCGACCGACCAGCAGCTCGATCAGCTGATCCTCGCTGGTCTCCGCGGTCTTCACGGTGGCCACGAACTCGCCGTCGCGGAGCACGGTGACGGTGTCGCAGATGGTCAGGATCTCGGGGATCCGGTGGCTGATGAAGATCTGCGCCGCGCCGCGGGAGCGGAGGTCACGCATCACGTCGAAGAGCCGGCCGACGTAGTCCTCGGTCAGGGAGGCGGTGGTCTCGTCGAAGCCGATCACCTTGCAGTCCCAGGCCAGTACTCGCGCGACTTCGACCATGTGCCGGTCGTCCTGGGAGAGGTCACGGACCTTCGCCTGGGGGTCCAGGTCGAGCCCGGCCTTGGCCAGCACTTCCGTTGCCTGCTTGACGATCCGTCGCCAGGACACGATGCCCTTGCGACCGACCCGACCGAGCGCCAGGTTCTCGGCGACGGTCAGCTCCTCGCAGAGCATCGGATCCTGCATGACGACGCCGACCCCTGCGGTCAACCGGTCGTGGGCGTTGCCGGCGGCGAGCGTGGTGCCCGCCACCTGCACCTGGCCAAGGTCCGGAACGACCTGGCCGGAGATCACCTTCATCGCGGTGCTCTTACCCGAACCGTTCTCGCCGATCAGGCCGCGCACCTCCCCCGGCGCGACCTCGAACGAGAGGTCGGCCAGGGCGACGGTGCCACCGTAGGTCTTACGGACACCGCTCAGGCTGAGCGCCGGGCTGGTCATGTTCTGCCCCGCGACCGCATCCGGTCGATACCGACGGCCACGATCAGCACCAGACCGGTGACCATGCCCTGCCAGAACATCTGGACTTCCATCAGGTTCAGCACGTTCGCCAGCAGCGAGACGAAGAGAACACCGATGAAGGTACCGACGAAGGTGCTGTTGCCACCCATGAACGAGGAGCCGCCGAGGAGCACAGCAGCGATCACTTCCAGCTCCATACCGGCGCCGATGGTGGGTGAGGCGGCCTGGATGCGGCCCGCCATCACCACACCGGCGATGCCGACGAAGACGCCGTTGAGCGCGAACGCCGCCATCTGCACCCGCTCGACCGGGATACCGGCGATCCGGGCAGCTTCGGGGTTGCCACCGATGGCCAGCAGGCTGCGGCCCAGGGTGGTGAACTTCATCAGCAGCATCGAGCCGACCAGCAGGATCAGCGCCAACGCGACCGGGACCGAGATCGGGCCGACGGAACCGTCACCGAGCCAGACCACGAAGTCGAAACCGTCGCGGTCGTAGAGCTGCACCGAGTTACCGTCGGTGCGGAGCTGGGCGATCGCCTTGAAGACCGACATGGTGCCGAGGGTGACCACCATGAAGGACATCTGGAACTTGGCGATGAAGAGACCGTTGCCCAACCCACCCAGCACTGCCGAACACGCGATGACCGCGCAGACCGCTACCGGTACCGGGAGACCCGCATCCATGAAGCCGAGCAGGATGACGGTGTTGAGCGCCATCAGCGAGGCCAGGGAGAGGTCGATCATCCCGATGGTGATGACGTAGGTGGTACCGATCGCAAGCAGCAGCGGGACCACGGCCCCGCGCATCACGTTGTTCAGGTTGGCGTAGGTCAGGAAGAACTCGTTCGTCGCTGACATGTAGACGAACATCGCCACGACCAGGACGGCGATCCCGGTCCACGGCGGTGCCTTACGCAACAGCTCGACCGCGGTGGCGGCCCGAGCCGGGCTCGGCGCCGCCTGCGGCGCCGAACCCGTGGGGGTGAGAAGGGAGGTCATATCGGTGTGCCTTCCGCCTACTTGACCGCGGCGCAGCGCTCTGCGGCGCTGGGGACCTCGGCGTTGGCCGAGGTGTAGGCCTGGTACGGCAGGGAGAGGAAGTCGACCTTCTCGCCGGCCTTGATCTTCTCGGCCTGGACGCTGGACTGGTAGGCCAGGTTGAACAGGTCGGCACCGAAGGTGGCGTCGATGTCACCGGACTTGACCGCAGCCAGGGTCTCGCCGTCGCTGTCGATGGAGATGATCACCAGGTCGACGCCCTGGCTCTTGGCGGCGAGTGCGGCACCGCGTGCCATCGCGCCGTTCTGAGCGAAGATCGCGTCGACGGACTTGTCGCTGGTCAGCAGGTCTTCGACCTTCTTCTGCGCCTCTTCGGTGGTGATCTTGTCCATGTTCAGCTCACGCGCGACCTCGATGCCAGCGGCAGCGGCTTCCTTCTTGAACAGGGAGGCGCGCTGGTCCGACATCGGCTGGCCGGGAGGCGGCGAGAGGAGCGCGACGCGCTTGACGTCGGCGTGCTCGTCGGTCAGGTACTTGACCAGCAGAGCCGGGACGCCGGCGTCGTCGGGAGCGACGTGGCTCGAGGCGTCGGTGGCGAACTTGCCCTCGGCGTCCGGGGAGACCGGGTCGATGACGGCGAGGTCAGCCTTGCGGGCCCGCTCGTAGGCCGGCTTCAGAGCGGCCGGGTCGACCGGCATCACGAACAGACCGTCGATCTGGCCGCTGCGCGCGATCAGGCTGTCGATGTCGTTGAGCTGCTTGTTGACGTCACCGTCGGCGACCGTGATCACCGGCTTGTCGAGGTCGTTCTGGTCGGCGTAGCAGGTCAGGCCGGCGATGAAGTCGTCGACCGGGCCGCCGCCGGAGAAGCCGTTGACGAAGGCCATCCGCACGGCGCCGCCGTCCGAGGACGACTTCGAGTCGCTGCCGCAGGCGGCCAGCGTTGCGGAGAGTGCGAGCACCGAGGCGCTGGCGAGGATCACCTTCGACGCGTTGTTGAAGCGGGACATGTTTCCTCCACGAGGAACAGGGGCACCCCGAAAATGCCAGGATTCGAGTTGGTTGAGGGGGTGGTCTGGTCGCCCATGGGGCGGGCGACCAGACCGGGTGCTGCACAGGATCAGAGAAGTGCGCCTTCGGGCTCGAAGCCCATCAGCGACAGCGCGGCGACCTGGTAGGTCGGGCCGGGCAGGTTCACGGCGTGGTTGAGGCCCGCGTGGGCGTCGCGCCACAGCCGCTGCAACGGCTTGTCCGAACGGATCGCGTTGCCACCGGTGCGGGCGAACAGCGAGTCCACCGCGGCGACCGCACGCCAGCTGGCGCGGACCTGGTCACGACGCGACTCCGCGCGCAGGGCCAGCGACGGCGTCCCGCCCTTGAGCAGAACGTCGTAGACGCGGTTCACGTTGTCCAGGATCTGCAGCCGGCTGGCGCGGATCTCGGAGGCTGCCTCACCGATGCTCGGCAGCGTGAAGGAGTCGGAGGTGATCTTGGTTCCGAAGACGTCGGCACGCTCGCGCTGGTAGTCGATGCAGGCGGCCAGGGCCCCTTCACAGATACCGACGACGGTGGCGCTGACGGCGTTGCCGAACAGGGTGAACCAGGGCATCGCGTAGAGCGGGTTGTCGCCCTTGCCGACCGCTGCGGCGGCGGTGCCGTCGACCACGGTGGCGTACTCGAGCACCCGGTAGGAGGGCACGAAGACGTCGTCCACGATGAGGTCGTTGGACCCGGTTCCGCGCAGGCCCACGGTGTCCCACGAGTCCGGCACGATCTGGAAGTCGCTGCGCGGGATCAGGAAGTGGTGGTCGGTGCCCGGCGTGGTCTCGCCGTTCTCGTCCTCGATCAGGCCACCCAGGTGCACCCACTCGGCGTGGTCGCTGCCGGAGGAGAAGGTCCAGCGACCGCTGAACCGGAAGCCACCGTCGACGCGCTTCGCGCGACCGAGGGCCACGTAGGGCGAGGCGATCCAGGTGTCCTGGTCGGTCCCCCAGACCTCTTCCTGGACACGGGGGTCCATCACGCCGACCTCCCACGGGTGCAGGCCGACAACGCCGCCGACCCAGCCCGCCGCGGAGCAGCCGAGCGAACCCGCAGCCATCACGGCCTCGATGTACTCACCGGGGGTGGACTCGATGCCGCCGTACTCCTTCGGCTGCATCATCCGGGTCAGGCCGGAGCCCTTGATCAGCCGGACCGACTCGTCAGGGAGCTTGCCGAGGCGCTCTGCTTCCTCGGCCAGGCCACTGATCTGGGCCTTGATCTTCTCGAGGTTCTCAATAACGTTGCTCATCGCGACGTGCCTTACTGCTGGGGAACGTTGAGGACCTGGTGGCCCCACATGTCCGGGAAGGGGATGTTGACCGAGGTGTGCGTGGCCGGGTCGACCTCGATGGCGCTGGCGCCCACCTCGACCGGGAAGCCGGCCGGCGTGTGGATGTAGAACGAGAACATCTCGTCGTTGGCGTGCTGGCCGATGGTCTCGAAGAACTCGACACCTGCGGCCTTGGCGCGGTCGTGGGCACGGCCCACGTCGGACGGATCGTTCAGCTCGACCATCAGGTGGATCAGGCCGCCCTTGACGAACCAGGCCGACTTGTCGCACCCGATCAGCGCAAGGCTGTGGTGGCGGGAGTTGGTGTGCAGGAAGTGACCAGGCGTACCGCCCATGTCGGCGAAGTCGGTGAGACCGAAGCCCAGGGTGCGGCGGTAGAAGCGGTTGCTCTCCTCGAAGGGAGCCGCGGCGAGCACCACGTGGCCGAGGCCCTGAGCGCCGGTCTTGAAGCCGCCGACGGCGTTCGCCGAGGAGAACGGCTGCTGGGCGACCTGGTGGCCCCAGTAGAACTCGAGCACGTAACCGGCCGGGTCGACCACCTGGATCAGGTCCTCGACGGCGCGGCGGGCAGCCAGCCCCTCGGGGCGCTCGTAGTTGATGCCGGCGGCGTCGAAGTCGGCGATCAAGGCCTCCAGTTCGACGTCGTTGCGCACCTCCCAACCGATGGCCGCGACCTCGTCGCTCTCAGCGGCTTCGATGACGACGCGGTGTGCCCGCTCGTCGGCCCGCAGCCACAGCTCGGCTTCTGAGTCCTGAGCACCGACGGTCATACCGAGGATCTCGGTGCCAAAGTTCTTCCATGCGCCAAAGTCCGTGCTGCTGACGACCAGGTAGCCAAGAGAATGAATTTTCATGTTGATCCTTGAAATGTTCTAAGACATTAAATCGGGCAAAAAAAGAGACCCATAGCCGTGCTGCGACTGAGCCGCCGAAGCGGTAGGGTGATCGTAGTCACAAGGGTAACCGGGATCACCGGAATGTTCAAGATCTTTTTAAAGATTCTTGAATCTCAGGCGTGAAGACGCTCCAAGATCCCGGCCACCTGGTCCACAGCCGCGTTCAGATCCTCGGCCGCCACCTGCTCGGCGAGCTCCTCAGCACCTGCGTGACGCAGCATCGGGACCAGGTTGTTACGCAGCCGCCCGATCGTCCAGGCCTCCGGGTCTCCCTCGGCGAACTGGTCGAAACGGACCACGACGTTGGCCTGCTCCGCGTTGCGGATGTAGTGGTAGTGCGGCTCGTTGTCGAAGCAGTCGAATCGCAACCACTCCAGACGATCGGCCGACCCCAGCACGTGGACGCAGGCACCGCCGTCGGCGATACCCGTGTCATAGGTCGCGTCGGGCCGACCGCGGTCGACTGCGTTCTCGTTGATCGCTTCGTCAGTCAACCGCCGCGACTCGACGATGAAGAGTAGCGGACCAGCAGGGACCTCCACGCAGAACGCGGCATCCATCGGGATGGGCATGACGTCGTAGCTGCGGCCGAGGAAGTACGCCTCGATCCCACTGGGTACTGAGCTCATGGTCATAGTGACTCCTTCGTGGCGCCGGACGGGCCGGCGACCTGGTTGAGAAGAGCTTCATCCGCCAGCAGACGGTGAAGATTGACAGCGAACAACTCGGAGACCGCAGCCAACGCCCGGGTGGGCACACTCGAGCAGTGGCCGGAGATCTCCAGGCCCGGGACATCCCACAGCGGACTGTGCGACGGCAAGGGCTCCTGCGAGACGACGTCGAGTGCAGCGCGGAGCCGTCCGCTGGCGCACTCAGCGACCAGAGCCGGTTCATCGATCAACGAACCGCGGCCGACGTTGACGATCAGCGCACCGTCGGCGACCTGGGCCAGCAGCTCCGCGTCGAAGAGTCCCGTCGTCTCAGGGGTCTCGGGCAGGGCCGATACGACGTAACGTGCCCGCCCGACCAACGAGCCCAGATCGGCGAACCCGACCTCCTCGACGACACCGGGAGCGGGAACCGCCGCCGGAGTCCGTCGGACAACCCGGACGGTCATGGAGAAGGCGCTCGCCAACGCCGCGATCCGTTGACCGATCGGACCGAAGCCGACCAGGACCAGTTCGGCACCGGCGAGCGCCTCGCCGTAGCCGGTCAGCCAGAGGTGTTCGCGGTGGGCGGCAGCCAACTCGGGCAGCCGCTTGGCGTCCCCGAGGATCCGGGCCAGGACGAACTCGGCGATCTCGGGAGCGGCGGTACCGGCTGCGTTGCAGACCGCGACACCCCGCTCCCCCAACGCCGCGACGGGCAGGTGCTCGACCCCGGTCGTGACACTCTGCAACAGGCGCAGGCCGGTCATCCGGTCCGCGACGTCGTCCGTGAGTTGGAAGCAGGTCGCGGCGACGACCTCGTGCCACGGGTAGTCGACCGACGGTTCGTCGCCATCCGGCCACGTCTCGACGACCAGGTCCGGGAACTGCTGCTGCAACTGGGCGGCGAACCGGGCGCGGACCCCTTCGGCGTGCAGGGACTCGGGCTCCAGCAACAGGACGCGCTTCATCGAGCACCCCCCAATGTGACCTGAGCGTCGTCCTGGCGCTCGATTCCGAACCGAGAGGTCACATCGAACTGGACGGGGACCTTGCGCAGCGCTTCGATGTCGGGGGTGCCGAGCAGCTGCATGGTGCGGGTCAGCTCGCTGACCAACAGGTCCAGCACCCGCCGGGCTCCAGCTTCGCCGGCGATCGCGAGGCCGTAGAGGTACGGCCGCCCGATCAGCACCGCCGAGGCGCCGAACGCCAGCGCGCGGGCCACATCGGCACCACTGCGGATACCGCCGTCGACCAGCACCGGAACCCGGCCGGCTACCTCGTCCACGATCTGGGGCAGAACCCGCAACGTGGCCGGTTGTCCGTCCAGCTGACGGCCTCCGTGATTGGAGATGATGATGCCGTCGGCGCCTTCCGCCAACGCCCGCTGGGCGTCGGCTACCCGGGTCAGTCCCTTGACCACGATCGGTCCCGACCACCGTTCCCGGATCCAGGCCAGGTCGGCCCAGGTCGGGACCTCGTCGAAGAGTCGATCGAGCCCTCCCCCGGGCACGCCGTGCAGGCCGTTGCCCATGCTCAGCGTCGAGGGCCGACGGGCCACCCGGGCCAGCCACCCGGGACGCCGGAGCACCTGGGGCGCGAGCCGGGCCATCGCCCCGAGCCGGTAGTTCATCGGCAGGGTGAGACCGTGGCCGGCGTCGCGGTAGCGGATCCCGGGCATCGGGGTGTCCAACGTCAGCACGAGCGTCTGGTAGCCCGCGGCACCAGCCCGTTCGAGCAACTGCTCCGCGCCGGAGCGCCCACCCAGGAAGTAGCACTGGAACCAGGCGTGCGGGTGGGCGCCGGCGCTGGCCACCGTCTCCAGCGACCGGGTCGCGGTGGTGGAGAGCACTGCACCGAGGCCCAGTGCCGCAGCTGCGGAGAAGACGCCGGGTTCGGCGTCCGGGTGGACCGCACCGGCCAAGCCGCACGGTGCGGTCAACATCGGGGCGCTGAGGCGCTGCCCCAACAGTTCGATGCTGGTGTCGATCGACTCGGCCTGGACGCCGACCGGCTGTTGCCAGGTGACGGCGTCGAACGCCTCACGATTGCGGCGTTCGGTGACCTCCCGCTCGGCACCGCCCTCGACGACGTCGAAGACCGCGCGCGGCAGTCGGCGTTGCGCCCATTCCCGCGCGTGCGGCACCGAGGAGATGCGCATCGCGCGCTTGGTGTTCAGGCCAGCACCTCGGGCTCGGCGCGGAGCAGGCTGCGGGTGGCGCCGCCCCAGTAGACCTCGGCAGCGCGCTCGAGCAGCGACTCCTTCATCCCGAGCATCGCGCTGCGGGGCATCTCCAGCGGCGTGAAGCCGGAGACCAGGACGTCGTAGGCCAGCTTGCAGACCCGCTCGAAGGAGGCGGCACGATAGGTCGCCTCGACCAGGTTCGAACCGGTCACGATGACACCGTGGTTGGCCAGCACGGCCACCTTCGCGTCGCCGATCTGCTCGGCCAGGTCCTGGGCCAGGCGCGGGGTGTCGATCTCACCGCTGTACTCCTGGACGAAGACCAGGTCGTCGATGTACATCGACCCGGTCTGGTGGACCAGCTCGGGGAGCTTGCCGATCGCAGCCAACACGCAGACGTAGTACGGGTGGTTGTGGATCACCACGCGGGCGTCCTTGCGCATCCGGTGCAGCTCGGTGTGGATGTGGATCGCGGGGGTGACGTCCCAACGGCCGGAGACCAGGGCGGCGTCCTCATCGACCAGGCACATGTCGGAGGCGCTGACCTCGTTCCACCACAGGCCCCAGGGGTTCACCAGCATGTTGGTGTCGCCGGGACGCTGCCAGGTGATGTGACCGGCGAGGTTCTCCGCGAACCCCTCCTTGGCCAACAGCCGGAACGCGATCGCCAGCGACTGCTCGTCGGTGAGCTCACCACGGCTGACCTCCGGCATCACCGAAGGTGCCCAGACGTCGAGGCCGCCCTTGCGCGGGGTCTCGGCAGCGGTGCTATTCGTCATCGTCATCTCTTGTCTCCTCTGAGTGAAGTTCCAGTGCGCGAGGTCGTCAGCGAGCGGCGAGCTCGGCCGCGACCTTCTCGGCGATCAGCTTCCGCAGCTCGCCCTTGGCGACCTTCGCTCCGCTGGACCGCGGCAGTTCGGGCATGATCTCCAGGCGTTCGGGGAAGAGCTCGCGCGAGACGCCCTCGGCCTTCAGGTGGGCCACCAACGTCTCCAGGTCGAACTCCGCGCCGGTGTGCAGTTCCACGAAGAGGCAGACCCGCTCACCCAGGACCGGGTCCGGCATCGCCACGGCGGCCGCGTGCCGGATCGCCGGGTGGGTGAGGGCGTCGGCCTCGACGACGGCGAGGCTGATGTTCTTGCCGCCGCGCACCACGAACTCGGAGATCCGACCGACCACGCTGAGGTAGCCGTCGGCGTCGATCTCGCAGATGTCACCCATCAGCATCAGGCCGTTGTCGGTGAAGAGCGAGGCGTTGGCGGCCTCGTCGTCGAGGTAGCCGAGCGAAAGCGCCGGGCCGAAGCAGGCCGGTTGGCCGCGGCCGGTGGAGGTGACGTCGTTGGCACCTTCGAAGAGCCGGACGTTCATCTCCGGGGCGATCCGGCCGGCGGTCCGCAACCGCTGCTCGGGGGTGTCGTGCAGGTTGGTGCCGCTGAGCAGGCCGGTCTCGTTGGAGCCGTAGAACTGCAGGATCGTGGAACCGGTCCGCTCCTCGAACTCCACCGCCTGGGCGTAGGGCACGGCCTCGCCGCCGGTGAAGACGACGCGCAGCGAACTGATGTCGAACTCTTCGAGCGAGGAGTCGGCCAGCATCATGATGAACTGGGTGCTGACGCAGCAGAGCACGGTGACCTTGTGCTCCTGGATCAGCCGGGCGGCCTCACGCGGCGAGAACTTGGGCATCACCACGGTGTGCGCGGCGAGCTTGATCGGCGTCACGTGCGAGGTCCAGAGCCCGAAGCCGAACGGCGCCGGGACGATCGAGAGCATCACTTCGCCGTCGACGAGTTCGCCGTTGGCGGCAGCTTGGGTGTGGAAGTAGTGCCAGCGGTTCTGGGTGTGCATGACGGCCTTGGGCAGACCGGTGGTGCCCGAGGTGGAGTTGACCAGGAAGAGGTCGTCGGGGCTGGTGGCGACGGCCGGCAGCGCTGCCTCGTCGACCTCCCAGTACTCGCTGCCACCCTCGGCGGCACAGGTCAGCCGGACGCCGAGTCCGTCCAGGGTGAGGACCAGGTGCTTGAGCCGGATCTCGCGCTCGGCGAGGTCGGCGATCAGACTGCCGGCGTCACGGCCGTCCTGGGCAGCGAGGGTCAACAGCGCCTCACACTGGCTCTGCCGGGCGATGTGGGCGACTTCGCGGACACCGGCCTTGGCGCCGATCCCGACGATGGTGGCACTCAGCCGTTCGATGGCGACGAAGGCGACGTGGATCTCGATACCGTCCGCCATGCAGACCGCGACCCGGCTCCCGGGCCGGATGCCGGCTCCGGCGAGGCGACGGGCCAACTCGTCCGCGCGCTGGTCGAACTGTGCCCAGGTGATCACCCGGTCGCCGCTGGTGTAGGCCAAGGAGTCGGGCACCTGGGCAGCATTGCGAGCCACTGCCGTCGACAGGGTCTCGTCACTCCACCAGCCACGGCGCCGGAACTCGGCCGCGTGCTCCGCATCGAACAAAGTCATGTGAATGTTCTAGATCTTCCTTGTGACGCATGTCAACCCGGCAGTCCGTATCGCACCGCCTCAGATGCGAGGTCTGGACCGGGTTCTCGCGCGCACGGGCGACTTATCCCTTCCGTAGAAGAGTTGAGTCAACTACTTGCCAGACGTCCCCTCATATGGGAATCTTCCATAAGATTCGTTTCTGGAAAGGAACCGCTGCATGCTGCCCGCACCTCGCGTCGCCTTCCTCAGCCTCTCCAAGGCCAAGGAGGTGGCCCACCACCAGGCCGTCAACGCCTGGCACCAGCTCGACCACCGGCCCGAGAACCTGGCTCTCGACGGTGTCGCCCACGGCGAGCGTTTCGTGCAGACACCTGCCCTGGCGCAGACCGCCGCAGCGGCCGGCGATTTCACCGACTTCCACTACGCGAACCTCTACTGGTTCGACGAGCCGACCGGTCCGGCGATCGACACCTGGGCGGAGTTCGCCGAACAGTCCTTCCGCGAAGGTCGTCGCCCCGACATCGACCTGTTGGACCGCGCCTATATGGACTTCTTCCACGTCGTCGGTGCCGAGGTCTCCCCCACGTTGCGCCTCAATGAGCGCGCTCTCTACTTCCGTCCGGCTACGGGCGTCATCATGATCGCCACCGAGATCCCCGGCTCGATCTCACGGACCGCCCTGCACGAGCGGAGCGCCTGGGAACTCGACGTTCTGCTCCCCGCGCTCGCCGCCGTCCCCGGGATCAGCGCCGCCTGGGCGCTGCACAGCGCCCCTGCCCTCGCACCGGCCGCCTGGCAGGCCACCGAGGCCGCCAACGGGACCGGCGCGGACCGGATCATGCGCGTGATCTGGGCGACCACCGAGATCGACCCGCCCGGCACCGTGCTGGCCCGGCTCCGCGAGGCCGAGCCCGCCATCGCACTCAGCGCACCCACCAAGCAGCCCGGAGCGACCCGCTTCGTCGGCGCCCTCGAGACCATCACCCCCTGGCAGTGGGACTGGTTCAGCCAAGGAGAGAACGCATGACCGGCCCCGCCACCACCCTCGGCCTGCTCTTCGACGTCCGCAACCCCGCAGCGTGGCAGCAGCCCTGGGGCGAGGTGATCGGCTCCGCGCTCGATCAGGTCGTCGAGGCCGAACGGCTCGGCGCCGGTTCGATCTGGGCCACCGAGCACCACAACTTCGAGGACGGCTACCTCAGCCAGCCGCTGACCTTCCTCGCGTCCGCCGCGGCCCGCACCACGCGGATCCGACTCGGCACCGGCGTGCTCCTCGCCTCGATGCGCCACCCCCGGCACATCAGTGAGCAGGCCGCCCTGATCGACCAGATCAGCGGCGGGCGTCTCGAACTCGGTGTCGGTGCCGGCTATGCCGCCGAGGAGTTCGAACTCTTCGGTCGCGACCTGAGCAAGCGGATGACCCTGGCTGACGCCAAGATCCGCGAGCTGAAGGCCGACCTCTGGGACGGCGCCCTCAACCCGCCGCCCACCCAGGAGCGCCTCCCGCTCTGGCTCGGCTACCAGGGCCCGCAGGGCGCCAAGCGCGCCGGACGACTCGGCGTCGGCCTGCTGGCGCCGAACGCCGCGCTCCTCCCCTCTTATCTCGAAGGCTTGAGCGAAGGCGGTCACGACCCCGCGCTCGCCGCGATGGGCGGGATGATCCCCATGGTGCTGGCTACCGACCCCGAGCGGACCGCGCAGATCATCGCGCCGCACTACGCCCACCAGACCCGGACCTACGCACAGGCGCGGGTCACCGATGGCAGCGTCGTCGCAGCGCAGGACCACGACGAGGTGGTCAAGCAACTGCTCGACCCGACCTCGCGCGGTCTGCGCGTCGTCGAGGTCGCGACGGCGGCAGCCGAACTGGGCGCCCTGCGTGCCGCTGCGCCGATCAGGCACCTCTACTTCTGGGCCTCGGTGGCAGCGATGCCGCAGAGCGTGGTCGCCGAGCACATGTCTCTGATCTTCGGCCCACTTGCTGAGCAACTCGGGATAAGTTCACAGGGTCCTGTACCTGACCAGGCGCGGCTCCCGTAACGTCAACGTGTCTGGTGGACAAAGTGGTGCAACACGATGTGGATGAGAGGACGGCATGACCGCTCGAGAAGGCGCTCCCCCCGCAGGTGCGGTGCGGTTCGCCCGCCTGGCCGAGCAGATCGCGGACGATCTGCGGACCCGACTCCTGGTCGGCGACCTCGCCGAAGCCACGGAGCTGCCGGTTGAGGAGTCACTGCGCGGCCACTATGCGGTCAGCAAGCCGACCTTCCGCGAGGCGATGCGCGTCCTGGAGGCCGAGGGCCTGATCACTGTGCGCCGGGGCGCGATCGGTGGCGCTGTGGTCCACCGGCCCGACGCCGAGCACGTCGCCTACAGCCTCGGTATGGCTCTGGCCGGACGCGCCGTACCGATCAGCGACGTCGCCGAGGCACTGCGCGAGGTCGAGCCGGCCTGCGCAGCCGCCTGCGCCCTGCGCGAGGACCGCAAGATCGAGGTGATCCCGGTCCTGACCCGGTTGCACGAGCGAGCGGTCAAGGTCGTCGACAACCTGGTCGAGGTCACCACGCTGTCGCGGATGTTCCACGAAGCGGTCGTCGACCTCTGCGGCAACGAGTCGCTGGCGATGGTCGCCGGTGCGCTTGAGTCACTGTGGAGCTCGCACGAGTCGCAGTGGGCCAGCCACCACCGCGAGGCCAGCTCCCTGCCCCGCGCCCAGCGCCTGCAGGCACTCGACGAGCATCGCGCACTGATCGACGCGATCGCGGCCGGTGACGCCGAGCTGGCTCGGTCGATCTCGCTCAAGCACCTCGAGGTGTCCCAGAACTATCCGATCGGCGACGGCCCCGCCGTGCTGATCTCCCCCGCCTCCGTGCGGACCCGTTTCATCTCGTCCTCCAACTGACCCGCCCCAAGGAGATCCCCCCTCATGACTGCCGCCACCACCATCGACCCCCAGCTGATGCGCACCTGCATGAGCCAGTTCGCCAGTGGGGTCACTGTGGTTACCGGTATCGATGAGGCCGGCAACCCACTCGGATTCGCCTGTCAGTCCTTCGCCTCACTCTCCCTGGACCCGGCACTGATCTTGATCTGTGTCGACCACGGCGGCCGCTCCTGGCCGCAGATCGCGCCGAGCGGCAAGTTCAGCGTCAACGTGCTCGCCGAGGAACAGGGCGATCTGGTCAGCCGCTTCGGCTCCAGCCGCGGGCAGCGTTTCGAGGGCCTGGACTGGCACGAGTCGCCGTTGGGCACCCCTGCCCTTCCCGACACCCTGCTCCGGGTCGACTGCGAGGTCCACGAGGTCCTTCCCGGCGGTGACCACGACATCGTCGTCGGCCGGGTGCAGGAGCTGGCGCTCGGCGAACCGAATGCCCCGATGCTCTTCTTCCGCGGCAAGATCGGGATCCGCAAGGAGATCCGGGTCGAGAGCCACACCCTCGGCTGGGGCTGGGAGTAGCCCCGAGAGTGCACAGATAGCACGCGAGGGCGCACATCTTGTGCGCCCTCGCGTGCTATTTGTGCGCCTTCGGGGCCAGGCGGGCGAGGAAGCGCTCGGCGTCGACGACGACCCGGGTGATCTCACCGGAGCCGACCAGCTTGGCACCCATCCGGGCAGCGACCGTGAACCGGACCAGGCGCGGCTCGGTGTAGGCGGCCGACACCTCGATCTCGACCTCGGCGCCGACCGCGCTCGCCGCCAGGTGCTCCATCGAGACGCGGGTGCCGACACTGGTCCGGCCCTCCGTCAGGATCGGCTCGATCGCGGTACAGGTGACGGCCTCGCACCAGGCCACCAACCTGGGCGTACCCAGCACCGGCAGCGACCCCGAACCGACGGCCACCGCAGTGTCCTGCTCGGTGACCGTGAAGCGGGCGGAGGCGGCCAAGGGCGCGGGCGACGTCATGGCCTCAGTGTGCCGTACCTGCCCGGAGCGAGCTGCGCCAGCCGAGGCCCGGAGACACAGAACCCCCGCCGCCGTCTGGCTCGGGGGTTCGTGTTGTCACGCTCACGCGCGATCGCTGCGTGCGATCAGGCGTTGGGGCGCTTGCCGTGGTTCGCGCCCTTCTTCTTGCGTGCACGGCGCTTACGACCGGTCTTGCCCATGGTGTCCTCCTGGGATCGAACTACTCAGACCATTATCTCAGGTCCGCCCCTGCTGGTGCCAATCGAGAACCGCGATGAGACGCGGTCGGTCACCGTTCGGTGATCCGGATCTGCACCTCGCGCAGCTGCAACAGGACCCGCTCACGCAGACCATCGGGGGCGTTCTCGGCGCAGGAACGAGCCACCACCTGCTTCACGGTGCGTTCGAGGTCGTACTTCTGCAGGCACGGCGCACACTCCTCGAGGTGCACCCGAACCACCGAGCAGTCGGCCTCGTCGAGTTCGTTGTCGATCAGGAAGACGATCCGCTCGAGGTAGTCGGCGCAGTCGTCGGGCTCAAGGGCGCTCATGCTTTCTCCCCCTCACCGTCGAGGCGGAGCAGGCTGTTGTCACGCACGTAGTCGCTCAACATGTCACGGAGCTGACGGCGTCCGCGGTGCAGACGCGACATCACTGTGCCGATCGGGGTATCCATGATCTCGGCGATCTCCTTGTACGGAAAACCCTCCACGTCAGCCAGGTAGACGGCGAGCCGGAACTCCTCGGGGAGCCTCTGCAACGCCTCCTTGACCTGCGAATCTGGGAGATGCTCCAGCGCCTCGGTCTCGGCGGACTTCAGGCCCGTCGAGGTGTGCGACTCGGCGCGGTGCAACTGCCAGTCTTCGACCTCTTCGGCCATCGACTGCTGTGGTTGCCGCTGCTTCTTGCGGTAGGTATTGATGAAGGTGTTGGTCAGGATCCGGTACAGCCAGGCCTTGAGGTTGGTGCCGGGCTTGTACTGGTGGAACGCCGAGAAAGCCTTCGCGAACGTCTCCTGGACCAGGTCCTCCGCATCGGCAGGGTTGCGGGTCATCCGCATCGCCGCCGAGTACAGCTGGTCCAGGTAGGGCATGGCGTCGCGTTCGAAGCGCAGCGAACGCTGGGCATCGGTCTCATTGGCCAGGTCGACGTCGCTCATGTCGACGTCGCTGGTGAGGGATTCAGTCATCACGGCCCAGCCTACGGCAGGGCCGTCGGCGGGACGATCGAGTACGGCGAGCACATCAGGAGTAACCAGCCACCACGGCGATTGATTCCCGCCGTTCTCATCCGGCACCTATCTGCGCCCTGATCCAGGAACCGGCCGCGGCTACCACCGCGGCGATCGTCTGTTCCGGATCCACCGGCGCGGACTTCGCCACCTTGAAGGAGTGGTCGGCCCACGGCACCTCGACGACGTCCACGTCGTCGGGGAACTCCGCCGGGCGTCCGAACGCGTCCCGTCCACCCTGGATCACCCGACTCGGCACCCCGGCCCCGAGGAGTTCGTCGAGCCGCGACCGCTCGGGCTTGCCCGGCGGATGGAGCGGGAAGGAGAGCGCGAGCAGCGCAGCCGCCTCGACCCGGGTGGCGGTCCGGGCCGCGCTCCGCGCGCCTGCGGAGCGGCCGCCGACCACCAGGGGAATCTCCCGGCCGACGGCGGCGGCAGCCGCGGTGAAGGCGACGTCGAGGGAGGCCGGTGGCCCGGCGATCTTCCGGCCGGCGACCTTCCACGGTTGTTCGAACCGGATCACGGTGATGCCCTGGGCCGGTAACTGTGCGGCCAGCGCCGCGAGGTCCGCTGTGTCGACGCCGGCACCGGCGCCGTGGCTGATCAGCAGCGTCGCCACCGGCTCCGCTGCGTCGTCACGGTAGAGGAGGCCCGGTCCGCCCGGGGTCTCGATCGGGGTCGTCATCAGGCTTCGGCCGGCAACGGAGCGATCAGCTCCGGCCCGTTGTTGCGGACGTTGTTGACCAGCAGCGAGACCGGCTGCGCCACCAGGCGCCCAGGGGCGGCCGGCTCCAACAGCGCCAGCAACTCCTCGGAAGCGTGCGGCTCCGGGTCGAGCCAGGTCGACCAGCGGTCGACGGGCACCATCAACGGCATCCGGTTGTGGATATGACCCAACGAGTCCTCGGCCTCGGTCGTGATCACCGTGCAGGTCCACCGGAACTGGCCCGGCTCACCGTCGGCGACGGCGGGGTCGCGCCAGATCTCGTAGAGGCCGGCCATCGCCAGCACACCGTCGTCGGCGGGGTGGATGAAGAACGGCTGCTTGATCGGCTTCCCCTTGGCGTTCAGCTGCTCGCTGGGGTACCACTCGAAGTAACCGTCTGCCGGCAGGAGGCAGCGTCGGGCGGCGAAGGCACGGCGGTAGGACGGCTTCTCGGCCACGGTCTCCATCCGGGCGTTGATCATCCGGTTGCCGATCGCCGGGTCCTTGGCCCAACTCGGCACCAGCCCCCAGCGCAGCGCGCGCAACTGCCGCTGCTGGGGCCGATCGGCCTTCGCCGGACGCTCCAGGACGGCGTAGACCTCTTTCGTGGGCGCGACGTTGTAGTCCGGCTCCAGAGGCGCCTCCAAGACGCTCTCCTCGACCTCGAACTCGTCGATCAGATCCTCGGCTCGGCGCGAGGAGGCATAGCGGCCGCACATGGGACCAGCCTATGCGGCGGGGGTCACCCGCTCCTCCCACCCCGGCGGACGTCATACCTTGAGAGGAGGCAGGGCCACGCGACGTATGACGTCCGCACGAGCGGGCAGCGGGAGCGGTCAGTCGCGGGTGAGGTCGTCGAGCAGCAGGGTCGCGGCGAAGTCGGTGTCGGGGAGGCCCTCGATCCAGACCCGGGCGCGATCGGCGGCGACCATCGTCCGGAGCAGGGTGACCCGACGCGCCAGGCGGTCGTCACGCTCGGCGAGCACGACGACCCGGCGCGCGCCGAGGGCCCCGATGGTGTGCGCCTGGGCGAAGACGGTGCGCGCGGACTCCCCCAGCCGCATCGTCACCATCGCCCGGGCGATCGGCGTCTGGTCACCGCCGTGCAGTTGCGGTGCCTCGACGACGACCAGGGTCTGGGTGTTCTCGACGTTCGCGTCGGCCGACCGGTAGAGGTCGGCGACGGCGGTGCGCAGGTGGGCGAGGGTGGAGAGTCCGGTCAGCGGATCGGTGCACGAGAGCTGGCTGAGGTAACTCAGGGTGGCCTCGCTCCAGGCTTCACTGAGCACCCGCAGGTCCTCGAAGCGCGGCTCCTCACCGGTGATCAGATGCGCGGTGGCTCGGAGCCCGTCCAGCGCCTCACCGAGCGAGATCCCGTCGCGGGCGAGCGCTCGGCCGGTCTCCTCACAGGCACCACTCAGCGGCGTCTGTGCGGCGAACGCCTCGGCGACTGCGAGGAAGCGTGGCGGCAGCTCACGCGTGATCCACTCCGGCAATCGGCCGCCCTCGGCCGTGACAGAGGTCCTCGAACGCGTAGCGAAGAAGCCCACCGTCCCTCCCTTCGTGTGTACGGCCCTCGTTCGCAGATGAAACGGCCGGATCCGGCGACCATGACGCAGAACCGGATGCCGAATTCTCACGCACTGTCAGCGGAGCGCCGGTTACTGCTCAGCCATCGAAGTGATGCCGGTCCTTCGCCCGGTAGGTCCACTTCAAGCCATGGGCATGCAGAGTCCGCACCACCCGGTGCGAGGGACTGCACCAAGCCACCTTCGGGTGGCACCTGCCCACCCACCACCGGTTCGGCACCCACCCGTCCTCCCTGCTGGCGAAGGGGTTCTCCCAGGGATTGAGGTCGACGGCACGCCCGCGGGCATGGGGGCTGCGGACGCCGGGGCGTCCGACCACGTTGCGGCAGTTGAAGGCCGAGGTGTTTCCGGCCGCCATCGAGGCGTAGTCGTCGGCTCCGCGCAACCGTTTCGACCAGCCGAACCGGTCGACCCGGTACATCGAGCGCACCGGCAGCTTCGCCCGGTAGAGAGCCGCGAAGGCTGACGCCGTCTGCCGAGCCGCCCCCTTCGCGGTGACCAGTTCGCCGCGACGCCGGAAGCCGCCGTAGTCCCAGTAGCTGACCCGGATCAGCCGCAACGATCGGCGCGGCAGACAGCCGCGATGCCAACTCCGCCCGACCATCTCTCGCCAGACCTGGTCGGGAATCGAGGTGATCACCGGGCGGGCGCCGTCCGCGAACGCGAGTGGCTGGGCAGGAAGCTTGATCCGGGGTCGGGGCGCCTGCTTCGGCAACTTCACCGCGGCGATGATCGGGCGCAGCTTCACCCGCACCACGTTCGAGGGCTCCGAATGCGCCTGCTCCGTCTGCTGAGCCGCGATCCGGTACTCCGCACTCTGCCGCGGCATCACCGTGAAGATCGCGACCCCGTCCGCGGTGGTCACCGCGCTGTCCAGCCCCCGCCAGCCGGCCGGCGTCTGTCGTTGCAGGTGCAGCCCGACGTCGGCGATCGGCGACCCGTCCGCGAGCTGCCACTGCGCCGTGAAGGTGGCACTCCTGCCCTGCACCACACCGGTCGGCGCCCGGAGCGTGATCCTCGCCTGCTCCGGGGCCGTGGGATCGTCAGCGACCGCCGGGGCCGCGGGGAGACCCGTCCCCAGCACCACTGCCAGCCCCACGGTCAGCGCGAGCGTTGACCTGCGAGCGAGCGAGCGCAGCGGTCCACGACGCCTGCCTTCCATGCCGAACTCCCGAGCCCGAGATAACTTCGAGGTGACGACGCTAGTCGAAATAGGGGAACGGGCCGCGCCCGGCCCCCAGGGGTGGACGGGGCGCACCGCGGCGATTGCCTCCCCAGAAATACCGGTGGGGACTAGGCTCAGACGCGTCATGAACGCACGATTGGATCGTTGAAGGTACGTGAGCGAGACCCTTGCCGACGCCGAACTGGTGGGCGATGCCGAACTGATCTCGGCCGTCCGCGACGGCGACGTATCCGCATACGGCCGCCTCTTCGAGCGTCACGTCGCCTCGGCCCGTCGGCTGGCCCGCCAACTGACCTCCCAGTCCGACGCCGACGATCTCGTCTCCGACGCGTTCACCAAGGTGCTCCGGGTGCTCCAGAACGGCGGCGGCCCGGACGTCGCCTTCCGCGCCTATCTGTTGACCGCGATCCGTCGGCTGCACGTCGACAAGATCCGTGGCAACGCCAGGCTGCAGACCACCGACGACATGGAGGCGTTCGACCCCGGCGTCCCGTTCCGCGACACCGCGATCGAGGGGTTCGAGAACGAGGCGGCCGCGAAGGCGTTCGCCTCGCTTCCCGAACGCTGGCAACTGGTGCTGTGGCATACCGAGGTCGAGGGGCAGAAGCCGGCCGAGGTGGCCGCCATCCTGGGGATGTCGCCGAACTCGGTCTCGGCGCTCGCCTACCGTGCCCGCGAGGGACTGCGCCAGGCGTTCCTCACCTCGCACGCCCAGGAGATCGAGGACGACGGGTGCCGTTGGGCCAACGACCATCTGGGCGGGTACATCCGTAAGGGCCTGTCCCGGCGCGACACCGCCAAGGTCGAGGCGCACCTCGATGAGTGCCGCCGTTGTATGGCGATCTATCTGGAACTGACCGAGGTCAACTCCAGCCTGGGCGCCCTGCTGGCGCCGCTGCTCCTGGGCACCGCCGGTGCCGCCTACCTGGCGAGCGCCGGCACCTTGGCCGCGAAAGGCGGCCTGCTGCTGTTGGCCGACCGGGCCAAGGAGTTCGTGCTGGCCAACACGCAGGGGGTCGCGGTGGCCGGGGTGGCGGCAACGGTCGCCGTCGGCACCACCCTGGCGGTCACCCTCCCCAACAACGACACGAAGCCGCAGGCCGAGCAGACCGCACCGGCGACCTCCACCCCCGACGCCGTCCGCCCGAGCACTCCGGCAGCACCCAAGAAGAAGGCGAAGCCGCCGCGCAAGGTCGCCGTCGCGCCGCCCGCTCCCGTGGTGACCGATACTCCGAGCACCCCCGTCACGACGCCGAACCCACCGCCGCCGGCGCAGACACCGAGCCAGCAGCCGACGCAACAGCCCAGCCAGACGCCGACCGAGGAACCGACCGAGGAGCCCACCGAGACTCCGACCCTGCCGCCGGTCACCCCCACAGAGCCGACCTCGCCACCGACCACGAACCCGCCGACGAGTACCGACCTCAGGCTCACCGCCACCGCGGTCCGCGACTACTCCGGGGCGACCATCACCGTGGCCACCACCGGTTATCCGGCCGGGCGCACCGCGATCCTGCGGATCGTCAGCACCAGCCCGCTGGGCCTGACCGCGAACCTGCCGGGTTACTGCCACCAGGATCTGCTCAGCCAGGTGGCCACCTGCGAACTGAGCGCGGCCCGTCCCGGCTTCACCGGCCGGGTCACCCTGGGCCCGTGGGAGACGGTCACCTACACCGTCACGCCGGTGGGCTTCACCGACCCCGACTCCAGCAACAACAGTTGGAGTTTCAGCGCCAGGTGAGCGACCGCCCGACGCCGCCGATAGGCTGAAGCGGTGACGATCCTCGATCCTTGGCCTGCTCCGCGTGCACAGCGACCTGTCGATCTCACGGTCTCGCTGCCCGGCTCGAAGTCCCTGACCAACCGTGCCCTGATCCTCGCGGCACTGGCCGACGGCCCCTCGCAGGTGCGCCGCGCGCTCCGTTCCCGCGACACGTTGTTGATGGCCCAAGCCCTGCGGTCATTGGGCGTTGAGGTCGACACCAGCGGCGACGACTGGCAGGTCACGCCCTCCCTGACCGGCGCCGCAGCCGAGGTCGACTGTGGTCTCGCGGGCACCGTGATGCGCTTCGTCCCGCCGGTGGCCGGCCTGGTCGACGGCGCCGTGGCCTTCGACGGCGACGAGCACATGCGCAACCGACCCATCGGCGTGATGCTCCAGGCCCTGCGCCAACTCGGCGTCGCGATCACCGACACCGACCGCCTCCCGTTCACGGTGACCGGCACCGGCGCGGTCCGCGGCGGCCAGGTCGTCATCGACGCCTCCGCGTCCTCGCAGTTCGTCTCCGCCCTGCTGCTCGTCGGCGCCCGCTACACCGAGGGTGTCGACATCATCCACGACGGGAAGCCGGTCCCCTCCCAGCCGCACATCGAGATGACGATCGCGATGCTGCGCACGCACGGCGTCGAGGTCGACGACTCCGAGCCCAACCGTTGGCGGGTGGCACCGGGCACCATCAAGGCAGTCGACGAGCAGATCGAACCCGACCTCTCGAACGCCGCCCCGTTCCTGGCTCTTGCCGCGACCAGCCGTGGTTCGGTGACGGTCCGAGACTGGCCGCAACACACCACCCAGGCGGGCGACGCGCTGCGCGGCATCCTCACCCAGATGGGGTGCACCGCCACGCTCTCCAGCGCGGGGCTCACCGTCACCTGCGACGGCCCCCTGCAGGGCATCGACATCGACCTGCACGACGTCGGCGAACTGGCTCCGGCGGTCGCCGCACTCTGCGCACTGGCCGAGACTCCCTCGCACCTGCGCGGGATCGAGCACATCCGTGGTCACGAGACCGACCGGCTCACCGCCCTGGCCACCGAGCTCGGTCGGCTGGGCGCCGACGTCACCGAGCACCGCGACGGCCTCTCGTTGCGCCCGGCACCGCTGCACGGCGGCACCTTCGCCACCTACGCCGACCATCGGATGGCCCACGCGGCGGTGATCCTCGGCTCGGCCGTCGACGACATCCTGGTCGAGAACGTCACCACCACCAGCAAGACGTTCCCCGACTTCCCCGGCTTCTGGGCCGAGCTCTTCGAGACCCGGGGCTGAGGCGATGGCGGGGCGGTACAGCGAGCACGACCACGAGCACTACGAGCGTCCTCGCCGACGGACCCGCCCGCGCACCAAGAACCGACCGGCCCACGAGGACGCCGTCGACGCCGTGGTGATCACCGTCGACCGTGGCCGGTTCACGCTGTTGCTCGACGACCGCGTGGTGATGGCGATGAAGTCGCGCAACCTCGGTCGCAAAGGCGTCGTGGTCGGCGACCGGGTCCGGGTGGTCGGCGACGTATCCGGCGACGACGGATCGCTGGCCCGGATCGTCGAGGTGACCGAACGCGTCACCACCCTGCGCCGGACCGCCGATGACACCGACCCGATCGAACGGGTGATCGTCGCCAACGCCACTCAACTGGTCGTGGTCACCGCGCTGGCCGACCCGGAGCCACGGCCCCGACTGATCGACCGGGCGTTGGTCGCGGCGTACGACTCCGGGATGCAGCCGCTGCTCTGTCTGACCAAAGCCGACCTCCGCTCACCCGACGAACTGCTCTCCACCTACCGCTCCTTGGGGGTGCGTTACGTGGTGACCCAGCGTGGCGGCGAACTCGACGAACTCCGCGCCCTGCTCCGTGGGCACACCAGCGTCCTGGTCGGCCACAGCGGCGTCGGGAAGTCGACCCTGGTCAACGCCTTGGTGCCGCAGGCGAACCGGGAGGTCGGCCACGTCAATGCGGTCACCGGCCGTGGCCGGCACACCTCGACCTCGGCCTACCTGCTCCCACTCCCCGATGACGCGGGCTGGATCATCGACACCCCCGGCATCCGCTCCTTCGGTCTGGCCCATGTCCGGCCCGAGACCCTGATCGAGGCGTTCCCCGACCTCGACGAGATGACCGAGGACTGCCCGCGCGGCTGCACTCATGGCGGCGACGAGCCCGAGTGCGGACTCGACGTCGCGGTCCTCGAAGGGCACGCCGATCCCGAGCGGGTGGAGTCGTTCCGCCGCCTGTTGGCGGCGCGCGAGACTCAGCCGTAGACCAGGCGGGCGCCGGCTTCGCCGGTGTAGATGGTCATCGTGAAGAGCAGCACCGCCAGGATCACCAGCATGCTCAGGCTGGCCCACTCGATCAGCGGCGCGTGATGCCCGCGGGCGCCCCGGCCAGAGGCCAACGCGGACGGACCACCCAACGCCCAGGCGGCGAGCAGCATCACCGCGAAGAAGACGATCGCCACCCAGATCAGGATGTCGGCGCGCTCCTGGTGCTCGTGGAACCGCTCGATCGCCGCACCTGCGGCCACCTGCTCGTCCTTGAACTCCCGCCCGGACCACCAGGCGATCACCACCGAGATCAACCCGATCGTGGAGATCACGATCATCGGCCAGCGGGTCACCCAGCGCCAGCGGGGCACCACGGCGTAGGCGACGGCGAGGAGGGCGGCCAACGGAATGAACACCACCGCTGCATGGATTACCAGGGGGTGCGCGGGGAGTCCGTTGATGTCCATGGCGCAAAGCCTAGCGTCGGGTCGCCTCGCTTTTACCGCTGCCATGTCCGGTTCGTGACACGGCGAGGCATACCCTTGGGCCATGCCGTCCGACTACACCGACGACCTGCGTCTGGCCCATCTGCTCGCCGACGACGCCGACTCCATCACCCAGGCCCGGTTCAAGGCCTTGGATCTGCACGTGATGAGCAAGCCGGACCTGACCCCGGTCAGCGACGCCGATCAGGCCGTCGAGGAGGGCATCCGACGCACCCTGTCGCGGGCACGTTCGCGCGATGCGGTGCTCGGCGAGGAGCAGGGCAGCACCGGCACCTCGGCCCGGCGCTGGATCGTCGATCCGATCGACGGCACCAAGAACTTCGTCCGCGGCGTCCCGGTCTGGGCGACGCTGATCGCCCTGGCCGTCGAGGATGAGGTGGTGCTCAGCGTCGTCTCCGCGCCACAGCTGCAGCGACGGTGGTGGGCCAGCAAGGAGAACGGCGCGTGGACCGGCCGCTCGCTGCTCAAGGCGACCCAGTGCCACACCTCCGACGTCCGCCGCCTGGAGGACGCTTCGCTCTCCTACTCCTCGCTGACCGGCTGGGAGGAGCGCGGCCAACTGGAGGACTTCCTCTCGCTGACCCGGCGCTGCTGGCGGACCCGTGCCTACGGCGACTTCTGGTCGTACATGATGGTCGCCGAGGGCGCGGTCGACATCGCCGCCGAGCCGGAACTGGAGCTCTACGACATGGCGGCGCTCGACATCATCGTCCGCGAGGCCGGTGGCCGGTTCACCTCTCTCGACGGCGCTCCCGGCCCGTGGGGCGGCAACGCGGTGGCCAGCAACGGTCACCTGCATGAGGCCGCGTTGGCCTTCCTCGGTTCGGTCCACGACACCGCCGACCCGGACGTCACCCGCCTGCACGGCGGTTCGGTCCACGACCTCGACGCGCGCCGCCGTCAGCTCTCCGACGAGCCGCCGCTCGGCTGAGGCTGGGCAAGCGCGCGGCATCTCGCTACTCTCGTGTGAGACCGATCACACACGGGGTTCCGTTAGGAGGCGTGATGCGTATCAGTGATGTTCTGCGAGGAAAGGCGACCGGCGAGGTCGTCACCATCTCGCCCCAGGCCAGCGTGCGCGAACTGGTCGCCCTGTTGGCCGAACACAACGTCGGTGCCCTGATCGTCAGCACCGACCCCGGCGTGGTGGCCGGCATCGTCTCCGAACGTGACGTGGTCCGGCATCTGCATGCCAACCCGTCGGTGCTCGACGCGCGGGTCCTCGACATCATGACGCCGACCGTGCACACCTGCACCGGTTCGGACGCCGTCGAAGAGCTGATGCAGCTGATGACAGAACACCGGGTCCGGCACGTTCCGGTGCTCACCGATGGCCGGTTGACCGGCATCATCAGCATCGGCGACGTGGTCAAGAGCAGGATCGGTGAGCTCGAGTTCGAGCGCGACCAACTCGATCACTATCTGCACCAGAACTGATCGTAAGGTGGTGCCTATGGAAAAGCCTGAGATCGAGTTCTTCGACCCCACTCCCCCCAGCGACCTGGTGATCACCGACATCACCGTCGGCGACGGCGATGAGGCCACCGCCGGCTCCACCGTCTCCGTCCACTACGTCGGCGTCGCCCACTCCACCGGCGAAGAGTTCGACGCCTCCTACAACCGCGGCGCCCCGCTGCAGTTCCGCCTCGGCGTCGGCCAGGTCATCTCCGGTTGGGACACCGGCGTGCAGGGCATGAAGGTCGGCGGCCGCCGCCAGCTCGTGATCCCGCCGCACCTGGCCTACGGCGACCGTGGCGCCCCGGGCGCGATCAAGGGCGGCGAGACGCTGATCTTCGTCGTCGACCTGCTCAAGGTCAGCTGACGCCACCCCGGAACCGATCTCGACAAGCTCGATCAACGAACTGGCGGTCGAGCTTGTCGAGACCCCGGAACCGATCTCGACA